>NZ_NJGF01000001.1:0-609603 GCF_002209985.1 Bacillus sp. K2I17
GAGATTCATTATTTTTATTCAGTATGTTTTTTACTTTTTTTCTTGCTTCAGCTTCTCCATATCAGAGTATTGGAAGGTTTGACCACTGAAAATCTGAAATACAACTTGGAAAATATCAGGTAGATCATACAGAGGAATTGCATTTTTCATTTCTTCTGGTGTACATTCTGTACCACCACTTCGAATCATTGCGTAAATTAAAGAACGCATAAGTTTAGCCTCTTTTTCGCCTAAACTAAATTGTCCCTTTTTCATCATTTCATTCATTTCTTTTTCGAACTCATGATATTCTGTCCCATAAGATTCTTCCACATAAGGGAATGATTCAAATGTAAAGACAACCGGAATTTCTACACCTTGAATCTTAATTGTATTTACATTTATATTAACGTTAACTAAATCACTTAAGCGCGCCATAGTATCCCTCCTACTGTTATTCTGTTTATGCCGCTAATGTAGCCACTTGAGACTCATCACAAATAACTTGTTTTAAGAAGTCTTCAACTTTAATTCCTTTAGCATCAGCTGCACCAGTATCTAATTCAGCTTGTGTAACATCGTTGTATAACAATGGATCGGCTGTAATTGTGTAAGCAATGTCATCCACAGTCATCTCATCACCTTGTGTTTTCCAAGATTCTTCTACGGGTGCTATTGTACATTTTGGATACCAACGTACAAGTTTTGTTCCATCATTTAGAGGAAATACAACACCGACTGCAAATTTAGGATACTCTCTCGCTTTAGCTGTTTCGAAAGAAACACCTTTTGTTCTTTGTTTAGCAAAGATTTTATCCTTAACTTCACGGTTTAGACCAGCAAGATTAAAAGCCAATCCAAATGCCGTATTTTTTACGATGTTAATGATTTTTTTATTTGAAGCCCATTTTGTAAAATTAGTAGATGTAGTAGAAATCGTTAAATCTGAAATATTTGTTTGTTTATAAATTTCCTCTTCATAAGTAGGAAGTTTATCAGTGGATTCATCTCCTGCCATCATGCATAGATATAAATCTTCCACGCCTACACTATATTGAATCTCCTTATTTGTGACTGTCATTTCTATCATCCTCCCATTTTGTTTACTATTTTTTGAGCTAGTATTTCGGCTATCTTGTCGCCCTCTGCATCAAAAGTGTTTTGTACAAAGTGTTTACCTTTCACACGACCTTTGCCACTTACTTTCTTATGGCCATTTTCATATAGATACCAATACCAAGCCTCATCTTCGAATTCCACAGATACAAGATCATTTTTCACAAAGACTTTCAAACTTTCTCTTAAATGAGTTTTCTTGTTTTTATTGGATAAATTAATTTTGGGTTTTAATTTGCTTATGAAATATTCTGCTGCCTCTTCTAAAAACTGCTTTTCTACCTTTTGGTTAACCCTGAGTAATGTATTAATATCTTCCAAAGCTTCAGCAAAACCATTATTATTAGATGCCATTATTGAATACACCTCACATACGTTATAAACTGCGTTATGGTATCATCGTTCTCGTCATAACCCATTCCATCAAATTGAGAATAAGAAACGCCTGCTTCATTAAAAACAGCCTTTAACGGCTCATAATCTTTTTCAGTTCCATTTGTGATAACTGCAATTTGATAAAGCGGCATATCCTTTAGGACCTTATTAGAAGCTCTCTTATGCTGCTCATTCACAAATTCATACACAATATAAGGGTAATCTGTATTAGTAGGAGCACTATCACGAGAAACTGGAATACCAGATTTCTTCATAAGGCTTCGCAATTGTTCAAAATTAATTTGCATAAGACAGTGACACCTCCATCAATCGGTCTTCTTCTTTTACATAAATGCGCTCAATGTCGTAAATACGGCCACCAACTTTTACACGGTAATCCTTTTGATTATTTTCAATGTCACGATCAATCCGGACCTCAATTTTCTTTACAATTTCATTCGTATCTTTTGTCGTGAATTTATCAGTGGCCGTAACCCCAATATTGTTATAACGAATCTTGCGTTCTAATGGATATCCCATCACAACACGGTCTGTTTTTGGATCAATGGTCTCCCCTAATTTAAGTAGCTCACCCATCCATTTGAGTTTATTCGTCTGTCTCTTCGGCATCATAAACCTCCTGGATAAAGAAAGGTGTCATTGCATCAAGTGCCTGACCTAATTCTTTTTCAGCTACACGATATTCATAAAAAATACCTGCACACATAATGACTAGGTATTCTACTTCTCTTCCACATGCTTTTTTTACATATCGTTGACCTTGCTTAATATAAGAAGAGAGCATAGATTCATCCATGCCCTCTTCCCAATGAATATGAGATTTTAATTTCTCAATTAATTCATCCATATTAAACTCCAGTTGTTGCTTTTAAAACATACTTGTAAACTGGATTTTCAAATGGTGAATGAATCAGTTGTGCATCTAGTAAGTTCCAAATACGGAAACCAACACGGTTTGTACGTGAGAATAACTCAACTAGCTTTTGCACTTCTAATGAGCCAATAACATCTTGAATATAGAATTTAGAGAAGTCACCAAAGTAGAAGACTGGCGTATCTGGTTCGCCTGGAATGTCAATTGCATCTTCTACCTCAACAGGGAATCCTAATAATGTATAGCCAATTCCACCTTCTGCTTGATTAAATGGTCGGAGTAATGGGAAGCCATCATCTGTTTTCATTGTTTCAATTTTTGTTAGTGCTGCTGTATTTAGCACCCATCGTGCTTTTTTACGGACTTCTTTAACAGGTGTATTTTTCATTTTCACTAATGCATCATAAAGATTTTTTTCATCCGTTTTAAATTCAACGGCTTTCTTTGCCAATGCACCATCATTTATATTATTAGCTTCATCACCATTAACCATATATTGAGTTTCTTTACGAACATAAGCTTTTTTCAGCTCGTCCATAACAATTTGCTCAATCGGTAAACCTGTACGTGCCAATAACTTTTTCGTTACTGTAGCAAGCGCATCAAACTCTGTTGGAGACAGCTCGATTTCATCGAATTCAATATCCGTTTCTGGAATTTCGTTATTTGTTCGCTCATTTTTATGACCTTGAGCTTCTGCCTTCTTAACTAAAACAGGATACTTAATGTTTTCCTTTGTTTTTACTCCCGTTCCTAATCGACGTAAGAAGTTTTCTTCTTGAGCATACGTAATAATTTCTTTACTCAAGAAATCTGGAATCGTAACAGAACCATTACCAGTAACTAATCCTAATGCACGGGCTTCTTTTTCATCAATATTACCTACAATATAGTTAGCAAATACGGAACGAATTTCTGTTTCTTTGTTTGTATGATGACCTTTAGTAGAAAGAGCTGCTGCGATAGATGCTGAAATAGCTGAACGTTGTTCTTCTGACAGTTCCGTTTTTGCATCTGGATTTTCTTTTGCTGCTGGATTTTCTTTTTTCTCTGGATCCTCATCTTCCTTTTTGTCTGGATCTTCTTCCTTTTCGGCTGCTTCTAATTTCGCTAATTCATCAGCAAGAGTTTTCGCTGCTTCTGTTAATGCTTCTACTTCAGCCTTAACTGCTGCTAATTCTTCCGAACGAACTTCACCCTTCTCTACTTTCCCTTGCAATTCTGCTAATCGGGCTTTATTTCGTGCTTGAGATGCTTTTAAGATTTCTTTTAAATTCATTTTAATTTTCCCCAGGACTTTTTTTATTTGTTTAATAATGTTATTTCTTTCTCCTGTATCATCTTCCACAACTGTTTTTACAGCTGCCTCTTCACTTCTCATTTCAATCATGGCTGTATTTTCTCCCCTGGTTTCAATGGAAGTTGCGACATAGGCTGGTGTCATGTCTAAAATAGAAACTTCTAAAAGCTCTAATTCTTCAATAGATCGCTTTTGAATACCAGATTCACCCTCTTCCCATGAATCTTTTTCAGAAACAAAACCAAATGACCAACCACGTAATTCTTTATTCCTTGCCTTCTGAATTACTTGTTCATCTGTAACTGTAGCAATGGCTCTTACTCCAATACTGTCTTCGTACAATTCCAGATTTCCATTTTTAATAGAGCCAAGATTTCTATTCTTATTGTGGTTAAACAGCAAGTCCACATTCTTTGCCTTCTTTAACGCCTTTTCAAACGCCTTAGGGACAATCTTCTCTTTGAAATATCCCCTTGGTGAAGGAAGCATCCGACTTTCTCTGTCCACAACATTTACATAACCATCAAGTATGACTTGATTCCCTCGGACCTCAATTTTCATTCTCTTCACCTCCTCCCACCGAACCATCTGCCGCTTCTTTCTTACCGATTTCGGTTAAGTCATTTGAAATGTATATAGCTTGTGATTCCTTTGTATTTTGTTTAGGGAATCCAAGCATATCGGCAACATTATCAGGTGAAGTAATAGCTGTACGAACAAGGTTATAACCGATATTTGTCTTGTTGCTATAAGTAACAAAATCAAGAATATTAATTTTGAATTTAATTCGTTTCCCCGAATTCTGGCCATAAAAAAGAAGACTCAAATGGTCTTCAAAATTTTTCATTATCGGTCTCACTGCTTTGTTATGGATATACATCATTGCTTTCTCAATATCTTCTTTGATTAGCTCCGTGTATGTATCCACATTTATGCCTAAAAACTTACCCAAATCCTTCTTATATACATTTAGATATGCCAAGGTCTTTTCATCGTCTAGCGGGCTTTTAAGCGTTTCAATTGAGTATCCTTTTCCAAGTGGAATCATCTTTACAGACCTTGCTTCATCAATTGATTCCAGTTGATCTAAAATTGCATTGATTAACTTTGACTGTGCACCATTCTGTGGATTGATATGAGCATCCAAATTTAACAAGAATGCTAATAGTCCACCCTTTTTATATTTGTCAGTTAAAGTTTTCTCAGCTGACATAACACCCTCGAGTGTATCTCTTCCCAAATCAAGGAGACCTTTTCCTCTTAAATGATCTGCGCCTATATTTTTTACATGCCGAATCATAAAAGGTGGAATCTCGTGACCACCAATATTAAAGTGCTCTACCAAATTATCATCTAACTCTGTAAAAACATTTGAAGCTAAATGTATTTGAGCACCATTTAATATTGGGAAGGTTTCTCCCTCGAGTAAATAGGTATTTGTCATTAATTTAATAAATTCAGATTGTGTTAGATAGTTATTAGGATTCTTTAAAATACGAAGTGCAATATCATCTTTAATTTCATTCCCAAATTCATCTTCCACAACAATATCAGCCAATACCATTTGATTACTAATATCTTGTAGCAATTCGTAAACATCGCTAGATTGCAAAATGTTTGAATCCGTAACATACACACCGCCGTAACGTATGCTTTTTCCTAAAACATCATCGAGATAACCGCGCTTTTCAGCTTTTTTAAATAAAAAATTTGAAAACCTATCTCTTAAACCCAATTTCTCACCGCCTTTTAGGTATAAAAAATAAGCCGTTTATCGCCATGCTTAGGGCGTTTTAGTTTATAATCTTTGTGGCATTCCCTTGTAATATTTATCAATTGTTTTTTCATGTTTTTTCAAATGACTACTAAAGATCTCCATAATTTTCACATATGCTTTATGCTTTTCAAGATAGTCTTGAAGGTTCAACTCATCAATTTCTCCATTAGCTCTTTTCCACTCGGCCTTCAAATAAATCCTTAAAAAATCCTTTAACGCCATAATCTTATCCGCAAGCATAGTTGCATCTATTATTGTGTACCATTGAGAATTAGTAGTTAATGGTTCAACTATACTCGTTACTAAATATACAATTAAATCATTATTCTTATTTGAATCCGGCCCAAAATATAAAATTAATAAGTTCCCATTTTTTTGAACTTCATCTTTTAATCTATTTAACTCTTTTTCCGTTTCACCATCCAAGTTTCTAAAATCATCGTTAGATTGAATAAACTGAACTAAGTTATAACTTGCAGACATAAAATCGACACTCTTTGTTCTTACTTCCTGAATCCATTCAATTCTGGCTTTAGCAACTACATTTCCTTTGAAATTACTTATATTCATCTGTTCTTGTTTTTCTAAAGTTTTTTTGTTGTTATAAATAGATATAAATGGACCTATAATGCCAACAATAAGGGCTGCAAGTGCCGTCATACTTACCCATTGAAAATTCCCATTAACATCATAAAAAATATTTACCAAGTACATTCCTAAACCAGCTCCTTTACTACATCATAGCAAAGGAAACAATGAAAAAATATACTTTTCTATTTTCTATCTGTATATTTCACTAATTAAATTATCCATACCCTCTTCTGTTACGTTATCCATTACCATCATCGTTTCTTTATGAGCAACTAAAAAAGCAACAAATCCATCAATCTTCTTTTTGGACTGTCTTTTACTCGGAGCTTTCATTCCGTTAATATTTGTTACAACTACAACATTAAGAGCGCAATAAACAAATAAAGGATTGTCTGTAATTAAACGCTTTTCATATATTAGTATTTCTGAATCATCAAGCATTGCATTCATAACATTAGGATACTGATTTACCGCAATACATTCTAAACCGAGATTTTCAAGCTTTTCTATTAACTTTTGAGACATCGCTGGGTCATAGTTTATTTGTTGCACATCGTACAAATCCATACATTCAACGATATATTCCATAACTTGATCCTGGTCAATCATTTTCCCGTCACAAAACGTAGCAAAACCTCGTTCAACCATATCAGTGTACGGAACATTATCTTCTTTTTCTTTAAAATCAATATTTTCATTAGGAAGGAAATACATCTGTTTCACTCTCAGAAGTGACTTTCCTTCATCATCATGTGAAGGGAAGTTTAAGCTTACACATGTTAAGTCTGTTGTTTTAGATAAGTCCAATCCTAAATAACAAATTTCACCTGTAAGATCACCCAAGTCTTCTACAAGAACATGTTGTACTTGATCATGCTCAAAATAATTATCAGCACCATTTACGAAAACATTTAAGTGTTTGGAAAGGAACTCAGCTTTTGAATGTGCGGACTGTTTCGCTTTTTTAAATTCAATTTCAAGTTGCTCCATCGTAACGGAAACACCAATATTCGGGTTAACCATTTCCCAAACTTTACGATCTTCCCAATCATAATTTTTATTCGGTTCCCAGATTGCAACAAATAAGGAATCGTCATCATCATTTTCAAGAACTAGTTTCGCATACTTATAAACACGCATACCAACAGACGAAGCGCCCTTACCGGCCGTTGAAATATTAAGCATCATTGGTTGCTCACGAGAAATCTGTGCAGACTTCAAATTATCGTACATGTCCATATTTTCTTGTGCATGAAGCTCATCATTCAACACAAAATAAGGGTTCTTACCTTCAAGACCCTTAGTGTTTTTCGTTAATACTTTAAATTTATTTTGATATGCAATTCCGTTGATGCTATATCGATACATAGCACCACTAACTGTACCATTAACACCTTTATAAATTTGTGTAGGTCGTGCCAGAGGTTCAGAGTTTTCTATTGCTTGTGCAATCGGTTCAGCTGCGTTTTGCGCTTGTTCATAGTCTGATGCCGCACAATAACAATCCGCTCCAAGTTCAAGTTCTCCATACATAGCATAGAGCAATGCACCTGCTGCAATAATTGTTTTCCCGTTCTTCTTTGGTACTTGAACATAGGATTCACGAATAACACGAACTGTCTTTCCCTTTTCATTTTTATGATACCAACCATACATATTTGCAAAAACAAACATTTCCCAAAGCTCTAATTCCATCAATTGACCTGCAAGTGGACCTTTAACATGACGAATAAAAGACTGAACGAAATCCAACATTTCATTTGCGCAATCTACATCAAACCAAATATCCTTACGCTTTTTCCACTTCTTATAACGTTCTACAGCAAGAATGATTGATTTCGGGTATTTCTTTTTATTGCGCATGACGTTGTTCGCATATTTATCAGCAAAGTTAACGCCTGGTGTAATAATCATTTAGATTTCCGCCATTTATTTCGATGAGCTGCTAATTCATCTTTAGGCTCGTTTGATTGAATGTTTTCTGCATTTTTAGACGTTTTTTGTACACTTTTCCCCTTATTCGTCATCCCAAGAGATTCTAACATTTTATTCTTCTTATCATTCCAAGTTTCAACTTGTTGAGCAAGAGGATGCTTCATTTCATTTTTAGCTCCAGCCTTATTCTCATGCGTTTTTGTAGGAGCGAATCCATCATCTTTCCAAGCATCAAACATGTTTTTATAAATAATAAAAGCATCTAAGTAATTTTCAATTAATGGTTCGAGTGAAGGTGTGAAATTACCCTCATCAGTCAATAATTTTATGATTCTATTTCGTTCTTCATCCCTTGCTATATCTAGCATTTCCATCTTTTTCTTCTTTGACATTCGAGCCATTTTCACACCCCCCTTCATTTTTTAAAAATGGTGCAACTATTGACGTGCCCCCTACGCTACCTATCCTCCCCAGAGGACAAATTTTATTTTTTGACAGGGGGGCTTCCAAAATAACTCGGAAAAACTTTTTTTGGTTTGTCTTCATTTTCTTCGATTGTATGGCAAACTGGACAAAGTAATCTGAGGTTATTCTCTTCTAATTTAAGTGTTTCATCTTCTTTAATTGGTATTACATGATGAACATGAGCACGCCTACCAAAGACGAACCTTCCACATCGTTGACAGCAGCCATTCTCTCTTTCATATACCTTTGACCTAACATACTTCCATGCATCAGTACGATAGAATGGTTTGTTCTCGTGATGATAGATGTTCTTCTTATCTTTCTTCTTCCTTGGTCTGTTACGCTTATGTTCTTCACAGTAACGTCCCTTGCTTATCTTGTTATGGCAGCCGTTAAAGTCACAGTACTTCATGATAGTAATTCAATGATGTCTTCTTTCTTTTTAACATCAGCTGGAATCTCAATCTTTAATTCAACAGCATACTCACGTAACTCTTTCACAGTCTTGTTACTCAAGATAAGTTCAGTACCTGATTCACCAATCACTTGTCCCTCATTGTTTGCAGTATAATATCCACCTGTTGCTAATTCTTTATTGGCAATCATACTCTCAGGATTTTCAGTTACTTCGAATCCTGGCTCTTTACCAGTCGGAACAAATAGACTCTTCTTTTTTTCATTATCCCAATACTCTGTACCTGATATTGTTTTTCTTACTTCAGTAATCATTTGTTAACACCACCTATGTAATTTTTGCATAATAAAAAAACACCCAAAAGGATGTTTTTTAAATGCTAAATATTATCATTATCTATTTCTCTTAATTGGTTAGGGTATAAATGCTTTGATATAATTCTTAACGTTTGTTTTTTTTCTTCTAAAATGTTTACATATAATCTATCAAAATGACTTTTAGCTTGGATTATATCGCCTAATTTATAAGCATCCATACTCACATTATATTGTTTAATAGAATTTACTAATTGATGATTAATTTCTTTAATTGAGCCTAAAATCTTATCTATCATTTTTTCATCATCATTGTTTAGATATATTTTTGTCAATTCTAGCGTTTCTTGTAGTTCCGCTACCAACAATTCCATTTCTCTAGCTTTAGAAGTAGTCAATTCAATATAATCCTCTTTATGCTTCTCCGTAACTTCATTATATCTAAATTCCCACATTCTAGGTTCTTGATGTGGATTTAGATATTTTAAATTTAAAGATTTTTTCATTTCAAATCTACCTGTATCTCCACAAAAATATTCCATAGCATGGATAGTTTTTGCTAAGTTTAATTGACACTTACTCATGATATCAATCTTATTTTGAAGCAAAGAACTATTGTACCACTTTATTCTGTCATTCTTACTATTAAGCTTAGCATTCTTATTATTCATATAACCCGTTACATACACACCACCAAGAGCCGCGCCTGCAGTAATAAGAGTCGTGCCCACAGTAATTAGACCGACTACAATTGTATTATCCATTTTGCATTCACCTACTACTCATAATTTTTGTTAGTTATAGGTTTATTATATCGTCTAAATCACTTTCTATAAAAATTACTTTTATGACAAAAGTAAAAGAGCAACCATGCATCAGTTGCCCTTTCGTCAAAATCTTATGTTATTACTATAAATACGGTAAATGAAGTTTTATTCTTCTTCCAATCACCTAATGGCACTGCATCAATCTGTTTGTACATTATTAAGTAACTGGAAGAAGAGCAAAAGCTCTCCCTAATAACGGTATCATTCAATCTCTACCATCTGCTGGTTTCGGATTTTATGTGCCGTCATTACGAACCGTTTAGAATTTCAGAAACAACATAGTAAGTTGTGTTTTCCGCCACTCCTCACAATACAAATATACCACGTTGATTCCAAAACAACCGGCACATTTACTGCCAAAAAGCGGTCATGACTCTGCCATTATACCTTAGAAGCTACACTTCTCCTCTTTGAAATAGCATTGTTTTCCTCAAAAATATTTTTATTAACACCATTATGTTCTATAAAATCTATAAGAGCGCCATCAATTCTTGTTTTCCAATAGCCAGTATAGGATTTTGCAAAATATTTCTCTGCATCTACTATAAGCATTAACCTTCTTAAAACACTGTTAAAACTTTTGGCCTTATGACCTTTTTCTCCATGTATTTTAATTTTTTCAATTAACTCATTTTCATTTATTAAGTTATCTAAATCTAATAAAGTCATTATTCCAAAGTTTAAAACTTCCTTAACTATTAATTTTGAATCACGCATTAATTCGTTTTTTTGAATATATTCCGAAATAGGTTCCAATTTATTAGATAAATACTTTGATAGCGAAATACTGTCAATTGGAATATCAAGTTTCCCCTGCTTTGTATCTTGAATTACTTGATTGCTATAAAGATCTATATCCTTCACAATAGAATCAAACTCCCTATCCGCTAATTCAAGTTGCCCTGCCAATAATGCGAATCTTCTTTTAATTTTCGCATGTTCAGGTAATTCAATTCCTTCAAATTTGTAATTCCGATCATGCTCGATCTCCGCCCAAGCATGCTGAAGTATCGTTCTTACCTGAATTTCAAAAGGAGCATCTAACCTTTTATATTCAGGTAGTTTCGCTCTATTATCATTTAATTTAGCAACATAATGGACAGACCTATATCCGACTTCATTATAATTTAATACATCCGACTTATTAGATGAGTGTTCAGGTATGATTTTAAACTCTTTTTCTAGCACTTCACATATCTTACTGACATCAGATTCCACATAAGCTGTTACTCTAATAGCAGCTAAATCTAATATTTCACATTTTGGATCCGAGTATTTATCTTTGGAGGCTTTCTTTCCAAAACTTTCTATATCTTTTGCTCTCGATGTAACACTATGAAAAGAAATCTTACTACAATCTAAGATTTCTTTAATTATTAGCTCAATTTTCAGTGCGAGTCTCTCATAATAATCTTTATTTTTTCTGTACCATTCAATTGCAGAATCCACTTTTTCATTTGCCTCTTTTTTTACAGCGTTTCTAACCATATACATTACCACCCATTTTGCAATTTTTTATTATTATATTATATTTTACCAATTATTCATATCTTATATTTTGTGTAACTGCCCCTGTCGCTGAAACCCTTGATATTCATAGCTTCATAATACTTTCCCTTTTGAGTTACACAACGTATAAAAAATGGGTAATTATAATGAACAAAAAAATAGAAAGGATATTACTATATTTTAAATCGAGTCATAGCCTTATCCATTGCATCTTGGTTTACACCGATATATCTAAGTGTTACTTTCTCGCTTGAATGATTGAATATCTCCATTAGCAAAGCAATATTCTTCGTTTGCATGTACATATGATATCCAAATGTCTTTCTTAATGTATGAGTCCCTATCTCCTTTAAGCCAAACTCTGCTGCTGTGCTTCTAAGTATCTTATAAGCCATACTTCGTCCAATTGGTCTATTAGTACCTTCGCGGCTCTTAATTACATACTCACCGTCATCTCTTTCTTCAATATACCAACGTAATTCTCTCTTTAACGCTGGAGTTAATTGAATCCGTTTCTGTTTTCCTGTCTTTTTTTCTCTCATTGAAATATGACTACCTTTTAAATCACCTATCCTCAATTTAAGAATGTCACTAATACGTAAACCCGTGTTGATTCCCATTACAAATAAAATATAATTACGTTCATTGTTTTCCTTCAAATATTCTTTAATCTGTTTTATTTGCTCTGGATCTCGAATAGGTTGAACAAAGTTCATAGATTATTCCCTCCATTACGATCTTCTACTTCATATATCTCTAATCTAAGAGCAAAAGCTAAATTATAAAATGCTCTGGACTTCCAACGGCGATAAGTACGTTCAGCCATGCCAATTTCGTTATAAATCATATAATCACATATGTCTTCTTCTTCTAAATAACGCTTATTAATGATGTCTCTCTGAATCTTCCCTGCACGCCCATTACCTAAACGGCTTAAAAACTGATCAATACGAAATGACATATTTTTAAGGTATTGCTCACGTTCACTACGTTTTATATTTTCTAAAGCTACATCTTCTAATGGATTTCCTACTGTATTTGTAGGGCCATGATATCTCACTTCATACGAAGGAGTCACTTTCATTTCTTCTCGAACCATTCCGAACTGTTTGTAAATGCGCACTTCCTCTAGAAGACTCTCTAATTTCTCCTGTGTTGCTGCGCGATCAATTTTAGATAAAAAGGTTAATTGATTCATATATAAACGCTCCTTGTCTATTTTCTTAATAAAATACAAAAAGCGGACACCAAACTACAGAGCAATATTCCTAATGCTCTTTGTAGTTCAGTGTCCGCCGGTTCTTCCAGTAGGACAAAATGTTTAATTGCTACTATTATACCATCTTCTTACGATTTTTTACTTTTAAAAGGATCTTTGCTGGATAAGTCGTTATTTTATCTACCAATTCACAAATCCCTTAAATTCCCACAAATTAATTGACGTCACAAAATAACAGTAATATCATAATATAGTGATGCAAACCTTTATATGATTATCACATAAAAATAATCTATATAATACTACTATTAAATTTTACCTAGGAGGAATAGTAATGAACTTTAAAAGCGTACTTGCAACCGGCTTAATCACAGCAACTTTATTCGGAGCAACAACTACCCACGCACAAACCAAACATTTTACAGATGTACCAATTGGACACTGGGCTGAAAATCCCATAAATTATTTAAATGATAAAGGAATAGTTAATGGATATGGAGATGGGATTTTTGGATTTGGAGATAACGTAACTCGTGGACAAGTAGCTTCCATTATGGCTCGCTACTTCAATTTAAAAGATAACGGAACACAAAAGACGTCTTTTAACGATATTAAGAATCACATGTTTGAAAATAGTATCAAAGCCGTTGCACAAGCAGGAATCATGGTTGGTGATGGGAGTGATAAATTCCGACCAGATGATACATTAACTCGCTATGAAATGGCGGTAATCTTAAAACATGCATTTAATTTAGAGGTAAAAAAGGGTACGCCATTCAATGATGTTCCAAATAATCACTGGGCTAGAGAAGCTATTAAAGCTTTATATTCAAATGGTGTAACAGATGGGGTTGGATTGTATGAATACGGCGGAAAATTCAATGTAACAAGAGAACAATTTGCTACATTTATGTATAAATCTATCTTCAAAGACCAAAACCCAACACCTGAACAAGAACAACAAAACAATGCAAATAAATTAAAACATGTAGCTGAAGAAAATGGATTCTTCCTTAATGACCTTCGTTATACATATAACCCATATGGAAAAGAAGGGAATCCCACGTCTAATATAATGGATTTATTTATACAAGATGGAAGTGTATGGGAAACAAAAATATTTATTCATAATGATGTTTCCGCTGTTGAAAAACCTATAAAAGAATTTTTAAATATCCTTACTCCTACACAAGGTGATGAATTATTAAAAATCATTCATAGTGAAGGACCAATACATGAAGAGCTTGAACTGGATAGAAGAACAGTTGTAATTGAAAGGTATCACACTCTTAGCGTTTTATTTGGTTACAAAAAATAAATAACTTACAAATGAAAATACAAGGTATTAGTAAGGGTGATTTATATGAGCAAGTTCCAAAAGAAGATGATTAAATATTTGCAAACATTTTGGGGATGCATAGCATTCGGTGTATTAATGTTTGCTATCTTCTTAATTATGGATTTAACAGATACACCTTTAAATACATTAGACTGGAGAGACTGGCTAGGTTCTGCAGTAGGCGCAGCCATCTTATCTGTCGGAATGTTTACTTTAAGTAAATTGGATTTAAAATAAATATCCCGTCAATACTATAGATATACCAGTCTCCATTTCCCCTGGAGATGAGCAGTTAGCTTTTGCTAGCTGCTCTTTTATTTGTGACCAAATGAAATTTTTATAGAAAGTTTATTTTAAAACGAAATAATAGAGCCTTTCGGCTCTGAATATTTTCATATATTCATTTATAACTCCTGTCTACTGCTTTAATAAGCTCCCAATCATCTCTCAACCTCTTTTTCTTTGTTTCAATTTCATTCACAGAGTGATTTAGTTCTTTTCGTAAATACTCCAAATCCTCAATCGCTTTCTTTCCAGCTCCATTTTGCGACCAACCTGCTTGTATAAGATTATAAATATCATTTACTCTCTCTTGATTTTTATTTATATCTATAATCAAATTCGTTAAACGCCCTAATGCTGCTTCTATATGTTCCTCATTAAAATACATTTGTCTCATTTTTTTAACCACTCAAATCCTTGAAAATTTTCATCTGCTGCCTTATATTCATCAGCTTTTCTCTTAATAAAAGCTGATACTTCCCCGGCTTTTGTCGCATATACTCTACTGGTTTGATCTAAGCAATGATACAATTCTTCAATCCTTCTCTCCAGACGTTGACTCTTAGTTGAACTAAGATGCTGCATTACTTCTGAAACTACTCGTGGTATCTGATTTTGAAATTCTTCCGCACTTTGTTGCATTTTTTTTGCCGATTCTTCTAAGTATTCCATGAGTACCCTAACTTCTCCAACACCTCCAATTGAAAATCTAGGTGATCTATATATTTTTTCACCTGTATTAGCATCTACTAGCATAGAATTATCTATATTTCCAAACGCATCGACGTGGTAATTCTTTATCCCGTGAAAATCTTTTGCTCCTATTGAATCTAGAAATCTGTCAAATTGATGCATTCCATAATCATTATTTGCTGTTTTAAAATCAGAGTTTACCATATATGTATCACCAATATGTGTTTTATCTTCTCTAAGAGCGCCACCAGAAATTGTATCTTTCGGATTAATATAATTAGTTATTTGTCCTTTATATTCTCCTGCATCTACTTTTTTCTGTATGTCCTTTGGAAGCATATCATAAACACCTGGAGCACTGTAAGTAACAGCGGGCACACCGCATATTGCACTGGCAAATTGAGCATTGGCGCCACCTAAAGAATGACCTGTAGTTGAAATCTTCTGATTAGGATATTCTTTTTTTACTATTTCTAAAAGTGATACTGATTGCGTAAACTGGTTAGCCGCTATTACTTGACTTTTATCATACGGATCTATTTTCTCTCCATCTTGTATGGGATTCTGCCCCATTAAAATATATCTTGCATCAGTTATAAAATCAGGTACTGATCTATCTAATGATTCTCCCCCTTCCGTTCCTCTATAAGCAACAACAACATCACCAGTCACTGTATTTTGATATACTGTCGCATCAAAACCAGTTTCCTTATCATGGAGTTTTGCTCCTTTAGGATGTATTGGTTCCCACACTTCGCTTCCTCTTTTATTATTAATTTCTTTTCTTTCATCACTTTTATATGCTCCATTGGCTAATTCTCGATATGCTTGATCTGAAATCTCATTTGCCATAACATTCCCTCTTTTCTAACTGTTGTTACATCTATTATAATATCAATAGAGGTGATAAGAAATGAAAAAAATCCTTTTAATAACATTATTGGTTGTTTTAGGTTTAGGTTCGTGCACTATATATCAAATTTATAAGGCTACCCACCCTTATAGTGAAAAAGAACAAAATGAAATGAAAGAAAAAGCATCACAAGCCGCTATCGAGTATTTTAAAAAGGAGAAAAATTGGGATATTACAGTGACAAAAGTAGAATTTTCTACAGATATCTCTCGTAGTAGGCTTGAGGTATCTGGCAATATATCTGGTGACAAAAAGAAGAAGGTTTCTGCAAGTATAGATTACAGTAATGATTATACAGTTGGTAGTATAAGTTATTAACATTACAAATTGACTTTTTTCTCTAATAGCATTTTCACCCTCTATAATATCAAATACATAGTCAAAACCCAGATAAAGATTATAGTTAAACTTTGTCTGGGCCTTGTGTTTCATACTCTCCCATTAATTCAATTGCTTTACAATCAAAATAAACGATTATACCCTCTATCTCATATCAATTCGTATAGACCTTTTCACAGTCCTATCATCCTCGCAAATTAAAACATACTTTTTTGAAAATAAAAAACTCATAAAATTAGCACTCCAAGACTCCTTTAAATCTCGATTTTTTCTTAAATCTTCTTTTCTAAAATAGTATTAAAGTAATCTCGTCTTCCGCTCTTCCATCCGAATTACTTTTCCACTTTGATATACAAATGATTGTTCACCAAATCCACTTTGAGGTGGTTCTATTAGCTGAACCTGACCATTTTTAACAATATATATTCCGTTTATTTTCAAATCTATTTCAGCTGTCATTTCAACAAGATTTTCTTTTCTAATTCCCACCAAGATCACTCCCATATGTTATAATTACTTTGTCGAAGTAAGTTGAGAGTAATCTCAGCTTTTTTTATTTGTCTATAGATATTGCACAACATTTTCTGGGACAAATGATTGTTCAAGTGGCAAATGGAGCCGTATTGGAATCGGCTTTTTTTCATCCCTTGCTTGCTTACACATTTTTTCTGCCTCTTCCCATACAAATTGTTTATCCTCCGCTCGTTTGTAACGCCAAATCCCTATTACGTAATCTTCAAACAACTCATACCGCTCATCAGGTGCTGTTGTCGGTTTTAATTCATCAATCGCTTTGGCTTGACGTGGTATTTGCACAACCACATCTGCATACCGTAATTTTGAATTTAAACGTTGAATATGAGCTTTCTTAGGATCAAATGATGCAACTGGTTCCACGTCAAAAATTGTTAATTGCTTTGGCATTGTTTTTCCCCTCCAATACCTGCAAGCTTGTAACTAAGATTCCTTCAAGTTGCGTCAACGTTAGTCGATCTAATGCTTGTCCGTTAATTTCCGATAATCCCAGACCTAATAGTTTGCGAATAATTACTAGTTTTCTACGTTCTACTTCCTGACGTAACAACATGATTAAGCCTCCTGTTGATGATTGAACTTTCTCTCTAAATTTACAAACTTACTAAACTCTTTAATGAATGCTAGTTCAACCACACCAACTGGGCCATTTCTCTGTTTCGCTAAAATAACTTCCGTTATGTTTTTATTTTCTGTCTCGCGGTCATAGTAGTCTTCACGGTATAAGAATGCTATTAAATCCGCATCTTGCTCAATTTGACCATTTTCACGTAAATCTGATAGCAACGGTCTCTTATCTTGCCTACTTTCTACAGCACGGCTTAACTGTGATAATGCAACTACACATACATTTAATTCTCTTGCCATCAGTTTTAACTTACGACTAATCTCACCTATTTCTTGCATGCGGTTCCCTCTATGCTTCGGATCCCCTACAATAAGCTGCAAATAATCAATTGCAATTAAAACCTTTTTATCAGTGTACTTACGCTTTAATTTCCTAGCCTTTGCATAAATCTCTTGCATCGTTACATTTGCTTTATCGTAAATTTCTAATGGCAAATCATTAATTAACCCCATCGCTTGACTAATCTTTTCCCAATCCTTTAAATTACATAGCTTCTTAGGATTCTTTAATTTCGTAGCGTCAATATTTCCAGTACTTGAAATCATCCTCTTAAGTAACTGTTCCTCCCCCATCTCGAGCGAAAAGATTCCTGTTGCTGTATGAGCACTTGCTGCATGAAAAGCAACGTTTAATACAAATGCTGTTTTCCCCATTGAAGGTCGGGCACCAACAATAATTAAATCGCCTTCTTGTAACCCTGCTGTCATTCTATTCAAGTCGTCATAACCAGTTGGAATACCGGTTAAATCCCCTACATCAACTTGCATTTTCTTATACAAATCAACAAGCGTATCTTTCAAGTTAAATTCATCTGAGTAACCCGTTTCTTCAATGGCGCTTAATTCATCAATTGACGTACTAATAGCACTCATATCCCTATCTTGCTGAAGGCGATTATATAAGTTACCAGCAACCTCTTGAGCATGTCGCATTTTCCAGGCTTCGATAACTAAGCCTTCGTGATACGAGAAGTTTTTAGTAGTCGTAACAACTTCTGTTAAGTTTACAAAGAATTCAATTCCGCCAATTTGGTGCATAAAGCTTTCATCGAATTTTCCAATGAGAGCAACAAGATCTATCGGAACCTCAGCATCCTCTAATTCTCTCATCGCCTTGAAAATCACTTGATGCGTTGGTGAAGAGAACTGTTTTACCTTTAGCTGACAATCTTTAATTAAATCGCCTTCTTGGATAATGCTACCTAAAACACTTTGTTCAGCTTCTACATTACGAATCATATCGTTACTCATTGGGCCAACCACGCATTCTGTTGGTTAAGTACTGCAAGTTCTTCTTCTGTTGGAATGTTCTGCTCCCATGCTTGTTGCTGCTGTATTACGCTTTTAGTAGATTCCGATAAGCCTTTTTGTCGATAAGGTGCTTGTGTCTGTTGCTGCGCTTTTGTTAATCGCTGAGTACGAAATGCTTTATCAGCTGCTTCAACGTCCATTATTGTTTTCAATCCCTTAAGGTGCCAATCCCTTAAAATTGTATTTACGTAATTCATGTTTCTTGTATTTTTCTCTAAAGCGATTTCCATAGCTTTTACAACAAGCTCTGCATTTAAATCATCTATCCATGCATGAATACCATCTGCAATAAAAGGTGTAATCAGTCCGAAGTTTTGTTCGTAAAAAGAAATTGGATTAACCTCAACAACTTCTTCCGCGCTTGCGTGTTCTTCTTGTTGTTGTTCTTTTTCTTTTTCTTCTTCCTTGCTAGGGTCTTGGAAGCCCCTTATAAGCCCCTCCAAACGGACTGATAAATACTCCTTAATGCGAGGGATTTTGAAATCTTGTTCACGTTCTAATTGCAAACATGTTTCATAGAAATCAGCTAAAAAATCTTGGTCCTTCACAGATTGAATCTCTTTTAAAACACACTTTTCAATGTTTACATTTTTAATCGGATTGAATTTCAACCAGTTAATTAAGAACAACTCTTTTGTTTTTTGGTTGTAATTAATTTTCCCGTACTCAGCAAAACGTTCTAATAACTTCATAACAGTTTCACGGTTATATCCTGTATCAGTTTCAATGATACGAAGTGGAAGCTCATAGATTCCTGATTGAGATGTCTTACTGTTTGTCATTAAATATAAGTAGAAATACTTTTCCTCAGGTGTAAGATCTAAAACAAATGAATCCTGCCAAAATGAAACGTGTACTGGTCTATAAACTGCCATATTATTCATCCTCCCGTTTACATATCGCGAATCCGTCCTCTACACGTAATAAGCGATAATTCTTGTATCCTATTTTGAGATATTGTTTTACTAAGTAAATTAGTTGTTGCTCTGATGTTGCTTGTTGAGACACTTTAGGATTCAACAACACTCTATATAATGATTTGTTTAAAAGCATGTAGCACACTCCGTTGTTATACGAATGCTAATTTGATATAATTAATCCTAAGATCTTTTGCAAAACCGTTTGTCTATCACTCTGCCAAGTGATAGATCTTTTTATTTTCTACGTGTTACTAACGAAGCGTTAACTCCTCTTGCTCTTAAACCTTTAATCACTACACGATAACTCATCGATGCCTCATGTTCCTCTTTTGTATCACGAAGCATTTTAAATTCCCTCATACATCGCTCCAGCTCTTCTTCCCAGTGATTTGATTCTTCGGTTGATTCTGCATTAAACATGTTATGAACGCATGCAACCATACAATTATGAAGTTTATCCGCAAATGAAAAATCTCCTGGAAGAACTAGATCATGAAGACGATTGTATTTATCATTCATGAATTACATCTCCTTTCTAATTAATTTGATGCTGTACGCATCGTTACAACCAGAAAGGAACATTGTAGGGGTATGGGAGGAACAATCCCCTTTCTGGTTGTAACGACAAGCACAGTGGCTTGTCCAAATGATTTATATAATGTTATAATTGCTTTACGATGTTTTTCAGAGCTACTGTTGTCTAGGCGGTAGCTTTTTCTTTTGCCCATTTATGTTTCAAAATAAATGATGCTTCAATAATTTTGATTCGAATCCCCAACAATTTCTTCTCTTGCTTTAATTCAACTGTTTTTAAATCCTCATTAAGTAATTCTGCTATTTTTATTTCACCAGTTAATTTTGCGTCATATCGAATTAATTCCTTATATTCTTTTAAACTAGGTTTCTTATAATCTACTGTCATTTTTCTTCCTCCTTTACAGCATCTTCGTTAAAGTCATTAAGCTATCCACCGATTGAATAATAACGTTTTCCGCCATAGCCTTTTGCAACCAACTTCTTTGTATTTGTTCCATAATGCCAAAATGAACTTGCTCAAGAGCTTGAACTACACATTGAGTAGCTTGGATTGTATCGAAGATTTCTTTTGCATGAACTGTGTATTCATGTTTCTTCTTTTCATCCAACTTCCATGACCTGGTTGCAACTTGTAAGTTCATGATTTCCTTTGCTGCCGCAATCCCCTCTTCAGCCTGTTTAATGTAGTTCATCAATTGTAGATTTACATCTTGAGTTAAACGTGGATCTGTAGGCGGTAATCCAACACCATAAATATGTTTAATCGCTTGTTGATTCAACTTTGCTCCTGTTGCATGGCACCAATCCATCGCAAGCTCAAATTCTGGTTTAGAAAGTCCAGATTCAATACGGGTTAATCTTTCATGTGTAATACCAAGGTACTTAGATAACCCTTTTTTCGTTTTCAGCTGAACATTATCACAACATTCTCTAGCATTCTGTAATAATTCTCCTATGGCTGAATTGCAGTATATGCTTGTTCCCATATCTGTTCGCCTCCATATTTAGTTTTCAAATGGTTACAATGTATTTAGTACATATGTAACTTGTCTATTTTTCATGTAAAAAGAGAGGAACTATTCCTCAATGTTTTCTTTCACTTGTATTTCTTTGATGATGGCCCAACCAGCCTTGTAATATGCTTGACGGATTTTATCAATATCCTTTTGTGATTTTGGCTCAGGAGCCACAACATGGACTTTCGTTTTTCCAAACTCATAAGTCGCCGCATATTCTTCTTGTTGGCTCATGGTGTCACCTCTTGAAGTGCTTTTTATATGTTTATGCGACGATTCTGTTGGTACTGCCATGTTAGTTGATGGCATTTTCTCACCTACTTTCAACAATATATAATTTTGTTCGTTTTTCGCACGTTTCATTTAAAAATTTTTTCTACGGTACTCTCTAATATTTCTGCAATCCTTAAAGCTACTTCTAAAGATGGCTTATGTTTTCCATTCTCTAAATTTGATAAATATGCTCTAGTTATTCCAACCTCTAGCGATAGTTTCTTTTGAGTTATCCCTTTTTCTTTTCTTAGCATTGTTATCTTATTCATTTTTCTCACCACTCAATGTTCGTTTTCCGCACCTTATAAACATATAATATGTTTTAAAAACACACTTGTTAATAATTATGTTCGTTTTCCGCACTGTTTTTTTACGAACATAACATGATAAAATTTTATTTATAATTAAGGGGGGATAGACTTGTCATTTTCAACCAAATTAAAAGAGTTAAGAGAATCTAAAGGACTTTCACAGGAAGAATTAGCAGCCAAACTAAATATCCCTCGTTCTTCTATTACACATTATGAAAATAGCGATGACCGCTTACCAAGAAAATCACGTTTACTTGAAATCGCAAACTTTTTTGATGTTTCTATAGATTTCCTACTCAATGAAAAATCTGTATCAATAAAAAAAGAGAAAAAAGATATAGATATTGATTTAGAAAAAACACTTAATGATCCAGAACTCGGTCTTTGGTTCAAAGACATTAAAGATGCTTCTCCAGAAAAACAAGAGGAATTAAAACGTTTTTGGGATTTTATTAAATCGAAAGAGAACAAACGAGAACCTGGAGATAAACAATATTAATTTTTGTATAAGTTAGAGTAATTACACGCTTTATTGCGTGTTTTTCTTTACAACACCATTGGTTAATTCTACCTTAGATTCATATATTTCGGCGAAATTTAAATAAACTCAGCATATATAAATGAGTATGTAAGGAAGGGAATCATCATGGGCAAATCTTATTTTATTTGCAAGGCAATTAAATTTTATACTGAAGAATTTAATACCGCTAATCAATTACAATTAGTAGAACCCGATGGAACATCTTTACTAGAAGGAGAACCACGGACACAGCTTACCCCCAACCCCAATGAATATTTACAAAATTTCCGTACATTTGACTGTTATCACGAAACAAAAGAAAAAGTTTTAGGTAGGGTTTTTGGACGAGAATTTGCTTATTATTTAAAGCCTCATAAATTCTATACATTCTGTAATTTAGAGCAGGAATTAGCACTTTTACGCCTTAACACCGATTCATCTGAAGAAGTCATAAAAACATTAAATGAACAAAAAATATATAAGTTATCTAAAATTGATGTAGACTTTTCTAAAATCATTACTAAAGTACCTGAAATATCTGGAATGTGGTTAAAAATACTTAATAGTTTAAATCTAGATTCCGCTGCATATTTCGGGAAAGATGTTGATAGAGACCCTAGAGTAAGAGAAATGATTGAAAAAGGGGAAGTCTCTTATGTACAAATGAAATATGTGAAAGACTTTCAAGAACATTCAATAGGAATCTCTAAAAGAGGGTCTATTACCCTACATAATTCTTACCAAGATATAGAAACAGAATTAGATATAGCTATAGACATATATAAAAAGCTACTTGCTTAACCACCTAATTAATTAGGCGATAAAGCTAAGTAGCTTTTCGCTGTACTTTTTAAGTTCTCATAATTCCCACTACTAATCTCAATTTGTTTTTTATATACATTAATTTGACTATCCTGCATATGAAAACTAACATTAAAACCATCAATATTTTTCGAATCTATTTTCTTTAAAAATAAACCAAAGTATGGGTTCAATTCTTTAAATTCAATACCGACATGATACCTTTCATTATATGGTTGAAATACTCTTCTTAAATCATTAATAAGGATGTCTAATTTATCATCAAAAATTCGCTTACTTCCACGATAACTTACTTCCATATCTTGAATATCAAAAATAAATTCTTTTTTATCTTCATTATAGTTTACTTCAAAACGAATCGCACCTAATTTATAATCCCTTCTGACCATACTGATTTGCCTAATTTTCAATTGATCTGTAGTATAAATCTGCGCTAATTTTAAATCTAATTCATCTAATGAATTTCCTGATGCATTCGTCATCATATACATTCTCATATTCCACACACAATCTGGATTCTGTATCTGAAACTTCATTCTTTTTACAAACATAAAAAATATATCTAAATTATTATAAGTAGTTTGAATGGCTAATAATATCCATCCCAATATTATAGTTCCATTTGTCCAAAAATTAACCCATGATTTTGAAGGTGGGGTTATAAAATTGAGGATAATTAATCCAATAGTCATTAACCAGACCGATATAATAATTATATATCTTTTCATAATACCTCCCCCCTCTTTTTATAATTCTATTAGCTTAATTATATAACAGAACGTACGTTTTTTCATCCATGATTCATAATTTAGCTTTTACTTACTATAACTCAATTCTACAAAGAACTGTTCTAAATGGGTTTACGTAATTAACTATTTCGGTTTAAAATTAGAACAAATGTTCCAATTCGAGATGGAGTGAATAATATGCATAAAACACAGTCCTACTATACAACACAAACCGAAGACTATATAAAAAAATTGTACTATTCTCTATCTATCTTTATTCCTGAACAACTTGATATGATAACTATTTCTCAAAAACTGAATATCTGGTTACATTTTGCTCCGTTTGGTAGTCGCGCTATTTGCAGAAATAATTTGCCCAGTATCATTATTGACAATAGAATCGCTTCTTACCATCAATGGGAGGATTTCGGTCATGAACTTTGTCATGTGCTGTTTCATGCAGGAAATCAACTATGTATACCGAAACTATTTTTAGACTATCAAGAAAACAAGGCTAAGAATTTCATGCTACAGTTTTGCATTCCCACTTTTATGCTAAGAAAACTAGACTTCCCTGAAACAAGAATGGAATCGATACATTTCATTGCACAAACTTTTAACGTTTCATTTCAGATCGCAAGACAACGTTTGTTACATTATGAGAGTCAGTTGTTAGCTAGTCACTTACAAACCGTTTTTTCACAAACATACCTAACTACATAAAAAAACTTCTGATACTCTTTAATACAAAATATCTTAACAACTATTTATAATTTATTCCACTTTCTATTCGTATTATAACTAATAACAAGGAGGTTCCTACTATGAAAACTGCAATCTACCTAAGAAAATCTCGTGCCGATCTCGAAGCTGAAGCACGTGGTGAAGGTGAAACATTAGCAAAACATCGAACTACCCTGCTGAAAATTGCCAAGGAAATGAACTTAAATGTTTTATCTGTCCGTGAGGAAATCGTATCTGGTGAGAGCTTAGTAAAACGCCCTGAGATGTTAGCGCTGCTTGAAGAAATTGAAGATAACAAATATGATGTTGTTCTTTGTATGGATATGGATCGTTTAGGTCGTGGTGGTATGAAAGAGCAAGGAATCATTTTAGAGACGTTTAAACGCTCGAATACGAAGATTATGACACCTAGGAAGACTTATGACCTTAATGATGAGTGGGATGAAGAATACAGCGAATTTGAAGCTTTTATGGCTCGTAAGGAGTTAAAGATTATTACACGCCGTATGCAACGAGGTCGTGTCGCCAGTGTAGAGGCTGGGAATTACCTTGGTACACATGCACCATTCGGATATGATATCCATCGCTTAAATAAGCGAGAACGTACTTTAACGATTAATCCAGAAGAAGCTTCAGTTGTAAGAATGATATTTGATTGGTATGCAAATGAGGATATGGGAGCAAATGCAATTAGAAGCAAGTTAAATGACCTTGGCTACAAAAGTAAGCTAGGTAATGAATGGAACCCCTACAGCATCTTAGATATATTAAAAAATAATGTGTATATCGGAAAGGTGACTTGGCAAAAGAGAAAAGAAGTAAAACGTCCTGACGCTGTGAAACGTAGTTGTTCAAGACAAGATAAATCAGAGTGGATTATTGCTGATGGCAAACATGAGCCTATCATACCCGAGAGCTTATTTGAGCAAGTACAAGAAAAATTAAACTCAAGATATCACATTCCCTACAATACGAACGGAATAAAAAATCCATTGGCTGGTATTATTAAATGCGCTAAATGTGGTTACAGTATGGTACAACGTTATCCAAAGAATCGAAAAGAAACGATGGATTGTAAACACCGTGGCTGTGAAAACAAATCAAGTTATACTGAATTAATTGAGAAGCGTTTACTCGAGGCATTAAAAGAATGGTACATCAATTATAAAGCTGATTTTGAAAAACATAAGCAAGATGACAAATTAAAAGAAACACAAGTTATTCAAATGAATGAAGCTGCATTACGCAAGCTTGAAAAAGAATTAGTGGATGTCCAAAAACAAAAAAATAATTTACATGATTTATTAGAACGTGGCGTTTACACAGTCGATATGTTTTTAGAACGCTCGAATGTAGTTTCTGACCGTATAACTGAAATTACTTCCACTATGAAAAACTTAAAGAAAGAAATTAAAACCGAAATTAAGAAGGAAAAAGTCAAGAAAGACACAATACCTCAAGTGGAGCATGTTCTTGATCTGTACTTTAAAACAGATGATCCCAAAAAGAAAAACAGCCTCCTAAAGTCAGTTTTAGAAAAGGCTGTTTATAAAAAGGAAAAGTGGCAAAGGCTCGATGATTTTGAACTTGTGCTTTACCCTAAGCTTCCTCAAGATGGCGACATATAAGCGTTTATGCTTTGTTGTCACCTTGTTGGTGTAATTAGATTTACTCCATTCAGCCCTAAAGCATCATTCGTCGAAACAGCCAATACGACAGGCTTGCCGTTTCTTAACGTCGCTTTCGCTGCCATTAGTACTGGAGAGTCTGTCATTGCATTTGCAAATTTACTCATAGAATTTCCTGTTAGTGGTGCAATTACCATACAATCTAGTGGAATTTTAGGTCCTAGTGGTTCTGCGCCAACGATTGAATTAATTGCTTTAAATCCTGTTACTTCTTCAATCTTTTTAATCCACTCTGCTCCTTCTCCAAATCTCGTGTTTGTTGATTGAACAGTGTAAGAAACAACGGGGCGTACTTCTGCTCCCTCAGCAATTAATTTTTCTAAATGAGGCATTACTTCTTCGTACGTACAATGTGAACCAGTAAAACCAAACCCTATTCTTTTCCCTTTTAAATTCATTCCCCATTCTCCTTTCTTGCTATTACATCTTCTGCTAGTAACTGAGAAAGAACGTTCGCTAAAATTTGTCCTGCTGTTTTTGGAGCAACAATACCTGGTAATCCAGGTGCTAACAGCGCTTTGACTCCTCTTTTTTCCGCATATCTAAAGTCGGTACCGCCTGGTTTAGAAGCTAAATCAATTACTAACGTATGAGCCGGCATTTTCGAAATAACATTCGCTGTCACGACGAGATGCGGAATTGTATTAATGACAATATCGATATTTCCTACTTCTTTCTCAATATTTTGCATATGAAAAGGAGAAAACATCATTTCTGTAATACGTGCAATATGTTCCGATCGTCTTGCTCCAACTTTGACATGGGCTCCTAATGATTGAAATGCTCTGGCAACACTCATCCCTGTTCTACCAAATCCTAAAACCATTACATTGGAACCATGAATTGTATAGTCGGTATGTTGAATTACCATCATTAATGTACCTTCTACAGTTGGTATAGAATTGTAGATTGCCACATCATCACGATCAAATAATTTAACAAGTTTGCGGTTTGTAGTAGATACGAGATTTTCCAAGTAAGGCGTACCAATACCTGAATATATAGTAAAGTGTTCTGGTGTATTTTCAATTTGTTCTTTCGTTATAGAAACTTTTTCGTTTGAAAAAATAGTATCTACTTCTCCCTTGGCATTTGTACCTGCAACTGGCAAAATAATTGCATCTACAGAAGTGAAATCTAAATTTTGTATACATTCTTTTGCTGCCCCTGTGAAGCCATGATCTAACTGATCAAACCCTATCAATGAAAGTTTCGCATCCAATTCAACTAGCTTGCGAATTACTTCTAGCTGTCTTGCATCTCCTCCTATGACAGCAATATGCATCTCAGTCAACATTCCCTAATTCACCTTCTTTTTCTGTCATTTATAAGAAAAGTGCCTACTTTTTCTTTTTCCTCCACATCATATGTAATGTACGAGTTTTAGGTGATTGAAAAACAAAAGCACGTATGATTTATCCCGCTATTTGTATGCAGTTAGACCTCCATCTCAACATTCGACATATGAGAGGATATTATACGGGAAATTGATTTCCGGTAAACGCTCGATTCATGTGAGCTTTTACTCAGAGGAGAATGAACAAAAAAAGATGACCAAAATGGCCACCTTTCACTTCGAATTTGAATGATCCGTAATATCACAAAGGATCATATCGTGCCCTACTTTCTTAATTTGGCTCCACGTGACTCTTACTTCTTGTGGTTCCTTTTTAAAACCTCCCCATTTCCCAGCCGGTATGATAAGAGCCTGTATTTGGCCATCCTTCTCATCAATCTCTAAATCAACATAACCTAAAACTCCCATTTTTTCTGCTCTTTCTAAATTTACAATCTCTTTGCCACTTAATTCACTTAATCGCATACACTCTCCCCCTACCGAATTATGAATTTAAGTTATCTATAATTAGTACCTATTCTGTATATCCCAAAAAAATAACCGTATCTCATTTAAAAGAGATACGGTTATTTTTACATACTTCATATAAAGCAATTATAGTTTTATTCCTTTTGGAAGTTTTCCATCTGGACTAATTAATGCTGCAGAGAATTCATCTGTAAACATGTTACGAATTAACTCATCAACATTTTCTTTTGTTACTGTGTTTACACTTTCAATAATCTCATCAAGTGAACGATGCTTACGAAGTAGCAATTCATTTTTACCATTACGGCTCATACGGCTATTCGTACTTTCTAAACTTAACATTAAGTTTCCTTTTAATTGCTCTTTACTATTAATAAGCTCTTTTTCTGTAATACCTGTATTTTTCAATGTTTCTAATGTTTCTTGCATTGTTTCATACAGTGTATCTAATTGTTGGCTACCTGTTCCACCATACAGCGTTAACATACCTGTATCTTCATAAGAAGAATGGTAAGAAAATACTGAATAGGCTAACCCGCGTTGCTCACGTACTTCTTGGAATAAACGGCTACTCATACTACCGCCTAAAACGTTATTTAATACAATTAAGTTATAAATATCTTCGTGTCCCATTTGTAAGCCTTTATATCCTAAACATAAATGAGCTTGTTCTGTTTCCTTTTTACGTGCTACCTTATTAAAATGGAAAATTGGGCTATGTACTTGTTCACGATTTGTTGTTCCTTCATAACTACCGAAATATTGCTCTACTGTTTGTAAAAAGGCTTCATCAATATTTCCTGCAACTGAAACAACGACATTTTCAGGTGTGTAATGATCCTTGATATATTGGCGTAGCGTATCACCTGTAAACGTATCAAGCGTTTCTTCTGTTCCTAAAATAGGATATCCAAGCGGATGCGTTTCATATGTTGCTTTCGTTAACATATCATGCACAATATCATCTGGAGCATCTTCGTACATTTTAATTTCTTCACATACGACATTCTTCTCTTTTTTCAGTTCTTCCTCATCAAATGTTGAATTAAAGAACATATCTGCTAATACATCTAAAGCATATTTAGCATGCTCATCTAGCACTTTTGCATAATAACAAGTGTATTCTTTTGAAGTAAAAGCATTCACTTGCCCACCAATGCTATCAAATGATTCTGCAATTTCGCGTGCACTACGTGTTTCTGTTCCTTTAAAGAACATATGCTCTAAAAAGTGGGAAACCCCGTTATTTTTTTCATTTTCATTTCTTGATCCCGCATGGATCCAAATACCAATCGCAACCGATCTTACAGTTGGTATATTCTCCATAACAATTCTTACACCATTTTTACAAGTATATTTTTTAATCAAAAACTTTCCTCCTACTGCCAGTTTCTCTAAATAAGTGCTATTATTTAATGATAACAAGTTTAAGGATGAATGTCATGCAAATGTATTTAATCCACACGTTTTTCATCCAGTAATTCTGTTATATTCCCTACTTTATATCCTTGTTCCTTCAATTTTGTAATCATTGTATCTAATGCTTCTGCTGTAGATGACGTTGGATGCATTAATACGATAGCACCTGGATGTATTTTTCTCATCACTCTCTGCAATAGTACCTCTGGCTCAGGTCGCTTCCAATCAATTGTATCTACAGTCCACATAATCGTTCCCATTTGGAAATCATCTGCAATTTTCACGACTTCATCCCGAAAACTTCCACTCGGCGGAGCAAACCATCTTACCTTTTGATTCGTAGCTGCTTCGATCATTCGATTTGTTTTTTGTAACTGATCTCGGATTTCATCAGAAGATAGCGTTTTCATATTAGGGTGTGTGTAAGAATGATTTCCGACTTCTTGATTTGCATCAACAATCATTTTGGCAAATCGCAAATTTTCCTTCACCCAACGTCCTTCTAAAAAGAAAGTCGCTTTCACATCATGTTTTTTCAATATTTCTAATATACGAGGCAAATACTCGTTTCCCCACGCCACATTTATTGTTAATCCCACCATCTTTTTATTTGGATGTCCCCTATAAATTGGGGCTGGTGATAAATCTTCTAAGTGGACACTCGGTGATACTTCCTTGAATTCAAGATTTCTTTGATCAAATTTCTTTAGTTTCTTCATATTATTATAGGATGCTTCGATATCAACTTGTCTTCCATTATATCCTGGTGTTGATTTCCATATCTTATCAATCATCGCATTTTGAGGTGCAATCTCATATTGTTTTGCATGTTTTTGAATTTCTTCATATAAGTTATCCTGTGCAAAAACGGAATAAGAGCCTACACTGACATATAAAAAGAATATACATATGTATGCCAATAAACGAGCTTTCATATAAACCCTCCCATTAACTATATAAAAACCTTTTTTCTTCTTATCTTTGTTAATTTGAGCGTTATAATGAAAACTATACCTATACTGACATAAAAATATATGTAAATCATATTTTTTACATAACAAAAAAAGCCAGTTTAACTGGCTTTTACTTATTGCTGCTCTTGTTTGTTTTCTTCTTTAGCAGCTTCTTTTTCTTGCTCTTCTTTTAGCAATACTTTTCTAGATAGATTCACGCGACCTTGCTTGTCAATCTCGATAACTTTAACTGTAATTACATCACCGATTTTCACAACGTCTTCTACTTTACCTACACGCTCAAGTGCAAGTTCAGAAATGTGAACTAATCCGTCTTTACCGCTGAATAATTCAACGAAAGCACCGAATTTCTCAACACGTTTCACTTTTCCTTCGTAGATTTCACCTACTTGTACTTCGCGAACGATATCTTCGATAATTTTCTTAGCTTTGTCATTCATTTCTTGATTTATTGAAGAAATGAATACTGTACCATCTTGCTCGATGTCAATTTTAACGCCAGTTTCTTCAATAATTTTATTGATTTGTTTACCGCTCGGCCCAATAACGTCACGGATTTTATCTGGGTTAATTGTCATTGTAATAATCTTTGGAGCATAAGCTGATAATTCAGTACGTGGCTCTGCAATAACAGATAACATATGATTTAGAATGTGCACACGACCAACTTTTGCTTGTTGTAATGCCTCTTCTAAAATTTCACGAGATAGACCATCTATTTTAATGTCCATTTGCAGTGCAGTTACACCTTTTGCTGTACCTGCTACTTTAAAGTCCATATCACCTAAATGATCTTCCATACCTTGAATATCAGATAAAATTGTGTAATGCTCACCAGTTTTAACTAGACCCATTGCAATACCTGCAACTGGAGCTTTAAGCGGAACACCAGCATCCATCATTGCTAAAGTACTACCACAAATACTTGCTTGTGAAGTAGAACCATTTGATTCTAAAACTTCAGATACAAGACGTACTGTATATGGGAAATCTTTTTCAGATGGAATTACAGGCTCAAGAGCACGTTCTCCTAGTGCACCGTGACCAATTTCACGACGACCTGGTCCACGCATCGGTCTTGTTTCACCAACACTAAATGATGGGAAATTGTAATGGTGCATAAAACGTTTTGATTCTTCTACACCAAGACCATCTAAAATTTGTACATCGCCTAATGCACCTAATGTACAAATACTTAATGCTTGTGTTTGTCCACGTGTGAATAAACCAGAACCGTGTGTACGAGATAAAATACCAACCTCTGATGCTAATGGACGGATTTCGTCACCTTTACGGCCATCTGGGCGGATTTTTTCAACTGTAATAAGACGACGTACTTCTTCTTTTACAATTTTATATAAAATCTCACTTACTTGTCCTAATGTATCAGCGTCAGCTTCCTGCGCTTCGTAATGCTCAATTACACGCTTTTTCACTTCGTTAATTGCATCTTCACGTGCATGTTTCTCATGTACTTGAATTGCAGAATGCATATCCTTCTCAGACATTTCACGTACAGCTTGATTAAGATCAGCGTCAACTTCATAAAGTTTCACTTCTGATTTCTCTTTACCTACAGCTTGTACAATCTCTTCTTGGAATGCAATTAGACGTTTAATTTCGTCATGTCCAAACATAATTGCTTCTAACATTGTTTCTTCAGGCACTTGATCTGCTCCTGCTTCAACCATGTTAATTGCATCTTTCGTACCAGCTACAACAAGGTGAATATCACTTTGTTCTTGCTGTTCTACTGTTGGATTAATAACGAATTCGCCGTTAATACGACCAACTGTTGCACCCGCGATTGGGCCTTCAAATGGAATATCTGAAATCGATAACGCTAATGAAGAACCTAGCATAGCTGCCATTTCAGAAGAACAATCTTGATCAACACTCATTACTATGCTGACAACTTGTACTTCGTTACGGAAACCATCTGCGAAAAGCGGACGAATTGGACGGTCGATTAAACGACTTGCCAAAATTGCTTTTTCACTCGGACGACCTTCACGTTTAATGAAACCGCCAGGAATTTTTCCGACTGCATATAAACGCTCTTCATAATTTACTGTAAGTGGGAAGAAATCTACATTTTTTGGTTCTTTTGATGCAGTTGCTGTAGATAGAACCGCTGTATCGCCATATCTTACTAATACTGCTCCGTTCGCTTGCTTCGCAAGCTGACTTGTTTCAACTGTTAGCTGGCGACCAGCTAAATCTATCGAGAAGACTTGCTTTTCTTGACTCATTTAAGTACCCCTCTCAATTTAAAGTATTCAATTCTTCTATGTAAATGGATAGTATATCACAATATTCTACCTCTAGTATTACCGAAAATGAAGTAAGCTATAAAGGGTAGAAGATATATTTTTACCTAACAAAAAAGCGGGAATATTCCCGCTTCTTTGACTATCGACGTAAGCCAAGCTTTGTGATTAATTCACGGTAACGTGTGATATCGCTATTACGAAGGTAAGTTAGTAAGTTACGACGTTTACCAACCATCTTTAATAGACCACGACGTGAATGATGATCTTTCTTGTGAGTACGTAAGTGCTCGTTTAGAGTGTTAATTTGCTCCGTTAGGACAGCAATTTGAACCTCTGGAGAACCAGTATCAGTCTCATGAGTTCTAAATTGTGCAATGATTTCATTTTTACGCTCTTGTGTTAAAGCCATCCTATTTCACCTCCTATTAATTAAACCCCCAATTACCTAGCAAGCGTCGGTGAGTCGCAATGCCAAGCAATGGTTGTCATAAAGTACATAACATAGAATACTACTTTTCATTTGAAAAAGCAAGTATATTCTTTTCGTTCGCAAAATATTCTTGTGCTATTTTCTTATCTTTTGCAATTTGTTCAACTAACTCATCGATGCCATTGAATTTCTTTTCTTCTCTTATACGCATATGCCACTCTACTGTAACATTTTGATCATATATGTCTTTGTTAAATTCAAATAAGTGCACTTCAATAGATAATTGACGCTCATCTTCTTTAAAAGTTGGTTTATATCCAATATTACATACACCATCGTACCATTCATCGTGAACTTTTAATCTCACTGCATAAACACCTACAGGTGGTAATAGATACTCATCACTTAAACCTATATTAGCTGTGGGAAAACCAATTTGACGTCCACGCTTATCACCGTGTACAACTGTTCCCCCTACTGTATATGCTCTACCTAAAATAGATGGAATTTGTTCCATTTCGCCATTTCGAATTAACTTTCGTAATGCTGTAGAACTTACTTTCTCTTCTTGAAATTCAACTTTTTCAATCACAGTCTGTGTAAACTCCCCTCTTGCATGAAATGGTAAAGTCTCCATCTTTCCTTTTCCTAAACGTCCATATGAATAATCAAACCCTGCTACTACATGCTTTACATTCAAACCAATAATATAATCATCTACAAATTGTTGTGGCAATAAGCCTGCAAACGATTCATCAAATTTAATAACATATAATATATCGATCCCTAAGTTTTCGACTATTTTTTCTTTATCACACATTGGTGTAATATACTCCGCATGCGCTTCCTTTTTTCCTAAAACAACAGATGGGTGCGGATAAAATGTCATAACTGCACTTTTATATCCTCGTTCATCAGCTATTTGTTTCGCAGTTCGAATCACACATTGATGTCCTAAATGAATGCCATCAAAAAATCCTAATGCCATTACAGTAGGTGGTAATTCTAATTTATTTTGTTCATGTGGATGAGTTAAATGAATAAGTTTCACGCTTGAATTCACCTTTTTCTGTAATAATCCTTCCAATAATTCATTATAGCTTTAGTTCTTGATTATTCACAAGTACTTTCATCGGCTTTAGCATACCAGGGTGTTTTGGATGGTGCTCATAAATTGCAAGGCAACGATTATTTGTATCAAACACTGTTATAAATGGCGCCGTTATTTGCAATTCATTTTTTAAGAACATACCATTCTTTATTTTCTCTGCTTGCTTTTCATCTACAACCATTTTCGGAAACTTACTTAATGCTTCATCAATTGAAATGAAGATAGACTCTACTGTTCCATTTTGCACGTTTTCTTCAATTTCTTCAAATGATATGCAATCTTCTAATAAAAACTCACCAGAAGCTGTTCTTACAAGGTGAGACATATGTGATGGGAAACCAAGTTTTTCACCAATCATTACTGCTAACGTTCTTACATATGTCCCTTTACTACACGTTACACGGAAACGGAATGAAATATTTTCTCCCTCAAACACTTCACGGTCATCTAGTAATACAAATTCATGAATTGTAATTGTACGAACTGGACGTTCAACTTCTTGTCCTGCTCTTGCATATTCATATAATTTTTTTCCGTTAACTTTTACAGCTGAAAACATCGGAGGCATTTGTTCAATCGTACCTGTTAATGCAGCAAGAGCCCCTTCTACTTCCTTACGAGTAATAACACGATCTACATTTTTCCTTTCAACAACTTCACCAGAAGCATCTTCAGTTGTCGTTGAAAATCCAAGTGTTACTTCACCTTCATATGTTTTCGTCTCACTTGTTAAAAATTGTGCAATCTTCGTTGCTCGTCCTACACAAATAGGTAATACTCCTGTTACATCTGGATCTAATGTTCCTGTATGACCAATTCGTTTCTCACGCAATATCTTTCTTAATTTAAATACACAATCATGTGATGTCATGCCTTTTGGCTTATGTAATAATACTACACCTTCCATATATGTTCACCTCATCATAATTCTTTCATAGTAATTATCCAAAATTAATTTTGCATTGAAAAAATGGATAGACAAATGTCTATCCATTATTCTTCACGTTTACCGTCTTTATTAATTTGATGTAAAAGTGTATCAATTCGATGACCATATCCGATAGACTCATCAAACTCAAAGGAAATTTCCGGTGTTTTACGAAGACGAATACGCTGGCCAATTTCTGAACGAATGAAACCTTTTGCCTTCGCTAAACCTTTTAATGTACTTTCTTTCTGTTCCTCATCACCTAAAACAGAAATATATACTGTAGCAATTTGTAAATCTCCACTCACTTGTACATCTGTTACTGTAACAAATCCAACACGTGGATCTTTAATTTTACGACTGATGATGTCGCCTAATTCTTTTTTCATTTGCTCGCCTACACGGTTTGCACGTAATTTCATAACTCTTCACCTCATTCAATACCATTCCAATTGTGTTATTGTACGTTCAATTTCAGGAAATGAATCGATGTACTCGAGTACACGATTCATTTCTTTTTCACAAATAACACGATTAGAGGATACAGAAACAATTGCAATTTCTGTACGTTGCCATACATCTTGATGCCCTACTTCTGAAACAGCTACATTATAACGCTGCTTCACACGAGTTAGCACCCGTTGCAAAATTGCTCGTTTCTCTTTTAAAGAATGCACATCGTAAATCATACACTCGAATGAGAGTGAAGCGATAATCATCGCTTCACTTCTTCCATAATGTACGCTTCAATGATGTCCCCTTCTTTAAGATCATTATATCTCTCAATTGTAATACCACACTCATAGTTTTGTGCAACTTCTTTTACGTCATCTTTGAAACGTTTTAACGTATCAAGTTGTCCTTCGAAAATTACTACGCCATCACGGATAATACGCACGCCACTATCACGTGTAATTTTACCGTCAATTACGTAACAACCTGCGATTGTTCCAACTTTTGTTACTTTGAATGTTTGGCGTACTTCCGCTTGACCGATTACTTTTTCTTCGAATTCTGGATCCAGCATACCTTGCATTGCTGATTCGATTTCTTCGATTACTTTATAGATAATACGGTGTAAACGAACATCAACATTCTCTAATTCAGCTGTACGCTTCGCATTCACATCAGGGCGTACGTTAAATCCAATTACAATTGCATTAGATGCAGAAGCTAAAATAACATCAGATTCTGTAATCGCACCTACGCCTGTATGGATAATTTTAACTTTAACACCTTCAACATCAATTTTACGAAGTGACGCTGCCATTGCTTCTACAGAACCTTGTACGTCTGCTTTCACAATTAAGTTAATTTCTTTTACATCGCCTTCTTGGATTTGTTGGAATAAATCTTCAAGGCTTAATTTAGATTTTTCACCACGCTGAGCAAGTAACGCTTCTTGTGCACGTGATTCACCGATTTGACGAGCTTTCTTCTCATCAGCGAATGCCATGAAACGATCTCCCGCTTGTGGTACTTCGTTTAAACCTGTAATTTCAACAGGAGTTGATGGACCAGCAACTTTTACACGACGACCAATATCACTTACCATTGCACGAACACGTCCGAATGAAGTACCAACAACGATTGGATCTCCAACTCGAAGTGTACCGTTTTGAACAAGTAATGTCGCGATAGTTCCTTTACCTTTATCAAGCTGTGCTTCGATTACAGTACCAGTTGCATAGCGGTTTGGATTTGCTTTATATTCTTCTACTTCACTTACAAGAAGAATCATTTCTAATAAGTTGTCAATTCCTTCACCTTGAATTGCAGAAATTGGTACGAAAATTGTATCTCCGCCCCAAGCTTCTGGAACTAATTCATATTCTGTTAATTCTTGCATTACACGATCAGGATTTGCCGCTGGTTTATCCATTTTATTCACAGCTACAATAATTGGTACTCCAGCTGCTTTCGCATGGCTAATTGCTTCAACTGTTTGTGGCATAACACCGTCATCAGCTGCAACAACAAGGATTGTAATATCCGTTACTTGCGCACCACGAGCACGCATCGTTGTAAATGCCGCGTGACCAGGCGTATCTAAGAATGTAATCTTCTTGTCATTTACTTCAACTTGGTATGCACCAATATGCTGAGTAATTCCACCTGCTTCGCCTGCAGTTACTTTTGAATTACGGATAGAGTCAAGTAAAGTTGTTTTACCATGGTCAACGTGCCCCATAATTGTAACTACAGCTGGACGCTCTTTTAAGTTCTCTTCATCATCTTGCTCATCGATGAATGTTTCAAATTCAGTTTCACTTACAACTACTTCTTCTTCTACTTCAATACCATAATCAGTAGCAATTAACTCAATTGTATCTTTATCTAAGTCTTGGTTAATTGTTGCCATAATTCCAAGCATAAAGAGCTTCTTAATAATTTCAGATGGCTCTTTGCTTAATTTTTTAGCAAGCTCACCTACTGTAAGACTTCCAGAGAAAGTAACTTTATCTGGTGTTTCTACAGTTTGTGTTTGTTGTCTTCCAGCAAAGTTATCTTGACGTTTGTCTTCATTTCCTTTGCCTTTTTTCTTTTTCTTATTGCTGTTCTTTTTACTACGAACAACTTTTTCTTCTACTTCAAACTCATCTGCAACAGAAGGTTTTTCAGTTTGATACGCATTATCTAATTTATTTACTACTTCATCTTCTAACATTGTCATATGATTCGAAACCTCGATATTCATTTCTTTTAGTTTTGTCATAAGATCTTTACTTGAGATATTATGTTGTTTTGCATATTCATGCACTCGAATTTTACTCATACCTTCACCCCCGGTAATTTGTATCGAGCATGCTACGCAGCTTTTTCGCAAAGCCCTCATCTAACACAGCTACAACGACTCGCTCGTCTCTCCCAATCGCATGCCCTAATTGTTGTCGATTTTCGACCTTTCTCATTGGTACGTTGTAATACGTCGCTTTATCCGTGATGCGTTTTGTAGTATTTGCTGACGCATCTTCAGATAGCAATACAAGTTTTGCTTTGCCACTTCGTACTTCTTTTAAAACAAGTTCTTCACCCGAAATAATTTTCCGAGCCCGGTTTGCTAGTCCTAAAAACGATTTCCAATCGGACACTTATTTCGACTCCTTCTCAACAAGCTCAAGAAGCTCTTCGTATAGAGAACCGTCGATTTTCGCTTTTAGATGATGTTCCAAAACATTTTTCTTTTGGGCTTGAAGAATACTTTCTTTATCTTTTGATAAATAAGCACCTCGTCCTGATTTCTTTCCAGTTAAATCAATGGACACTTCTCCCTCTTTGGAACGAACAATGCGAACGAGCTCTCGTTTTGATTTCATTTCTTGCGTTGCAACACATTTTCGTAACGGAACTTTTCGATTGCTCATACTCATCACCTCTATTCGATTTCGTCTTCAACTGAATCGAATCCGAATGCGATTACGCTATCTTCTTCTGTTACAATACCAAGTTGTTTCGCATCAGACTCACTCTTAATATCAATTTTCCAACCTGTTAATTTAGCTGCAAGACGTGCATTTTGTCCACGCTTACCAATAGCTAATGACAGTTGGTGGTCTGGAACAACAACTGTTGTTGCTTTTTCTTCTTCATCTACAAGCACTTTAACAACTTGTGATGGGCTTAAAGCATTTGCAACATATTCTACTGGATCATTTGACCAGCGAACGATGTCAATCTTTTCGCCTTTTAGTTCGTCTACAATGCGTTGTACACGTTGTCCTTTCGGTCCTACACAAGAACCTACTGGATCAACATCAATGTTCTCTGCATGTACAGAAATTTTAGAGCGATCGCCTGCTTCGCGTGCTACAGAACGAATTTCAACAGTTCCATCATAAATTTCAGGAACTTCCATTTCGAATAAACGTTTTAAAAGACCAGGATGTGTACGTGATACGTAAATTTGTGGTCCTTTCGTTGTTTTTTCTACTTTCGTAATGAATACGCGAATACGATCATGTGGTTTGTACTGTTCGTTTGGCATTTGCTCACTTACAGGTAATAAAGCTTCTACTTTCCCTAAGCTTACATAGATGAAACGAGCATCTTGACGTTGTACGATACCCACCATGATATCTTCTTCACGGTCACTAAACTCAGAGTAAATAACACCACGCTCTGCTTCGCGCACTCGTTGTGTTACAACCTGTTTTGCAGTTTGTGCTGCAATACGACCGAAATCTTTTGGTGTTACTTCAATCTCTAGTACGTCACCATCTTGATAGTTTGGATTAATTTGTCTTGCTTCTTCAACAGAAATTTCAAGACGTGGATCAAACACATTATCAACAACGTCTTTACGTGCTAAAACTTGAATTGTTCCCACTTCTGGGTTAAAGCTCACACGAACGTTTTGTGCTTGGTTAAAATTGCGTTTATAAGCAGAGATTAACGCTGCTTCAATCGCATCAATAATAATATCTTTGCTAATTCCTTTTTCTGACTCTAATACGAGCAAGGCATCTAACAACTCAGTGCTCATGAAGATCCCCCTTCTAACTAAAACGTAACAGCAAGTCGCGCATTTGCAACTTTATCCATTGAAATTTGGATTTCTTTTTTACGTGTTTTAATTGTTAATAATAATGTAATTGTAGTACCATCGTAGGAAAGTAGCTTTCCTTCAAACATTTTTTCACCATCAATCGGCTCATATGTTTTAATTGCCACTTGTTTTCCTACCGCTTGCTGGAAGTCTTTCTCTTTCTTTAATGGGCGTTCCGCTCCAGGAGATGATACATCCAAAAAGTAAAGATGAGGAATTGGATCCTCTTTATCTAAAGCTTCGCTTAAACGTTCACTTACCGCACCGCATTCTTCAATGTCGACTCCCTTTTCAGAATCGATGAATACGCGTAAGAACCAGTCTTGTCCTTCTTGCACATACTCTACATCTACAAGTTCAAGATTTAACTCTTCAACGATTGGCTGCGCAAATGCTTCTACAACTTCTGTGACTTTCTTATCCATAAACAGCCTCCTTCCTGCCGCCATGTACCATTTACAAGAAAAGACCCCGTCCATAAAAACGGTCCATCTTATTCTTTCTCGTTAGCTAACAAAAGCCCCTGCCGTTAAGCAGGGAATATCTGTCTTAGTATTACCAAATTTAAGAAGTAAAACTTGTAACAAAATATGTATATACGACAGAAATTTCTTACCTCTCCACATCAATAAAACGTAGATAGTAACACGAAAGAGTGGGTTTCCCCACTCTTTTTTTTACACAATATACATGACATGGTTATCTCGGTTAATAGTATACCATAGCAAATGTTGATTTGCAAAGAATTTTCCTACCTATTAGAACAGTGATAACTGGTTTTGATCAGGTAGATCGCCTAAGCAACCTTGACTATCTAAATACTCAATAATTGTTTTCGAAACCTTACTGCGCTGCTGTAAATCTTCTTTTGATAAGAAATCTCCATTTTTGCGTGCTTCTACAATACTTAAAGCTGCATTTGTACCAAGTCCAGGCACTGCATTAAATGGAGGAATTAAAGTATCCCCATCAATAATAAATTCTGTTGCATGCGAACGGTATAAATCAACCTTTTGGAATGAGTATCCACGCTCACACATTTCAAGTGTCATTTCTAGTACTGTTAATAAACTTTTCTCTTTCGGCGCTGCATCCAAACCTTTTTGCGCAATTTCATCAATTCTTACACGTATAGATGCTGAACCTTTCGCCATCGCCTCTACATCAAAGTCATCTGCACGAACTGTAAAGTATGCCGCATAGAATAGAAGCGCGAAATGTACTTTAAAGTATGCAATACGTACAGCCATAAGTACGTAAGCAGCCGCATGGGCTTTAGGGAACATGTACTTTATTTTCTTACATGAATCAATATACCAACCTGGTACATTATTACTTTTCATGTCATCTTCCCATTCTTCCGGTACACCTTTACCTTTACGAACTGACTCCATGATTTTGAAGGCTAATGATGGGTCTAAACCTTGATAGATTAAATATACCATGATGTCATCACGACAACCGATAACTTCACTCAGCGTACATGTACCGTTATAAATTAACTCGTTTGCATTACCAAGCCATACGTCTGTACCATGTGATAGTCCAGAGATTTGGACTAACTCAGAGAATGTCGTAGGTTTCGTCTCTTCTAACATCTGCCTTACGAATTTCGTACCAAACTCTGGTATACCAAGTGTACCTGTTTTACAGTTAATTTGTTCTTCCGTTACCCCTAACGATTCCGGGCCTGAGAAAATTTTCATTACTTCCGGATCGTCTGTTGGGATTGTTTTCGGATCAATACCACTTAAATCTTGTAACATACGAATAACAGTAGGATCATCGTGTCCTAGTATATCAAGTTTCAATAAATTATCATGAATGGAGTGGAAATCAAAGTGTGTCGTTCTCCACTCAGCCCCTATTGAATCTGCCGGAAACTGAATTGGTGAGAAATCAAAGATATCCATGTAATCTGGCACAACGATAATACCACCTGGATGCTGTCCGGTTGTACGTTTTACGCCCGTACATCCTGCTACTAAGCGGTCAATCTCTGCATTTCGAATCGTTAAATTATGATCATTTGCATAACCTTTTACATATCCATAAGCCGTTTTTTCCGCAACTGTACCTATTGTACCCGCACGGTATACATAATCTTCACCGAACAGTACTTTCGTATAGTTATGGGCACGTGGTTGGTATTCCCCGGAGAAGTTCAGATCGATATCGGGTACCTTATCTCCTTTAAATCCAAGGAACGTTTCGAACGGAATATCATGTCCATCTTTCACGTATGGAACATTACATGCAGGACATTCTTTATCCGGCAAGTCAAAACCAGAACCTACAGAACCATCATTAAAGAATTCTGATTGCTTACACTTCGGACATACATAGTGTGGTGGTAATGGGTTTACTTCTGTAATTTCCATCATCGTTGCAACGAATGATGAACCTACCGATCCACGCGAACCTACTAAATATCCGTCTACTAACGATTTTTTCACAAGCTTATGTGAAATTAAATAAATTACGGCAAATCCATGCCCAATAATACTTTTTAATTCTTTTTCTAAACGTGCTTCTACAATTTCAGGTAACTCTTCACCATAAATGCTACGCGCCATTTTATAACTCATATCACGCGTCTCATCATCTGCACCTTCAATTTTCGGTGTATATAGATCATCTTTCACTGGATGAACATCACCAATTAATGATGCAATCTTTTGTGTATTCGTTACAACAATTTCTTTCGCTACGTCTTCACCTAAGAATGAAAAACACTCTAACATTTCATCCGTTGTACGGAAATGTACAGGTGGTAATGAATGTCGGTTTAACGGATTGGCTCCGCCCTGCGAACTGACTAAAATCTTGCGATACATTGCATCCTCTGGATCTATATAATGCACGTTTCCTGTAGCAACAACTGGTTTATCTAACGTCTCACCTAGTTTTACTAAGTTAGAAATAATTGTTTTTAATTGTCCCTCATCTCGAACAAGTTCACGCTCTACTAAATGACGTAACACCTCTGGAGGCATTACTTCAATGTAATCATAGAACTGCGCAATTTCTTCTACCTCTTCAGGAGCTTTTTGCATCATCGCCTCAAACACTTCACCTTTATCACAAGCCGTTCCTACTAAAATTCCTTCACGATATTTTTTTAATAGTGACCTTGGTACTCGTGGTACACGGTAAAAGTAATTTAGATGAGAATAGGAAACAAGTTTATATAAATTTTTCAACCCTACATCTGATGTCGCAAGTAACGTCATATGACTTGGACGTCCACGCTTATACGCATCCCCTTGCCCCATGCTATCATTTAATTGATCGTGATATTCAAATCCCTTTTCAATCACATCTTTTAACATTTTCACAAGTAAGTATCCCGTTGCTTCTGTATCATAAATCGCACGGTGATGTTGCGTTAATTCAATATCAAGCTTTTTACACATCGTATTTAATCGATGGTTTTTCATTTCCGGGAATAAGAATCTTGCAAGTTCTAACGTATCAATAACAGGATTATTCGTTTTTTCTAATCCAGCCTTTTTAAAACCTACGTTAATAAAGCCCATATCAAAACTTGCGTTATGAGCAACAAGTGTATGGTCGCCCATCCATTCTTCAAACTTTTTAAACACTTCGTCCACTTCTGGTGCATCCGTTAACATATCATCTGTAATACCTGTTAATTCAATAATCGTCGCAGATAATGGTTGATGTGGATTTGCGAAAGATTCAAAGCGGTCAATAATTTCGCCACCTTTTACTTTTACAGCCGCTAACTCGATAACAGTATCATATACAGCTGATAAACCTGTCGTCTCAACGTCGAAAACAACATAAGTTTCCTCTGCAAGTAAACGATGCGCTTCGTTATATGCAATCGGTACACCATCATTAACTAAATTCGCCTCTACACCATATATAACTTTAACCCCAGCCTTTTTACCCGCAGAATATGCCTCTGGGAAAGACTGCGCAACAGCATGGTCTGTAACAGCGATTGCCTCATGTCCCCATTTACCTGCTTGGGCAACAAGTCTAGAAACAGGAGTAACAGCGTCCATTTGGCTCATCGGTGTGTGAAGATGCAGCTCTACACGTTTTTCACCTTCTGGCGCTTTATCTTTACGAGACGGTCCTGTTATTTCATTTATATCATTTGCAATCATTACTAAATCTCGAACGAATGTATCATTTTGAACAGAACCACGCGCTTTCACCCACATTCCTTTTTTCAAGGATTGCAGCATTGGAATATCTTCTTTGTCACGCGAGAACATTTTGATCATAATTGAATCCGTATAGTCTGTTATTTTTAAAGTTAATAACGTACGGCCACTACGTAGCTCTTTCGTTTCTACATGGAAGACATACCCTTGAACTGTTTTTCTTCTTTCTTCATCTTGAATTTCTCGCATCGGTGTAATCTCTTCATCCGGCTTAATAAGATATCCGAGTACAACCGGTCCTTCATGCACAACGCTACTTTCTTCAGCTTGCTTCTTTGCCATTTCTTCCATAGCTTGTATAACACGTTCACGATCTTCTTGCTGCGTTTGCTCACGAAACTTTTGCATTTCTTCTGTATTTTGCTGTATATGTGTGTCTAACTGAAAACGCGGGAATCCAAAAGTTTCGTATTGATCCCCTACTGGTTTCGCAACGTTTTTCTTTAAAGCAGTAGATTCCAGCTCATTATTCACATTTATTAGCAACTTCACTCCATTCACCTGCGGAAGCTGCTTTTTTAAGTAAGCAAACATAGGTGAAAATGTAATTCGTTCCGTACAAAGTGGCCAATACGCCCTCACTTCTTCTTCTGTAAATTGTTTATTCTCTGTTTCTAATGCAAATGTTGTTCTTGCAATATGAGAAAATGATTGCTTAAGCTTTGTTTCTAGCAATTCATATAATTCTGTAGGCAAAATTCGTGGCACTTGTAAATCAAAATGCCAACTTTTATTCGTTTTATCAATAACGAGCCTTTCAATGCCACCACCTTGTAAATATTGATTTATAAGGTCGTCTGGTATTTGCAACTGCTGGAGCAAAATTTGAAATCGCTCTTGTTGTTCATTTGTTAAAGACATAAGCACTCTCCTTCCATTTGCTATTATAAATTGAAACGTACTACAAAGAAAGATTTCTCCCTTCTTCTTTTACAAAATACGTTTACAAAGAAAGAGAAGGTACCTCATTACGAGGTACCTCTTCTTATTTTAAAATATTTGCAATATATGTTTGAAGTTCTTCTACTTTCACTTCTTCAGACTCGCCTGTAGCACGTACTTTCACTTCTACAATACCTTCGTCTGCTTTTTTACCAACTGTCACGCGAACTGGAAGGCCGAATAAATCTGCATCTGCAAATTTAACACCTGCACGTTCTGCACGATCATCTAGTAATACTTCGTACCCTTGCTCTTGTAATGAGTTGTAGATGTTTTCACCCATTTCACGTTGCGCATCAGATTTCATATTTACTGGAATTACATGCACATGGAACGGTGCAACAGCTTTTGGCCAAACTAAACCGTTCTCATCATTAAACTGCTCTGCGATTGCTGCCACTGTACGAGATACACCGATACCGTAACAACCCATAATAAGTGGTTGTGTTTTTCCGTTTTCATCTAGGAATGTTGCGTTCATTGCTTCACTATAACGAGTTCCTAATTTGAATACATGGCCAACTTCAATTCCGCGTGCGAAAAGAATTGTTCCATTTCCATCTGGAGACTGGTCTCCTTCTTGAATGAAGCGTAAATCTGTATATTGACTTACTTTAAAGTCACGTTCTGGATTTACATTTACATAATGGAACCCTTCTTCGTTCGCTCCTGAACATCCGTTAACAATTGATGCTACAGCATGGTCTGCGATAATTTCGATATCACCTGTTACACCAATCGGTCCTAAAGAACCAACTTCACAGTTTAATAACTCTTTCACTTCTTCATGAGAAGCAAGCTCAACAACTGAAGCGCCGTATACATTTTTCACTTTTACATCGTTTACTTCATGATCACCACGAACAAGTACAACTACTAATTTCTCATCTACTTTAAATACCATAGACTTAATGCACTTGTCAGCTTCAATGTTTAAGAATGCAGATACTTCTTCAATTGCTTTTTGATCTGGTGTTGCTACTTTTTCAAGTGCCTTTTCTGCTTCATCACTCTTCGTATACGTAGCTACCACAGGAGCCATTTCGATGTTTGCTGCATAATTAGATGTATCAGAGTATGCAATTGTATCTTCACCAACTTCAGATAATACCATAAATTCATGCGTATCTTTTCCGCCCATTGCTCCAGAGTCAGCAATAACTGCACGGAAATTCAAGCCACAACGAGCAAAAATGTTAGAGTATGCTTTGTATAAGCGATCGTATACTTCATCTAAACTCTCTTGTGTAGCATGGAAAGAGTATGCATCTTTCATTAGAAACTCTCTTCCACGTAATAAACCGAAACGAGGTCTTTGTTCATCACGGAATTTCGTTTGAATTTGGTACAATGTTAACGGTAATTTTTTATATGATTTCACTTCATCACGTACAAGATCCGTAATTACTTCTTCATGTGTCGCTCCTAATGCGAATTCACGAGCGTTACGATCTTTCATACGCATTAATTCAGATCCGTAAGAATACCAACGGCCTGATTCTTGCCATAATTCTGCAGCTTGCATCGCTGGCATTAATAATTCTACAGCTCCTGCGCGCTCCATTTCTTCTCGAACGATACGTTCTACTTTGTGTAGTACTTTTAATCCAAATGGTAGAAAACTATAAATACCAGAAGCATTTTGACGCATAAAACCTGCACGAAGTAATAACTGATGACTCTTAATCTCCGCATCAGCTGGAACTTCACGTAATGTAGGACTGAATACCATACTTTGTTTCATTTATTCGCACCTCTTCATTTTACTCTTACACGCAGTAAAACCCCTCACCTCGAGTTAGGTGAGGGATTTTATTCTACGAGCTCTATTTCATTATAAGTTTCACTTTATTTTACAAGAAAAACTTACGAATGTCATTCCAAGTTACAACTAACATAAGTAACATTAATAATGCAAAACCAATAAAGTGAACCATTCCTTCTTTTTGGCGGTCAATTGGTTTCCCTCGTAACGCTTCAATTAAGAAGAAGAACAAACGTCCACCGTCTAAAGCAGGGACTGGTAGTAAATTAAATAAACCAAGGTTAATACTTAAAACTGCTGCTAAACTTAATACACGCGTAAATCCATAATCTACGACTTGATCTGTTAGATTATAAATTCCTACTGGACCTGACAACTCATTAATAGAGAATTGACCAGTTACTAATTTCACAAGTGAATCAAAAATTAGTTTTGTCCATTGGTATGTTTGTTCAAATCCTGATTTAATAGAACCCATTACTGTTTTCTCTACTGGAGAGTAAACACCAATTCTACCTACTTCGTCTTTTCCTTCTTTATCGAGTGTTGGCGTTACTTTTACATTAAACTGTTCATTATCACGCTTTACTTGTAACGTAATTTCTTTATTTGGGTTTTCACGTACAATGGTAACAACATCTTTCCATGTACTTGTGTTTTTCCCATCGATTGCTTGAATTGTATCATTTTCTTTTAATCCGGCTTGCTCGGCTGCACTATTCTCCATTACTTTTCCGACCATTGGCTTGTCAACAGGAACACCTTGTACAAATCCAAGAATCACAAAAATAACAAATGCTAAAATGAAGTTCATTGCAGGACCTGCAAAGATTGTTAAGGCACGTTGACCCAATTTCTTGGAGCCGAATTGCCTATTATACGGAGCAATTTGTATTTCTTCACCAGCAGTAATAATACGAGCCTTTTCATTCACTCGGAATGTTTGAAGCTCTTCCTCGTACTCTTCATAGCCCGAAATTGTTAAATTATGCTCTAAATCAGCTTGTTCGACTTCAATGACACGAACATTTGGATACTTTTCATATCCATCAAAAACTAATTTCGCAACTTCGTCTTTTTCATTTAATACAAGGCCAACCTTTTTTCCAGGCTTTAACTCAACTGTGTCTGCATCCTCGCCAGCCATTCTTACATAGCCACCAAGGGGCAGTAATCGAATCGTATACACCGTTTCATTCTTTTCAAATGAGAATATTTTCGGACCAAAACCAATCGCAAACTCACGGCATAAAATACCTGCTCTTTTTGCGAAATATAGATGCCCTAGCTCATGGAAAAATACGAGTGCACCGAAAATTAATATAAAGGCAATCGCTGTATTCAATTCCATACCACCTTTGCTAAATTTGTTCCATCACAAACCGTCTTGTGGTTGCATCAATTTCCAGAATTTCCTCTAAGCTCGGACGTGCAATGACATTGTGATGGTTCATTGCTTTTTCAATGAGGTCTTCCACTGTTAAGAAACCAATTCTCTTTTGTAAAAACGCTTCAACAGCTACTTCATTCGCTGCATTCATTACAGCTGGCATACTTCCACCTGTTTTTCCAGCTTCATACGCAAAACGCAAACAACGGAAACGTTCTTGGTTCATTTTCTCAAAATGCAATGTTCCCATTTCCCATAAATTTAACTGCTTTGTGTCTGAAAGAGGTAATCGATCAGGATATGTAAGTGCGTATTGAATTGGTACTCGCATATCAGGTGAGCCAAGCTGTGCCATCACACTACGATCTTCAAATTCAACCATAGAATGAATAATACTTTCTTTATGTAAAACAACATCGATTTGCTCATAAGGGATACCAAAAAGCCAATGTGCTTCAATTACTTCTAGCCCCTTATTCATCATTGTAGCAGAATCAATTGTAATTTTCGAACCCATTGACCAGTTTGGATGTCGAAGCGCATCTTCTACGGTCACATGATGCAATTCATCTCTCGTTTTATCACGGAAACTTCCACCAGAAGCCGTAATAATTAGTCGAGAAATTCTTTTTTCATTTTCACCATTCAAGCATTGAAAAATAGCTGAATGTTCACTGTCTACTGGAAGTAACGAAACATTATGTTTTCGTGCTGCTTCCATTACAAGATGCCCTGCGGTTACTAACGTTTCTTTGTTTGCAATTCCGATTGTTTTTTTCGCCTCAATTGCACGAAGTGTTGGTAACAACCCTACGCTACCTACAACAGCATTTACTACAATCTCTGCATCTGGATGTAATGCTACTTCTAAAAGCCCTTCACTACCATATACAATTTTTGTATTACCAGAGACAGCTTGTAATTTTAAAACATCTTCCTCTCTTTGCACAGAGACAATTTGCGGAGAAAATTCTTGAATTACCTTTACTGCGTAGTCAATATTTTTCCCTACAGAAAAAGCAACGAGACGGAATTGGTCTGGGTGCGAGCGTAATACATCTAAAGTTTGTGTACCAATTGATCCGCTTGCACCTAATAAACTAATGTTTTTCATGACTCCAACCCCTCGTTCATTTATTAATTGTATTGTAATAAGAAGTAGAGAATTGGTAAAACAAATAACCAACTATCTGTTCGATCTAATATACCACCATGTCCAGGTAAAATTGTACCTGAATCTTTTACGCCATAATGACGTTTAAATGCAGATTGTACTAAATCACCAATTTGTCCAAAAATAGAAATGATAATTGTCAACACAATTAAAATCCCTACATTAGCCTCAACTGGGAAGAACATATTGTAAACAAGTGCCACAACAATCCCACAAACGATGCCGCCTAATGAACCTTCAATCGTTTTATTCGGACTAATTTCTGGCCATAATTTTCTTTTTCCTAATGCTTTCCCTACGAAATATGCGCCTGAATCGGTAGCCCATATAACAAATAATGCGCAAAACACATATTTAATTCCTAAAATTCTCGTTTCATTCAAATATAAGAATCCCATTGCAACATATGTTGTTGCCATTAGTAAAAAGGAAGCATGGTCAAAAGTAAATGTATTCTTAGAAAGGACTGTATATGATAAAAGTAATAAAACAATCACAAATGTGATTTCTAATTTACCTAATCCAATCCAAGTAAACAGTTCTGATGCACTGCTTGGAATTAAAATAACCCATAATAATACTGCAGCTAAAACTGTTGGTATTGAAATAAGCGTAAGCTTATTCATACGAATTAATTCATATAAACCTATAGAAGCAAGTGCATACACTAAAACCGTAAAAGGCACGCCACCGTAAATTACGATGGGAATGAATAGCGCGGCAGCAACCACTCCAGTAATAATTCTCTGTTTCACTACCAAACCCTCTCTTTCTACACGCCTCCGAATCTGCGCCCTCTATGTTGAAAGTCTGTAATCGCATTTAGCAAATGTTCCTCGGTAAAATCTGGCCAATACACATCTGTAAACCAAAACTCCGAATATGCAATTTGCCATAACATGAAATTACTAATACGTAGCTCTCCGCTCGTACGAATTAACAACTCTGGATCAGGTAAAGAACTCGTCATTAAGTAGGAAGAAAGCATTTCTTCACTTACATCTTCAACACGAATTTTTCCTTCCTCACTATCTTTCACCATATGTTGCACAGCAGAAACGATCTCATCTCGACTTCCATAGTTTAACGCGAAATTAAGAATTAATCCCGTATTCTCTTTCGTATCTTCCATGGCCTTTTCCATCGCTCTGCGTGTATGCGTAGGAAGACGATCTTGTTGTCCTATCACTCGGACTTGTACGTTCTCTTCAATCAATTCTGGTAAAAATGTACCTAGAAATTCTTCTGGAAGCCTCATTAAATAGTCAACTTCCTTTTTCGGTCTTTTCCAGTTCTCAGTTGAAAAAGCATAAAGAGTTAACACTTTCACATTAAGTTTGCTTGCAAATTTTGTGATTTTCTTTACAACTTGCATGCCTTCATGATGTCCCGCAATACGAGGCATCGCTCTCCTCTTTGCCCATCTTCCATTACCATCCATAATGATGGCAATATGTTCTGGGATGTATCCTTTTTTCACTTTTTCAACGAGATGATCAAACGATGCGACCTTTTTACTTTTAAAAAAAGGAAAGTTTTTAAACATCATTCATACCCTCCAGCAAGCAGACGTATGCCTAAAAGTGTAAAAAGACCCCCTTAAGAAGAGGGTCATATTTGCGAAGGTATCGCTATTACACTTCCATGATTTCTTTTTCTTTGTTTTTTGCGATTTCGTCAACTTTTGCAATATATTTATCTGTTTCTTTTTGGATATCTTCAGTATATCCTCTTAAATCATCTTCTGTAATATCGCCAGCTTTTTCAAGCTTCTTAAGATCATCGTTACTGTCACGACGTACGTTACGAACAGCAACTTTTGCTTCTTCAGCATATTTTTTCACAACTTTTACAAGATCGCGACGACGCTCTTCTGTTAATGCAGGGAATGCAATACGAATTACAGTTCCATCATTAGAAGGATTTAAGCCTAAATCTGCTTTTAAGATTGCTTTTTCAATATCACCGATAGAAGTTTTATCATAAGGTTGAATTACAAGTAAACGTGCTTCTGGAACTGTAATGTTCGCTAATTGCACAACAGGTGTTGGTGCACCATAGTAATCAACTTGTACCTTATCTAATACAGACGAGCTTGCACGACCTGCGCGAACTGTTGCCAATTCACGAGAGTAAGCAGCAACTGCTTTTTCCATTTTTTCATTTGAAGACTTCAATACTTGTTGTCCCATATTTATTTCCCCCTTACAACTGTTCCGATATTTTCGCCTAAAACGGCACGTTTAATGTTACCTTTTTCCATAACCGAGAATACAATTAATGGAATATCATTGTCCATACATAAAGAAGAAGCTGTTGAATCCATTACACCTAAACCTTCTTTTAATACATCTAAGTAAGTAAGTGTTTCGTATTTCGTAGCTGTTGGGTCAAGAGATGGATCTGCATTATATACGCCATCTACATTGTTTTTCGCCATTAAGATAACGTCTGCTTCGATTTCCGCTGCACGTAGTGCTGCCGTTGTATCTGTAGAGAAATATGGGTTACCTGTACCTGCTGCAAAGATCACAACACGTTTTTTCTCTAGATGACGAATTGCTTTACGACGAATGTAAGGCTCTGCTACTTGACGCATTTCGATTGAAGTTTGAACACGAGTTTGAATTCCAATGTTCTCTAGGCTATCTTGAAGAGCTAATGAGTTCATAACTGTTGCTAACATACCCATGTAATCTGCTCCAGCACGATCCATTCCCATTTCACTTCCGATTTTTCCACGCCAAATGTTTCCGCCACCAACAACAACAGCAACCTCTACATCAAGTTCTGCAATTTCTTTCACTTGTTCCGCAACTGATTTAATAACAGACGGGTTAATTCCAAATCCTTGTTCGCCAGCTAACGCTTCTCCGCTTAGCTTTAATACGACACGATTATATTTCGGTTTACTCATAATGAACCTCCAATTGCTTACATCTTTATTTTAAAAAAGGGAACACAATGTGTTCCCTAATCTTTATTAGTTGCTACCTTTTACTTGGTTCATTACTTCTTCAGCAAAGTTGTCTTCGCGTTTTTCGATACCTTCACCAACAGCGTAGCGAACGAATCCTTTTAATGTTCCGCCTTTAGACTCAACGAACTGGCGAACTTTCATATCAGGGTTTTTAACGAATGCTTGGTCAAGTAAGCAAATTTCTTCGAAGAATTTGCCTAGACGGCCTTCAACCATTTTTGCAACGATTTTTTCAGGCTTGCCTTCGTTTAAAGCTTGTTGTGTCAATACTTGACGCTCATGCTCAACTTCTTCAGCTGTTACAGCATCGCGGTCGATGTATTTAGGGTTAACTGCTGCGATGTGCATTGCTACATCTTTAGCAGCAGCTTCGTCAGTAGAACCTTCAAGAACTGTTAATACACCAATACGTCCACCCATGTGTAGGTAAGCGCCGAATGCATCAGCATCAGTTTTTGATACGATTTCGAAACGACGAAGTGTAAGTTTTTCACCAATTTTAGCGATTGCTTCGTTGATGTGCTCTTCTACTGTTTTGCCGCCTTCGATTGTTTGAGCCATAGCTTCTTCAATGTTAGCTGGTTTGTTAGTTAATAAGTGTGCAGCTAATTCTTTAATTAATGCTTGGAAACCTTCGTTTTTCGCAACGAAATCAGTTTCAGAGTTTAATTCTAAGATTAAACCTTCGTTACCGTTTGTTTCGATGAAAGTTAAGCCTTCAGCAGCGATGCGGTCTGCTTTTTTAGCAGCTTTTGCAATACCTTTTTCACGTAAGAAGTCAATTGCTTTCTCCATGTCGCCATTAGTCTCAGTTAAAGCTTTTTTGCAGTCCATCATACCTGCGCCTGTTTTTTCACGAAGTTCTTTTACCATTTGTGCAGTGATTGCCATATTTTTCATCCTCCTAAAATATGTATTTATACCTTTTATAAAGGTGTTTATACCTTAAAAAAGGTGATAAAAGGCCGAACCCCTTATCACCTTTCCAAATTTGTTACGCAGTAACAGTTTCTTCACCTTGTTTTGCTTCAAGGATCGCGTCTGCCATTTTAGATGTAAGAAGTTTTACAGCACGAATTGCATCATCGTTTGCTGGGATAACGTGATCGATTTCGTCTGGATCACAGTTTGTATCAACGATACCGATGATTGGAATGTGTAATTTGCGTGCTTCAGCAACTGCAATACGCTCTTTACGAGGGTCTACTATGAATAATGCACTTGGAAGACCTTTCATATCTTTAATACCGCCTAAGAATTTCTCAAGACGCTCTAACTCTTTTTTAAGTTGAACAACTTCTTTCTTAGGAAGTACTTCGAAAGTACCATCTTCTTGCATTCTTTCGATGTCTTTAAGACGCTTGATACGCTTTTGGATTGTTTGGAAGTTTGTTAAAGTTCCACCTAACCAACGTTGGTTAACGAAGTACATACCAGCACGAGTTGCTTCTTCTTTAATAGCTTCTTGTGCTTGTTTTTTAGTACCTACGAATAAAATGTCTCCACCTTCAGCAGCGATGTCGCGCATCGTTCTGTAAGCTTCCTCAACTTTTTTCACAGTTTTTTGTAAGTCGATGATGTAGATACCGTTACGCTCTGTGAAAATGTAACGCTTCATTTTTGGGTTCCAACGACGAGTTTGATGTCCGAAATGAACACCAGCTTCAAGCAATTGCTTCATAGAAATTACTGACATAATATAGTTCCTCCTAAATGGTTTTTGATATCCTCCGTTTACTTCATCTCTAAGCGAAACTACAAACGTAGCACCAACACTTAAATCAGCAAACGTGTGTACTTTGTACTGACACCACTGCTTACTATATCATACTGAAATATTACAATCAAGTCGAAAATGCGAACAATGTAAAACTTTCTTTGTTCACACTCGAATTCTAGTATTACCAACCTGCATTTCTTTTAAGCAAAAAAGTGAAATTCAACTCATAGCTTTTCCAAAGAACACGATTATGACGCTTTTTACAGACACCATTAATCTTTTACACACAAAAAACTCTCCTCAAAAAACGAGGAGAGTTTTATAAATTAGTTTGTTTTTAATTTAGCAAGTTCCTGTAGAAACTTGTCGTTTAGCACTTTAATGTATGTTCCTTTCATACCTAAAGAGCGAGACTCAATAACACCAGCACTTTCTAATTTACGTAGTGCATTTACGATTACAGAGCGAGTAATTCCTACGCGATCAGCAATTTTACTTGCAACAAGTAAACCTTCTGTTCCATTTAATTCTTCGAAGATATGCTCGATTGCTTCTAACTCACTGTAAGATAATGAGCTAATCGCCATTTGAACAACAGCTTTACTACGTGCTTCCTCTTCGATTTCTTCTGCTTTTTCACGTAAGATTTCCATACCTACTACAGTTGAACTGTATTCAGCAAGGATTAAATCATCGTCTAAGAACTCTTGACCAAGACGAGCTAACACTAATGTGCCTAGACGCTCACCACCACCAACGATTGGTACGATTGTAGTTAAACCTTGACCGAATAATTCTCTATTTTCTACTGGGAATGCTGTGTAAGCACTGTTTACATCTAAGTTTGAAGATGTTTCTGTAATGTTGAATAAGCTTTGCGTGTACTCTTCCGGGAATTGACGCTCTGCAAGCATTTGTTTCATACGCTCATTCTCAATTTGTTGGTGAATTGCATAACCTAGTAATTTACCACGACGACTTACTACGAATACGTTCGCTTCAATTACTTCACACATTGTGTCAGACATTTCTCTAAAGTTTACAGGCTTTCCTGCTGCGCTCTGTAATAACGCATTTAATTTTCTTGTTTTTGCTAATAATTCCATTTCAAAAGTTCCTCCTACATGTTACTTACATATTTTTTCATCACTTGGAAACTAGGGCGAGTCACCTGATGACACTATTACAAAATAAACTGGCTCACATCTTTATTTTTAGCAATCGTTGCTAATTTCTCCTCAACGTATTGAGGTGTTATCGTTATTTTCTCTAACGTAATTTCAGATGCTTCAAACGATAAATCTTCAAGGAGTTTCTCCATAATCGTATGAAGTCTTCTTGCTCCAATATTATCTGTATCCTGATTAACTTGATAAGCAATCTCAGCAATCTTACGAATAGCTTCGTCTGAAAATTCAATTTCTATACCTTCAGTCGCTAATAAAGCCATATATTGTTTAATTAACGCATTGTCAGGCTCGATTAATATTTTAACAAAATCATCTGTCGATAATTTTGTTAATTCTACTCGAATCGGAAATCTCCCTTGCAGTTCCGGAATTAAATCCGACGGTTTAGACATATGAAACGCTCCAGCTGCAACGAATAAAATATAATCCGTTTTTACTGATCCGTATTTTGTCGCAACATTCGATCCTTCTACAATTGGTAAAATGTCACGTTGCACACCTTCACGTGATACATCTACGCTATTCGACTGCTTACCAGCAATTTTGTCAATTTCATCGATAAAAATAATCCCGAGCTGTTCAGCACGATAAACAGCCTCTTGTGTAACTTCATCCATATCAATTAAGCGCTGTGCTTCCTCATTTGTCAAGAGTTTTCTTGCTTCTTTCACAGAAAGTTTACGTTTTTTTGTTTTTTTCGGCATAAAACTTCCTAATGCATCCTGGAAATTCATTCCCATTTGTTCCATACCAGTTCCTTGTAACATATCGAACATGGAAGACTGTTGCTCAGTCACTTCAATCGATACAATTTCATCTTCAAGAAGTCCTGCAGCAAGCTTTCTTTCCACATCTTGACGTTTCTTTTCGATTTCACCATCTTCCTGTGCATCAGATGTTTGATTCGAATTTTGAGCACCGCCAAATAGCATTTCTAATGGGTTTTTAAATCCAGATTGTTTCTCCGGACTCGGCACTAAAATTTCAACAAGACGTTGGTTCGCTTGTTCTTCTGCTTTGTCTTGTACTTTAATTACCATTTCTTCTTTCACGATACGAACTGACGTTTCCACAAGGTCACGTACCATCGATTCTACATCTCTACCTACATATCCAACTTCTGTAAATTTGGTAGCTTCAACCTTAATAAAAGGTGCTCCAACGAGTTTCGCCATTCGTCGTGCTACCTCTGTTTTACCAACACCTGTCGGTCCAATCATTAAAATATTTTTAGGCGCAATTTCATCACGTAGATTTTCAGCTAATTTACTTCGACGATATCGATTTCTTAAAGCTACAGCAACCGCTTTCTTCGCATCTTTTTGACCGATAATGTATTGATCTAATTTTTCCACAATTTGACGCGGAGTAAAATGTAAATGCATATAAAATGCCTCCCTTACGATTCTACAATTCTTCCACAATTATATTGTGGTTTGTATAAACACAAATATCGCCAGCAATGTCTAAACTCGCTTTCGCAATTTGCTTCGCTGTTAAATGTTCACTTGCATATTGCTTTAAAGCACGACCTGCAGAAAGCGCATAATTCCCACCAGATCCAATCGCTAAAATCCCATCATCTGGTTCAATCACTTCTCCTGTACCTGAAACAAGAAGCATAGTTGTTTTATCCATGACAATGAGCATCGCTTCTAGCTGACGTAACATTTTGTCGCCACGCCATTGTTTTGCCATCTCAACTGCAGCACGCTGCAAGTTCCCATTGTACTCTTCTAATTTCCCTTCAAACATTTCAAAAAGAGTAAATGCGTCAGCAACGGAACCTGCAAAGCCAGCTAAAACTTTCCCTTGGAAAAGTTTACGGACTTTACGAGCTGTATGTTTCATTACAACTGCATTTCCCATTGTCACCTGACCATCTCCAGCCATTGCACATTCTCCATTATGATGAACTGCAAATATCGTTGTAGCGTGGAAATTTCCCATAGAAAAAACTCCTTTATATGTTTTTATAGCTTTAAAAGCAATTTATGCCCGCGGGTGATGCTTCATGTAGACCGAACGCAATCTTTCTTTAGAGACATGCGTATAAATTTGTGTCGTCGACAAATTCTCATGACCGAGTAGCTCCTGTACAGTACGTAAATCTGCCCCTTCATCTAACATATGTGTAGCAAATGTATGCCTTAACATATGGGGACTTATCCGCATTGTCAGTGAAGCCTTCTTAATGAGTTCGTTTAATACATAGCGTACCCCTCGACTTGTTAGCGGCGTGCCTTTCGCATTTAAAAATACCATATGAGAGTGTTCTTCAGTTTTGTGAGCCAACTGTTTTCTCCCGTTCTCTATATAAGTAATTAAAGCATCTTGCGCATAGCTTCCGAACGGAATATACCTTTGTTTTTTTCCTTTTCCCATTACTAAAATTGTTCCCACCGCGAAGTCAATATCGGTAAGTTGTAAATTGACACATTCACTCACACGGATTCCAGTCGCATACATCAACTCTAATAAAGCTTGATTCCTTTGACCTAGCGGTGTTTCCGTATCAGCAACTTCAAATAATTCCTCTAATTCTTCAGCATATAAAAACTTTGGGATTGACAATTCTTTTTTGGGGAGTGACGCAAGTGCAAACGGATTATCTTTCCGATAACCTTCACGCATCAAAAAACGATATAAACTTCGTAAGCTTGATACTTTTCTTGCGACAGATTTACGGGCTAACTTTTCATCGTGCAACGTCGTTAAGTACAAACGAACATCCGCGTATGTAACATCTAAAAAAGAGGATATGCCTTCTCGCTCCATAAATTGCACAAAATGTTCTAAATCATTTTGATAACTTGCAATTGTATATTTTGAATAATTTCTTTCAATTTGTAAATATCCAACGAATAATTGTAACAATTTCTTCACATTCACACAATTCACCTCAATAAAGGCTACTAAATCGTATCACAACTTAGTAGCCTTTGCAAGAAATTTAACTAAATATTTACAAAATTTTGAATTGTTTCTAAAGCGCGTGTTGCATATGCTTCATTTCGTTCTGCTTTCCTCTTAATTTTCTTCTCTAACGGTGCAAACAAACCGAAGTTTGCATTCATTGGCTGGAAGTTTTTCGCGTTTGTCGCAGTAATATAATTCGCCATACTTCCCATTGCAGTTACAGGCGGTAATACAACCGGCTCTTCACCTTTCACAAGTCGAGCAGCGTTAATACCCGCTAGTAATCCTGATGCCGCCGATTCAACATATCCCTCTACTCCAGTCATTTGGCCAGCGAAGAATAAATCATCACGTTGTTTATATTGATATGTTGGACGAAGCAAGTTAGGTGAATTAATAAACGTATTACGATGCATTACACCATAACGTACAATCTCTGCATTTTCCAGTCCTGGAATCAACTGTAACACTTCTTTTTGTGGTCCCCACTTTAAATGCGTTTGGAAACCTACGATATTGTATAACGTTCCTGCTGCATCATCTTGACGTAACTGAACAACAGCATATGGCGTTTTTCCTGTTTTCGGATCTTCTAATCCAACAGGTTTCATCGGTCCAAATACTAGCGTCTGTCTTCCTCTACTTGCCATAACTTCTACCGGCATACAACCTTCAAAGAAAATTTCTTTTTCAAATTCTTTTAAAGGTACTGTTTCAGCAGCAATTAATGCCTCGTAAAAACGGTCAAATTCCTCTTCCGTCATTGGGCAGTTTAAATATGCAGCTTCCCCTTTATCGTAACGAGACTTTAAATATACTTTATTCATATCAATGCTATCTTTCTCAACAATCGGTGCTGCAGCATCATAGAAATAAAAATAATCTTCACCTGTTAATTCTTTTAATTGTGCAGCAAGATCAGGAGACGTAAGTGGACCTGTCGCGATAACAGTAGGCCCTTCTGGAATTTCAGTAATTTCTTCATTCATCACAGTTACGTTCGGATGTTTTTTCACATACTCTGTTACCTTTGCCGCAAATTCATGACGATCTACAGCTAAAGCTCCTCCTGCTGGTACAGAGCACTCATCAGCTGCACGAATAATAACAGAGTCCATTAAACGCATTTCTTCTTTAATAACACCAACAGCGTTTGTTAATGTGTTTGCGCGAAGCGAGTTACTGCATACTAACTCTGCAAATTTATCTGTGTGATGAGCTGGCGTTTGCCTTACTGGTCTCATTTCATATAATTTCACTTGGACACCACGTTTTGCAATTTGGTAAGCTGCTTCACTTCCTGCAAGACCTGCGCCAATGACGTTTACTACTTGTGTTGTCATATTTATCACCTTTCCTTTTCTTCCCGAAAAAAATGTGAGCAGTTACGCTCACATTTGTTGTTCTTCTTCATAATCACACGAAATACATTGTACTTGCACGCCTTTTTTCAACTTCTTCTCTACAAGCATACCTTCGCACTTCGGACATTTACGACCAATTGGTTTATCCCAAGATACAAAGTCACACTCTGGATACGTACCGCATCCATAGAAAAGACGTTTCTTTTTATTACTACGGCGTTCAATAATTTGACCTTTATCACACTTCGGACAAGTAACACCGATTTCTTTCACAATCGGTTTTGTATTACGACAATCTGGGAAATTCGAACAAGCCATAAATTTCCCGTATTTACCCATTTTAAAGACCATTGGGTGATTACACAATTCACAGTCTTCCCCAGCTGGTTCATCTTTAATTTCCACTTCACGCATTTCTTTTTCTGCTTTTTCTAAACGCGGTTCAAAGCCTACGTAGAAATCATCAACAATTTTTACCCAATTCGCATTTCCTTCTTCTACTTCATCAAGACTTTGCTCCATGTTAGCAGTAAATTCAATGTTAATAATTTCTGGGAAAAACTCTAAAATAAGTTCAATTACTATTTCACCAAGTTCAGTTGGAACGAAGCGTTTATTATCCAAACCTACGTATCCACGTTTTTGAATCGTTTCAAGTGTCGGTACGTAAGTCGACGGTCTTCCAATTCCAAGCTCTTCAAGTGTTCTTACTAGACGAGCCTCTGTATAGCGCGGCGGAGGTTGTGTAAAGTGTTGCTTCGGTTCTAAATCCTTCGAAAATACCGTTTCCCCTACTTCTAAAGGTGGCAACATTTTATCCTTTTCTTCAGCCCCGTCATCTTTCGACTCTACATACACTTTCATAAATCCTGGAAACTTTACAACCGATCCACTTGCACGGAACTGAACATTGTTATTAATGAGTCTAGCTGTCACAGTATCCATTATAGCAAACGCCATTTGACTTGCAACAAATCGCTCCCAAATCAGTTTATACAACCGAAGTTGATCACGACTTAAGAAACTCTTTAGTTCCTCTGGCCTTCTCATTACCGAAGTAGGACGAATTGCCTCATGCGCATCTTGCGCGTTCGACTTTTTCGTTTCTTTCTTCTTTTCTGTCCCTATGTATTCCGCACCAAACGCCTCAGTAATGTAAGTACGCGCCTCTGTTTGAGCTGTTTCTGAGATACGTGTTGAGTCAGTTCTCATATACGTAATAAGACCTACAGTCCCTTGCTTTCCAAGATCTATCCCTTCATACAATTGCTGCGCGAGCATCATTGTTTTCTTTGCTCGCATGTTTAACTTACGAGCTGCCTCTTGTTGCAAGGAAGATGTTGTAAACGGTAATGCAGGATTACGTTTTCGCTCTTTTCGCGTTACATTTTCAACTGAAAACGCATTATCTTTCATCTGTTCAATTATTTCATTCACTTGCGTTTCATTCGTTAATTGAACTTTTTCACCATCTACACCGTAAAAACTTGCTTCAAATGTGTCTTTCCCTTTCACAAATTCTGTCTTAATTGTCCAGAATTCTTCAGGCTCAAAGATTTGAATTTCTTTTTCACGTTCGATAATTAAACGAACTGCTACAGATTGTACGCGTCCTGCACTTAATCCTTTTTTTACTTTCTTCCATAATAAAGGACTAATATTGTAACCAACAAGACGATCTAGTATACGCCTTGCTTGCTGTGCATCTACTAAATCCATATTAATCGCACGAGGATGTTTAAATGATTCTTTTATTGCATCTTTTGTAATCTCATTAAACACAACTCGGCAATCTGATTCAACGTCCACATTTAACGTATTGGCTAAATGCCAAGCAATCGCTTCCCCTTCGCGGTCTGGATCGGCCGCGAGATAGACTTTCTTTGCTTTTTTGGCCGCTGATTTTAAATCTTTTAAGACGGGACCTTTACCACGAATGGTAATATACTTCGGGGTGAAGTTGTTCTTTACTTCTATCCCCATTTGGCTTTTAGGTAAATCGCGAACGTGTCCCATAGACGCGACAACTTTGTATTTTTTCCCTAAATATTTCTCAATGGTCTTCGCCTTAGAAGGCGACTCCACGATTACGAGGTAATCTGACATGCTAGTGCCTCCTTAAGAGGTGGATTCAAGTCTTCATCAATCTTATTGATTTCTCTTGTTTTTGTCAATCAAGAATGAATATACCATACAGTGCCTATCTACCATTTGTCAATAATTGTTTAATAAAAACATAAAAATATAAAGTTAATTTAAAACTTCTTCCAAGATATCTTCTGCATTTCTTACTAGTTTTGCTCCTTGTTGAATCAGATGATTCGTTCCTGATGCACTATCTATAAATATAGGTCCCGGAAGTGCAAATACCTCTCTATTTTGCTCTAAAGCAAGGTCCGCAGTAATAAGTGTTCCACTTCTTGATTTCGCTTCTACAACTAAAACACCCTTACTTATACCACTAATAATCCGGTTCCTTTTTGGAAAATACCATTTTTTCGGTGCATAGTGCGGCGGATACTCTGTTAATAACAATATATATTCATTCCACGTTTCATATAAATGTCTATTCTCTTTTGGATACATATACGATAATCCATGTCCTAGTATTGCAATAGTCGGGCAATGCCGTCTTACTGTAATTTCATGAGACATTGTATCTATCCCTCTTGCAAACCCACTGACAATAAGCCATTCCCTTTCTAATAATGGGTGTAAAATAAATTTTAAACTCTCATGTCCATATAAAGTCGGTTCTCTCGTTCCAATAACCGCCAATTTATTCGATTTATTGAGAAAATACTTCTCTCCTTTTCCATATAATACAAATGGGGGATCTTGTATTTCACGTAATAATTGTGGATAATCTTCATCCCATATAGTCATATAAAAAATTCGATTTTTCTCTAAATAAGATATATATTGCGAGAGATTTGAACTTTGAAGAAAATTTACTAATTCTGAAGATTTTTCCGAGGATATTCCAGTGTAGTATTCCATTTGTTTCGTATTAAAAGTGTATATTCCCTTCAATTCAGGATCGACATATAGTAGTCTTTCCATCGCCTTCCAATGATCTGCTAAAAAATAATGAAGATGTAATAATCGTTCTCTTTTCATCTTAATTCTCCTTACCCATAATTTTTATTATGTAAACAAGAATTGCGTAAAAAGACACCTTCAAGCAAGAAGGTGTCTTTCAACAGATTAGTAGTTTTTACAAGTCTCAAATAGCCCTTTTTCTTTTAAGACAGAGATTAGCGTTTCGCCCATAACCGCTGGAGTTTCCGCTACTTTAATACCACAAGCTTCCATCGTTTTAATCTTTTCTGCAGCAGTTCCTTTACCACCAGAAATGATTGCACCAGCATGGCCCATACGTTTGCCAGCAGGCGCTGTTTGGCCACCAATGAAGCCGACAACAGGTTTTGTCATATTAGCTTTCACCCATTCAGCCGCCTCTTCTTCCGCTGTACCACCAATTTCACCAATCATAATTACAGCATGTGTTTCTTCATCTTCATTAAATGCTTTTAACGCATCTATAAAGTCCGTACCGTTAACTGGGTCCCCGCCGATACCTACAGCAGTAGATTGGCCAATACCTTCTTGTGTTAACTGATGTACAGCCTCATACGTTAATGTACCAGAGCGAGATACGATACCTACATGGCCTTTTTTATGAATGTACCCTGGCATAATACCAATTTTACATTCATCAGGCGTAATAACACCAGGACAGTTTGGTCCAAGTAAACGTGTATGTTTACCTGCCATATATCTCTTTACATTTACCATATCTAATACAGGAATACCTTCAGTAATACATACTACTAAATCGATTTCTGCATCAACTGCTTCCATAATTGCATCAGCCGCAAAAGCGGGTGGAACGTATACAACTGAAGCGTTTGCGCCTGTTGCTTTCACTGCATCTTCTACAGTATCAAATACTGGTACACCTTCAATATCAGTGCCACCTTTACCTGGCGTTACACCACCGACAATTTTCGTACCGTATTCAATCATTTGTTTTGTGTGGAATAAACCTTGAGAACCTGTAATACCTTGAACAATAACTTTTGTATCTTTATTAACTAATACGCTCATTTTTCTCCCCCGCTTTCTATTAGCCCACTAGTGAAACAATTTTTTGTGCACCGTCTGCCATAGATTCTGCTGCAACAATATTTAAGCCAGACTCATTTAAAATTTTCTTACCTAACTCTACGTTTGTACCTTCAAGACGTACAACTAAAGGCAATTCAAGACCTACTTGTTTCGTCGCTTCAATAACACCTTCTGCGATAACATCACACTTCATAATGCCACCAAAAATGTTAACGAAGATACCTTTTACATTTTTGTCAGAAAGGATAATTTTGAATGCTTCTGTAACTTTTTCAGCTGTTGCACCGCCACCAACATCTAAGAAGTTAGCTGGATCGCCATGGTAATGTTTAATGATATCCATTGTAGCCATCGCTAAACCTGCACCATTAACCATACAACCGATATTTCCATCTAAAGGAATGTAGTTTAAGTCATATTTAGAAGCTTCAATTTCTTTTGAATCTTCTTCATCAAGATCACGAAGTTCTAAAATGTCTTTATTGCGATATAAAGCATTAGAATCAAAGTTTAATTTCGCATCTAATGCCATAACTTTACCGTCACCTGTTGTAACAAGTGGATTGATCTCCGCGATAGAGCAATCTTTTTCGATAAACGCACGGTATAAGCCCATCATAAACTTCACAGCTTGTCCTACAAGCTCTTTTGGAATATTGATGTTAAACGCGATTCGGCGCGCTTGGAAGCCTTGTAAGCCTACTGCTGGATCAATATATTCTTTAAAGATCTTTTCAGGTGTTTGCTCTGCTACTTCTTCAATTTCTGTTCCACCTTCTTCAGATGCCATTAAAACAACTTGAGAAGTTGCACGATCTAAAACTAGACCAACATAATATTCTTTTTTAATATCGCAACCTTCTTCGATAAGTAAGCGTTTTACTTCCTTACCTTCAGGACCTGTTTGATGTGTCACAAGTGTAGTTCCTAAAATGCTCTCTGCATATGTACGAACTTCATCTAAATTTTTTGCAACTTTTACTCCGCCAGCTTTGCCGCGTCCACCAGCGTGAATTTGTGCTTTTACTACACATACATCCGTTCCTAATTCTTTCGCTGCTTCTACAGCTTCTTCTACTGTAAATGCAACCTTCCCGTTCGGAACGCTAACCCCATAGCTTTTAAGGACTGCCTTACCTTGGTACTCATGGATATTCATGGTCCCATCCTCCCCTGTTTTCCTGTTTTACTCGAAAAGTTTTTAAATGTTTAAAAAACATTACATTGCCATTGTATAAGATGATTGGCACGCTGTCTACAATAAAGTGTCAGAAAACTGAAATCGCTTTATTCTTTTTTAAAAATAATAATGTTCATATACCAAAATAAAAAAATAAGCTGCATATTCGCAGCTTATTTGTGAATCGTATCTTTAATTGGTGCAAACGATTTGCGATGTTCTTCTAATACTCCATGCGCTTCAATCGCTTCTAAATGTTGTTTTGTGCCATATCCCATATGTTGTTCAAATCCATATGCAGGATACTTTTCTCCAAGCTCTTTCATCATACGATCTCTCGTTACTTTCGCAATAATGGATGCAGCTGAAATAGAAATACTTTTCGCATCACCTTTAATAATGGATGTTTGCGGAATTGGTGTAGGAAGTTTCATCGCATCAATTAATAAATGTTCTGGTGCACAAGATAAATTCGCAACAGCATCTAACATCGCTTGTTTCGTCGCTTGATAAATATTTATCTCATCAATAACTTGTGGTGATACAATTCCAACTCCAATTGCAATTGCTTGTGCTTTAATTTCATCATAAAAACGCTCTCGCTTCGCCTCACTCAGCTTTTTCGAGTCATTTAACCCTGGAATATAAAAATCTTCCGGAAGGACAACAGCTGCCGTCACGACAGGCCCAGCTAGCGGCCCACGCCCTACTTCATCTATACCTGCAATAAATGTGAGCCCTTTTTCACGTAATGCAATCTCATACTTGGACATTTCGAAAAACTTTTCTTTTTCTTTCTGCGCTAACTCTTTTTGTTTATGCCACTTCAAAATGAGCTTTTGTACCCCTTTTCGCTCATCTTTCATTAATATTTGAAAGCGGTCGTCCTCTTCACTCATAATTTTTTGCAGTAAATGTTCCGCTTCTTGAATAGTCACTTTTTGCATTCACGCACACTCCTTTTATATACAAAAAAGAAAAGACGTACAAACGCACGTCTTATACTTCTTCTACTTTTTCAACACCTTCTACTTGCTCCGCAAACTCTTCTGGTGTTTCAAACGTCATTTTCCCAAGTTTCCCACCACGAAGCTCACGAAGTATAAGCTCAGATGTTTTATCATAATCAATCATTCCGCCGCCCATTAAACAGCCTCTATTTTTTCCAATTGCATCGAATAACTCCACAATATCTTCTGGAATTTCATTTAAATTATATCGATCTTTCAAACGTTCTGGATAATGTTTTTCCATAAAACGTAAAGCGTAAACAGCAACATCTTGTAAATTTAAAATTGAATCTTTAATTGCGCCTGTTGTCGCTAAACGAAGACCCACTAATTGATCTTCAAATTTAGGCCATAAAATACCCGGTGTATCTAACAGTTCCATTTCCTTCCCAACTTTAATCCATTGTTGAGCTGTTGTTACACCAGGACGATCTCCTGTTTTAGCAATATTTTTCTTCGCCAACTTATTAATTAACGTAGATTTACCAACATTCGGTATACCTACAATTAATGCACGAATTGCTCTCGGTCTAATACCTTTTGCAACCATTTTATCAAATTTTTCTTTCACCAACACTTTACAAGCCGCTGCAATTTCCTTCATACCTTGTCCAGCTTGTGCGTTAATTGAAATTGCCATTTGGCCTTTTTCTTTAAAATATGCAATCCACTGCTTTGTTAAACGATCATCTGCCATATCCGCTTTATTTAAAACAACAAGCCTCGGCTTATGTGTAATAATCTCATCGATCATTGGATTTCGAGAAGATAAAGGTAATCGAGCATCTACAAGCTCAATTACAACATCAATTAACTTTAATTTTTCTGTTACTTGGCGTCTAGCCTTTGCCATATGTCCCGGGAACCATTGAATTACCATGTTGCCACCTTCTTTTTCTTTTATTTCACAATACGAGCATCTTTTAACGGCCAATATAGTATATTTGCTTTTCCAATCACTTGGTCCATTGCAATTGTACCAATCGAACGGCTATCTTTACTAAAACGACGATTATCGCCTAAAACAAATAATTGACCTTCTGGAACAGTTTTCTTCCCTGTCATTTCTTCAAGAGTAAAATCATATGTAAGCGGTCCGTCAGCAATTTGTTTTTTTTGCTTGTCTAAATACGGCTCCTCATAAGCCTTTCCGTTAACATATAGTTTATCATTACGATACTCTATTTCATCGCCTGGCAGGCCGATAATGCGCTTAATATAATCTTTATCTTCCGTTGCTCGGAATACGATAATATCAAATCGTTTCGGATCTCCTATGTGATAACCAATTTTATTGACAATCATTCGATCGCGATCATGTAAAGTAGACGCCATCGATACTCCATCTACGAGAATTGGAGCAAAGAAAAACTGTCTAATAACACCCGCTAATACAACAGCAATCAAAATTGCTTTGATCCATTCCCAAAGTGAACTCTTTTCTTTTTTCATGCATTTCCCCTCCACGATTATGTAAGCTGCTCGTATTATATCAAAATTTTATATAGATTGGAAAAAGGGAGCTTGTGTATTTACAAGCTCCCATACATGTCTTATCGAATTTCTTTAATACGTGCTTTTTTACCGCGAAGGTTACGTAAGTAGTATAACTTAGCACGACGTACTTTACCACGACGAAGTACTTCAAGTTTCGCGATTCTTGGCGTGTGAACTGGGAATGTACGCTCAACACCTACACCGTAAGAAATCTTACGAACTGTGAATGTTTCACTGATTCCGCCACCACGACGTTTAATTACAACACCTTCGAAAAGCTGAATTCTTTCACGAGTTCCCTCAACTACTTTTACGTGTACACGTAAAGTGTCTCCAGGACGGAATGAAGGAAGGTCAGTTTTTAATTGGCCTTGAGTAATTTCTGCGATTAATTGTTGCATATTAAATTCTCTCCTTTAAACAGATGCTCTTATAAAGTCTTAATAAATTACAGCGGAACATCGTTAATACGGCCACTGATTTCAGTAGCACAAGTGTTATAATAGCATATTGCTAGGACTGTTGCAATAGAAAATATATCAAGCCCTTACTTGTCTTCTTTAATTTGTTCTAGCCATTTCGCTTCTTGCTTAGATAATTCTCGTTCTTCCAGTAAATCCGGTCTACGCGTGTACGTACGACGTAGTGATTCTTTGTGTCGCCATTCATCAATATTTTTATGATTTCCTGACATTAGTACATCCGGTACCTTCATACCACGAAAATCAGCTGGACGTGTATAATGAGGATGTTCTAATAAACCTGTACTAAACGAATCCTCGACTTGTGAAGCATGATTTCCTAGCACTCCCGGGAGGAGACGCACGACACTATCCGTAATAACCATAGAGGCTAACTCTCCGCCGGTTAATACGTAGTCACCGATAGAAATTTCATCCGTTACGAGATGCTCACGAATTCGTTCATCGTACCCTTCATAATGACCACACACAAAAATAACATGCTCTTCTTCAGCAAGTTCTTCTGCCTTCTTCTGCGTAAAACGCTCTCCTTGTGGACACATTAGGACAACTCTCGGTTTACGGTCTGTTTCCTTCGTTAACTCTTCCACTGCATCAAAGATAGGCTGGGGGGTTAATACCATCCCAGCGCCACCACCATACGGATAATCATCTACGCTATTATGCTTACTCGTTGTATAATCGCGGAAATTGACAACACGAAGCTCTACCGCTTCTTTTTCTTGCGCTTTCTTTAAAATTGAAGATCCAAACACACCCGTAAACATATCTGGAAACAATGTTAAAATGTCAATTTTCATTATAATAGCCCTTCCATTACATGAATGGTTACTAATTTATTCTCAATGTTAACTTGAAGTACAACATCATCAATATAAGGAATTAATAGATCTTGACCTTTTGGACGTTTAATTACCCAAACATCATTTGCACCAGGAGATAAAATTTCTTTTATTGTTCCTAACGCTTCTCCTTCTTCCGTTACAACACTGCAACCAATAATTTCATGGTAGTAGTATTCGCCTTCAGCTAGTTCACCTAACTGCTCTTCTGGTACTTTTATTAAAGAACCTTTAAACTTCTCTGCTTCATCTACATTGTTGTATCCTTCAAATGTTAATAGATCAAATGTCTTATGTTGACGATGAGAAGTTACTTTCACTGGAAGGTAGTCTGTACTTTTCTCATTACTTATGTATAACGTGTTTCCTACTTTATATCGCTCTTCTGGAAAATCAGTACGAGAAATAACACGTATTTCTCCTCTTACGCCATGAGTATTTACAATTTTCCCTACGTTAAACCATTTTGTCATAAATAGTATGTCACCCCTGGTTTCTATATAAATTAAGCATCTCCATTTCACATATGGAACATGCAACTTCTCTTTAAATGTTAAAAAAGGGAGAGGAAATAACTCCTCGCCCTTTTTACGTTTATTGAATTTCCAGTGTTACTTTTTCATCATTATGATGTCCCACTGAATACAAGAGCATTCGAATTGCTTTCGCAACTTTCCCTTGCTTTCCAATGACTTTTCCAACATCCTCAGGATGTACAGTTAATCGATACTTTATCTCTCCGTTGTAAAGTTCCTGTGTAACTTTTACATCTTCAGGATGATCGACAAGAGGCTTGACAATCGTCTCGACTAACTTCTTCATAGTCATTGCCTCAATTACTTACCTTGTTTAGATAAGTGGAATTTCTCCATGATACCTTGGTTAGAGAATAAGTTACGAACTGTATCAGATGGTTTAGCACCATTTCCTAACCATTTTAATGCTGCTTCTTCGTTGATCTTAACTTCAGCTGGTTGAGCAACCGGATTGTAAGTACCGATTTCCTCAATGAAACGTCCGTCACGAGGAGAACGAGAATCTGCAACAACTACACGATAGAAAGGAGTTTTTTTAGCTCCCATACGTTTTAAACGAATTTTAACTGCCATTTATAAAGCACCTCCGAATTTATTTCACACAGATAATTATATTAGCAAAAAGACTATTGCTTTGTAAAGTATTTTTTCTTAACAGAGCCATCTTTTTTCCTTACATGAATGGAAACTTCAATCCACCTAGTCCTTTTTTCTTACCTTTTTGCATTCCCGTCATCGTTTTCATCATCTTTTTCATATCATCAAATTGCTTGATTAAACGATTGATTTCTTGTACCGTTGTACCGCTACCTTTGGCAATGCGCTTTTTGCGACTAGCATTGATTATTTCCGGTTGTTCTCGCTCTAATTTAGTCATAGAACGAATAATTGCCTCAATATGCCCAATTTGTTTTTCATCAACTTGCGCATTTTTCAGCCCTTTAATTTTATTTGCACCAGGAAGCATTCCTAACAATTCATCAAGCGGTCCAAGTTGACGCACTTGTCCAAGTTGTTCTAGGAAATCGTCAAGCGTAAACGAAAGCGTACGCATTTTTTGCTCAAGTTCTTTTGCTTTCTCTTCATCAACTGTAGCTTGCGCTTTTTCAATTAATGTTAAGACGTCTCCCATCCCTAAAATACGGGATGCCATACGCTCTGGATGGAACGCTTCAATCGCATCTAGTTTTTCACCCATACCAGCAAATTTAATCGGTGTATTTGTTACCGCCTTAATAGATAATGCCGCACCACCGCGCGTATCACCATCTAATTTCGTTAATACAACACCTGTTAAACCTAACTGTTCATGGAAACTTTGTGCAACATTTACCGCGTCTTGTCCCGTCATCGCATCGACAACAAGGAAAATTTCATCCGGTTTCGCAACTTCTTTCACTTTCGCTAATTCATCCATTAGTTCTTCATCAATATGCAGGCGACCTGCTGTATCAATTAAAACATAATCGTGATGATCTTCTTTTGCTTTTGCAATCGCTTGTTTCGCAATTTCAACAGGACTTACTTGATCTCCTAAAGAGAATACAGGCATGTCCAATTGCTTCCCTAATGTTTCAAGCTGTTTAATCGCTGCTGGACGGTAAATATCCGCTGCAACAAGCATTGGTTTACGATTATGCTTTTTACGAAGCAAATTCGCAAGCTTACCTGTCGTCGTTGTTTTACCCGCACCTTGCAGACCAACCATCATTATAACAGTCGGTGGCCTATTAGCAACAGCAATTTTGCTTTGCTCTCCGCCCATCAGTTCTGTAAGTTCTTCCTGTACGACTTTAATTACTTGTTGTCCAGGTGTCAAACTTGTCATTACATCTTGTCCGACAGCACGTTCAGACACACGCTTTACAAAATCTTTTACTACTTTAAAGTTAACGTCCGCTTCTAAAAGAGCTAGACGAACTTCTCTCATCATTTCTTTCACATCGGCTTCAGAAACTTTTCCTTTGCCGCGGATTTTTTGCATTGTCTGTTGAAGTCGGTCGGCTAATCCTTCAAATGCCATATTGCCGCCCTCCTAATCTAATTTTTCGATAGCTTCAACAACTTGTTTCATTTCTTCATTCACATGCTCTTCTTCGCTGATTAGCTGTTTTAGCTTTGCAACAAGTCGCTGTCGCTCTTGAAACTTTTGAAGTAATACTAATTTATCTTCATATTCTTCAAGCATCGCTTCAGTCCGTTTAATGTTATCATACACGGCTTGGCGACTTACATCAAATTCTTCCGCAATTTCACCAAGAGATAAATCATCTAGATAATAAAGCGACATATAACTTCTTTGTTTTTGCGTTAACAACGATTGATAAAAATCAAATAAATAGTTCATTCTCGTTGTTTTCTCGAGCATGTTGGATCATCCTTTGTTAAGTGATTTCCCTTTACATGAATTAGTTTACATGGAGTACAAAAGAGTGTCAAGTTTTTTTCTTAACATCACATATTTTTATAGAAAAAGAAGCGGAAAATACCGCTTCTTTCACTTACACTTCTTCTGTTTCTACTAAGTTCGCAAATAAACCATACACATATTGTTCTGGATCAAACTGCTGCAAGTCATCCATTTGCTCTCCTAATCCAACGAATTTCACCGGTACATCCATTTCGTTACGAATCGCTAATACAATACCACCTTTAGCAGTTCCATCTAACTTCGTTAAAACAATACCAGTAACATTCGTTGCTTCACGGAATGTCTTCGCTTGACTTAAACCGTTTTGTCCTGTTGTTGCATCAATAACAAGTAATACTTCGTGAGGAGCCCCCGGTACTTCACGCTCAATTACACGCTTCACTTTCTCTAACTCTTTCATTAAGTTTACTTTATTTTGTAAGCGTCCTGCTGTGTCACATAGTAATACGTCTACTTTACGTGCTTTCGCGGCTTGTACAGCGTCATACATAACCGCCGCTGGATCAGATCCTGACCCTTGTTTAATCACTTCTACACCAACGCGATCGCCCCATACTTCTAATTGTTCAATCGCTCCTGCGCGGAATGTATCTCCTGCCGCCAATAGGACAGACTTACCTTCTGATTTGAATTTATGTGCTAGTTTACCAATCGTCGTCGTTTTCCCTACGCCGTTAACACCGACAAATAAAACAACTGTTAATTGATCCTCTTGCATATTAATTTCGTTACTAAACTCACTGTCGCCTTTGTAAATTCCTACTAACTTTTCTGAAATAACAGCTTGTACTTCTTTTGGATCTTGGATGTTACGACGTTGCACTTCTTCTTTCAATTGATCAATTAATTCCATTACCGTCGAAACTCCGACATCTGCACCAATTAAAATTTCTTCTAATTCCTCAAAGAAATCTTCATCTACTTTACGATAACGATAAACTAAATCATTTACTTTATCTGCAAACGAATTTCTCGTTTTTTCTAATCCATGTTTAAATTTCTCTGTTACCGTATCTGTTTGTTTTGAAATTTTTTCTTTTAATTTTTTAAAAAAACTCATACTGTCCCATCCTTCCTAATTACTTGCAACTAATTCTTCTCCATCATCCAAACGAACCGAAACAAGTTTAGATACCCCTGACTCTTGCATTGTTACACCGTACAATACGTCAGACTCTTCCATTGTACCTTTTCTATGTGTAATAACAATAAACTGTGTCTCATCACTAAATCTCTTTAAATACTGCGCAAAACGGGCAACATTCGCCTCATCAAGAGCCGCCTCTACCTCATCTAATACACAGAATGGGACTGGGCGCACTTTTAAAATACCGAATAACAGCGCAATTGCTGTTAAAGCACGCTCCCCACCAGAAAGTAAACCTAAGTTTTGCAGTTTCTTCCCTGGCGGTTGCGCTACAATATCAATACCAGTATTTAATAAGTCCTCTGGATTCGTCATGACTAAATCCGCTCTACCGCCTCCAAATAATTCAGAGAATACCGATTGAAACTCCATTCGAATTCCTTCAAACGTAGTAGAAAAACGTTTTTTCATTTCTTCATCCATTTCGGTAATAAGTTGGTGCAATGTCGCTTTCGCTTCTTCTAGGTCATCTTTTTGCTCTAGTAAGAATGTATGACGCTCTGCTACACGCTCATACTCTTCAATTGCCCCTAAGTTCACTGTGCCTAGCTCTTCGATGGATAATTTAATTAGTTTCACCTTTTTACGTGCATCCTCTGCAGGCATCATCATTGTATACTTCAGTTTTGCTGCTTCAAATGAAATCGTATATGTTTCACGTAAATGTTGTAATCTATTTTCTAACTCTACATCAAGTCGGTTTATTTTTACTTCTTGATTTTTCAGCATCTCAAGAATGTATTTATGTTTACCTGTTGTTTCTTTCAGATTACGTTCTAAATGTTCTACTCTCTCTTGTAACGATACGCGTTGTTCACGACGAGAGCGAATTAACTCTGAAGTTTGATTACGATCATATGCTTTCTTCTCAATCATATTCGTAATCTGTTCTTCACCACTTGAATTAGATGTCATTTCTTGTTTTAAGAATGCTAAATCCTCTTTCGTTTTGACAAGCGTTGCATCCGTTTCTTCTTTTTCCTTCGTCAATCGTTCAACTTTTTCTTTTTGATTAGATAAGCGTTGTTGCTTTTCAGCCGCCAACACTTTTAACTCAGTCATTTCTTTTTGCACTTTTTCCTTCGAAGAATGCTGCTCACTTTTTTGTTTTGTTAAAGCGACAATTTTGCTATCTAATTCCGTAATCTCCGCTTGAAGCGTTGCTAAAATCTTTTCTAGCTCTTCTTTACGTCCTTGTATTTTCACTTGATCTTGTAAGAATCCTTCAATCTCTAAATCGTAAATAGATAAACGATCATTAATACGATGTTCTTCTAATTCTAAGCGACTAATTTCTTCTCTTAATTTCTGTTCATCTACACGCTCTGCTTCTACACTTTGCCTTAGTTCCCGTATTTTCACTTCTTTTTCTTGAATCTCTTGCTTTACTGCTTTAACAAAGTTTTCTAACTTTGTCGTTTTTTCTTCCATATCAGTTAACTTGTTCGTCCACTCTTCTAGCTCACGTTGACGTCCTAATAAAGAAGATTTCGCCTGTTTTACCGCTCCACCAGTCATAGAACCACCAGGGTTCACTACATCACCTTCGATTGTTACAATGCGATAACGGTATTGCAATTGTTTCGCCAACTCATTCGCCCCACGTAAATCTTTCGCAACAATAACAGTACCTAATAAATTTGAAACTACATTTTCATATTTATTGTTATATTGCACAAGTTCTGCCGCCACACCTACAAACGATGGGTGTTGATTTACAATACGTAATTGTTCAAATGATAACGATCTACTTTTAATAACAGCTTGTGGTAAAAACGTTGCTCGTCCATGTTTATTTTGTTTTAAAAACGTAATTGCATTACGAGCATGTTCTTCTTTTTGTACGACAATATGCTGCATCGCTGCACCTAGAGCAATTTCCATTGCAATTTCATATTCTTTCGGTACCGTTAGCAGTTCTGCAACAGCACCCTCGATACCTTGCAACCTATCTTCTCTAGCTTTTAATACTTCACGTACCCCTTGATAGAAACCAGAGTAATCCTCTTGCATCTCTTCTAGCATTTCTTTTCGAGAACGTGCCTGTTGTACAAATTGATACGCTTGATACAGTTTTGTTTCATTTTCACTATACTGCGTCTTGCATTTCCCAAGTGCCGCTTCTGTCTTTTGTATATTCGAAAGGATACCAGCTACTTTTTCTTTCACTTGTTCATAACTTTCCACAAGTTTCGTCTTTTTCGCTGTAATTTCCATGCGTATTTCTACATATTTCGCATTTTCTTCATCGAGGCGTTCATTTTTTGAGTTTTGTTGTTTAGATTGTTCTTCAATCATAGATAACTCATTACGATGACTAGCTTGTTGATTTAAAAGTTCAATATAGTCACCTTTTAAATTCTCAATTTGTTCCTCTAAATTGTCAGCAAAAGTTGCAAGCAGTAGCTCATTATCATGCAATTTCGTCTCCAACTCTTTTACTTGATTTACAAATTGCATCAACACTTCTGTACTGGATTCAATTTCACCATCATAACTTGTAGCTTTCTCTGTTAATTCAACAATTAACTGTTCGAGTTGTGCACAATGCGTCGTTGCATTTTGTTTTCTCTCTTTTAATAACTCACGCTGTCCTTCTAACTTTTCTAGCTCTTTACTAGAAAGAAGCAGCACTTCTTGTAAGGAATCTACAGACTCATCTACTGCTTGTAATTGTCCTCGTAATTCCTCAAGCTCTTCTTCACCTTTTTGTAAATGCGTTGACATTTTAGCTTCTTCGTTTTTATTATGCCCAAACTGATTTCGAAGCGCTTCCCATTTCTCATGTAATTCTTCAATTTCATGTACAATAAGCGCCGCTTCTACTTTCTCTAATTCTTCTTTTTTCTCGAGATAATCTTTCGCAATAGAAGCTTGTCTTTCTAAAGGTTCTACTTGACTACTTAATTCGTGAATGATATCTTGTACACGATTTAAGTTTTCTTGTGTGTCTGCTAATTTCACTTCAGCTTTCTTTTTACGAAGTTTGTATTTCAGCACTCCCGCAGCTTCTTCAAATACACCACGACGTTCTTCTGATTTACTACTTAAAATCTCTTCAACTTTCCCCTGGCTAATAATCGAAAAAGCTTCTCTTCCCATACCAGAGTCCATAAATAAATCGATAATATCTTTCAATCTACATGATTGTTTATTAATATAAAAATCACTATCACCAGAACGAGATACACGACGCGTTACACACACCTCATTATATTCAATCGGTAAACGTTGATCTTCATTATTTAAAGTTATTGTTACTTCAGCAACATTAACTGCTCTTCTCGTATCACTGCCTGCAAAAATAATATCCTCCATCTTTGCACCACGTAATGATTTTGCAGATTGTTCACCAAGTACCCAGCGAATCGCATCAGTAATATTACTTTTCCCACTTCCATTAGGTCCTACTACGGAAGTTACACCTGGGACAAAATCAACAGATACACGCTCAGCAAAAGACTTAAACCCTGCTATTTCTAATCTTTTTAAAAACACGAAAGGCCTTCCTCCTATTCTCCGTTGTTATAACTGTTGTCTATACAAAAACAAGCTATTATACGGATTTCCCTTCCCTTTATTCACAAACAAAAAGAAAGTTTCATTCTATGCATAAGGAATCCCCCTCATTCAAAGGGGGATTCCTTATAGTTGTTCTTTTAATTTTTTCAATGCTTCTGCAGCAGCTTGTTGCTCTGCTTCTTTTTTCGACTTGCCACTACCAAGACCTAAAGCCACGTTATTTAACGTAACACGTGACACAAATTCTCGATTGTGGGCCGGTCCTTTTTCCTGCAAAATTTGATACTCAATATTGCCACTACCATCACGCTGAATCAACTCTTGTAATTGACTCTTATAATCCATCACATGAGAAAAAGCACCTTCATTAATTTTAGGGTATACAATTTCTTTTAAGAAGCCCCATACTGTTTCTAACCCTTGATCAAGATAAAGGGCACCAATAAACGCTTCAAAGACATCCGCTAATAAAGCTGGTCGTTCACGTCCACCTGTCATTTCCTCACCTTTTCCTAATAAAACAAGGCTACCAAATGACAACTCGTTTGCAAAACGAACAAGAGATGGTTCACATACAATAGCTGCACGTAGTTTCGTTAACTCTCCTTCGCTCATTGTCGGATATTTTTGAAACAGATACTGTGACACAGTAAGTTCCAATACTGCATCTCCAAGGAATTCGAGACGCTCATTGTCTTCATGCGGTTTTTTTCGATGCTCATTCACATACGATGAATGCGTAAATGCTTGAATCAATAATTTTTCATCTGAAAACGTAATACCTATCTCTTCTTGAAATACTTTAAACGCTTCACGATATTTTGTTTCGTATTTTTTTTCTCTATGTTTTCGGTACGGCATAAGTCCCTCCAGATATAAGCCGAGAAGCCCCGCTAAAAAAACGGGACTTCACTTAAGCATTATAGATGACTCTCTATGTAAGTCACAGCATCGCCAACAGTAGCAATCTTTTCAGCATCTTCATCAGAAATTTCCATTTCGAATTCATCTTCCAATTGCATTACAAGTTCTACTACATCTAGGGAGTCTGCGCCTAAATCTTCTTTAAAGCTCGCAGCTGGTACTACTTCAGTTTCTTCTACACCTAAACGATCAACGATGATTTTTGTTACACGCTCTAAAACATCTGCCATTCCATTCACCTCCCCTCAAATATTATATTAAATATTGGCCAAAAAAACTAGTTGAAATCAATTCTTTTATTACATTACCATTCCGCCATCAACATTTAACGTTTGCCCTGTAATATATTTGCTTTGATCAGAAGCAAAAAACGTTACAGTATTTGCGATATCTTGCGCTTCACCAAACTGAGCTGCAGGAATTAACTTTAACATTTCGGCTTTTATATTTTCATCTAATATATCCGTCATATCAGTCGCAATAAAACCTGGAGCAATTGCATTTACAGTAATATTACGGCTCGCTAATTCTTTTGCTGATGTTTTTGTTAATCCAATTACACCCGCTTTAGCAGCAACATAGTTTGCTTGTCCTGGATTACCTGTCACCCCAACAACAGAAGCGATATTAATAATACGTCCATGACGCTGGCGCATCATGTATCGAGATACTGCCTTCGTACATAAGAATACACCTTTTAGGTTTGTATTAATAACTGTATCCCATTCTTCTTCTTTCATACGCATTAATAAATTATCTTTTGTTACACCTGCATTATTTACAAGAATATCAACTTGTCCAAATGTATCTACAGTTTGTTTCACCATATTTGTAACGTCTTCAGCATTTGCAACATCTGCTCTTACTGCAATTGCATCCGAACCTAATTTCTTTATTTCATCAACTACTTCATTCGCCTTTTGCTCATTACCAGCATAATTTACTACAACATTTGCCCCTTGTTTCGCTAAATCAATCGCAATCGCACGACCAATTCCACGTGAAGCGCCAGTTACTAATGCTACTTTCCCTTTTAACATCAGTTTTCTCCTCTCAAATTTGAAATGGTATCTTTTAATGTCTCTTCATCGTATATCGCATATGCTTTCACTGATGAATCAATTGACTTCATAAGCCCAGCAAGTACTTTCCCAGGTCCAATCTCAATAAATGTATCTACCCCTTGATTCACCATGTTTTCAATGGACGGGTACCATAAGACAGGCGAATAGAGCTGTTCAATTAGCTTTTCTTGAATAAGTGCACCACTTGTAATAACGTCTGCTGTTACATTTGCGATAACAGGAATATTCGTATCTTGAATTGTAATTTCTTTTAAGACACTTTGGAACTTCTCCGCTGCTGGCTTCATAAGCGAAGAGTGGAACGGTCCACTTACCTTAAGCGGAATTGCTCTCTTTGCACCATTTTCTTTCGCTCTTTGAGAAGCAAACTCAACTCCTTGCTTTGTTCCAGAAATCACAATTTGCTTCGTACTATTCATATTAGCGATTTGCACTGCATATCCTTCACTTGTTACTTCTTCTGTAACTTGTTTCAGCATATGTGGATCAGCACCTAAAATAGCCGCCATTGCACCTTCTCCACCAGGAACAGCTTCTTCCATATATTCCCCACGTTTTCTTACAGCATATACAGCGTCTTCAAAAGTTATTGCACCCGCTGCTACAAGAGCGCTATATTCACCTAAACTATGCCCTGCAACAAAGTCTGGTGTAATATCATACTCTTTCAAAGCTGTCAAAATAGCAAAACTCGTTGTTAATAAGGCCGGCTGCGCATTTGTCGTTAACGTAAGCTTTTCCTGCGGCCCTTCAAAAATCACTTCTGAAAGTGAATCTTGCAACACCTCATCTGCTTTCGCAAACACATTTGCAACCTCTTTATTATTCTCCGCTAACTGTTTACCCATTCCAACTGCCTGTGAACCTTGGCCCGGAAAAAGAAATGCTAGTTTTCCCATTTCAAATCCTCCTCTTATTGGAGTGGCTCTTTCTCCATTACGCTTGAAATAGTAGGAATAACTTCTTTCGCTACCATTTCTCTCGTTTGACGAATCGCACTAAATATTGATTGGTCATTGGAAGAACCGTGAGCCTTAATGACTGGAGCTTTCAATCCAAATAATGCCGCTCCTCCATACTCCGAATAATCCATTTTATCTTTTAATACCATAAGTTTTGGCTTTAATACCGCTGCTGCTAATTTGCTCGTAAACGAACTCATTAACTGCTCTTTTAACATAGAAAATAACGCAAGTGCTGTTCCTTCTAATGATTTTAGCGCTACATTCCCTGTAAAACCATCACATACAACAACATCTGCTACACCTTGCAATAAATCTCTTGATTCAACGTTCCCAACGAAATTAATTGGGGCATCCTTAAGCATTGCAAAGACTTGTTTTGAAAGCTCGTTCCCTTTGCCATCCTCTGTTCCAACGTTCAAAAGTCCAACGCGAGGATTTTTAATTCCTCTTACTTTCTCAGCGTATACAGATCCCATTACTGCATATTGATATAAATGAATTGGTTTTGCATCAACGTTCGCTCCAACATCTAACATAACAAAACCTTCTCCATCAACCGTCGGCATTGTAGGGGATAAAGCTGGTCGCTCAATTCCTTCCATACGACCTACAACGAACAATCCAGCCGCCATTAAAGCTCCTGTACTACCAGCTGATATACAAGCATCCGCTACGCCGTCTTTCACTTGCTGCGCTGCTAGTACCATTGAGGCTTGTTTTTTTCGACGAACGGCTCTTACTGGTTCATCTGTCGATTCTATTTTTTCATCTGTATGAAGTATAGTAATTCGTTCTTCACTCGTTAAGTATTGACGAATTTCCTCTTCTTTCCCTACTAACGTAATATGTAAATCAGAATATTCCTTAATAGCTTTCATTGCTCCTAATACGACAGCCTTTGGAGCATGATCGCCGCCCATTGCATCTATTGCGATTTTCATAAGTTGTTACCTTCCTCACTATAATTACTAGATCGATACATTTCAAAAGTGCCTGTAAAAACAAGTTCTTCTCCAACAAAGCTACGCACTTTGACAACGGTCCGTCCTTTATCATTCTCTACATCTTCAACGCGCGCTTTTGCAACAACACGCTCTCCTAATTTTACAGGACGAATGTATCGAATGGTAGACTTTGCAGTTAAAGCTAATTCTTCATCAATAACCGCAACAGCTAGTGAGTTTGCTTGTGCAAACAAATGATGCCCACGGGCAATCTGATTTCTTTTAAATACGTGTTCTACCTTCACTTCAAAGATAGAAATCGCATGTCTATCTAATTCTATATCGATAATTTCTCCGACAACCTCTTCTAACGGTAAAGATTTCACATCTTCTTCATGTTGCTTTGTAGCTACATGTTTAATTCTTTCTCTTAATTCAGGAATAGATAATTCCATACGGTCAAGACGTACGGTTTGTATACTCACTTGAAATTTTTCTGCTAAATCTTCATCCGTAATAAAAGGATTCGTTTCTATTGTTTGTTGTAATAATTGTTGTCTTTCTTTTTTACTTCTTCTTTTTTTCATACCGCACCATCCATTTTTATGACTAGGTACTAACAGTAGTATATAATCATTAAAAGTAGAATGCAACAAAAACTTTCGTTGCCTCCCTTTAATCGAGCTTCTCTCCTTGGAACACACCTGTCCCGTCAAGATAAGTACGCAGCGAAGCATACTGATCATTATGCCAAAACGCTTCTGATTCTACTAGTAACGCCGCATCTTGTCTAGCTGTTTCTAACGCTCGATAATCATGTACCATATCAGCAACCTTGAATTCTGGTAAACCACTTTGCTTACTTCCAAAGAAATCTCCAGGACCTCTTAACTCTAAATCTTTTTCTGACAATACAAATCCATCATTCGTTTCGGTCATAATACGCATTCGCTCTTTTCCCGTTTCCGATTTTGGATCCGCGATTAATAAACAATATGATTGTTCACTACCACGCCCAACACGTCCCCTGAGCTGATGGAGCTGCGATAAACCGAAACGCTCTGCATCATAAATAACCATTACAGTCGCATTCGGTACGTTCACACCTACTTCAACAACTGTTGTCGACACAAGAATTTGCACTTTATTTTCACTAAATTGTCCCATTATCTCTTCTTTTTCTTGAGATGAGAGTCTGCCATGCATTAATCCGACTTGACATTTCCCTTGATAATGATGAGTCAGCATACTATGTAAGTCAATCGCATTTTGTACATCAAGTTTCTCAGATTCTTCAATAAGGGGACAAATAACATATGCTTGCCTTCCTTTTTTTATCTCCTTCTCCACAAAACCGAGAACTCGATCTAACATATCATGTTTTGCCCAGTATGTTTCAATTACCTTTCTACCAGCTGGCATCTCATCGATTATAGAAACATCCATCTCTCCAAATGCAGTAATTGCTAACGTACGCGGAATTGGCGTCGCCGTCATAAATAAAACATCCGGACTTTCACCTTTCTCCCTTAAAACTCGTCGCTGCGCTACACCAAATCGATGTTGTTCATCAGTAATAACGAGACCTAACCTATGAAAGATAACTTCATCTTGAATTAAAGCATGTGTTCCAACAAGGATATCTATTTCTCCTTGTTCTAATTTTGCCAAAATCTCTCGACGCCTTACACCTTTAACAGAACTGGTTAACAATTCAACATTCATACCAAAGTGCGAGAACGTCTCTGCAAGCGATTGATAATGTTGCTCTGCTAAAATTTCTGTAGGAACCATTAAAGCACCTTGATAATGTGCTAACTTCGCTGCATAAAGGCCAATCGCTGCAACGACTGTTTTCCCAGAACCTACATCACCTTGCAACAGACGATTCATCCGATAAGGAGATGTCATATCTTTCATAATTTCATCTACTACCCGACGCTGTGCACCAGTTAATGGAAACGGAAGTGCATCAATAAACTCTTGCAATTCTGCTGAAGGAATTTCTTTTTTCGTCCCTTTCGAATTTTCCCTCTCCATTTTCCGTAATGTTTGCATTTTTAGCTGAAATAAGAAAAACTCCTCATATACAAAACGGCGACGTGCTTGTTTTAAATCTTCCTGTCCTGCTGGAAAATGCAACGCCCGAAGCGCTTCATAACGCGGCAATAATTTATATCGACTTAGCAATCCATCAGGTAACACTTCAACTATAGATTCTCCATACTCCTTGAACGCTTGGGCAATAAAACGGCGCATCTGTTTTACTGTAAGTTTCCCTTTCACTGAGTATACAGGCTCTACTTCTTGTTGACGTACAACTGGTCCAAAATGAAGCTCTGATACCGCAATAGTTTGACGGTGCTGATCCCATTTACCAGTAATCGTTACTGTTTCATTTAAATTTAACTTCTGCTTATAGTACGGCCTATTAAAGCATACAGCTGTAATTAAATAACGACCGACGAGGACACGAACCGTAAGACGCGACTTCTTCTTCCCATAATATTGCAGTAAAGGAGCACTATGAACCTTTCCCTCAACTGTTACACGTTCATCGTGCTTTACTTCAGCAAGATCTTTCATCGCATAATCTTCATAACGGTACGGAAAATGTTCTAATAGATGAGAAACTGTATAAATCCCCATCTCGTGTAGTAATTCAGATGTTTCTCCTCCGATTCCCTTTACATCCGTAACAGGAACTTGTACAACTTCATTCAAGATTCTCACGCTCCGTCACATTATTTTCTTTGATTCATTCATACTATTGACATCTGTAATCGCTCTCTTTCACCCTATATATTCTATCATAGGCATTCTTAGAGAAACTACTCAAATCCCTCATAAACAATACGAAAGAAAAGAGCCTCACTATTAGCAGCAAGGCTCTTTTTTATCTTCAATATGCTAGCCTTTTGAATAAAAACTAGTAATAAACTTCATATTACTACTTCTTATCCATTAGCAAGTAAGTAATCCATTTATTTTCAAAACGAATTTCTTCTTATTCTACAGAGAAGATGAACGAATACACCGGTTGGTTTCCAGCATGTACTTCTACTTCTGCATCTTCAAAATTCTCTTCTACAAATGCAACTAACTCAGCTACTTCTTCGTCAGTTGCATCTTCACCTTGTAGAATCGTTACAATTTCAGAATCTTCATCAATAAGTGCTTCTAGTAATTGCTTTGCAGCTCCTACTTTTGCAGCATTTGTTGATACAATTTTTCCATCTGCAATACACATGAAATCATCTTTTTGAATCGCTACACCATCAATTTCCGTATCACGTACAGCATACGTAATTTGACCGGTTTTCACATGAGATAAAGCTTCTTTCATGTTTTCTTCGTTCTCTTCTAACGTTCCAACTGGATTAAATGCTAACATTGCAGCCATACCTTGAGGAACTGTTTTTGAACGAATTACAATCACTTCTTGATCCACAACTGAAGCTGCTTGTTCTGCTGCCATCACGATATTTCCGTTGTTCGGTAAAATAATGATTTTTTCAGCATTCGCTTCTTCAATCGCCTTCACAATATCCTCCGTACTTGGATTCATCGTTTGGCCACCTTCGATAACTTTCGTCGCGCCAATGCTCTCAAATAAAGTTTTGATACCAGATCCCATAGCAACCGTTACGATACCGTACGGTTGTTTCTCTTTAGACTGGCTAGTTGGCTCAGGCATCATAGTAGGCTCATCTAATAAAGCAGTATGCTGTTCACGCATATTTTCTACTTTAATCTTAATTAAACTACCATAGCGTTGTCCATAATTCATAGGATCTCCAGGATGTTCCGCATGAATATGAACCTTAACAACCTCATCATCTGATACAACAAGTAGTGAATCTCCGTACACACTAATATCTTCACGGAATTTTTGTTCAGAGAAATTATGTTCTTTCATTTTTTCAGGCTCTAATTTCACCATGAATTCCGTACAATATCCATACTTAATATCTTCTGTACTCAATTGGCTTTGTACACTACGGTGATGTTCTGCGCGTACCATGTCATTCATAGATGGTTGGGCAGACACATTAGAAGAAATCGTTTCTCCTTTTAAGTCAGCTAAAAATCCTTCGTATACAACAACAAGACCTTTACCACCGCTATCTACAACGCCAACTTGTTTTAATACAGGTAATAAATCCGGCGTACGATTTAACGATGCATTCGCTTCTTTCACAACGTCTTCCATAAACAAAACAAAGTCGCGCTGTTTTTTCGCAACTGTCACTGCATATTTACCCGTTTCTCTTGCAACCGTTAAAATCGTTCCTTCAATCGGTTTCATAACCGCTTTGTAAGCCGCTTCTACCCCAGCATCTAAAGCTGCAGCAAAATCAACTGTTGTTAATTCTTCTTTTTGTTCAATGGATTTAGAGAAACCACGGAACAACTGAGATAAAATAACTCCAGAGTTACCACGTGCTCCCATTAATAATCCTTTGGCTAAACTTACGCCGACTTTACCAGCATGCTGTGAAGGATTTGCTTTCACTTCACGTGCGCCTGAAGTCATTGATAAGTTCATGTTTGTACCGGTATCGCCATCTGGAACCGGAAATACGTTTAATGCATCAACAAGCTGAACATTATTTGTTAAATTATTCGCTCCTTGCATGATCATTTGTGATAAACGTTTCCCATCAATTTTTTGAATTGACACAGATTTTCCTCCTTAATGCACATTACAAGTTTATTACTTTAACTCCTTGTACGTAGATGTTTACAGAATCTACTGCTAGTCCTACAGTTTGATCTAATGTATATTTCACTTTCGTCTGCACGTTATGTGCTACTTCTGAAATTTTCGTACCATAGCTCACAATAATATACATATCAATATGTACTTCATCTTCATCTTTACGAACAATAACACCTCTAGTGAAGTTTTCTTTTCGTAAAATGTCTGTTAAACCATCTTTTAACTGATTTTTTGATGCCATACCTACGATACCGTAGCAATCTACTGCGGCACCTCCAGCAATTGTTGCAATTACATCTGTACTAATATCAATTTGACCATACTTCGTTTTAATTTCAATTGACATCTCGTTTCCCCCTTCATAAATGGTGAAAGTGAGCTAGACTACTTTAGTTACTATCATATAATCTTTTTAAAGAAAATTCCATCGTTCTTTCTTTTCACTCTCATATTTTATGTTTTAAATCACATTTTTTATGATGAGCAAAATAGTCCATTGTTATTATACAACATGTACCACTATAATATGTCAAGCAATTTTTCTTGATTTCAACTTTTCATCATCGACATATGGTGTCAAGTAATTTTTCTTGATTTCTTTTTTCTACGGTGTTGCATTCTCTTTTTAGTTGTGTTAAATTATAGTAGTGTTTTTAGCATCGCAAAAAAGACTAACATTGAAAAATTACGTATGGTAAGGTATCAAGGGAGGGAAATATAAATGGCTCGTGTTTGTGCTATCACTGGAAGAAAAGCTCGTTCTGGTAACTCTCGTTCTCACGCAATGAACGCTACAAAACGTAAATGGGGCGCTAACCTTCAAAAAGTTCGCGTACGCATCGACGGAAAAGTTCAACGTGTTTACGTTTCTGCTAGAGCATTAAAATCTGGCAAAATCGAACGTGTTTAATAATAAAAAAAAGAGCCGCTAGGCTCTTTTTTTACTATGACAATGGAAAAAGCACCGGTAATAGGTGCTTTTTTTAATCTTTTTTGAAGGTATTTAACATGGCACGAACAATTCCACCAAGAAATTTAGGTAACTTAATTGTATAAAATCTCATGGTTTCCCTCCTAATCCCCATTACTCCACTTGTTCACTATATGATGTAAGGAGCAAAATTGTTTCTTTAATCAGTGCTTCTTATCACCATTAATATGCCAGAAGTAAATGAAAAAGTACCTTTTTCCTCAACGAGTTCATTACTAATACAAAGTGTTGATCCCCATTCTATTGTTTTATTAGTTAGAGGATACTTAAAACCAAGTAATGTAATCCCTTCTACTATTTCAGTAACCGGCACAAAAGATACATAAGGGAAATTTTTATTTTCTTCAATTATATGTGTACCCACTTTTTTCACGCTTATTTCATTTTTATTGTCTACAATACACATTTCTATCCCTACTTCTAACCCTCTTAAAAGCATCTGTATATTTGCTAAACCGTGATCCAGCCTTCCACCGGTGGCACCAAAAATACGAATCAATGTCGGATTTTGTTCTAACGCCCAGTTAATCGCAATTTCTAAATCTGTTTGATCTTTTTCACGAGGAACAATATGTAAGTCATTTGTTTGCTGGCCCATCCATACTAATTCCTCTTCAGTAACTGAATCGTAATCTCCAAATGCAACAGCTGGAGTAATCCCTCCTTTTAATAGACGATATACTCCTCTATCAACTGCCGCCCACACTACTTTCTCATTTTCATATCGAGAAAAATCTGCACAATATTCCGCAGGTCCACCCGCTAAAATATGAATAATCATGTTTCCTTCCCCTTCTATTGTAAAAAGGCAATCTGCCATTCGGTAGATTGCCTTTTTACATATTTTTTCTCTATCCTTTATAAATAGTGAAAACTTACTACACTAGCAGTTTCACTAGGATAAAGACTCGTTCATTCATTATCCACGAATGACACGAATTGCTTCACCACGGTCTTTTTGATTGTATACTGCTGATCCAGCTACAAGTACATTTGCTCCTGCTTCAACACAAAGTCTTGCTGTTTCAGTGTTTACACCACCATCAACTTCAATTTCTACTTCTAGATTGCGCTCTTTAACCATTTCTGCCACTTGTTTAATTTTCGGTAATACAGAATGGATAAATTTCTGTCCACCAAATCCAGGGTTTACTGTCATAAGCAATACCATATCGATATCTTCTAATACATGCTCAATCGTCGAAACTGGCGTATGCGGATTTAATACAACTCCCGCTTTAATGCCATGAGACTTAATTAGCTGAATTGTACGATGCAAATGAGGGCACGCCTCTACATGAACAGTAATAATATCTGCTCCCGCTTTTGCGAAAGTCGGGATATAGTTATCAGGATTTTCAATCATTAAATGTACATCTAATGGTAAAGATGTAATTGGACGGATAGCTTCTACAATTAATGGTCCAATCGTAATATTTGGTACGAAATGTCCATCCATTACATCGACGTGAATGTAATCCGCTCCACCTTTTTCTACATCTTTAATCTCTTCCCCTAATTTTGAAAAATCTGCTGATAAGATCGATGGTGCAATTTTAATCATAACTAATACCTCGGCTTTCTCTCTCTAATTTCTTCTACGAATTGTTTATAATTTTTATAACGATATTCTGTAATCTTCCCTTCTTCAACTGCTGTCTTCACAGCACATTTCGGTTCAGAAAGATGTGTACACCCTCTAAATTTACAGTATTGGCTCGCTTCTTTCAACTCTGGAAAACAATATGTAAGATCTTCTACCTCTATATCTATGAAATCCAGTGAACTAAAACCAGGTGTATCTGCAACTAGTCCGCTTCCAACCGCAATTAATTCCACGTGTCTTGTCGTATGTTTCCCGCGTCCTAAATGCGAGGAAATATCATTCGTTTTCAGTTCTAACTCTGGACGTAAAACGTTAAGCATAGAAGATTTCCCAACACCAGATTGCCCTGCAACGACAGAAATACACCCTTCTAAGAATGGTTTTAAAATATCAATACTTTCCGATGTATTTATAGAAGTAAATAATACATCATATCCCATCTCACGATAGTCATTTGCATAAGATTCAACAGTCTCTCTCATTTTTTCATCCACTAAATCCATCTTACTAATGCAAATAATCGGCTTAATGTTATGATATTCAATCAGCACTAAAAATCGATCTAATAGTCCCGGATTAAAATCTGGTTCTACTGCAGAGAAAACGAGAATCGCTTGATCAACATTAGCAATAGGAGGCCTAACAAGTTCATTTTTCCGATCAAATACTTCAAGCACATATCCTTCAGTTGGATTATCTGCTTGAAAGACAACTTGGTCTCCTACCAGTGGCGTAATTTTATTTTTTCTGAACACACCACGCCCACGGCATTGTGTAATCCCTTCTTCATGCTGCACATAATAAAATCCACTTAGAGCTTTTACAATTTTTCCTTCTGGCATATAATTCTCCTTTATTTTGTATAAAGTGAAGCTGTCATTAATATTAAATGGTTTAAAATTCTTTAAATACTTATTTCAAAACCCGTCATATATACAAGTTAATATATTTAATCTACCATCAAATTTAAAATATTATTTATAACAGTATCACTTTTATAGCTTTTTGAATCATATATTTTTGCCTGTTATACAGTCCACTATATGTAGACAGCATAACAGGCAAGAGTAATACATTCCATCCCCTCTAGAAAGAAAATGGAAGTCATTATTATTGAGTTGGGTATGGTACTTCTTTGTCGATAATTGTTACACCATCTCGTACAATTTTATAGTGTCCTTTTGTACCTTCTTGAATTACAAATTCTAAAGAAATAGTTGCCGACTCTGAAATTGTTCTAGTTTCAATTGGTCTATCCATTTTTTGTTGCATATCTTCTTTATAAATTTCTATTGTTTGCGGTTTTTTCTCACCAATTATAGAAGACTCATACGGAATAGAAATATTATCCACCTTCACTGTTTTCGTTACTTTCGGCTTAGGCCCCTCTGAGATGATAATCGTCACTTTATCTCCTTCTTTTAACGGCGTTCCTGGTTTTGGAGATTGCGAAATTACAAGTCCTTTATCAACAGTATCGGAATACTCTCGTTTTATATCTGGAGTTAGTTTTCTCTCATTCAAATAACCATTTACGCTATTTTCAGTCCATCCTGAAAAATCACCTGGTCTAATTTGATAAGGACCTTTACTTACCCAAATTTTCAGTTCTTGTTCCGCCTCTACTACCATTTGATCAGGCGTCGGAATTTGCTCTACGATTTCACCTTTTGGCCTATCATTTTCAATATAATTTATTGTAACTTGCTTATATTTTTCTTCTAATTCATTCCTTATACTCTCAAAATCTTTTCCTGTGAGATCACTCATCTTACTTTTCTTTTTTCCACCTGATTGATAGATAGTAATTTTAGAGTTTTCTTTCACGACTCTACCTGCCACAGGGTCTGTTTTTATCACATCACCGGTTTCAACATCATCTGTATATACAATATTAGGTTCCGTAACCTCAAAACCCTTTTCAACTAATGTATTTACTGCTGTCGTATACTTCATACCAGCCACATCAGGGACTTTTACATCTTTTGGAATAAAGAATCCCGGAATAACAGTAAGCGCTAACGTTATTCCAATTGCTAAAAGTAAAAATGTCGTAATTAAAACTTTAATCCATTTATTACTTCGTTTTTTCTTCTTATATAATTCCGTTTCTTCTTTTCTTTTCTGTTCATCCACTTTACTTCCTTTTAAAACAATTGTTTCATCAGTTACATTTTCGAATAATTGTTCTTGTTGAATAATCGGAATCGCTTTTGTCGCTTCCATATCTTCCGGTATGTAAAATGGTTGCTCATTTATCCTCTCTGGATATAGCGCAGTTTCAATATCTCGTTTCATCGCATTGGCAGATTGATATCGGTGAAACGGATCTTTCGCAGTTGCCTTTAATATAATATTTTCAACACTTTGCGGAATATTTTCATTCCATCTCTTTGGAGACGGAATTTCACTTTGTAAATGTTTTAAAGCTATAGCAACAGCAGATTCGCCAGAAAACGGTTGTCTTCCTGTTAACAACTCAAACATAACGATTCCTAGGGAATAAATATCTGATTGTTTATTTGCTATCCCGCCGCGTGCTTGTTCTGGTGATAAGTAATGTACCGAACCGAGTACCGAATTTGTATGTGTAATTGTTGTTGCACTTGTAGCTGTCGCAATTCCAAAATCTGTTACTTTTATTACTCCATCAGCTCGAATTAAAATATTGTGCGGTTTAATATCACGGTGCACAATTTCAAAATGATGGGCATGTGCCATGGCGGATGTTAACTGCTCCATAATATCAAGAGCTTCTCCTATAGGTAACATCCCTCGCTCAATTATGTATTGCTTCAATGTTTGTCCTGGTACATACTCCATTACAAGATAATATATACCATCTTCTTCTCCGACATCATACATATTCACAATATTTGGATGCGACAACGTTGTAACAGACTGCGCTTCTCGATGGAAACGTTTAATAAACTCTTCATTATTTGAATAGTCGAGTCTTAATATTTTTACCGCTACATCTCGGCCAAGTATATCATCATGAGCTAAATACACATTGGCCATTCCACCACCACCAATCATTTTCAGCAGCTTATAACGGTCATTTAAGCGTTTTCCAATCAGCACGTTGCACTTCACCTACTTTCGTTTGTCGAACCCGCATAATCAATAAGAACAAGGGTGATATTATCTTCCCCGCCACGATCATTCGCCAATTGAATGAGACGTTGTCCCTTAGTTTCAAGCTGTTCATTTAACTGTAAAATTTGTTGCATATCAGCAATAGAAACTTTGTTAGATAACCCATCCGAGCAAAGAAGTAACTGATCATCTTCCTCAAGCACCAATGTTTTAACATCTAATCCGACTTTTTCTTCTGTTCCTAATGCCCTTAACAAAACATTCTTTTTCGGGTGATATTCTGCGTCTTCTTTTGAAATTTCACCATGTCTTACAAGTTCATTTACAAGTGAGTGATCTTCCGTTACAAGCGAGATTTCTCCCTCTGATACCATATAACAACGACTATCTCCTATATGACCTATTGTCACAAAGTTTGGCGTACAAATCGCTATTATAAGTGTTGTTCCCATACCATTACATTCTACATGTTGCTTAGAGTACTCATATATACGCTCATTAATAATCCCAACACTCGTATGTAACCACTCTTCTACTTTTTTTGGTTCATTCATATTATGCGTTTGCTTCCAATAATCATGAAATAATTGAATGGTCATCGAGCTAGCTACATCACCAGCTCGATGACCTCCCATTCCATCTGCTACTACCGCTAAAATATTTCCATCTAAATTGTGAAAAACTCCCGCACTATCTTCATTATGTTGACGAACTTTTCCTTTATCTGATAGAAACACGGCTTTCATCTCGTCACCTCGTCTCTTCTTTACGCTCCTTCGCACGTAACTGACCGCAGGCTGCATCAATATCATGACCTTGTTCACGGCGAATTGTTACATTCACTCCACGATCTTTTAACGTTTTTTCAAATAAGAAAATTTGTTCACGTGGCGTACGTACATAATCACGTTCAGGTACGTAGTTTACCGGAATTAAGTTTACATGACATTTTACACCTTTTAAAAGCGCAGCAAGTTCTTCAGCTTGCTCAACTTGGTCATTTTCTCCTCCAAATAAGCCATATTCAAACGTAATACGACGCCCTGTTCTATTTACATAGTATTTAACAGCTTCCATTAAGTCTGGTAGCTTATAAGCACGGTTAATCGGCATTAATTTTGAACGTAACTCTGTATTTGCAGAATGCAATGAAATCGCAAAATTAATTTGCATATCTTCTTCAGCGAACTTATAAATTTTTGGAACAATTCCACTTGTTGAAACTGTCATATGTCTTGCACCAATATGAATTCCTTTTTCATGGTTTACAATGCGTAAGAATGACATTAAGTTGTCGTAATTATCAAACGGCTCTCCAATTCCCATAACAACAAGCGAACTTACACGTTCTTCTGTTTCATCAAGTGCACGTTGCACTTCTACTACTTGCGCTACAATCTCTCCAGCCTCTAAGTTTCGTTTTAACCCACCAAGTGTAGATGCACAGAACGTACAACCAATACGGCATCCAACCTGTGTTGTTACACAAATAGAATTTCCATATTCGTGTCGCATTAACACTGTTTCAATAGAATAACCATCATATAATTGGAATAAAAATTTAATTGTTCCATCAGAAGATGTTTGTTTTACTAATGTATTTAAAGTAGTAATATCAAAGGAATTCGACAATTTATCGCGTAATCCTTTAGAAAGATTCGACATGTCGTCATAATTTTTTACACGTTTTTTATATAGCCAATCAAAGATTTGTCCTGCACGGAATTTAGGTTCTCCTTGTTCCTTTAACCAATCTTGCATTTCATGAAGTTGTAAAGAATAAATTGATGGTTTCTTCGTTTCTAGATTTTTCTTTTGTTTTCTCACAGTCGTTTCCACGATGCTACACCTTCTTCCTTAAACAAGCAATATAAAAGCCATCTGTTGCAAAATAATGCGGTAAAATTCGCACTTGACCTTCATCAATATACGGATTTAACTTTTCTGGCATGCGATCTTTTATCGTAGTATCCCATTCAAATTCAGGATGCTCTTGTAAAAATTGCTTTATTACTTGTTCATTTTCTATTTTTTCTATTGTGCACGTACTATAAACAAGGCGACCACCTTGTTTTAATAACGGTGCTATTTTTTCTAGTATCGCAAGTTGAATCGTCGATAATCTTTCACTATCGCCTTTATTTTTACCTAACTTAATATCAGGTTTACGTCTAATCACACCAAATCCAGAACATGGTGCATCTACTAATATTTTATCAAATGTTTCATTCGCAAAGTGTTCTTGCACTTTTCTAGCATCTAGTGCTTTTGTTTCGACATTTTCTAGACCAAGTCTCTCCGCTTGTTGTTTAATTAAACGTACTTTGTGTGCATGTAAATCAAGAGACATAACTTGACCTGTTCCTTTTAATCGCTCTGCAATGTGCGTTGTCTTTCCGCCCGGAGCAGCACAACTATCAAGAACTTCATCTCCCTCATTCGGTTCTAAAGCGCGTGCTACAAGCATAGAACTTTCATCTTGAATAGAAAGAAAACCTTTTTTGAACGCATCTGTATGCGCTACATTCCCTCTTTCAATTTGAATTGCATCCTCTGATAAATCGCCGCGCTTCGCTTCTATACCTTCACCAGCCAACAACTCTATTGCTTCTTCTACTGTTATTTTATCAACATTTACACGCGCTGTTGGTACCGGGGGTAACATGTTCACTTCACACATTTTCTCTGCTGTCTCTAAACCATATTCAGAAGCCCAGTCTTGCACAAGCCACATTGGATGACTTGTTGCAATTGCCAAACGTTCTATTGGATCCTTGATTTCATCTAAAGAAGGTACCCCTTCTCTCTGAATCGAACGTAATACCCCGTTTACCATACCAGCAATCCCTTTATGCCCGCGACGCTTTGCAATTTCAACTGCTTCATGAATAGCCGCTCTTTCTGGCACTCGGTCTAAATAAATCATTTGATATAAAGATAAGCGAAGTAATACTCTTACCCACGCCTCAACCTTCTTTTTTAAAAAAGGCTGTAAATAATAATCTAATGTGTCACGACGTTGAATCGTTCCATATACAATTTCAGTTAACAAACCAATATCTTTTCTATCAATTGCATTTTTTTCAATTAGATTATTTAAAAGTAAGTTACTGTATGCACCACTTTTTTCTACTTGAATTAAGCCATCAAGAGCTAACTCACGAACATTTTGTCTCATGCATTTTCTCCTAACTTCGTTCCAATTTCAGGTTTTGTGCCACGTAAAAATTGCGAACAACTCATACGTTTTTTACCAGAAGGTTGCAATTCAGTGATTTTAACACCTGTCTCATTCCCTGTTGCAACAACAAATCCATCTTCTTCAAGAGCTACTATTGTACCTGGTTCAGCTTTCTCTGTAATAGAGACCTTCTCTCCCCACCATACTTTAATAACTTGTCCTGCCAAAGTCGTATAAGCGACTGGCCATGGATTCAATCCGCGAATGTGATTGTATACTTCTTCACCTGTTTTTGTCCAATCAATTTTCTCTTGCTCACGTTTTATATTATATGCAAACGTTACTTCTTCTTCGTTTTGTTTAATTGGTTCTAACTTACCTTGAATTAATAAAGGTACTGTTTTAGATAGAAGGTGTGCCCCTGCTTCACTTAACTTATCGAATAAAGAGCCTGTCGTTTCACGCTCTTCAATCTCGACTTCTACTTGTGTTAAGATATCACCAGCATCCAATTTCTCTACCATATACATAATTGTAATACCCGTTTTTTCTTTACCTTCCATAATTGCATAATGGATTGGTGCACCACCACGAAGTTCAGGTAGTAAAGACGCGTGGACGTTAATACATCCATACTTCGGTGCTTCTAAAATTTCATTTGGTACAATCTGACCGAAAGCAGCTGTTACAATTAAATCAGGCTCTAATGCCAAGACTTGTTCATATTCGTCTTTTTCACGAATTCTTAACGGTTGTAACACCGGAATACCATGTTTTTCTGCTTCAACTTTAACAGGCGTAGGTGTTAATACTTTTTTTCTACCTACCGGACGATCAGGCTGCGTCACAACACCTATTACATCATAGCCATCTTCGATAAGACGACGAAGCACCGGCACTGAAAAGTCCGGTGTTCCCATAAATACTACTTTTATCATTCAAAAACCGCTCCTTTTAATACCTATTCTAATTCGTTTTCCTCATAATATCTTGTCACTTTCGATGTAAATAACACACCGTGTAAATGATCGATTTCATGTTGAATTGCACGTGCTAAAAATCCTTCTGCTTCTAGTAAAAATACTTTACCTCGGCGATTTTGAGCACGTACTTTAATATAATCCGCACGTTCCACTTCACCATAAAGTCCCGGGAAGCTTAGACAGCCTTCGGGACCTACTTGTTCACCACGTTTTTCTAGTATCGATGGATTGATTAACTCGATTTTCCCCGTATCATCACCGATATCAACTACCGCAACTTGCAAGCTTACACCTACTTGAGGCGCAGCTAAACCGACTCCGTCCGCAATTAACATTGTTTCATGCATATCTTTCAACAATTTCACTAACTTTTTATCAAAGTTAATTACTCTTTCGCATGGTGTTTCTAACACTTCATTTGGATGCTTTACTATTTCTAAAACTGCCATATTTCCCTCCGCTACATTAACATTGTTGGATTAAAATCAATTGAGATTTGTAGCTCTTTTTGCATTTCTGCCTGATAATGTTCATTTACCATTTTGAGCACGTTCTTTAAGTTTGGTTCCCGTTTGTATTTTATCATGCATTGATAACGATATCTATCTTTTATCCTTGGAATTGCTGAAGCAACCGGTCCTAACACCATCGTTTGCTCTGTGCAGTGCGCCCGTAAATGACCGACAATTTTTTCCGTCACTTGCACTGCCTTTAATAATTCTGGATGAGATACTGTTACAAGTACAACATAGTAATAAGGTGGATATTGTCTTGTTCGTCTCATTTGCATTTCTTGGTCAAAAAACACATCATATTGTTGGTTCTTTGCTAACTCTATACTATAATGTTCTGGCGTATACGTTTGAATTATAACTTCCCCTGGCAATTCATGTCTGCCTGCTCTTCCACTTACTTGCGTCAATAACTGATACGTCTTTTCACTCGCTCGAAAATCAGGCAAGTGAAGCATCGTATCTGCAGTTAAAACCCCGACAAGCGTTACTTTAGGAAAATCTAATCCTTTCGCAATCATTTGTGTTCCAAGTAGTATATCTGCTTTTTCTTCCCCGAACGCCTTTAATAATTTTTCATGCATTCCTTTGCGACTTGTCGTATCTACATCCATTCGAATAACTCGTGCCTCTGGAAATAGTTTTGTAATTTCTTCTTCTACCTTTTGTGTACCTGTACCAAAGAAACGAATATATGTACTTTGACAAGCAGGACACGCAGTCGGCATATTCTCTTCGTGACTGCAGTAATGACATTTTAAACGATGGTTCATTTTATGATATGTCAGCGAGATATCACAATGCGGACATTGTACAACATACCCACAATCACGGCACATAACAAATGTAGAATGACCTCTTCTATTTAAAAAGAGCACCATCTGTTCTTTCTTTTCTAATCGATCTGCTATTTTTTCATGCAATGCCTTCGAAAACATGGAACGATTCCCGTCACGAAGTTCCTCACGCATATCAACAATCTCTACTGTTGGTAACGCTTGTTTATTCATACGTTTTTCCATCGTTAGTAATTCATACACACCTTTTTTCGCTCTTGCAAACGATTCAAGTGTCGGTGTTGCACTACCAAGAACGATAGGACATTTATGATATTGCCCCCTCCAGACAGCTACATCCCTTGCATGATACCTCGGATTATCTTCTTGCTTATAGCTCGATTCATGCTCCTCATCAATAATAATAATCCCTAAATTTTCAAAAGGAGCAAATACAGCTGAACGTGCACCAACTACAACTTTCACTTCTTTTCTTAAAATCTTACGCCATTCATCATATTTTTCTCCAACAGACAGCGCACTATGAAGAACCGCAACTTGCGAGCCAAATCTGCCTTTAAAACGATCTACCATTTGAGGCGTTAGTGCAATTTCAGGAACAAGTACAATAGCTTCTTTCCCTTTCGCGAGCACCGCTGCTATAGATTGTAAATATACTTCTGTTTTTCCGCTTCCTGTAACACCATATAGTAAAAATGGATTGTAAGTTTCATTTGTAATTGATGATAAAATCGGTGCAATAACTTGCTTTTGTTCCTCCGTAAGTGGGAATGGTTTCGTTTGTTCAAAATCATCATCGTCATACGGATTTCGGTACACTTCCACATACTTTTCTGAAATTAGCCCCTTTTTAACAAGTGCTTTAATCGGAGCGTCTGTTATTTGCAACTCTTCTGTTATCACTTTCAACGGCACACTTTTATAATTTTCCACAAAATAATAGAGTACATCTTGTTGTTTTTTACTTTTCAGTTCAAATGCTGCTAACTCCAATTTATCTTCTGACAACTCCGGTTGAACGACTCTTTGTTTCTTCTTTTGCACTTTATCTTTTACCTGATAAACAACTTCAATCGTGCCATTTTTAATTTCTTGTTGAATCGTGCGGTATAGATGCGGCTGCGTCTCAATAGCTTCCCAATCTATCGCTTCTTTGTCCTGAAATAAAAACAGTAGTTCAGGTGCTACTACTTCTTGTTTACGAAGTTGTAGACGCTTTTTATACGTAGCTTTTATCGCCGTTGGAAGCATGACTTGAAAGGCTGAAATCATATAACATAACGTTTCGCTTGTAAGCCAATATCCAAGCTTTAATAATTCCTCGTTTAAAACTGGTGTTACATCTAATATTTCATGGATTGTCTTTAGCTTCTTACTTTCTACTTCAGCCGAATCTTTGATCCCAATAATAAAGCCTTGCAATTTCCTTGGGCCAAATGGAACTACTACACGCATGCCTGTCTGGACAATATCTTCCCACTTTTTAGGGATAATATAATCAAATGGTCGATCTGTCTGACGTGCAGGTACATCAACAATTACACTTGCAAATTTCATAGACGATCATCTTCTAACATCATTTCAATTTGCTTTAATATTTCACGAGCAACCTCTTTCTTCGTTAAAAGTGGTAACTCGATGACTTCTCCATCTTTTCTATACATTGTTACAATGTTTGTATCTGTACCAAATCCAGCTCCTTGTGCCTTTACATCGTTCGCAACAATCATATTCGCATTTTTCTCACGTAATTTTTTTGTTGCGTATTCTTCTACCTTTGTCGTTTCAGCCGCAAAACCGATAAGTAACTGTTGATCCTTCATCTCACCTAACGTTTTTAAAATATCTACTGTTCTCTCGAGTTCGATTACAGCATCTCCATTTTTCTTTTTCATTTTATTATCATGAACATATTTCGGGCGATAATCTGCAACTGCTGCTGTTTTAATGACAACATCTACGTTTTGATACTGTTGCAGAACTACTTCTAACATATCTTGTGCAGATTCCACTTGTACCGTATTTACATGTAATGGTGGGTTTAATGCTGTCGGTCCCGAAACAAGTATGACATCAGCACCTAAGTTCGCTGCCACTTCCGCAATTGCATATCCCATTTTCCCAGAAGAAAAATTGGTCATAAAACGCACTGGATCAATCTTTTCACGAGTTGGGCCAGCAGTTATTAATATTTTTTTTCCTTGCAACGGTTTTTGTTCGGAAAAAGCCTCTTCTAACCGTGCAATAATTGCTTCCGGTTCTTCTAGTCTTCCCTTCGCAACATAACCACACGCTAAAAAACCTTCTCCAGGCTCAATAAATGTATATCCTAACGTTTTCAACGTCATCATATTTTTTTGTACAATTTTGTTTTCATACATATGCACATTCATAGCAGGTGCAATCCACACTGGGGCTGTAGTAGCTAACAAAGTAGTTGTAATCATATCGTCTGCAATACCACCAGCTAACTTCCCAATACAATTGGCAGTAGCAGGTGCAACAAGTACTACATCTGCCCAATCTGCTAAATCGATATGTGCAATAACAGCCGAGTCTTTCTCATCGAATGTATCTGTATATACATCATGGCGAGAAAGTGCTTGAAATGTAAGAGGCGTAACAAACTTCATTGCCGACCCACTCATCATTACTTTTACAATAGCACCAGCTTGTGTCAATTTACTAGTTAACGCAGCCGCTTTAAAGACCGCAATGCCTCCTGTTACACATAGAAGTATCTTTTTCCCTTTTAGCATATGGCTCGTCCTCTTTCTTTTTCAAACTTATAATACTGAAACAGAATTCCCAGCTCATCAGTACCAATATTTCTTCCCTATCGTAAAAAAATAACAACCTACTTGTAAATAGGTTGTTACCGTTACATAGAAAATTATAAAGTCTATGTTTTAATTTGTCGAAAAGAATGTCTTAATCGATGATTTTGCCTTCGCTTGGTACATATTTTAATACTTCTGCATCGATTTCTTCTAATGATTTACCTACACATTTATGAGAAACAGGTTGCTCGATAACACAGTTATCAGCAAGTTGCATTTCACGCGCACGTTTTGCAGCTACTGTTACAAGTGTATATTTAGAATCGATTTTTGTTAATAATGAATCAATTGATGGATTTAACATAATTATAGACCCTCCGTCATTTCTTTATAATATTTTGCTACTCTTTCGCGGCGGCAATGTTCACCAACCACAATTGCTTTAATTCTTTCACAAGCTAATTCAACTTGATCGTTTTCTACAACATAGTCGTAAGCGTCCATCATTTCGATTTCTTCTTTCGCTACCGTTAAACGATTTTCAATAACATCTTCAGTTTCTGTACCACGGCCGACAATACGGTTCTTTAGTTCAGATAAACTTGGAGGTGCTAAGAAAATAAATACACCTTCTGGGAAAGCTTTCTTAACTTGAATTGCTCCTTGCACTTCAATTTCTAAGAATACATCTTTTCCTTCTTGTAATGTTTTTTCAACATAGTCAATCGGTGTTCCGTAATAATTACCTACAAACTCAGCCCACTCAAGTAATTTTTCATTACGAATCATTTCCTCAAATTCTTCTCTCTCTTTAAAGAAATAATCCACACCATCTACTTCACCTTCACGTGGCTTACGTGTCGTTACTGAAATGGAGTACTGAAAACGTGTATCCTCATGACTAAACAGCTCTTTTCGAACCGTTCCTTTACCAACCCCAGAAGGTCCTGAAAGAACGATGAGCAATCCTCTTCTACTTCTCATAAATATGTAAAACCTACCCTTCCTCACTTAAATCTTCTTTATTATTCAAACGATGTGCAATCGTCTCTGGCTGAATTGGACTTAATACCACATGCCCATCATCCATAACAATAACCGCCCTTGTTTTTCTCCCATACGTAGCATCAAGCAAAGCATTATGTTCGCGTGCTTCCTGTACTGTTCGTTTAATAGGAGCTGACTCCGGACTTACAATAGCAATAATTCGATGAGCAGATACAATATTTCCGTATCCAATATTTAAAAACCGCATGGCCATAGTTTGCGCCTCCTAGTAAGTCTATCCGATTTCTCCACCACGTATAACTTTATATATTTTTTGAAAGCTACTCAATATTTTGTACTTGTTCACGAATTTTTTCAAGGTTATTTTTCATTTCTACAACATATTTTGAAATTGTTAAGTCATTTGCCTTAGAACCAATCGTATTAATTTCTCTATGCATCTCTTGCACGATGAAATCCATTTTCCTTCCAACAGGCTCTTCAATCTGCAGTGTTTCACGAAATTGCTCTAAATGACTTTGCAAACGAACTAACTCTTCGTGAATATCACAACGCTCTGCAAAGATTGCGACTTCTGTTAACAATCTTTGTTCATCTAGATCTTGATTATGTAATTCTTTTAAGCGATTTTCTAATCGTTCACGATATTTTTGTGTAACAATCGGTACATGCGGAATAATTGCATTTACACAATTGTGAATCTCTTGTAAACGATACGCTATATCTTTATGTAATCGTTCTCCTTCGCCATCTCTCATCGTTTTTAACATATGAGCAGCTTGGCGAACAGCCTCATATAAACCGTTCTCAAATTGTTCATTTACATTTTCTACTTCTTCAATCGCTGTTACTTCTGGCATTTCCATTAATTGCTGAAGTGTAATAGAATCTTGTAATTGAAATTTTCCTTTTATATCTTCCATAATCGATTGGTACTGCTCAAGAAGCGACCAATTCACACTTAATTTTCTTTCAACAAGCCCTTCACCCGTTATACTAATAGACACTTCAATGCGTCCACGCCGAACTTGTTCTGCAATTATTTTACGAATTTTTTCTTCAAATATCATCATTTGCTTCGGAAGTCGAATACTCATCTCTAGGAAACGGTGGTTCACCGATTTCATTTCTACTGTAATTTGAAAAGTATCATTTTCTACTTTCGATCTTCCAAATCCTGTCATACTACAAATCATTTTTATCACATCCAAGCCATGAAATAACTCAATGAAAAAGGTAATAGAGACAAGGCTCTACTACCTTCTGTAAATTATATCACATTTTCATATCATTGACTATTTCAAGTTTAATCCCTTCTTATATAATACTGGCTTTTCCTTCTTCCCCTTTTTCCCTGTTAATAAAGAACCTACTAACAAGAAGGTCGGAATTGATGACAAACCTCCAATTAACAACCAATCTCTCGCTTGTATTGGCATTGTACTAAAGATCGGTTGTAGCGGTGGGTAATATATAACCACTAACATTAACAGTAAAGAAATAATAACCGCTCCTACTAAATACACGTTCCCAAACGGATTACGGTGGAAGATAGAATGTTCACTCCGGCAATCAAATACATGAATAAGTTGTGCAAGTACCAACGTCGCAAACGCCACAGTTTGTGCATATTTCAGTTCATTTGGATGTTGATTATATGCAATAATAAACGCCACTAACGTCACTGCTCCAATTAGAAAGCCACGGCTTATAATTTTCCAGGCAAGCCCTCTAGCAAATACCCCTTCTTTCGGATGACGCGGCGTTCTCTTCATAACGTCTCCTTCCGCCTTATCCAATCCTAATGCCATCGCCGGTAATCCGTCAGTCACTAAGTTCACCCATAAAATTTGAATGGGAACCATCGGCAGCGGTAATGCAAGTAACATTGCAAATAACATGACTAAAATTTCTCCTACGTTCGATGCTAATAAATAACGAATAAACTTACGTATATTCTCGTATATATTTCTACCTTCTTTAATTGCTGATTTAATCGTAGCAAAATTATCATCTAGCAAAACAAGAGAAGAAGCTTCTTTCGCAACATCTGTCCCTGTAATTCCCATCGCTATCCCAATATCCGCTGTTTTTATAGCCGGAGCATCGTTTACTCCATCACCTGTCATCGCTACTATATGCCCTTTATTTTGCAACGCCTTAACAATTTTCAATTTATGTTCAGGTGATACTCGAGCAAATACATACGTGTCTTCTACAACACTTTCTAGTTCCTCTACATCCATATTCGCGAGTTCTACTCCTTCAACAACACGTCCACCAGGTGGTAAAACCCCTAATTGTTCCGCAATTGCCATTGCTGTCACTTTATGATCTCCTGTAATCATCACTGTTCGAATACCAGCTTCTCTGCACTCTTTTACAGCCTGTTCTACCTCTGGTCTTGGCGGATCAATCATTCCCTGTATCCCGACCAACATAAAATCTTTTTCAACGTCTCTTTCATGTTCAATAGAATCTGTTACTTTTAATGGCTTAAATGCAACTGCAATTGTTCGGAGCGCTTGACTACCTAAACTATGAATAGCCGCCTGTACTTCTTTTCTATACAACTCACTTAACGGTTGTTGCTTATCCCCCCATAAAATCGTTTGACTCATTTGCAGGAGGACATCTGGTGCTCCCTTCGTAACAAGAAACTTTTTCCCCTCTCTATCTCGCACAATAACACTCATCATTTTTCGAGTTGAATCGAATGGAAATTCACGAATAATTTCAAATTTCCCTTTCAGTGCCTCACGCGTTATCCCCGCTTTCATTGCTGCAGCTACAAGTGCTCCCTCAGTTGGATCTCCATCTAATACATACGCCTTTTTCTTTTGAATAATATTTGCGTTATTACAAAGTGAACCAAATGTTAGTAGTTGATACAGTGCTTTTGTTTTAGCTGGATCGCATTCTTTTTCACCTTTCAAAAAAGAGCCATTAGGTTCATATCCTTGACCCGTAACTTTCCATAATTCCCCACCTGACCACATATGTGTTACCATCATTTTGTTTTGCGTCATTGTTCCTGTTTTATCAGAGCATATAACAGAAGCGCATCCTAACGTTTCTACCGCTGGTAACTTCCTTACAATTGCTCTCTTTTTAATCATACGCTGTACACCAAGCGATAAAGCTACTGTAACAATTGCTGGTAATCCTTCAGGAATAGCAGCAACAGCTAGCGACACGCCTGCTAAAAACATATGATACACTTCATTCCCTTGATATACACCGGCTAATACAACAAGCGCTGTCAAAATAAGAGCCACAATAATTAATATTTTCCCGAGTTGCTCTAATCTTCTTTGCAGTGGTGTTTCCATTTGCTCTGCATTTTGTAACATATTTGCAATTTGGCCCATCGCTGTATTCATACCAGTTGCTACAACGACCCCTGTTCCAGCTCCTCGTGTAATCATCGTACCCATAAAAGCCATATTTTTTTGATCACCAATTGAAACATCTTGCCCCTGCAGAGCTTCTACCTTCTTCTGCACCGGTACTGACTCTCCTGTCAAAGCTGATTCTTCGATATATAAACTTGATGCCTCAACAAGACGTACATCCGCCCCAATACGATCACCACTAGAAAATTTAATGATATCACCTAAAACAAGTGCTTTAGACGGTGCTTTTACCCACTTTCCATTCCGCATTACAGTAACTTGCGGGGCGGCTAGCTCTTTTAAAGCTTCCAGTGACTTTTCAGCCTTTCTTTCTTGAAAAAAGCCAAGAATACCATTGATAATAACAATCGCAACAATCGCAATAGAATCAATGTATTCACCTAAAAAAGCTGAAACTATTGTTGCACCAAATAAAACAAGTACCATAAAATCTTTAAACTGCGCCAAAAATACCATCAGTGCAGAAGGCCTTTTGGCTTCATCTAATTCATTTGTACCAAATTTTTTTATTCGCCCTTCTGCTTCCTTCTCTGTAAGCCCAACCTTCACATTCGTATTCGTTCTTTCTTCCACTTCGTGTGCGCGCATTCCATACCAGTTCATCCCGCTATCGACCTCCTGATTCCAGACATACTCTATTGAAAGCTTATTCAGCCTCGTCCAAAAAAATGCTATAATTAACTTTTAGTTAGAAAGGAGTGTTCATTTATGGCATTCGATGGATTATTTACAAGAGCAATTACACATGAAATTGCAAATTCTCTTTACACAGGAAGAATTTCCAAAATATATCAACCTTCAAAATACGAGATTTTATTACATATTCGAGCAAACGGAAAAAATCAAAAACTAATTCTTTCCGCTCATCCGACATATGCACGTTTACACTTAACAAATCAAAATTACGATTCACCTGCACTTCCGCCAATGTTTTGTATGCTTCTTCGTAAGCATTTAGAAGGTGGGTTCATTGAAAAAATTGAACAAATTGATTTAGAGCGCATTATTCAAATTACCGTTCGTAGCAGAAATGAAATTGGTGACGAATCGCTAAAAACATTAGTAATTGAAATAATGGGACGACATAGTAACATCATTTTAGTAGACACAAAAACAAACAATATTTTAGATAGCTTAAAACACGTTTCTTTAGCGGTAAACCGACATCGAACTGTATATGCTGGAGCGGAGTACATTGCACCACCAGCACAACATAAAATTAACCCACTCCAGATTGAAACAAATGATGAATTTATTAGACCGCTAGACTTTCTATCTGGAAACATGGATAAACAGCTTGTCGGCACCTTTACGGGAATTTCGCCGTTATTCGCAAAAGAAGTAGTGAAAAAAGCAGGTATGGTAAATGAAAAGGCATTAGCGGACGCATTTTTCTCCATACAAAAACCATTACTAACTCATACATATTCACCAACAATGACTACTTCAAATGGGAAAGAATTCTTTTATCTTTTCCCTCTTGCACACTTGCAAGGAGAAGACAAGACATTCTCATCTGTTAGTGAATTGCTAGACCGTTTCTTTTTCGGAAAAGCAGAGCGCGACCGTGTAAAACAACAAGCTTATGATTTAGAGCGCTTTATGCAAAACGAAAAAAATAAAAATGAGAAGAAACTCATTAAACTAGAAAAAACATTACAAGATGCCGGAAAAGCAGATAAATATCAACTATTCGGAGAACTACTTACAGCCAATATGTACGCTTTGAAAAAAGGTGATAAAGATATTGAAGTCGTTAACTATTACGACGAAAATGGCGGAACTGTAAAAATTACATTAGATCCTTTAAAAACACCATCTGACAATGCGCAACGCTATTTCCAAAAGTACCAAAAAGCGAAAAATTCAGTTGTTGTTGTAGAAGAACAAATCGAAAAAACAAATGAAGAAATTATTTATTTTGATAGCTTACTTCAACAAATGGAAGCTGCTTCTTCAAAAGATATTGAAGAAATTCGCGAGGAATTAGCTGAAGAAGGTTATATGCGCAATCGTAAAGCAAAAAATGCTAAGAAGAAACCAACTAAACCGGTATTAGACAAATATTTAGCTAGTGACGGAACAGAAATTTTCGTCGGTAAAAACAACAAGCAAAATGATTATTTAACAACGAAGTTTGCCCGTCGTGATGAAATTTGGTTACATACGAAAGATATCCCTGGGTCTCATGTTGTCATTCGTTCTCTTGAACCTACCGAAGAAACCGTGTTAGAAGCTGCTAAAATCGCTGCCTATTTCAGTAAAGCAAAAGATTCTAGTTCTGTTCCTGTAGATTTCACCAAAATACGCCATGTCAAAAAACCGAGTGGTGCAAAACTTGGTTTTGTTACGTACGACAATCAGCAAACCGTATATGTAACACCTGATGCTGATACTGTAATGAAATTAAAAGCGTAAATAAAAAATGCGTTGCTTATAAGCAACGCATTTTTTACATTCGTTCACACTAGTTCATATACCCATTCACTAATTCATAACATCTTTCTTTTGTCATCTTGTATTTTTCATCTGCTGCTTCAATATATTTCATCGTTCCATTATTTTCATCCGTAGCAATTGCTTTAACCTTACTTTCCTTTTCTTTAACCCATGCAACTTGTTTCTTTTTCAACGACTGAAACGCATCAGCTGACATCGTATTTTTTAATGTGCTGTAAATTTCATTTAGTTTATTATCCCACAGTTGATAATTTCCTTCTATTTCATTTACTATGTCATTTGTTGACATAACATTTGTATGTTTTTCTTGGTTTTCTAGAGCTGCTAACTCATTTAAAACCTTAGTTTTCCCCACCGCTGACGAAGTTTCTTTTTTTGAACTAGTAGACGTACTAGAATCATTCCCCTTAACTGTTTCTTGCTCTTGAACAAAATCTTTTTTCGTTACCTTTTCTTGCTCTTCATCATCTACATTGTGAGTAATAACCGAGTTTTTTGCGTCGACAGCAACTACTCCGTTACTTTCTTTAAAAATATATTTTTTATTTCCACTATTCTCTTCTCTAACGAAAGAGACATTCTTGAAACCTTGTACTCTAAGAAGTTCTTTAGCTTCTTCTTTAGTTAACTTTAAATCTACTGACGTATTTGATGACCATCTATCCATTAACCATTTTCCATCGGTATACACTAAGACAAATTCCCACATCTCCGCTTCATTACCCATATCATTTGCAAGAGTAAGCGTCTCAATCTTTAAGACATCATTTTTCTGTGAATAAGTTGTCCTCACGTCCGGCTCAATATGAATCGGAAATGGTAACATATCTGTTTCCCTTGATCTATTAAATGTATCAAGCAATCCTGGAAGCTCCTTCTCCACAAACTTATCTGAAACTAGCCCCTCAACGCCTTTTTTAGCTGTAGCTAAATCTCCAGGATTATTTCGGCTCCATCCATTTTCTTTTTCCATCTCACTAAATGCATTTGCTATTGCATCTACACTCTTTCTTACAATCTTTTTCGCTTCTTTTTCTTTCACTTCTGGCGCTTCATCAAGCTGTTCAATCGTTTCATTTACTTGAACTTTGTTTTCACCTTTTTCACAACCTGTTACAACTAGCATACTAGCAGCCAAGCAAAATGATATTACTTTACTTAATTTCTTCATGTACTCACAATCCTTATTCCTTCATATTCGTTACGTTTCCCTATTTCCGAGAGAAATCCAACAATTACCTATTATATCAATAACAGTTATTTATTTATATATTAAATTTTATATCAGAACGAAACAAAGGACATACTTTCAAAATATATACTAAAAACCTCTTATCCTTTTCTTCCATATTGTCAAAAAAATTGACAGCGCTCTTTCGAATTTGTATAAATTTTTTGACACCTTGTAAAGAAACTGAAATTGTGATCGATATTTTTCTCATTCTCCCACTGATAATTGAAATAATCTGTATTTCACGAGCAGCCCACCACCCACAAATAGCGGGATAAAGTGAAACTTTAATCAGTGGGGGTTTTCTTCATCCCCCACCTAACTCCTTTGCTTTCGCTGAATTTTGAGGTGTGGGTCTTACTGCCCATTAAAGCGGGATAAATTCCCTACCTAAAAGATATGCAATTTCTGTTATCTTTTCTCTAACAATATTTTTTGGCACGCTATTTGCTTTATTCAATACTGTGAATAGGGGGAATTAACATGACTTTAAAAATTAATAAAATCCAAAATCAACTACAAAATTATGAAATTGACGGATTGCTTATTACAAAAAAAGAAAATCGCCAATATGCAACAGGCTTTACAGGTAGTGCTGGCGTCGTCTTAATCTCTGCGGATAAAGCTGTTTTTATAACTGATTTTCGCTATGTAGATCAAGCAAAATCACAAATAAAAGATGCTGAAATTATTATGCATAAAGGAAATTTAGAAAAAGAAATTGCAAATCAAGTATCAAAATTAAACATTCAAAAACTCGGAATTGAAGAGAACAACATGACATTGCAACAATATAAAAACTTACAAAAATACGTACATGTAGAAATGGTTCAAGTGTGCGAAATCATCGAAAATATTCGTATTATTAAAGACATGCCTGAAATAGAAACAATGAAAATCGCAGCTAATATTGCTGACGAAGCATTTCACCACATCCTTACGTTTCTAAAACCAGGAATAAGTGAAAATGATGTACGAGATGAGTTAGAATTTTTCATGAGAAAAAAAGGAGCTACATCCTCTTCATTCCAAATCATTGTAGCTTCTGGCGTTCGTTCTTCACTTCCTCATGGAGTTGCATCAAATAAAATAATCGAACGAGGCGACGTTGTTACATTAGATTTCGGTGCACTTTACGATGGATATTGTTCCGATATAACTCGTACTGTAGCAATCGGAGAACCATCAGAAGAATTCAAAAAGATATACAATGTTGTACGAGAAGCGTTAAAACGTGGGACTGAAGCAATTAAGCCTGGAGAAACTGCGAAAAGTATCGATGATATAACGAGGGATTACATTACAGAACATGGATACGGTCAATATTTTGGACACTCTACTGGTCATGGGCTTGGATTAGAAATACATGAACCTCTTCGTCTATCCCAAGAAAGTAAGGCTACTTTAGAAGAAGGTATGGTTGTTACCGTTGAACCTGGTATTTACATACCAAACTGGGGCGGTTGTAGAATTGAAGATGATATTGTCATCACAAAAGACGGATATGAAGTTATTACAAAATCAAATCGGGAACTAATTGTTATCCCTTGTTGAAATCATAGAAAAAAATGCCACCGAATAAGGTGGCATTTTCTTTTATTCATTAGCGAATAGCTTTTCATTTACTTTTTTAGCGACTACCGCTACCAACATTAAAATGCATATTAAATATATCGATTTCGCAATAAATAACCAGCCTTGAAACATTACAATTCCATCTATTATCTCATTTCCTTTCAATAACAAAAATGGAATCGTGCTTATTACAATGACAAACTCGATGCTGAAAACAATTTTCTTTTTTCGGCTATATGCCTTCCATTCTTTCCAGCGATACATAGGTGCAAAAATCAATACTCCTATACATATGCCCTGAAACAACTGATAATAGTAAACAAACGAGCACACCATAATAACCTATTTTCTCTCTCATTCGTACTCCCCCATTCTACTTCTCCTTTAATATGTAACTTACTACGCTTATAACAATTCTTAGAAAAACAACAACGACAATTACAAGATAAAGACCTTTTGCAGAAGACATCCATTCTTGAAAAATAGACATTTTCTCCATTTGCTTCTGCCCTTCTATTAAAATAAACCCTACGAAAAATGAGCAAATAACAATGATACCTATCATCATTCCGATACTTTTCTTACTATATTGTTTCATATCTTCCCAGTTATATAAAAGTATAAATACAAACCCGAAAACAGGTATAATACTGATCCATTCATTACTTGTAAACAGATTCAAAATGATTAATAGACTACAAGAAAGGATGAATCCCCAAAACCCAATTTTTTTGCGCATAAACCCTCCTCGAATTCCATTTTTAGGATTAATTGTATTGTAACATCCATTTCTACTTCTTACCATTACAGTACATGAAATTTCACTTTTTTCTTTTTCCTATACTCACATACTTTTACTGCTTTCATACAATAAACTACACGAATGCCTAAAGGATGTGAATGTTATGGGAGTTGAATTAACGCTGTTGCATGCTCTCTATATTCTTTGTTTACTCACTATTATTACTTTTTTTATTCTCCGGAAAGATACGACGATTATTTGTATCGTTTTTATCTTTTTATTAGCATTAACCGCTACAAGTTCTATCCCTCTTGCCGTTAGCGGTATTTTTCAAAGTTTCATTTACGCTATTACTGAACTATTACCAACTATATTAATCATCTCCATTATCGTATCAATGAGCAATCTACTCGTTCATACTGGCATAAATGATACGATGATTTCACCATTTACAAAGATGATTCGTACCCCTACCCTCGCCTACTGGATTATCGGCCTTTTAATGATGACAATTTCTTTCTTCTTTTGGCCTTCTCCAGCTGTCGCTTTAATGGGAGCTATTTTATTACCCGTCGCTGTACGCGTCGGCCTTCCACCAATTGGAGTTGCCATTGCTATGAACTTGTTCGGACACGGCATCGCCTTATCTGGTGACTTCGTTATTCAAGGTGCACCGAAATTAACAGCGGATGCTGCTGGTCTTCCTGTTTCCAGCGTTGTTTCTGCCAGTGTTCCCCTCGTTATCGTTATGGGTATTGTGACAACTTCCGTCGCATTTTTCTTCTTACGAAAAGAATTCCATACAGGCTTATCTATACAAGAATCTATCCCATCAACTGAGTCTTCTAAAACGCTCACTTCATTATCTCCTCGGACAAAAAAATGGCTCGCTATTTGTATTCCGATCGTATATGCCATCGATATCCTTTGCATGATTCAATTTAAACTACAAGGAAGCGACGCAACTGCACTTATCGGCGGGACGACTGTTATTATGATTATCATTATTTCCCTCATCGCTTACAAAGGAAATGGACTGAATAAAACGACCGATTATTTTATAGAAGGGCTCCAATTTGGATTTAAAATTTTCGGCCCAGTTATTCCAATTGCTGCACTCTTTTATTTAGGAGATAGCGGTTTTGTAAAAATTATCGGAGACTATTTACCGAAAGGTTCACATGGAATCATTAACGACTTAGGGATCGCCTTATCTCAAACTGTTCCTTTAAACCAATATGTATCGGCGGGAACATTAACTATCGTTGGTGTCATAACAGGCTTAGATGGGTCTGGTTTTTCCGGTATATCACTTGCTGGTTCAATTGCCAATCTTTTCGGAACAGCACTTGGGCATGGAACAGCTACATTAACAGCACTCGGGCAAATTGCTGCAATCTGGACCGGAGGCGGGACTTTAATTCCTTGGGCGCTTATTCCTGCCGCTGCCATTTGTAAAGTGGATCCATTTGAACTTGCAAGACGAAATTTTTTACCGGTTGTGATTGGCTTAATTGTCACCACAATCGTTGCGATGTTTATCCTATAACATAAGCAAGTGTTCTCTTGCTTATGTTTTTTTATTGTAAAATTCATCATGAATTACTGGCTTTCAAAAGGAGTTATGTATATGTTAGCGAAATTATATTAAGAGAGTATTTATTCCAAAACGTTTACGAGAAACAGATTACTTCCATTAGAAAAGGGGACATAACTATGAATGAATTGATTTTCGTCTTATTAATTTGTCCATTACTTATCTTTATCGTTTCTGTTATTGGAACGCGCAAGACGAAAACGTATTACGTAATGCCGATTGTAACGTTTGCTAGTTTTTTAATAATAGGTGTTATCGCCTTTACTCCAAAATTTTTCTTTTGGGTTGGCATGTATAGCATTTTCTCATTTATTGTTTCTTATATGACGCTATTGTTTGTAAGAGGATATGAAGTTGCGGAAAATGCTAAATAGTTGTTAGCAAGGAGACAGGAATATGGTTTTCTTTGATATTGATGGAACTTTACTTGATTATGAGGCCGCTGAAAGAAATGGTATTATAGATTTTTTTCAAATATATAATAATATTTTTTCAGGCAATGAATTAGAGGCAACGAAAGTCTGGCATGAATTATCAGAAGAATATTTCAACAAATTTTTATCCAAAGAATTATCTTTTCAAGAACAACAAAGTATGCGAATGTATCATTTATTTAAAGCATATGGAGTAAACTTATCTCCCGAGGAATCTCAGCATAAATTCAATCAATATATAGAACTATATAAGAACAACTGGACCGCGTTTGAAGATGTAAACTATACATTACAGACCTTGCAGGAAAAAGGGCACTCATTAGGTATCATTAGTAATGGTGAATATGAGCAACAAGTCGAAAAGTTAACTACTCTAAACATTCTACAATATTTCAAATACATATTTACTTCTAGTGAAATTGGGATATCGAAACCAGACCCTAAAATTTTTCAAAGAACTGTATTACAATCAAATCTTGAAATGAAAGATTGCTATTATATTGGCGATCGATTAGAAACAGATGCAATTAGTAGTACAGCAGCTGGAATGCATGGGATATGGTTAAATCGGGATAACTTGCAACTCAAGTTTGATGTTCCTACTATCTGTTCTTTACATGAAGTTTTAACAATAATATAAAAAGACGACCGCGTTCCCCCGCGGTCGTCTTTTTCGTGTTACGCTGTGATCCAAGCTTCATTAGCTGGATTTTTACGCCACTCTTGTAATTTTTTCGTTTCAGCTTGTCCGATCATACCTTTTTCTGCTGCTACTTCAGTTAATGCACTGTAGTCGCTTAAAGAGTATGATGCTACGTTAGCTGCTTCTAGTTTTTCTTTTCCTGCTTCTAGCTCGTATGTGAAGATTGATACGATTCCTAATACTTCACATCCAGCTTCGCGAAGTGCTTCTACACATGTAATTGCACTACCGCCAGTTGAAATTAAGTCTTCTACTACTACTACTTTTTGACCTTTTTCAGCTTTTCCTTCAATTTGGTTCCCTTTACCGTGACCTTTTGCTTTACTACGTACGTAGCACATTGGTAAATCCATACGATCGCTTACCCATGCAGCGTGCGCAATACCAGCAGTTGCTGTTCCTGCAATAACTTCTACAGTTGGGAAGTGCTCTTTAATTAAATCTTCTAATCCAGCTGCAATCGCTTGACGTACTTTTGGATAAGATAAAGTTAAACGATTATCACAATAAATTGGTGATTTCATACCTGAAGACCAAGTGAATGGATCATTCGGTTGTAAAAATACTGCTCCAATTTCTAATAAATGCGATGCGATTTCTTTTTTCATACTGTTACACCTTCCCACTGTTGTTTTACTATTTTATACGCTTCAAGCGGATTTTCCGCTTTTGTAATACTACGTCCAACTACGATGTAGCTTGAGCCAAGTTCCCTCGCACGTTTCGGTGTTGCTACGCGCACCTGGTCATTTACATCATCGCTTGCAAGACGAATCCCCGGTGTTACTGTTACAAATTCATTTCCGCATACTTCACGTAATTTCGGAACTTCAAGTGTTGAACAAACAACACCATCAAGTCCACTTTCTTTCGTTAGTTTTGCATAATGAGCAACCGCTTCTTCTAACGTTTTCTCAATGCCAATCTCTTTTTTCATCATAGCTTCCGAAGTGCTTGTTAGTTGTGTAACTGCAATACAAATCGGTCTCTCTTTTCCTTCTTGCTTACCTTCCTCTAATCCCTCAATCGCAGCTTTCATCATACTGCTTCCCCCAGCAGCATGAACATTTACCATATCAACATCTAGACTAGCTAGGCTACGCATAGCGCTTTTTACTGTATTCGGAATATCATGAAGTTTTAAATCTAGGAAGATCTTATGCCCTTTTTCTTTTAAGTACGTAATAATCGCAGGGCCTTCTTTGTAAAATAACTCCATACCCACTTTGACAAATAACTCTTCCCCTTCAAAGTGGTGTAAGAATTGTTCTACATCTTGTTTCCCTGGAAAATCTAGTGCAACGATTAACGACTGTGACATGTTTGCTTCCAGCTCCTTCCTTGACATTCCGAAATGTGATCAAATCCTAATTCATCTAGTAATGCTGGTAATTCTTCAATAATTGTCGGACATACGAACGGATCGATAAAGTTCGCTGTTCCAACTGCAACCGCGCTTGCGCCAGCATAGAAGAATTCAATTACATCTTCCGCAGTTTCAATACCACCCATTCCGATAATCGGAATGTTAACCGCTTGGCTTACTTCATGTACCATACGAATTGCTACTGGCTTAATCGCAGGACCTGATAATCCGCCTGTACGGTTTGCTAAAATTGGTTTAGCTGTTTTTAAATCTAGACGCATACCAAGCAATGTATTAATCATCGTTAAACCGTCCGCACCCGCATTCTCAATTGCTTTTGCAATCTCCACAATGTTTGCCACGTTCGGTGACAATTTCACATATACCGGTACTTCAGAAACCTCTTTTACTCGCTTCGTTAAATCAGCAGCAATTTCAGGATTCGTACCAAAAGCGATACCACCCGTTTTTACGTTTGGACAAGAAATATTTAATTCTAGCGCATGAACATTAGGTGCCTTTGAAATTTCTTTCGCAACTGCTACATAATCCTCAGCTTGTGAGCCAGCAACATTCGCAATAATCGGAAGATCAAATTGCTCGAGAAAAGGTAATTCAGAATTCATTACCTTTTCTAATCCAGGATTTTGAAGCCCGATTGCATTTAGCATTCCGCCTGGTGTTTCCGCAACACGAGGCGTTGGGTTTCCGTAACGAGGCTGTTCTGTTGTCGCTTTAATCATAATTGATCCAAGTACACTTAAATCATAGAACTGTGCATACTCACGACCAAATCCGAAGCAACCAGATGCTGGGATGATTGGATTTTTTAATGATAACCCTGGTAATTCAACTTGCAATCTGTTCATAGTACAACCTCCCCGATTGGAAATACTGGTCCGTCGCTACACACCTTCTTGTAAGAATGTCCACTCGGATCTGCTTGTAAATGGCATACACATGCAAAACATGCTCCAATGCCACAGCCCATACGCTCTTCTAATGAAATGTAGGCTTTTCTCTCTTTATAGCGTCCTTCTAATGCACGAAGCATCGCTAAAGGTCCACATGAGTATAGAATGTCAAAGTCGATTCCATAGCTATCAATTACATCTGTTACAAAGCCTTCTGTACCATGCGTACCATCAACTGTTGCAACATACGTATCACCAAGCTCTGCGAATTTCTCTTCATAGAAGACAACATCTTTCGTTTGGAAACCTAAGATGTGAATAACGCGTACTCCCTTTGCTACAAGACGCTGTGACAATTCATATAGTGGTGGTACACCAATTCCCCCTCCAACTAATAGAGCCGTTTGTCCAGCTTCCGCTTCTTCTACAGGAAAACCATGTCCAAGTGGTCCTAACACATCTACAAGTTCACCTTGTTTTCTTTTCGCTAATGTTTTTGTTCCTTGTCCTTCCGCACGATATAGCATTGTAAATTCGTTCTTGTCTTGATCGACATTACAAATACTAATTGGGCGGCGCAGAAGGGGCGTAATGCCCTCTGCTACCTTAATGTGTACAAACTGCCCTGGATCGTTCATTTGCTGCACTAGATCCCCTTGAAGCACTAATTCGTAAATGTTTTTTGCGATTTCTTTTTGGTTAACGACGATCATATTTTGCTTTTGCATCATGCATGTACCACCTCGTGACGCTTCGTTTGCGTAATTTCTTTCATTGAATGAGCTGAGAATGTCATAGATTCTAGTACTCGTAAGATTGCTCTCGTTGTATCAAGTGATGTTAAGCAAGCCACACCATTTTCTACTGATTCACGACGAATGCGGAAACCATCACGCGCTGGTTGTTTGCCTTTTGTTAATGTATTGATTACAAACTGTGCTTTTCCTTGACGGATAATATCAAGTAAGTTGTATTCTTCAGAATCAATTTTATTTACAACTTGCACTGGAATGTTTTGCTCTGCTAACGATTGTGCTGTTCCAGCTGTTGCTAATAAGTTATAGCCGATTTCGTGGAAACGTTTTGCAATTTCCATTGCTTCTTCTTTATCTTTATCCGCTACAGTGATGATTACTGATCCGTGCGTTGGGATGTTAATTCCTGAAGCAACTAACCCTTTGTATAATGCTTTTTCAAGTGTTAAGTCTTTACCCATTACTTCCCCTGTTGATTTCATTTCAGGTCCTAATGTTGTATCAACTGAACGTAGCTTCGCAAATGAGAATACCGGTGCTTTTACATACACTTCTTTCTCTTCTGGGTGATAACCAGTTCCATATCCTTGTTCTACAAGATCTTGACCTAAAATAACTTTCGTTGCAACATTCGCCATCGGTACGCCTGTAATTTTACTTAAGAATGGTACTGTACGACTCGCACGTGGATTTACTTCAATTACATACACTTCATCTTTGAATACTACAAACTGAATGTTTAGTAATCCAACAATGTTTAAACCTTTTCCAAGTGCAATTGTATGTTCAATAATTTGTTCTTTCAGTTTTGCAGATAAGCTTTGCGGTGGATATACTCCGATTGAGTCACCAGAGTGAACTCCAGCGCGTTCAATATGTTCCATAATACCTGGAATGAATACATTCTCACCGTCTGAAATTGCATCTACTTCAATTTCTTTACCAACCATGTAACGATCGATTAATACTGGGTGATCTGCGTGAACTTTAACCGCATTTTTCATGTAGTGCAGCAGTTCTTCTTGACGATATACGATTTCCATCGCGCGTCCACCTAGTACGTAAGATGGTCTTACTAATACTGGGTAACCAATTTTGTCAGCGATTGCTACCGCTTGCTCTACAGTCGTTGCTGTTTTACCAACTGGTTGCGGAATACCAAGTTGTGTTAGAGCTGCTTCAAACTTATCACGATCTTCTGCACGGTCTAAATCTTCAAGTGATGTTCCTAAGATTTTCACACCGTGAGCCTCTAATTTAGCAGCTAAGTTAATTGCCGTTTGTCCACCGAATTGGACGATAACACCTTCTGGTTTTTCTAAATCGATAATGTGCATTACATCTTCGATTGTTAATGGTTCAAAGTATAATTTGTCAGAAATACTGAAGTCTGTTGAAACTGTTTCTGGATTGTTATTAACAATGATTGCCTCATATCCCGCTTCTTTAATTGCCCATACAGAGTGAACTGTTGCATAGTCAAACTCAACACCTTGACCGATACGGATTGGACCAGATCCTAGAACTACTACACTCTTACGATCTGTTCTAACTGATTCATTCTCGTCACCATATGTGCTGTAGTAGTATGGTGTTGCAGATTCAAACTCTGCCGCACAAGTATCTACCATTTTATAAACAGGAGTTATGTTGCTTTCTTTACGCATATCGTAAATTTCACGCTCTGTTTTGTTCCAAGCATTGGCGATGTAATGGTCACTGAAGCCCATTTCCTTCGCTGATTGTAATACTTCCATATTTCCTACATTTGCTTTTACTTCGCGTTCCATGTTTACGATATTTTCAACTTTTTGTAAGAAGAAGAAGTCCATTTCACACCAATTGTTGATTTCTTCTTTCGTTACACCTTGACGAATTGCTTCTGCTACAATAAACAGTCGCTCATCATCAGCTTTTATAATGCGTTTTTTCATTGTCTCTTTATCAAGCTCTTTTAAATGCTCTAACTCTAAGTGATAAACACCAAGTTCTAAAGAACGAATCGCTTTTAATAATGATTGCTCTAAGTTACGTCCGATTGACATAACTTCACCAGTTGCCTTCATTTGTGTACCCAGTGTTCTGTTTGCTGATTCAAACTTATCAAATGGCCAGCGTGGAATTTTTGAAACAACATAGTCTAATGCTGGTTCGAAACAAGCATATGTTTTTTGTGTTACTGGATTTATAATTTCATCTAATGTTAAACCGACTGCAATTTTTGCCGCTAGCTTCGCAATTGGATATCCAGTTGCTTTAGATGCTAGTGCAGATGAACGACTTACACGCGGGTTTACTTCGATTACATAATATTGGAAGCTATGTGGATCAAGTGCAAGCTGAACGTTACATCCACCTTCAATTCCTAATGCACGAATAATTCGTAATGAAGTGTTTCGTAACATTTGATATTCACGGTCACTTAATGTTTGGCTCGGTGCTACAACGATAGAATCACCTGTGTGAACCCCAACTGGATCGATATTTTCCATGTTACATACTACAATCGCGTTATCATTTGAATCACGCATTACTTCATATTCAATTTCCTTACAACCAGCAATGCTCTTTTCTAATAAACATTGTGTTACCGGACTATGTTTTAATCCACCTGATACGATTTCAATTAGTTCTTCTTCATTACTACAGATTCCGCCACCTGTTCCCCCCATTGTAAATGCTGGGCGAACAATAACTGGATATCCAATTTCTTTTACAAATTCATGTGCTTCTTCTAGCGTATGAATAATGGTACTAGATGGAATTGGTTCATTTAATTCCTGCATTAAGGTACGGAATAAATCACGATCCTCCGCTTGCTCGATTGCTGATAATTTTGTTCCTAAAATTTCAACTCCGCACTCTTCAAGTATGCCTGATTTCGCAAGTTCAACAGCCATATTCAGGCCTGTTTGACCACCTAATGTTGGTAAGATTGCATCTGGACGTTCTTTACGAATGATACGGCTTACGAATTCTAGTGTTAATGGTTCTATATATACTTTATCTGCCGTTGCAGTATCTGTCATAATTGTTGCTGGGTTAGAGTTAACAAGGATTACTTTGTAACCTTCTTCTCTAAGAGATTGACAAGCTTGTGTACCAGAGTAGTCAAACTCTGCTGCTTGCCCAATTACAATTGGTCCTGATCCGATTACTAAAATTGTGTTAATGTCTAGGCGTTTTGGCATAACTCTTCCCCTTCTTTCTTGAAGTTTTCAATCATTGCTAAGAAATCTTCGAACAAATCGTTTGCATCTTCTGGTCCTGCAGAAGCTTCTGGATGGTATTGTACTGTAAATGCTGGGAACTTCGTATGACGAAGACCTTCTACTGTTCCATCATTTAAAGCAACATGTGTAATTTCAAGTTCTGTATTTTTAACTGATTCTTCTTCTACTGCGTAACCATGATTTTGAGATGTAATTGCTACTTTTCCAGTTGCAAGATGTTTTACCGGATGGTTTAAACCACGGTGACCGAATTTTAACTTACTTGTATTCGCACCAGATGCTAGAGCGAATAGTTGATGTCCTAAGCAAATTCCGAATAAAGGAACTTTACCGATAATGTCTTTTAACATTTCAATTGCTTCTGGTACATCTTTTGGATCTCCAGGTCCGTTACTTAACATAATTCCATCTGGGCTAAGACGTAAAATTTCTTCTGCTGTTGTATTGTAAGGTACTACAATTACATCACAGTCACGTTTATTTAATTCTCGTAAAATACCATGTTTCATTCCGAAGTCTACAAGTACAACTCGGTGTCCACGGCCTGGGCTTGGGTATGGATCTTTCGTTGATACGCGTTTCACGTGATCTGTAAATACTGTCGCTTTTAATTGGCTCACGATGTATTCCACATCTGCATCCATGTTACATAGACGTCCACGTAATGTACCGTATTGACGAATTTTTCTCGTTAATTTTCTTGTATCAATTCCTGCTAACCCTGGGATATTTCTTTCTTTTAAGTAATCATTTAACGAAATTTCATTACGGAAGTTTGATGGATGATCACAAATTTCGTTTACGATTAAACCATTTACAGATGGGTGAATTGATTCAAAATCGTCACGGTTGATGCCGTAGTTTCCGATTAATGGGTACGTGAATGTTACGATTTGACCGCAATATGATGGATCAGATAATGTTTCTTGATATCCAGTCATTCCTGTTGTAAATACAACCTCACCTGACTTTTCGATTTCTCCTCCGAAACCTTTTCCAATTAATACTGTTCCATCTTCTAAGATAAGTTGTCTTTTCATACTAATGCACTCTCCTTTTGCCATGCGATCTTACCACTAACGATTGTCATTACCGGCCATCCTTGGCATTTCCAACCTGCGAATGGTGTATTTTTTCCTTTTGATAAGAATGTTGTTGGGTCAATCTCTTCTTCTTGTTCTAAATCAATGATTGTAATATCAGCTGTTCTACCTTCTTTCAGGCGACCTGCTTCTAAGCCGAATGTATCAGCTGGTTTTTCTGTTAAGAATTGAATTAACTGCTCTAATGTAATAATTCCTTTTTTCACAAGGTTTGTGTATAGAAGTGGGAATGCTGTTTCAAAACCAGTAATTCCGAATGGTGCTCTTTCAATTCCTTGCGCTTTCTCTTCCGCTGTATGCGGTGCATGATCAGTTGCGATCATATCAATTGTTCCATCTAATAAACCTTCAATTAGTGCTGCGTGATCTTCTTTTCCACGAAGCGGCGGGTTCATTTTAAAGTTAGGATCAGCTGATGGGATATCATCTTCACATAACACTAAGTGATGAGGTGTTACTTCTGCTGTTACTTTAATTCCAGCGCGTTTCGCATCTCGAATTACGCGTACAGAACCTTTCGTACTTACGTGACATACGTGATAGTGACAATCTGCCGCTTCAGCAAGCAGTATATCCCTTGCAATATGTACAGATTCACATACTGATGGGATACCGTTTAATCCGTGTTTCTCAGAAAACTTCCCTTCATGTACACAACCTTTATTAATAAGAGTATTCTCTTCACAATGCGCAACTACTGCCATATTTAATTTCGCTGCACGCTTCATAGCAGCTAACATCATGCTAGCATCTTGTACGCCTACACCGTCATCAGTGAAAGCAAATGCTCCAAGTTCTTTTAATGTTTCGAAATCTGTCATTTCAGAACCAGCTTGGCGTACTGTAATTGCTCCGTATGGTAGTACGTTGACATGCGCTTTTTCTTTAATACGATTTTGCAAGTCTTCCATATGTTCTCTGCAATCTGGTACTGGGCGTGTATTTGGCATTGCACAAATTGTAGTGAATCCACCTTTTGCCGCTGCTAGTGTACCTGTTTCAATTGTTTCTTTATGTTCACCACCTGGTTCACGAAGGTGTACGTGTACATCTACTAATCCAGGTGCGATTAACTTTCCGTTCACATCGATTACTTCAGCATTATCTGCCGTAATATTTTCTGCTACCTTAGCGATTTTACCGTCTTGTACGAGAAGATCTGTTGCTACGATTTTTCCTTCTTCATTCATATAACGACCATTTTTAAACAAGTAATTCATGTTTCATTCCTCCTAATACATTTGGTAAGGCGCGTTTTAGTACAGCCATTCTTACGTAAACTCCATTTTCCATTTGTTTAAATATGCGTGAACGCTCACACTCAACAAGTTCACTTGCAATTTCAACATCACGGTTTACAGGAGCTGGATGCATAATAATGCTTCCTTCTTTCATACGCTTTTCTCTTTCCACTGTTAATCCGTGTTTCTCATGATACTCTTTCATAATGTCTGTTTCATAATGATCATGACGCTCATGTTGTACACGAAGTAACATCATTACATCCACTTCTGGAACAAGTTCATCTAATGGTTTGTATGTTCCAAACGTGCTGTCTTCATCTTTCCACTCTTCTGGACTTGCAAAGTAAATTGTTGCACCCAGTTTCGTTAATGCTTCTGCATTAGAACGTGCTACTCGGCTATGACGAATATCTCCTACTATCGCAATCTTTAATCCTTCAAATCTTCCAAACTCTTGTTTAATTGTAAGAAGATCGAGTAGGCACTGCGTTGGATGGTTTCCACATCCATCTCCAGCGTTTAAGATTGGGATATTTACCTGTTCTTTTAGTTCATCGAAGTAGCGATCTTGCTCATGGCGGACGATCACCGCTTTTGTTCCGATTGATTCCAGTGTTCTTATCGTATCGTATAAAGTTTCTCCTTTTTGTACGCTTGATGCATCCGCTGAAAAGTTTAAAACTTCAAGTCCTAATCTCTTCTCAGCAACTTCAAAGCTAAATCTCGTTCTCGTACTATTCTCAAAGAACAAGTTCGCAACAAAAGTTTGCTCTGTCGTTTTGCTCTCTTTTCCATTCGCGAAATCTTCTGCGTCTTTTAGGATTTCTGAAATTTCTACTTCCGATAATTCACTCATCGTTAACAAATGGCTCATCGTCATCCCTCATCTTTCTGATTTTTATGTTACCACTTTTGTATTTTTATAACAACTTTTGTATAAAAATACCCTAGTCATTTGAGACTAGGGTGCAAGGAAGAAGCCACCCTTTCCAGTCTCACAGGACTGAATTAAAAGGTTATTATTATGAAGCAATCTGCTTAGATTGTTTTATTTGTTTCGTTTCTGGTAGTAGTAGATTTAATAGTACACCCACAATTGCTGCTAGTGCCATTCCTTCTACTTGGAACGATTCTCCTACGTGGAGTACCGCTCCACCAATACCGATTACTAGTATTACTGATGCAATCATTAAGTTTCGTTTGTCACTTAGGTCTGTTTTATCATCTACCATCATGCGTAATCCGCTTGATGCAATTACACCGAATAGTAAGATTGATACACCACCCATAACTGGTGTTGGGATCGAATGAATCAGTGCAGAAATCTTACCGATAAATCCGAACATGATTGCAAACACTGCTGAGCCGATGAATAAGTATACACTGTATGCTCTCGTAATTGCTAACACACCGATGTTTTCACCATACGTTGTATTCGGTGGTCCACCTATTAGTGATGCAATCAATGTTGCTATTCCATCACCGAAGATTGAGCGATGTAAACCTGGTTTTTCAATTAAATCTCTTTTAATAACATTTCCTAGTACAATTTGATGTCCGATATGTTCTGAAATTGTTACTAATGCTACTGGTACCATCAAGAGTACAATCTTCCACGAAAACTCCGGAGTATATGTTACAAATGGTACTGTGAAATCTGGTACAACAAACCATTTTGCCTCAGCTACCGGCTTTAAGTTTACTAGCCCTTGGAAGTAAGCAAAGATATATCCGCCGATAATGCCCAGTAACACTGGTATGATACTGAAAAACCCTCTTCCGAATATAGAGCAGATAATTGTAATTGCTAATGTTACTAATGCTACTGAAAAGTGTGTAAAGCTATATTTGCCATCCGCACCGTTCATCGCCATGTTAACTGCTGTATGTGCTAAAGCTAGACCGATTACCATTACGACTGGACCAACTACGATTGGCGGAAGTAATTTCATAATCCACTCTGATCCTGACTTCTTAATTCCGAGTGAGATTAAGATGTACACAAGTCCTGCAAACAAACCACCAAGCATTGCTGCTCCAGGTCCACCTGCTGTTTTCGCTGTTATAATCGGTGCGATAAAGGCGAATGATGATCCTAGATAGGCAGGTACTTGACCTTTCGTTATAAGAAGAAACGCTAGCGTTCCTAATCCACTTGATATTAATGCTACTGACGGATTCAATCCTGTTAAAAACGGAACAAGCACTGTTGATCCAAACATCGCGAACAAATGTTGTATACTTAAAAATAACCATTTTCCCGGTTTCGGTACTTCATTAACGTCTAACACTGGCTTTTGTTCCATTGTTACATCCTCCTTCAGTTTAAATCTTTGCAATAAAAAAACTCTTTGTGCCTGTGCACAAAGAGTCCTACACTTTCGTATGCCAAATTTGACATATGAAAGCCAAGACCCTTTGGCAGCCTCACAGGACTACATTTAAAAGGGCTTTACTTATCGTATATGCTTACTCGATCTTGTTGATCTGTCTCTTGCAAATCAACTTCGATACGCTCTTCACTTGATGTTGGAATGTTCTTTCCTACATAATCAGCGCGAATTGGTAGTTCACGATGACCTCTATCAACAAGAACCGCCAGTTGGATTTGTGATGGTCTACCTAAATCCATAAGAGCATCCATTGCTGCTCGAACTGTTCTTCCTGTATATAATACATCATCCACAAGGATAACTTTTTTCTTCGTAATATCTACAGGGATATCAGAACCTTTTACAAGTGGTTCTTCATTTTTCGATTGTAGTGTTAGATCATCACGATATAACGTAATATCTAGCTCTCCAACTTCCATTTCTTTTCCTTCAATTTGACCAATTCGTTCTGCCAAACGTTGTGCAATAAAAATTCCACGAGTTTTAATTCCGACAAGAACACAATTATCGACACCTTTATTTCGTTCCACGATTTCATGACTAATTCGTGTTAAAGCGCGGCGAATCATTTGGTCATCTAAAACGACAGCTTTCTCTTGCATGCTCTACACCTCCAAGCTTTTTTCTTGCGTGAGAGTAATGGTATAAAAAAAGTCCTCTCAGCGTGTGCGAGAGGACTTTTGAAAAAAGGGTACAGCATACCCTATATATTTCAAACCGTTACCTTCTCAACCTCACGGGGCTGTGTTAAAGGATCATTATTTAACTGTTGTCAGTATCTCAGTTTTCTTATGATTTGTCAATACTATTTCCGTAAAATATTTAATGCGTCTTCAAACACTTCTGGAATCGGTGCCTCAAACTGAATATATTCACCAGTACGAGGATGGTCAAACCCTAAAATACCTGCGTGAAGTGCTTGTCCATTCATGTCTAATGTTTTCTTCGGACCATACTTCGGATCTCCTGCAAGTGGATAGCCAATATATTTCATATGAACACGAATTTGGTGCGTACGTCCCGTTTCTAAGCGACATTCTACAAGTGTAAAATCTTTAAAGCGTTCTAACACCTGGAAGTGTGTAACAGCATTCTTACCATTTTCATCAACTGTCATGCTTTGACGTTCTTTCTTATCGCGACCAATTGGCGCATCGATCGTTCCTTTATCATGCGGAATCACACCGTGTACAATCGCTTTGTAACGTCTTGTTACTGTTTTTGCTACAAGTTGATTTACAAGTGACTCATGCGCCACATCATTTTTAGCAACCATTAATAGTCCAGATGTATCTTTATCAATACGATGCACAATACCAGGACGCATTACACCGTTAATACCTGACAGGTCTGTACAATGGTGCATAAGTCCGTTTACAAGCGTACCGCTTGTATGCCCTGGAGCTGGATGTACAACCATACCACGTGGCTTATTTACAACGAGTACATCTGCATCTTCATAATAAATTTCTAAGCCCATATCTTCTGCTTGGATATCTAACTCTTCTGGATCAGGAATCGTTACTGTAATTTCATCGTTTTCTTTAACTTTATAATTCACTTTTACCGATTTTCCATTAACTGTAACGACATCATCTTTAATCCATTGTTGTACTTGTGAACGTGACCATTCACTGTTTATTTCTGCAACGAATTTATCAATTCGCTCACTTTTTTGTTCTTCTGCAACTGTTACTTGTACTACTTCACTCATTCAATTACTCCTTCGTTTTCTTGCCTTCTAATAATGTTTGAATAATAATTAATACAACACCAATACATAATGCTGAATCAGCTATATTGAATACTGGATAGTTGTACGAGAAAATATACACGTGAATGAAATCCACTACTTCTTGTCTAAATACACGATCAATGAAATTACCAATTGCTCCGCCTAATATTAGACCTAATGAAATCCCTAGAAGTTTGTCTGTTTTCGCATATTTTTGCATATAAATTACGATAAATACTACAAAAACGACTGTAATAATGTAGAAAAACCACATTTTATTTTCTAAAATCCCCCAGGCAGCTCCTCTATTTCGATGTGATGTTATGTATAATACATTATCGATAATCGGAATGCTCGTACCCAATTCCATGTTCTTTACAATTAGCCATTTCGATATTTGATCGATGGCAATGACAAATAACGCTATTACATAATATATCATTTTCATTTCCCCCACAAAGACAGTGTACCTCAAAATTTTAGCATAGCTGCAACCTTTTCACAATGAACCTTTATAGAAGAATAAAATAAATTAAAAAAAGGTAATATAATATCGTTGTGCGCATTCATACATTTACTTTTTCATAGAAAAATTCATGAATGGTACGGGCAGTCGGCATCGTCTTCATTTGTTTTACCGAAATGGCTCTCCCCGTTTCTTCACAAATACCATACATATCTATTTCCATTTTAAATAATGCACGTTCTACATCTTTTAAGTCCTCTTTTATATCATGTAATAGGAGTTTTTTCTTTATCTCTTCCTTAATTTCATATCCAAGCTCTTCGCTAAACTCTGTATCATATTTGTGCATGACCTCTTTAGCTAGCCTCTCTTGTAACTCTTTTCGCATCAATTGCAATTCTTCTTTGATTTCCATATACATTTCATTCACGTGTACATTCCTCCCAGCTGCAATGTACGATTAGTGTGTCCGAAATTTCTATGCTTACCTCACACACATTTTTCCTTCATAGGAAAGAGAGTGAAAGTTATTTTAATATATCATCAACAAAAAAACTGACTGTACTTACGCACAGTCAGTTTTTTTATTATTTTACATAGTTTTCTTTAACAACTGTTGCACAACGCTCACATAACGTTTCATGTTCAGCGTCTTTACCAATTGTTTCTGAAACTACCCAACAACGTTCACATGTTTCACCAGTTGCTTGAGCAACAACAACCGCTGTATGCTCATACTTCGGCGCATCTGCTGGCGCTTCTTCCATCATACCACCAAGTTTATACTCAGAAACGATGAATAATTGCTTTAAGTCTTCGCTAATAGACTCTAACATAGTTTTCATTTCTACAGTCGGATATAGCGTAATACTTGCATTTAATGACTTACCGATTACTTTCTCATTACGAGCTACTTCTAACGCTTTTAATACGTCATCACGCAGCGTCATAAATGCATCCCATTTTGTTTTTAATGCTTCCGCACCATCTAATTGTACAGCTTCTGGCATATTAGTTAATTGTACACTTTCTTCTGTTACACCCGGAATGTATGGCCATACTTCATCAGCTGTATGCGGTAAGATTGGTGTTACAAGTTTCGTCAATGCAACAAGAACATCATATAATACAGTTTGAATTGCACGACGATCTTCATGGTTTGCACCTTCAATGTATAAAATGTCTTTTGCAAAGTCTAAGTAGAATGAACTTAAATCAATTGTACAGAAGTTATGAATTGCATGATACACAGCAGCGAAGTCGTATGTTTCATATGCTTCTTTTACTTTTGTAATTAAGTCATTTAATTTCACTAACATGTAACGATCTACTTCACGAAGTTCAGCTACAGCTACTGTATTTTCACTTGGCTTAAAGTCATCTAAGTTTCCTAATAAGAAACGGAATGTGTTACGGATTTTACGATACACTTCTGCTACTTGTTTTAAAATATCATCTGAAATACGTACATCAGATTGATAGTCAACAGAAGATACCCATAAGCGTAAAATATCTCCACCTAATTGATCCATAATTTTCTTCGGTACGACGATGTTTCCAATCGACTTACTCATTTTACGACCTTCACCATCTAATACGAAACCATGGCTTAGTACGCCTTTATATGGAGCTTTACCTGTTACAGCAACTGCTGTTGATAATGAAGAGTTAAACCAACCACGATACTGGTCAGATCCTTCTAAATATAAATCAGCTGGACGTTGTAAGTCTTCGCGCTCTTCTAATACTGCTTGGTGAGAAGAACCTGAATCGAACCATACATCCATGATGTCTGTTTCTTTACGGAATTCACCATTTGGGCTACCTGTATGTGTAAATCCTTCTGGTAATAGATCTTTCGCTTCACGCTCAAACCATACGTTAGAACCGTGCTCACGGAATAAATCTGCTACATGGTTAATTGTTTCATCTGTAATAATTGGATCACCATTCTCTGCATAGAATACAGGGATTGGCACACCCCATGCACGCTGACGAGAAATACACCAGTCACCACGGTCACGAACCATATTATGAAGACGAGTTTCTCCCCATGCTGGTACCCATTTTGTTTCCGCAACAGCTTCTAATAATTCTTTACGGAACGCTTCAATAGATGCAAACCACTGTGCTGTCGCACGGAAAATAATTGGTTTTTTCGTTCTCCAATCATGTGGGTATGAATGCGTAATGAATGTTAGCTTCAGTAACGCGCCTACTTCTTCTAATTTTTCTGTAATTGGCTTGTTAGCTTTATCATAGAATAAGCCTTCAAATCCAGGTGCTTCATTTGTTAATACACCTTTATCATCAACTGGGCAAAGTACTTCTAATCCATACTTTTTACCAACAACGAAGTCATCTTCCCCGTGTCCTGGTGCTGTATGAACACAACCTGTACCTGCATCTGTTGTTACGTGATCTCCTAGCATAACTAATGAATCACGATCGTAGAATGGATGTTTTGCAACTGTATACTCAAGTTCGCTACCTTTTACCGTTTTCACAACTTCAGCATTTTCCCACTCTAACGTTTTTGCAACTGTCTCAAATAGTTCAGAAGCAATAATATATTTTTCAGCATTTACTTTTATAATAGCGTATTCAAGTTCTGGGTGAACAGAAATACCTAAGTTTGCAGGTAACGTCCAAGGTGTTGTTGTCCAGATAATGAATTTCTCATCACCTTCTAATACGTTCTTTCCGTCTTTTACAGGGAATGCTACGTAAATAGATGCTGATTTTTTATCTTGGTATTCAATTTCAGCTTCTGCTAAAGCTGATTCACTCGTTGGAGACCAGTAAACTGGTTTCTGCCCTTTATAGATATAACCTTTTTTCGCCATATCACCGAACACTTTAATTTGTTGCGCTTCATAAGCCGGCTCTAAAGTAATATATGGGTTATCCCAATCTGCACGTACACCTAAACGCTTAAATTGTTCACGTTGACGTTCTACTTGTTCATATGCATACTCTGCACATAACTTACGGAACTCAGCAACTGTCATTTCTTTACGCTTTACACCTTTATTTGTTAAAGCTTGCTCAATTGGTAAACCGTGTGTATCCCAACCCGGTACATATGGTGCGCAGTAACCAGTCATTGATTTATAACGAACAATAAAGTCTTTTAACACTTTATTTAATGCATGTCCCATATGAATGTCACCATTCGCATATGGAGGTCCATCATGCAGTACAAATAAAGGACGACCTTTTGTATGTTCTTGTACCTTTTCATAAATATTCATTTCAGCCCACTGTTCTTGCATTGCAGGCTCACGTTTTGGTAAATTCCCACGCATTGGGAACTCTGTTTTTGGCATTAGTAATGTATTTTTGTACTCCATGCTCAATTCCTCCTTACATGTATAAAAGAAACACTTAAAAAACGGAATAAAAAAGAGACCTTCTCATCCCAAAAAGGGACGAGAAAGTCTCCCGCGGTACCACCCTAGTAGATCCTATACGTATGTATACAATCCTCTTTATATTCTTAACGCGAATATACGCCTACGCTTACTCTATTTGTTCAGCGCGGAACTCCAGGGTGATATTCCCATTATCTCCTTATCCTGAGCTTACACCATCCTCAGTTCGCTATATAAGGTATGAAAAAGGTACTTATCCCTATCTTCGTTTTTCTTAATAAATATGTTGTTTAAAATTATATGTAATAATGAGAAAAACGTCAAGCTTACACTGTTTCTTCTTTTTTCAACAGTTCATCTACTTCGTCTTCTAACTCAATTAGTTTATCCCAATCATCGTTGTTTAACATTTCAAGCTGTGTTTCTAATAACATACGGAAACGAGTGCGGAATACTTTCGCTTGTTTCTTTAGCTCTTCAATATCAAAGGCAACTTTTCTTGATTTTACTAACGCTTCGTTAATAATACGGTCTGCATTCTTTTCAGCTTCACGTACGATTAATTTTGCTTCTTTTTGCGCATTACGTTTTACTTCTTCCGCTGCTTCTTGTGCAACGATGATAGATTTGTTTAACGTATCTTCAATATTAGAGAAATGATCTAACTTCCCTTCTAATTGCGCAACTTTTTCTTCTAGAGCTTTTTTCTCACGAATGACTAATTCATAATCTTTGATAATTTGATCAAGAAACTCATTTACTTGATCTTCATCATAGCCACGGAATCCGCGACCAAATTCTTTGTTATGAATATCTAATGGTGTTAACGGCACAACGCCACCTCCAAGTAGTTATCTAAATTTCCTATTTCAATTATATCTTTTCTTCGACAAAATAGGAGGATTTCCTTCTAAAAAACCAATCATTTTAGTATACCATACAAAATTCTCCATTTGTCGCGCTTTGTTCTACCTTCTACAGAAAACAATTTACTTCGTCCATATCCTCTCACTGAAAAAACATCTCCTGGATAACATTCATAAGAAGTTTGCTCCACTGTTTTCCAATTAACTTTTACTAAACCATTTTTTATGAAAGGTTGTACTTTTTGTCTGGATATATGTAACATTTCAGCTAACATAACATCTAAACGAAGTGAAGAAACCGTTCCAGATTTCTCTCCCCACGTTTCTTGCATCTGTAGAATTTTTTCTCCTTGCACTGGTGATAAGGAGACTTTCACTTTCCCTATAGATTGTAAGTTCATCTCAATATAAGATACAACTTCTTTCGCGACTACAATTTGGGCACGATCTTCTTGAAGCAAAATATCACCACATTTTTCTCTCGTTAGACCAAGAGACATAAATGTACCTAATATTTGCCTATGTTCTAGCGTATAAAACTTGGAAGGATAGTCAATTTCCAATACTTCTACTTGAAATTCCTCTTCATTTACTACTAGATAGTCCGGATAAATGAGTGCTCTCTTACGCTCTGCATGAGGCGTTGCACCATCAAACTGTACAGCAACATCCCCTTGTCCTATTACCATAGTGACAATTTGTTGTTGTCTTGGATCAAGGAAGTCTGTTAACTTCACTTGATGGTACTCCGCTGCTCGCTTCCACTCTAACACCTTATCCACAAAGACCTCTTCATCGGGTCTGAAATGTTCATAGATGCTCATGTATTTAACCTCTTACTATAAGAAATAGTTGAATATACTTATTAAACCATTCGTAGCAAGCTTTAACGTGAAAATCGCAACGAGTGGAGAGATATCAATCATACCAAGCGGCGGAATAAATCTGCGAAATGGTTCTAAATACGGTTCACAAATACGCGCAAGAATTTCTCCAAAAGTTGATTCCTTTGCACCAGGGAACCATGATAGAAGAATGTAAATAATAAGTGCCCACGAGTAGATCTCGATAGCAGTAATTAAAACGTTTAAAACTGTTACCATGGCGTATTACCACCTCTTTATATTTGTGTCTTCTTCTTCACCGAATAACTCTGAAATTGCACCAACAATATCTACATTTTCAGGGGTACACATAAATGTTTTCGGTCCTATTTTTTGAATGTCCCCGCCTATAGCGTATACAGTACCACTTAAAAAGTCAACGATACGTACAGCTTGATCAGTAGACATTCGTTGTAAATTAATCACAACAGCTCGTCTACCTTTTAAATGGTCCGAAATCCCTTGTGCTTCCGAATATGTGCGTGGTTCTAATAAAACAACTTTTGAAGATTGCTTTGCCGTTTCAATGCTCACAACATTTTGTTTCGGTTGCGCTTTTGGAAACGCAACATCTTGTTGTTCTGGCGGATCTTGCTGCTTCTTCATGTCTGTTTGCTCCTTTTCATAACTATATTGAGCTGCTTCTTTTTCTTCCGGTGTATCAAAAAAGAAGTATTTTACTTTTGACCAACTCATAATAAGATTCTCCTTCCTTTTACGCTTTTCCTACTAAAATCGTCCCCAAACGAATATATGTAGCACCTTCTTCAATTGCAATCGTGTAATCATTAGACATTCCCATTGATAATTCTTTACATGGCGCATGTAATAATTCTAGCTCCTGCACCTCTGTTTGTAGCATACACAACTCCTTAAAACAGCGTCTGATTTCTTCCTCTTCTTCTGTAAACGGAGCCATTGTCATTAGTCCCACCACTTCAATCTTATCCAATTCTTGCAAACTTTGAATAAAAGAAACGGTTTCTTCTATTGCCAATCCTTGCTTTGATTCTTCAGATGATGTTTTCACTTGAATAAAACATTTCACTTTCTTATCAGCACGTTTTTGAATTTCTTTTGCAAGTGAAAGACGATCTAACGAATGTAAATAATCAATTTCATTAATGATTTCTTTTACTTTTCTCGTTTGTAATGATCCAATAAAATGCCAATTCACTTTTGAACCGAAATGTTCGTACTTCTGTAAGAAACTTTCATTTCTATTTTCACCTAAATCGATAATTCCAGCTTCAATTACTTCGTTTGTTTTTTCAATTCCTACCGTTTTTGTAACCGCAACGAGTTTAATATCTTGCAACGAACGTCCCGCTCGTACGCAAGATTGTTTAATTGCTTCATTTACAGTTGTTAAATTTTTTTGTACTGTCACTTGCTTTCTTCCTCCTTAAAACCTATGAAACTCAACATTCTTCCTGTCTTACCTTGATCACGACGATGAGAGAAAAATAGTTGTTCTTCACAGCTTGTACAAAGAGATGACATTACAATATTCTCTTCTTTTATGCCTGATTGTACACATAATATACGATTAATTTCTTTTAAATTAATTGCGTACTGCCCATCAGAAATTTTTTTATAAGGGACAGAGCCGTTTACTACTTGCTCTGCTGCTGTTAACACTCGATCATCAACAACGTAACAACAAGATCCAATTGCTGGTCCAATTGCAACATGAATTTCATCACTTGAAATCCCTTCTGCATTCCATTTTTGAATCATTTCCTTTGCAATCTCTTTTACAGTCCCTTTCCATCCAGCATGCGCAAGTCCTATCATACCATGTGATGGTGCATAAAAATAGAGTGGAACACAATCCGCGTAACATGATGTTAGAAGAACATCATTATTAGTCGTATAAATGCCATCTGTTTTTGAAATGCCGTCTTCATATGAATAGACGCCACTTCCTTTTTCCTGTTGTCCTACTTTTTCAACATGATGATCATGAACTTGTTCAGAGCAAATCCAGTTTTCTAATGGTTTTTGTAACTTATTTGCTAAAATGCGTCTGTTTTCATGAACGTTCTCCACGATATCATTCACATGTAATCCTAAATTCATCGCATGAAAGGAGCCCGTACTTACCCCACCATCTTTTGTCGTAAATCCAGCAGTAATGTTTCCAAGTTCTTTCCACGCTTGTAAATACAGTATACCGTCCACATATTTAAATGGTTGTCTCATAAAGTGACTCCTTTTAATTAAAATAACATAAAAAAGCATGGTACTTCCTGTCTATTTTACCATACTTTTATTTTTTCATAATGCCAACAGAAAAAAAAGAGGAATTTGTAATATTCTTTATGAAATTGTCGGTGTTTGTATTGATTCTGTTACAGAATTAACAGGATTTACTCTAACAAGTATGACATCTTCCCCAATTTTCATAATTTCCTCCCAAGGAATTACAATTTCTACATCCTTCCCAAAGATCCCTAACATACGTGCCTGTTTGGAAATAATAATAGACCCGATCTTCCCTGTGTTCATATCAATTTCAATATCTCCAATATTCCCAAGCCTTTTTCCATCTGAAACATTTATTATCTCTTTCATCTGCAACTCCGAAATTCTTATCATTTTCATCCTCTCCCTTATATATGACGAATTGAAAAAACACTGTTTCTCAAATTAACAGGAAGCACCCTCTACTAATCCCATATTATTTTCATTATATGAACACAGCTTCCCTACTATGAGCGAAGACAAACTATATTACATATAAAAAGGTTTCACCATAAATGGTGAAACCTTATCCTTGAATCGTCTTATTCATTTGTTTAATAGCTGATTTCTCTAAACGTGACACTTGTGCTTGAGAAATCCCAATTTCTTCTGCAACTTCCATTTGTGTCTTTCCTTGAAAGAAACGTTTTCGAATAATCATTTTCTCACGATCATTTAAACGCTTCATCCCTTCTTTCAGTGCTAACTCTTCAACCCACTGCTCGTCCTTTTGTTTTTCATCACTTAACTGATCCATAACAAAGATAGGATCTCCCCCATCGTTATAAATCGGTTCAAATAATGAAACTGGATCTTGAATCGCATCTAATGCAAAAACAATTTCTTCATGAGTCACTTCAAGCACTTTTGCAATATCCATTGCTGTTGGTTCTTTTGAATTTTCTGCAATCAATTTCTCTCTTACTTGTAACGCTTTATACGCAATATCTCGTAATGATCGAGATACGCGAATCGGATTATTATCACGCAAATATCTGCGTATTTCCCCAATAATCATCGGCACAGCATACGTTGAAAATTTTACATTTTGGCCTAAATCAAAGTTATCAATGGATTTCATAAGTCCGATGCAACCAACTTGAAATAAATCGTCAACATATTCTCCTCTGTTATTAAATCTTTGGATGACGCTCAGTACAAGACGTAAGTTTCCATTCACTAATTTCTCTCTTGCGCTTATCTCTCCACTTTGCATTTCACGAAATAATTTACGCATTTCATCATTTTTTAGTACGGGAAGTTTAGCTGTATCAACACCGCAAATTTCTACTTTGTTTCTCGTCAAAGTGTTCCCTCCTATCGGGAGTTGCTGTACAGTGTAAAGTATTTCCTTTGAAGGGGATTTTATGCATGCGGTTTTCTCTTCATTTTTCATTTTCGTTGTCTCTTCTCATACAACGAAAGAGAATAAGACCAGCCTAGATAACGGCTGGTCTTATTCTTTACACCATTTTATTAAATTCTTTTCGTAATCTTTTTATGATTCTTTTTTCTAAACGCGAAATGTATGACTGTGAAATCCCAAGCATATCCGCCACATCTTTTTGCGTCTTTTCCTCTTCTCCAGCAAGCCCAAACCGAAGTTCCATAATTTGTTTTTCACGATCATTTAATTGATGCAATGCTTTCATTAGAAGATGACGATCTACAGTAGCTTCTAAATCTTTTGTAATAATATCATCATCTGTACCTAATACATCTGATAACAAAAGTTCATTCCCATCCCAATCGATGTTAAGCGGTTCGTCAAAAGAAACTTCTGAACGATTCTTATTATTCCGACGCAAATGCATTAAAATTTCATTTTCTATACAACGTGAGGCATATGTCGCTAATTTTATTTTCTTTTCCGGATTAAATGTATTCACTGCTTTAATAAGGCCGATTGTTCCTATACTAATCAAATCTTCAATATTTATCCCTGTATTTTCAAACTTTCTTGCTATATATACAACTAACCGTAAGTTGCGTTCAATCAGTAACGATCTTGCTGCCTGATCTCCTTTTGGCAATTTATTCAAAAGAACTTCCTCTTCTTCTTTCGTTAACGGTGGTGGCAACGCTTCACTTCCACCGATATAATAAATTTCATCGGTCTTAATTCCTAATTTCAACAATACTTTATACCAAAGGTATACTAAATAAAATTTTAATTTCATCATATTATCCCGCCTCCCATTATTAAGCAATTACCATTTTTTGCGAAATTAACATTTTCGGATGCACAATACATTGATACTCTCCATTGGTTGACAACTGTTGTGTATTTAATCCAATCAATACTTTGCTGACTACAATAGAACTACCTTCATGATAAATTTGCACACTGTCTGGCTTAATTGCCCATAAAAATTGATTCTCTACTCCTACTGCTCTGAAAGGAATTAAGCGTAATTTTGTCGCCCAGCCAGAATCATTTTCTGGTATTTGAGGAATCTCTGTTTTGGAATAAATTTGTTCTGTTAACCAAGCTGGCAAGCAATGCTCTAATGATGAAATATGCATAATCATAACGGGTGTTTTTGTTAACGGGTCGTAAAGTTGGTTCCCACTATCAATTAAACCTGCGAGTTCTAGTTCCTCTTCAGCTAATTGAATTTTCAATTTCACAATTTGGTCATAGTGTATTTTTGTAACCTCTACGCTTTCAATACGCTTTTTAGAAAAATAATAAATTACTGGAAAACCAAAAACAACAAACAGCCAGCTAATTGGATCACCGTAAGAAATTGATTGAGATTGAACCAATCCATTTACCATTTCATTCGTTTGCAAAAAGAAATGAGTCCCAATTAACCCTCCGCCAACCATAAAGGTTACAAAGTAAAAAGTAAAAACAGTTTGTGCATAGTTTCTAAACGTTGTAAACCCAAATGCTGTATACACAATAAGTAACGAGTACAGTAGTTTCATAATTGGATGTGTCATCATAGAAGCAAAAGGAGTAAAGGCAAAAATAACAATGGTTGAACCTATAAATGCCCCTAACACAAGCCTCCATCTTTTGATCTTCTTTTTTAACACGGTTGCTGTTAATAAAAGTAAAAGAAAATCAATGCAGGCGTTTAACAACCAAACAACGTCGGCGTAAACAACCAAACAATTCACCTCTTTTTTTAAGTTGAGACTAGTATAATGCATATCCAATAGGAAAGTGTGTCAATTTGCGGAGGTGTTTTTTTGTTATTTTGTGCTTTCTAGACAAAATCTGTCGGTAAAAAATAAAAGTATATGTTTCATAGAATACTATATCTTTTTACTTATATATTAAGTGAAACTTTAATCACCCCGCACCAATCAGGCTGCCCAGCAAATAGCGGGCTAAATCGAAATATATAAAATAAAAAAAGACCTGCTTAGCAGATCTTTTCCCTGTATAAAACAAAAAAGGAGCATAAAAGCTCCTTTTCTTTTATCGTCTACGACGGTTACGTAAGAATGCTGGAATATCGATGTCATCTGAATCTGTATGACGCTCATGCACAACCGGCTCTTCACGTTTCATTTCACGCTTAACTTCACGTTGTTTTGAAGGTTGAGCTACTTGCTGTTGCTGTTGTTGCGTGTGATTCGCAGTCGGACGGATAATTGGTTTTGGTTGCTGCGTCGAAGCACTATCATCAAAACCAGTTGCAATTACAGTTACAACGATATCATCTTTTAATCCTTCATTAATAACAGAACCGAAGATCATATTTACTTCTGGATCTGAAGCTGAAGCTACAATGTCTGCCGCTTCTTGTACTTCATATAAGCTTAAGTTAGCTCCACCCGTAATGTTCATGATAACACCTTGAGCTCCATCAATAGATGTTTCTAATAATGGACTAGAAATCGCTTTTTTCGCAGCTTCAGCAGCACGATTTTCTCCATTACCAGAACCAATACCCATTAAAGCAGAACCTCTATTAGACATAATTGTCTTTACGTCTGCGAAGTCTAAGTTAATTAAACCTGGTGTTGCAATTAAATCAGAAATACCTTGAACACCTTGACGTAATACGTTATCTGCTTCACGGAATGCTTCTAACATCGGCGTATTTTTATCAACAATCTCTAATAAGCGATCGTTTGGAATTACAATAAGTGTATCTACATTTTCTTTAAATGCCGCAATACCAGATGCTGCTTGCGTTGCACGTTTACGTCCTTCAAATGTAAATGGACGTGTCACAACACCAACTGTTAATGCACCTAATTCTTTTGCAACTTGAGCAACAACTGGAGCTGCACCAGTTCCAGTTCCGCCGCCCATACCAGCAGTTACGAAGACCATATCCGCACCACGAAGTGCTTCTTGGATCTGTTCTTTACTTTCTTCTGCAGCTTTTTTCCCTACTTCAGGGTTTGCACCTGCACCAAGTCCACGTGTTAATTTTCCACCAATTTGCATTTTTGTTTCAGCTTTTGATAGATTTAATGCTTGTGCATCAGTATTCACAGCGATAAAGTCTACACCTTGTACACCGTGTTCAATCATACGGTTTACAGCATTGTTTCCGCCACCGCCGACACCGATAACTTTTATATTCGCTAATTGATCTTGAGTAGTATCAAACTCTAACATGTCGAAATCCCCCTAGAACCTCATTTTTCGTGTCCAATTTTAATCCCATAAATAACGGAATACACGTTTTACTTTTGACATCATACGTTCATCATTTTGATTATTATTGTTTTGATTACGAGTTTTTTGTTTCGCAGGTTGCTGTTGTACCGGCGTTGGTGCTGGTGCTGGTACTGGTTCAAAATGTTCTTGCTTTTCCTGCACATTTTTTCCACGTAATTTAGCTTTTTGATAAGAATGTTTAATTAATCCTACTCCACTTGTATATTGGGGCTCACGCACACCAATATAATCAGGAGTCGCTATACGAACATTTTCATGTAAAATATCATATGCAAGATCAAGAACACCCGGCATAGAAGCAATTCCACCAGTTAGTACATAGCCAGAAGCTACTTGCTTTACTCCTAACTTACGCACTTCATCTTGAACAAACATTAAAATTTCCTCTACACGAGCCTCTATTATATCCGATAATTCCAACTGAGAATATTGTTCTGTTTGATCGCTTCCCATAATAGGAACCGTAAACATCTCTTCTTCAGATGCTGTATCATAAAAAGCATGTCCATATTTCAACTTTATTTGATCTGCATTGTCTGTTGAAGTTTTCAACCCAATCGCAATATCCTTCGTTATATGGTCTCCACCTAACGGTAATACACTCGTCGCTTGTAACTCTCCATCTTTAAAAATAGATAAAGTTGTAGATCCTCCCCCCATATCAACAAGGGCTACTCCTCTATTTTTTTCATCTGAAGATATAGCAACTGTTGCAGCCGCTAAAGGTTGAAGACAAATATCAACTATTTCAAGACCTGCTTTTTCTACACAACGAAGTAGGTTATGTAGTAAAGTTCTCGAGCCTGTTATAAGTGTACCTTCCATTTCTAATCTTACACCGATCATCCCGCGTGGATCGTTAATCTCGTCAAGACCGTCTACGATGAACTGTCGAGGTACCACATCAATAAACTCACGCTCTGGAGCAATTGACACAACTTGTGCTGCATCTAGAACGCGTAAGACATCTTCATTCCCGATTTCACGATCTTCATTTGAAACAGCGACTACTCCGTGACAAGGAAGTAGCTGTACCTGGTTTGCATTGACACCTACTACAACTTGCTCAATGTGGATTCCCACCATGCGCTCAGCTTGTTCAATTGCTTTTTTAATTGATCGAACAGTCTCGTCTATATCAACTATCGATCCCTTCTTTAAACCATTTGATTTTACATTTCCAACACCAATAATGTTTAAGCTGTCATTAACCATTTCACCAATGATGACTTTAACATTGGATGTACCGATGTCAAGACTAACATATATTTCATTGCTGTTCATTCTTTGGCACCTCCTTCTTTATTTATACCATACAACTCAATATATGGAACAACAATCGCAACTTTACTATTTATAAGAAAAATATTCAACGTCTTTATACGTTTCCCTTTTTTAACCCTATATTTTTCTTATTTTTATTTAACATTCATTTAAGAATATCGCAGTAAACTGTGAATAACTGCTTATCTTGAAATAATTCTATTTCAAGTGTAAAGATTACCGCCAAGTATAAGTCTACACTAAGATGTACTCATAGAAAAGTGAAACTTGTACCAATCCTAGTATGAATCTAAGAATTTTTACATCTTTTTCATCAAATGAACCATTCTTGTAAATTCAGATGCATTCAATAGAACGTTCGTTTCGTTTTTTCTACAGGAACGTAGTAAAAACTATCGTTCTATTCTTTTTTTTCTTCCGCTCCTAATTCTTTCGTATATGCCCCTACTTCTAAATCAATTAATACCTTTTTACCCGGCTCAATTGTTTTTAAGATAAGCGGATAAGCTTCCATACGCTTTGCGAAATTTTGAATCGTAGTGCTCACTTCGTACCCTTCGTTCATATATAAAGTAAGATGATCTTCATTCGCATTCGTCGGTGAATAACGAATTTCAGAAATAGACCTTAAAATAGTTGGTGTTAATTTTTCAAGCTCAGCAATTAACTCCTTCATTTTTTCCTCTTTAAAAGGTTCAAAAATTGGTGCTGCAACAGGAAGTTTTCCGTTCGGAAGTACATCAAGTGTTTTCCCGTTCTCTAGTAACGGTTGTAATTTCCCATCTTTGTTTATATAACCAATCGTTAAATATTCTTCAATATGAACATCAATTTTATTTGGAAAACGTTTTTTTACATTTACTGCTTTAATTTCTTTTCGTTTCGTTAGGTTTTCTTCTGCTTTATGTGCTGTCACTCGGAAATAACTTGTATCATACGTCACACCTGATTCCTTCATCACTTGTTCATCTGTCATATAATGATTTCCAAACACACTTATCTTTTTGATATTGCTTAGCGGAGACCGAAAATAAATTAAAAAGAGCACTAATAAAAATAAAATTGATATGTATAAAATCAACCGATGATTAACATTTTTCTTGTTTTTCTTCTGTTGATTTTTTAACTTTGGTACACGATCCTGTAGTTTAATCACTTTACTATTTTTCATGTACGATCCCCCTACGTAACATAAAAAACGGCATGTTCCTCATGCCGTTCTTATCTTCTTATTATAACATAAATGATAATGAGCGGAACGAATAACCGTTATCTTCCAATGATTTCTACTTCTGTATGCATTTCTACGCCAAATTTATCCTCGATTGTTTGTTTTATTAATGCAATTAAAGATAAGACATCTTGCGCACTGGCTCCCCCAGTGTTAATAATAAAATTCCCATGCATTTCAGAAATTTGAGCTCCGCCTATTTGATAACCACGAAGCCCCGCCTTTTCTATTAAGTCTCCTGCAAAGTATGGGATTGGATTCCGAAATATGCTTCCTGCACAAGGATGATTCCACGGCTGTGTTTCACGACGGTAGTCTTTATTCTTTTGCATGACGCTTACGATTCCCTCACGCTCCCCTACCTGCAATTGAAACTCAGCTTCCAAAACAATACCAGGACGTTTCGTTTGCAATACAGAAGTACGATAGGAAAACTCCATTTCTTCATGTGTTAACCAATCAATTGTTCCGTTTTCAAACAAAATAAGAGCTTTTGATAATATGTTTGATATATCCGATTTATGTGCTCCTGCATTCATATACACTGCACCACCAACACTTCCTGGAATACCACTGGCAAATTCCAGGCCGGATAACCCTTGACGACTAAGTAAAGTTGATAATTTAATAAGGGGATACCCACTACCAACTCTTACTCTATGTTTTTCGACTTCTAAGTGGTCTAATCCTTCTCCTAAACGAATAACGACACCTTCTATACCTAGATCAGATACAAGAAGGTTCGAACCTCGACCAATTACAGTCCACTTTGTTTTATATTTTTTTACTAACTGCAACGTTTTTTCAATACTGGCAACATGCTTTGGCACAATTAAAATATCAGCTGGTCCACCTATTTTCATAGTGGTATAACACGCTAACGCTTCATTCACTAACACGCGACCAACATTTGCTTCTATAAGCTCATTTACTAATTGCTCCATAAACAATCTCCCCCATACTAAGTATCCTTATTACAGTAGTATGCAGGGCGTTCACCTAACGTTATTTTTTTACAAGCTTATTCATTACTTCATACAGCTTATTTGCTGCATCTGGAATACCTAATTGCCCCGCAGCCAGCTTCATATTTTGTAATGTTTGTGCATCCAATAAAATCTCATCAATATCACGAATAAGCGTTTCTGCTGTTAAATCTTTTTCAAGCAACATTTTTGCTGCTCCTTTATCGACAACGGAACGTGCATTCTTTTCCTGATGGTTATTTGTTACGTAAGGACTCGGTATTAACACACTTGGCTTACCTAACGCGGTTAATTCTGCAAGTGTTGTTGCCCCCGCTCTTGAAACAACAAGATCTACACCTGTAAGTACCTCTGGCATATTATGAATGAAAGGTTTAATAATAACATTATTCGGATTCCCTTTTTGCTTCACTGCTTCCATCACTTTGTCATAATGAACTTCACCTGTTACATACAATATTTCGTAACTTTTATTTCCAAACTGTTCAATTGCCTCTACGAAAGCATCGTTAATCGGTCTAGCCCCACGACTTCCACCAAAAATAAGTACCGATTTTTTAGGAAGAGATAAACCTACTGAACGTTTTCCTTTCATTCCATTCTGATCCATTACTTCTGATGCTCTTGGATTTCCTGTCATCACCACTTTTGACTGTGGAAAATGTTCTGCAGCCGCTTCAAAACAAACCGCAACTTTATCAACATAGCGGCTTAAAAATTTATTCGTTACACCAGGTACACTATTTTGTTCATGTACAATGGTTGGAATACCTAATTTTGCTGCAGCATATACAACTGGTCCACATACATATCCACCCGTTCCAATCACAATATCTGGATTAAAACGACGAATATATCGTTTACTATCTTGTACACCCTTTAGGAAACGCATCACCGTTTTCACGTTATCTAACGATATTTTACGCTTAAATCCACTTATAACAATAGATTGAAACGGTATGCCTGCTTTTGGAACGATCGTGCTCTCTAATCCACTCTCCGTACCAATATATAAAAACCTTGCTTCCGGATTTAATTTTTTTATTTCTCTTATTAGAGCAAGAGCCGGATAAATATGACCTCCAGTGCCCCCACCACTTACTAATACACGCACTACTAACTCCTCCGCTTCTCTTTTCTTATTTCAGTCGTATTTATTTCTATATACATCATGTTTCTTCGCGCACATACGAAAAACCCTGTCTTATAAAACAGGGTTTAGTAGCGAGAATGGCGACTTATATTTAATAATACACCTACTGCCATTAACATTAATGTCAAACTTGATCCACCATAACTTAAAAACGGCAAAGTAATACCTGTTACAGGCATCAATCCTGTTACAACACCAACATTAATCATTACTTGAATCGCAATCATCGCCACAATACCTACTGCTAAAAACGTACCATATAAATCTGGCGCTCCTAAAGCTATACGAATCCCACGCCATAATAATAGACTAAATAATAATAACACAAATGAACCACCAATAAAACCTAATTCCTCCGATAAGATCGCAAATATAAAGTCTGTTTGCGGTTCAGGTAAATAAAGAAACTTTTGTCTACTTTGTCCAAGTCCAAGCCCGAATAATCCACCAGGTCCAATTGCGAGTAACGATTGAATAATTTGAAATCCACTTCCAAGCGGATCTGACCACGGATCTAAATATGATGTAATACGTTTCATTCGATACGGTGCTGATGCAATTAGCCCTACAAATCCTGCTACACCAAGCAAACCAAACATTGCAAAGTGAAAGACCCTTGCCCCCGAGATAAATATCATAATAATACATGTCCCAACCATTACGGTTCCTGTGCCAAGATCTGGCTGTAACATAATCATCCCAAAAGCAAGAAATACAAAACTAAGAGCTGGTAGTAAACCACGTTTAAAAGAGGTAATTAATTTTTGTCGTTCCGCTAAAAATTTTGCTAAGAAAATAATCATCGCAAACTTCATAAATTCTGACGGTTGAATGGAAAATGCCCCGATTCCAATCCAACTTCGCGCCCCTCCTCGAACAAGTCCTACCCCAGGAATAAGAACAAGAATAAGAAGAATGAAGCAAACTAGCAAAATTACTTTTGAATACGTACGCCACACCCAATAATCAATTTTCATAATTAAAAACATAGCCACTACACCAATACTTGCAAATAGCAATTGCCTTTTTGCAAAAAAGAATGAGTCCCCCATTTTATAAGAGGCCCAAACCGCACTCGCACTATACACCATAACCATTCCGATTGTTAACAACGCAAGTGTAACGATGATGAGAATAAAATCAGGCGTTTTCTTCATTACCCATAAACACCACCTCTTTAGGCAGAAACTTTTGCCCTATGTAACAAAACATCAGTAGGTGTTAGCCTACTGATGTTTTGATTTACTTTATATAAGTTTATGCACAGCTTGTATAAAAATGTCTCCTCTTTCTTCAAATGTTTTAAATTGATCCCAGCTTGCACATGCTGGAGAAAGAAGAATTACATCGCCATCTGTAGAATGAGCATAAGCTTTCACTACCGCTTCATCTAAAGTATCGACACTTTCAATTGTATCTAATCCCGCTTTTTCTGCAGCTCTTACTAGTTTTGGAGCTGTTTGTCCAAATGTTACAATTGCTTTTACATTTTTGAAATATGGAATTAAATCATCGAATTCATTTCCACGATCAAGCCCACCTGCTAATAACACAATCGGTTGTGTAAACGCAGATAAAGCTTTCTCAGTCGCTAACATATTCGTTGCTTTTGAGTCATTATAAACCTTACGATTGTTAATAGTTGTTACATATTCTAAACGATGTTTTACACCTGTAAAACGTTTTAATACCACCGTAATCGCTTCATTAGAAACACCCAATAATTTTGCGATACTCATCGCTGCTAAAATATTTTCTAAATTATGTTGACCAGGTAAAACGATATCGCCTACTTCAACAACTTTTTCACCTTTAAAACAAAGAGCATTCTCTTTTATACACGCACCATCTTCAATTTCTTTCTTTGTCGAGAATAGTACTTTTTGCCCTTTACTATAAGCAGATAAAGCCATCACATCTGCATCATCTGCATTTATTACACTATAATCATTTTCTGTTTGGTTTTTAAAAATATTTGCTTTTGCTAAACCATATTCCTTCTTCGTCCCGTGATAATCTAAGTGGGCCTCAAATAAATTTAAAAACGCAGCAATTTTAGGTTGGAACAATTCTACTCCCATCAGTTGGAACGATGAAAGCTCTGTAACTACAACTTCATTTTCTTTTGCACCCTGTGCTACTTCACACGCTACAGTTCCTATGTTCCCTGCAATTATAGGATGCTTTTGTCCTTCTTTTAGCATTTCAAATGCAAGCATTGTCGTCGTCGTTTTACCGTTAGACCCCGTAATCCCAACAAATGGCGCTTCTGAAATACGATATGCTAATTCAACTTCCGTAACAATTGGGATTTGCTTTTCTTTCGCAGCAACTAATATTGGATTAGAATACGGGATTCCTGGATTTTTTACTACAAGAGAAATATTTCTCTCTAACAATTCTAAAGGATGACCACCGCATACAACGTCCATTCCTTTTGCTTGTAATTCTGCAGCAAGTACATTATCTGCTAAAGGCTTTCCGTCATTTACAATAACATTTGCCCCTAATTTTTGTAACAACGTAGCTGCTGCATAACCACTTTTTGCAATGCCTAATACAAGAATATTTTTATTTTGAAATTCAGTTACAGTTTTCAATTACATCCACACCCCGATATAAATTCCTAACACAGCTAATAAAAATCCTACAGACCAAAATGTCACAACAACACGCCACTCTGACCAACCACATAATTCATAATGATGGTGTAAAGGACTCATTTTAAAGACACGTTTTCCTGTTGTTTTAAAAGAAATGACCTGAATAATAACAGATAAAGTTTCCATTACGAATACTCCACCAATGATTACAAGTAGTAATTCTTGTTTTAATAAAATCGCTACAGCTGCAATGGCTCCACCTAAAGCTAAGGAACCTGTATCTCCCATAAACACTTTCGCTGGATTTGCATTGAATACTAAAAATCCAAGTACAGCTCCTACAACTGCCATACAGAATATCGCTACTCCAAATTGCTCTTGCGCTACTGCAATAATACTAAAAGCTCCAAATGCAATAGCAGCTGTTCCTGATAATAAACCATCTAAACCGTCAGTTAAGTTAACTGCATTTGATCCACCAATAAGCATAAATAATACAAGTACAAAATACGCCCAACCTAGTTCAAACTTAACATCTGTTCCCGGAATCATGATGTATGTGTGGAGCGCTTGCCCTTTTCCAATTAAAAAGAACGCAATAGCAATAACAAGCTGACCTACTAATTTTTGTTTTGATGTTAAACCAAGATTTCTCTTCTTAACTACCTTTATGTAGTCATCTAAAAATCCAATTAATCCGTAGCCAAATGTCACTAATAATAATAACGAAACCTCTGCACCTAAATGATTAAACTTAATCGCCATAATAAGTGAAGTTACCATCATAGATACATATATGACAATACCACCCATTGTAGGTGTCCCTGATTTTTTTTGATGTGACTTTGGTCCCTCATCACGAATACTCTGTCCGAACTTTAATTTCCTTAAAAATGGTATAAACAATGGCGAAAGGGCAACAGAAATTAAGAATGCTACCCCAGCCGTTACTAATAAACCTTGCTCAAGCACATGTAGTCCTCCTCTCACGTTGTTACTCTTCGTTGTTTAAACGCTCTGTAATTGCTTCTTTAGCGACTTCACGATCGTCAAAATGATGAACGTCTTTACCAATAATTTGATACGTTTCATGACCCTTACCAGCAATAATGATGATATCTTCAGCTTTCGCGTTAGCAATTGCATGGTATATCGCTTCTTTTCTATCAATAATTACTTCATAATTATTCCCATTTGCACCCTGCACCATATCATCTAAAATAGCCCCTGGCTCTTCACTTCTTGGATTATCTGAAGTGTAAATTGCATGAGTTGCATATTTTGTTGCAACACTTGCCATGATTGGTCTCTTTGTTCGATCTCTATCTCCACCACAACCGACGATGCAATATACATCGCCTTTTGCAAACTGTTTTGCTGTTTTTAATACATTCTCTAAGCTATCTGGTGTATGTGCATAATCAACAATAACTGTATAATTTTGTCCACCATCAACTACTTCAAAACGTCCTGGAACTCCAGCTAGTTGCTTTATTACATCAATAACCGTTTCTAAACTTACACCAGAAACAAGTCCTGCCGCTGTTGCCGCTAGTACGTTATATACATTAAATTTCCCAATCAATTTCATCGTAACATTTACACTTTCATACGGTGTTACAAGCGTAAATGTAGTTCCAGCACTCGTCATAACGATATCTTTGGCCATAATATCACTTGTTGTATCAATTCCATACGTTACAACAGTTGCCGCAGTACTTCTCATATATTCCGCAGTTACAGCATCATCGTTATTCAGTACCGCGTACTTTTCACGATCATGGTTATAACTATTGCCAAGTTGTGCAAATAGCAACCCTTTTGCATGTTTATATTCTTCCATCGTTTTATGATAGTCTAAATGATCTTGTGTTAAATTTGTAAACACTGCTACATCGTAATCACATCCGTGTACACGACCAAGATCTAAAGCATGTGACGAAACTTCCATTACTGTACTATCTACACCGTGCTCAACCATTTTTAAAAATGTCTGTTGAAGTGTTAGTGCATCTGGTGTTGTATTTTTCACCTCAAATGTTTCATCACCGATTTTCATATTAATCGTTCCAATTAGCCCCGTTTTATGACCATGTGCGCGCATAATCTCATCCATAATATGCGATGTTGTTGTCTTTCCATTTGTACCTGTAATTCCGATTAAATGTAACTTGTGTGTTGGTTGACCATAAAAATAATCAGCTAAAACCGCTAACGAACGAAAAGTGTTTTTCACAAGTACAACTGGAACGTCAACATCAATTGGTCTTTCCGCAACAATAGCAGCCGCTCCTTGTGCCGCTGCTTGCTTAGCAAAATCATGGCTATCAACCGTATATCCTTTCATACATACAAATAAGCTTCCCTCTTTCACTTTACGTGAATCAGCTTCTATAGATGTGATTTCTGGATTTTCTTTTGGAACAACTGGAAAATCATGCAAACATGATAAAAGTGTATGCAACTTCATTTCACTAAACCCTCTCTACATTGTGTATTTATCTCTTTTTTAATAAGCAACACGTTACCTCCTAAATATGTAAAATAGGAGGTAAGTGCTACTGTGTCTAATAAATAGACTTATTTATAATTGGGGCTCTTACAGCCTCAAATTAAGTAACTCTTCTATAAAGAACTCACTTCCACCAATTGTACCATAAAACGTACTAGGTTACCTTTAATTCCCGAAGTAAATTCTAATTTTTGAGCCTTCTTTCACTTTAGCTCCTGCTTCTGGGGATTGTTTAATTACTTTCTCTCCGTCTCCACTTATATCAAGCTTCAAATCGACGAGTTGTGTCTGTAAGTCTTTCTTTTTCATACCAATTAAATTCGGAACTTCCACAGTTGGTGTATCGCCCCATTTATATTCTCTCTCAACTTGTTCTTTTCTCGGTTTCACTCCCATAACAGGAAGTGCATCCCGAAGAATATTCCCAACAATTGGAGCTGCTACTACTCCACCAAATTGCGTTACACCTTTCGGATTATCAACAGCAACATAGACAACAATTTCCGGATCATCCGCTGGAGCAAAGCCGATAAAAGATACTATATAATTATTCTCTAAATATTTACCATCTTTCACCTTTTGAGCCGTACCTGTTTTTCCACCTACACGATACCCATCAATGAAAGCACCTTTACCAGATCCCTTTGCTACAACATTCTCTAATGCATACCGAACTTTTTCTGAAGTTTCCTTGGAAATAACTTTTCTTTTTTCCACAGGTGTCTTTTTACTTACAATTTGATTATTTTTCGGATCAATAAATTCCTTAGCTATATACGGTTGATACAATGTCCCACCATTTACAGCCGCTGCTACTGCTGCTACTTGTTGAATTGGTGTTACAGAAACTCCTTGACCAAATGAAGTAGTTGCTTGCTCGACTGGACCGACTTTATCTAAATTAAATAAAATCCCACTACCTTCACCTTGCAAATCAATTCCGGTTTTCTGTCCAAAGCCAAAATTACGAATGTATTTAAACAATCGGTCTTTACCAAGACGATCACCAAGTTCAATAAATCCTGGGTTACATGAGTTTTGAACTACTTCTAAAAACGTTTGGCTACCATGGCCTCCCGCTTTCCAGCATTTCAATCTAGCTCCACCCACTTCAGCTGCTCCATCATCATAAAACGTATCTTTCTCTAAGTCTACTAAATTTTCATTCAAGGCTGCTGCTAACGTAATGATCTTAAATGTTGAACCAGGCTCATACGTACTCCATACTGGTAAATTTCTATTATACACTTCTGGAGAAACACTTTGAAAATCTGCTGGATCAAAACTCGGCCGACTCGACATACCTAAAATTTCACCATTTTTCGGATTCATTGCAATCGCAATCATACCATCTGGATTATATGTCGACTCTGCAATATTCATTTCTCTTTCCATAATTCTATTAATACGTGCATCAATTGTTAAACCTAAATTCAAACCAGCTTCTGGTTTTTTGAAATCATCGCCAACATTAGGCATCCTTTGTCCTTTTGCATCTGCAAAAAAACGCACATGACCTTCATCACCATTTAGCTCTTTATCATAATATTTTTCCAGTCCCATAAGACCTTGGTTATCACTACCTGCAAACCCTAATACGTGTGATAAAAAGTTGCCAAATGGATAGTACCGGATAGAGTCCTCTGCGATATAAACACCTTTCAAACTTAATCCTCGTACCTCTTTCGCTTTATCATGTGATATTTTCCTTCCGCCTTTATCTAACCTTACAATTGATTCTTTTTTTGTAATTCTCTTATAAATCTCATCTTTTTCCACACCTAATACTGCAGCTAACTTCTCTGCAGTCTCTGCTGGTTTTTCAATTTGCCTCGGTACAACAAAGACAGTTGGGGCACTTTTATTCGTAGCAAGTTCCACACCATTCCGGTCTAAAATTTTCCCACGTTCAGGTTCAAAAGTAATATTTCGACTCCATGAATCCTTCGCACGATCCGTTAACATATTGCCAAGAAAAAATTGCACATATCCAAGACGAATATCGATGATAGTGAAAATAAGTATACCTGATATGAGTATAAAAATAAGTCGTTTTCTAACCGTTACATTTGATACACGCATATTGGAACAAGCCTCCCTTACGCCTAGCTTGTTCCAATATATGCTTGTACTTATTTAATTAGAACTTCTTCTCTTTTACCATTACTGTTCTTCTGCTTCTTGTTGTGGTTCAAGTGGCGGTACAAGCGTTACACCTAACTCTGTACCAGGTTGTAACAATGTTCCTTCTGCCACACTTTGTTCGGTTACGTATCCGGTACCAGTAGGTTTTAGGTTAAGCTTTAATGTTTTTGCTAAATTCATAACATCACGAAGCGCCCAGCCTTGTATATTTGGCATTGTAGGTTTATCTCCCACTAAGAAGACTCGGTCACCCTTCAATGTTTGTTCAGTCGCTTTCGGTACTTGCTGCTGTACTTTCCCTTCACCTAATACGATTGGACGAAGTTTTGCTTTATCAATAGCTTTTTTCGCTTCTTCCATCGTTTTTCCGGTTACATCTGGAACAGCAGTTTGCTGCTCTTTCACATATTTCTTCGGATCTTTCACTTCATTAGGCTTAATCTTTAAATACTCTAAACTATTCTTCGTTACATATTTAAAAATATCAGCTAAAGGTTGTGCGCCACTCTCATCATCTTTCAATTTCGGTTGTTTAACAGCTACATATACAACAAGTTGCGGATCATCCATAGGTGCCATACCTAAGAACGAGAATATATAATTCTCTCTCCCTGTCATATAGCCACCTTTTCCATCCGGAATTTGGGCTGTTCCTGTTTTACCACCAACTGAATAACCATCGACTTTATAAGCGGTTCCTGTTCCTTTCGGCGATGTAACAACACGTTCTAATAACTGTCTTACTTGCGCTGCTGTTTCTTTTGTAACAGGTTTTCCCACTTCTTCTGGCTTATGTTCTAATTTTACTTCCCCTGTTATTGGATTTACAATTTTATCAACTGTATAAGGCTTCATCATTTTTCCGTCATTTGCAATAGCAGTTGCAGCTTGCACAAGCTGCATTGGTGTTACAGTAGAACCTTGTCCAAAAGCTGTTGTTACTTGCTGTATTTGCTGATCGAATATAATTGTATTTGAACCTTCACCAGGTAAATCAATCTTCGTTTTTTCATCTAATCCAAAACTATGAATATATTTTCGGAATCGTTCTGGTCCAAGTTTTTGATCCCCTAAAATTGCAAACGCTACGTTGGAAGAGCGCTCTACCCCTTCATCAAATGTGATAGATCCCCATCCAGCGCCACCGTTATGATCTTTTATTTTTCGGTTTCCGACTTGATATGTACCAGACTGATAATAATCTTGTCCTTTGTACACACCTTCATTAATAGCTGCTGCTAGCGTGAAAATTTTCATTGTTGATCCAGGTTCAAATGCATTTGCAATTGCGTCATTATAAAAATATTTAATATCCTCTCGGTTCGGATCATAACTAGGTTTAGTAGACATTCCTAATATTTTCCCTGTTTTTGGATCCGCAACAATCCCTATTAAGCTTTCTGGTTCATAATGTTTACTCGCTTCTTTCATTGCGTCTTCTAAAAAACTTTGAATACGCTGGTCAAGCGTTAAATATACATTATCTCCATTTTTAGGTGCCTTTACATTCACTTTTCCGCCGTCAAGAGATACGCCTCTACGATCGCCTGTATAAGCTACTTCTCCGTTAGAAGCTCCTAAATACTTATCCAAACTCTTTTCTAAACCAAATTGTCCTATAGCAATCCCCTTATCATCAGGTCTCGCATGACCTACGACATAAGATGCGAAATCACCGTTTGGATATACTCTGGCATTTTCAGTAATAAAAGATATACCTGGCAATTTTAATGCTTCTATTTGATCTTTCTGTTCTTTCGTCAAGCCCTTACCTAATTTCCCGAATTCCACTTGACTTTTATCTTTATTTAACGCAGCTAAAATATCCTCTTCGCCTTTTCCAAGTACTCCTGCAATTTTCTTTGCAGTGTCCTCTTTATTCTCAACCGGCTTCGCACCTTTTAATTCCGCTACAAGTTTATAAGAGTTTGCATCTTGCGCTAATACATGACCATTTTGGTCATAAATCGTTCCTCGATTTGCTTCGAGAACTCCTGCTTTACTATGTTTTTGCTGAGCGAGTTTATCCAAATCTTGATTATGCACTGTTCCTGTTGCTTGTATGTAAAAAAATCGGGCTAATAATAGCAAAAAGAGCAGGAGGAATAAAATCATAAAATACCCTGCTCCCTTATTGGTATGAAATTTAGTCATATTTCTCTTCATTTTCCCTTCACACCTATTGCCTTATTTGAGGCCCTTCACATTATTCGCATTAATTTCTAGCCCGTGTTTTTTTGCAACTTCAGCGATTCGTTCATAGCGACTTAACTTCTCTACTTCAGCCTGTAACTCTTGATTTTCTTTTTGCTTCTGTACAATTTTTTGTTCTATCGTCGCTGCTTCTACATTAACTTGATAAAGGCCTGCTTTATTTCCAATAAACGCTACACAGGCATACAATAAAAAGCCAATAAATGCTACATACAACAGTTTTTCGATTCTTGTAATCTTCGCTTTAGCTTTTGGCTGAACCATCTGCTGTGGGGGCGTTTGAATCTGTATCTCTTCTTGCGCTTGTTGTTTGTACTTTACAGCTAAGTTACTCATACCTCTCTCCCCTTTTTATCGTTTTTCAGCGATTCTCAATTTCGCAGAACGCGCTCGATTATTTTCTTCTAACTCTATATCAGAAGGTAAAATCGGTTTTCTCGTAATAAGCTTTAATTTTGGCTTAAATTCATCAGGAATAATCGGTAATCCTGGTGGCAATTGTGGCGTTGTGCTATTTCGTTTAAACGTCGTTTTACAAATACGGTCTTCTAAAGAATGGAATGTTATAACACTAACTCTTCCGCCCGGTTTGACCATCTCAATTGCAGATTCCAACGCTTCTTCAAATACTTTCAATTCATCATTTACCGCAATACGGATTGCTTGGAACACTCGCTTCGCAGGGTGTCCACCCGTTCTACGAGCAGGAGCTGGAATACCCTCTTTAATTAGTTCTACTAATTCTCCTGTCGTTTCAATAGCTTTATTCTCACGATACGCTTCAATTTTCCTTACTATTTGTTTTGAAAATTTCTCTTCACCATACTGGAAGAAAATTCTTACAAGTTGCTCATATGACCAGCTATTTACAACATCATATGCTGTTAATGGGGCATCTTGATCCATCCGCATATCTAACGGTGCATCATGATGATAACTAAAGCCACGCTCTGGTGTATCTAATTGTGGGGATGAAACACCTAAATCAAATAAAATACCATCTACTTCTGTTATACCTAATTCCTGTAGTTTTTCAGATAAATAACGGAAATTACTTTTTACTGTTATGAACTGCTCACCGTATGAAGAGAATCTTTCTTTCGCATTTTGAATCGCTATCTCATCTTGATCAAACGCGATTAATCTTCCACCTTCAGTTAATTGGGATAATAAATAAGAACTATGTCCTCCTCCCCCCAGTGTACAATCTACATATGTACCACCTGGCTTTATATCTAAGCCGTCTACTGTTTCCTTCAAAAGCACTGTTACGTGTTTAAACATTGTTGCACCTACTCTTTTTCCAATTAATTATGTTGAATGCATCTCCTCCTCCAAACGCATATTTCACGATTAGAGAACGAAATACTATGAAAGAACGACTCATTTAACTTGCCTACAAAGGCAGCATACTATACAAATCGCTATTTTCTTTTATTATATACTAAATTTTATCATCTTTTGCGGGAATTTAAATAAAAAACTGTCGAAAAAGATGATAATACGTTTACATTTTGTGCTATTTTGTCATATATTTAAGTATCCTGCATAATTACGATATTCACTTTTTTAAAATTGATAATTCAGAAAAATTTCACTTCACAGTAAATTCAACAAGACAAAAATAAAATCCTGCTCCTAAGAGCAAGATTCTATAGTTTTATAACATGATGTTTTCCGTCCCAAGAAAACGATTTTTCCATTACACGATCAACGAAATCCAAACCAAACTGATTTAAATAGTAACATACATTCCACACACGCTCTTGCGGCGCCCCTAATGGACGAAGTGCAAATTGTATACGACGGAATTTATTTAGCTGTACTTCATGTTTTTTCTCAACATTTCTTTTCAACATTCTTTCCAACAGTTCAATTTGTTCATTAATTTTGAATTCATTTTTCCCTGCAAACGCACTTAATCCAGGATCTATTTTCTTCACAAACTGTTGTAATGACGTATGGATATCAATTATTTCTTTTTTCGCCTCTACAAATCGATTATCTATCGGTTCCTCTATTTGATTAGATAACCAGTTTTCACGCAACTTATCTACGTTATTTAAAAAAGGATCACTGTCTTGCAATTGCAAATCGTATAAATCTGTCGCTATATCCCTCTCTACATAAGTGATTGTAATACGCGGAACGACAGGCGGCATTTGGAAACCAATCGTATGGAAAACTTGTTGCAATTCACTCCAGTAAGCTAATTCCCCTGGTCCTCCAATAAACGCGAGCGTAGGAAATAGATACTCTTGCATAAGAGGGCGCGTTACAACATTATTACTAAAGCGTTCCGGACTTCTTTCCATCTCTTCCATCAATTCCTCATATGAAAAGGAATACGCTCCATCCTTCCCTACAAACTTCCCTTGATCGTCTTCAAGTAATACTCGCTCATTATCAATTTCCATGAATATATGTACTGCATTATACTTTGTTTCAATAATCGGTTTATATCCTAATTCTTTAATTATTTCCTGTTGGTTATAAAGCCCCTCTTGCACTTCTTTATACTTACCTATAATTTGCTTAAAAAACGGCACTTCTAATTTTCTTAATTCAGGATGATGCGAATCAACAAGAATTAAACCAGAATTAACGAACATTTTCATAATAAGATGGGCAAAGAAATCTACATACGTATTCGATTTCCCCAAAGAATCATCAATAAATTGCAGTACATCCTTTGTAAAATTCGTTTCAGGGTATGTTTTGAAAATTTCTTCAATCCACTTTCTACAGTCTTCCAAAGAAAGCTCGGACTCTGAAGCACTCGCCACTTTCGGATTACGGTCATGAAAAATAGTCTTTTTTATTTTTTTATTCTTCGTTACAAAAGTATGATTAATTTCATCCATATCATGGTCTTCACCAGCAATCCAGAAAACAGGAACGACTTTAACACCTAAACTTTCTTCCTTTTCCCTCGCAAGCTGTAAAACTGAAATAATTTTATGAATTGTATAAAGTGGTCCAGTTAATAACCCAGCTTGTTGTCCAGCTATAACAACATATGTATTTTCATCTCCAAGCGCTTTTACATTTTGAATCGTAGCTTCTCCCGCTTGTAATTTTGTATTATATTCTAATAAATGCGCTACTAAACCTTGGCGGAAAAACTCCCTCTCACGCAAATCATGTACACGCTGTTTAAAAGCATCTTCTGTTAACATATAGTCAAAACACGACTGTATCTCTTTTTTACCGTTCATATAGTCCGCTACAACACCTTGTTGCGGAACAGAGATTTCTTTTATCTCCATATAATTCTTCCTTTCGTATCCTGTTCTCTCACCAATCCACATTGTAGTCAATGTTGCACGTAAAAGCAAAGAATTACACTTATTCTTTTACTTCTAATCCTTTTATTGCATCGAACAAAAATTGCAGTGTCGGAACAGATCGTTGCTGTTTCTTAGCTTCTTCTAATACATATCCAACAATCGCACCGATTTCCGTTTGTCTATTTGCCCTTACATCTGCCAGCATAGATGATGTATTACGAGACGTTCTTTCACATACGTGACGTACCATTTTCCATACCATTTCTTTTTCTTCTTTAACAAGAAAAACGACTTCCTGAAAAACTTGCTCCATCAATCGATAAAAAAACGGGTTCGTAATCAACTCTCCGTTCTGGACTTGTAATAATGCTGTCAATGGATTGATACATACATTAACTACTAATTTTTTGTGCATGACATCCTTCCAATCATCTTCTATTTGAATCGGAAAATGAGGAAATGGAAAGCAATTAAATATTTTTTCAAAATGTATAGACTGGCCGTGCACGATTCCAAACTTCGTTACACCTATCCCCGTATGATAAACGATATGTCTTTCTTCTTTTTTTGCACCATGCTCTACAATCCCAACCGCAATATTTTCATTCCTTATTTGCTGCATAGCATGAAGGTGCGACATTCCGTTTTGCAAAAAGATTAATGAGGATTCCCCTCGCACAAAAGGTAGTATGTCAGTTATATGATATTGCTTAACAGCAATAAATATATAGTCTAGCTTCTGGTCTAGCATACTTTCTATTGGTAAAGCAGGTGGGAATACGGTTTCACGTTTTTCCTCCCTCATACAAGTTACACCCGTTCTATTCAATTCCTCAGCCTGTTTAGCTGTCCTTGTAAACAACGTAACATCTTGATTACTTTTTTGTAAATAAAATGCATATAACAGACCGATAGCTCCTGGTCCCACAACTCCGATTTTCATTTTCACACAAGGAACTCATATAAATACGTTACACAAGTCCCTTTTCCCTCCCCCTTTTTATCCCGCAAACGCCTGATTGGTGCGGAATCATAATTAACTAAAGGTGAACAAATCCCACTGATTACAGTTTCACTTTACCTTTCTCAATTCCATGAACATAGTTTACAATTTCATTACTCTTTAACAAACAAATGCAACCTCTACTTTCAATATGTATATACTACCTATTAATATGTTTCTACTCTTAGTTTAGCAAATCCTCAAAAAAATAATAAAAGAAATATACTATCTTCTTCATAAAAATAAAAAAATGAGTTATAATATTATTGTAAATATTTTTACTTTTCTGCATTCAACGAGACAAGAAAAGGATGTGATGTTATGGGATTCCCAAAAGTTGAGCGCTTGCTCATCAATTATAAAACATTAGACGAATTTAAAAAATTTAAAGGTTGCGGAGCTCAAGAACTATCCATGTTAGAAGAATTACAGGCAAACATTATTGAAAACGATAGTGAATCTCCATTTTACGGTATTTATTATGGCGGATCACTAATTGCACGTATGAGTCTATATATGAAAAGGAACGGCGGAGAACCATTCGAAATTACAGGTACTTACCTAGAACTCTATAAACTTGAAGTGTTACCAACTTTCCAAAAACAAGGATTCGGAGAAATGCTTGTAAATTATGCGAAGGGGCTACAGTTCCCAATTAAAACGATCGCACGTATCCATTCAGCTGGTTTTTGGGATAAATTAAATTTCCAGCCTGTATCAGTACCTGATGGTGATTTTTATGTTTGGAACCCAGAAACAAATTTGAATACGGTTACAAACGAAGAGTCTGCATAAGAAATAAAAAAACAGCTACATAGCAGCTGTTTTTTTATTTCTTTAACTTTTCTAATTTCCCATTTGAACGAGCGCTATTTCTTTCCGCTACCATTACACTTCTTTTTTGATCGATATAATCAAGCAATGTTCTATACTCTTCCTCATATACTGATAATCGCTCCAAAAGACTCTCTCTCTCTGTTTGTAACGATTCAATTTGCTGTTGCAACACCATTAAAGAGTTTTCATCTTTATAATTTTGCAAGAAATCAATAACATCATTCAATGTAATTGACGTAGGCTCTACTACCTTTGTCTCTTTTACTTCATAATTTTCTACTTTACGTAGTTGCTTCGCTTCTTCAATACGTTCTTTGTATTGCTTTCTAACGTAAGAATTCCATCTAAAGCCACATGCTGCTGGTGTACGAGATAAATGTCTTCCCACTTCTTTAAAGGCAGATAATTGCGTTCCACCTTCTCGAATATGCCGGAGTACTACTTCTGCCAGAAGCAAATCTTCATCATCAGTCCAAGCATCTTGTCTTGTTGTCGCCATCTCTCTAGTCCTCCCTATGCATTTTTTATTAAGCATATGCAGTTACTAGAAAAGATAGAATACAACAAATAAAGAATAAGACAAAAAAATAAACGCAGAAGATATCTTCTACGTTTATTTTCCCGCAATTACTTGCTGATTACTTCTTTACCTTTGTAAGTACCGCATGCTTTACATACACGGTGAGCTAATTTCGCTTCACCACAGCTTGGGCACTCTACCATACCAGGTACTGATAATTTGAAATGCGTACGACGCTTTCTTTTTACTGTTTTAGAAGTTCTTCTAAAAGGTACAGCCATTCTTCCCACCTCCTTAAAAGAAATAGTTATTTTCATATGAAGGCCTAAACCAGTCTTCCGATTATTTGTCAAAAAACTTTGCAAGTCCTGCTAATCGTGGATCAACAGTCTTTTCTTTGTTTTCTTCCGAAATCACTTGCCAGTCTTGACCTTGCATCGGTGCTCCACCAGAAACATCATCACTGAAAATTTGCATTGGAATCTCCAAAAGTATATTTTCCTTGATTACGGGCAGTAAGTCAAGTACTTCTCCTTCTAAACAATGAATTTCAGCTTCAGTTTCAAATTCTTCTTGTGAAGTTTGGAACACCTCAGTTGTTTTAATGTCAAATGGTAATGTCACATCTACTAAAGAGCGAGAACATGGTAAAACCATGCTTCCAGTTATATGTAGATGGAACGTAAACTTACCGGAGCCAAAATCAACTCTTCCTGTTACATGAGCAGGATTAATTTCACGAATATCTTTCTCGACCTCTTGTAGCTCACTTACATCTACCATCTCATCCAATGTCAATCCTTTATTTCTCAATTTATTCAATTGATGGATGGACCATTTCATATCATATCACCTCAAGGCAACAAACAAAATTATAGCTAGCCATTTTATATTTGTCAATGTTTTTTCTTTACACTATAATGAAGTCATCATAGTAAATAATATATAGAGTATCACGTTTTTGAAAAAGATGCTACATCGAAAGGAGAGATTACCATAAAAGCCAGTGGTATTGTTGTTGAATATAACCCTTTTCATAACGGTCATGATTATCATGTGCAACAAACAAAAAAGTTAACACACGCCGATATTACAATCGCTGTTATGAGTGGCCCTTTTTTACAGCGTGGTGAGCCAGCACTCATATCCAAATGGTATCGTACCAAAATGGCCTTATCATGCGGTGTAGACCTTGTTGTAGAGCTTCCATACGCCTTCTCAACACAAAAGGCTGAAACCTTTGCAAATGGCGCTATTTCTATTTTAAACGCCCTGCGTGTTTCTGAAATTTGTTTCGGTAGTGAAGATGGGCAGATTGAAAATTTTCATAACACCATCTCTGTGCAAAAAAATGAAGAAGATACTTTTAATCGTCTTGTAAAGCAATTTATGAATGCAGGTAACAGTTACGCAAAAGCTACATCTGAAGCCTTCCTACACATTTTACCATCCGAAAAAAACATAGACATGTCACAACCGAATAACATATTAGGATTCCAATACATGAAATCAATTTTCTTACAAAATAGTTCTATGCAAGCACAAACGATAAAAAGATTCGCATCTCATTATCATGATGAAACATTTAGCGACCAACATATTGCAAGCGCAACTAGTATTCGTAAAAAACTTTTTAGCGAAAATAGTTCTTTTACAGAAATTGAGCCTTTTATCCCAAAAGCGACTGCTTCTCTTTTAGCAAGTTACAAACAAAACTACGGGATATTACATAATTGGGAACAATACTTTTCATTTTTCAAATACAAACTCATGACGATGTCTCCAGAAGACTTACGACATATATATGAAATAGAAGAAGGTTTAGAGCATCGTATTTTATCAAAAATACAAAACAGTTCCTCCTTCCATTCATTCATGGAAGCATTAAAAACGAAGCGTTATACATGGACTAGATTACAAAGAGCTTGTACACACATTTTAACAAATACAACAAAACAAGAAATACATAGCGCAAATATAGAGCAGCATGCACCGTACATTCGTCTACTAGGCATGTCACAAAAAGGACAAACTTACCTTTCAAAAAACAAGAAAAAAATAGAACTTCCCATCCTTACCCATACAAAAACATTTGACCATCCTACTTTACATATAGAGCGAAAAGCCAATTCTGTATATTTCTCCATCATGCAAGAACCATTACGAACACAACTACTAAAACAAGATGCAACACACCATCCAATTCGTTATGATGAAACAACTGCAAAATTTCTATAAAAAACCTCTCTTTTTCAGAGAGGTTTATTTTTTCTCGCCCATTTTTTCCAAATACAGCAATGCATCATCCAGCGTATCAACTGGTACAACTTTCATTTTTGTTTTAATATCTTTCGCAGCCTCAAGCGCATCTTTATAATTCGATTTCTCCGCACCTTTTTCATTTGGCGCAAAGAACACTTCAGCACCAGCATCACTTGCAGCAACCACTTTTTGCTGAATACCACCAATCGGACCAATTTCTCCCTTTTCATTTATCGTCCCTGTTCCAGCTATTTCATGCCCTCTTGTTAAATCATCTTCCACAAGTTGATTATATATTTCTAATGTAAACATTAGGCCTGCCGATGGTCCGCCTATTTCATGAGAATCAATTTTCACTTTCGGATCTACCATTAATTCTCTTTCAGTAACGATAGAAACCCCTATACCAACACGCCCATTTCCATTCGGAATGGTCTTTACATTTAAATTTTCTTTTAACTGTTTTCCATTTCTCTTGTACTCAATATTTACTGCTTCCCCTTCTTTTTTCCCTGTCATATATTCAATAAATTGCTCCGTCTTTTCAAATGTTTTTCCGTCGACAGCTATGATGACATCTCCAAGCTTAAGCTTTCCTTCTGACGGCATCCCTTTCGCTACTCCTGCAACCAATACACCTTTATTTTCAAAAGAAACAGTACGGTTTGCACGTTTATACGCATTATAGATTGCTGCATTTTGCGAATCTTTCATCGCATAATTTTGGCGAAATTGATATTCTTCATCACTCTCACCTTTTTGCAATATTTCTTCCGCTTTCGAAATATGTGTATATTTATTAAACTGTGCCGCTATTAAATTCACCACATTTGCTGGTCCCATTGAAACCGTAACAAGCATAAAATCACCGGATTCTTTCGTTCCACCCTCAACTTGAACGTAAGGCTCTAATTTAGCCGCCATTCCTGGTTTTGTTACATAATACGGTAAACGTACGTAAACAAGTAACATCGCCAATATAACCCCTATTAAAATTGCATATATAAACCGAAAACGCTTAAACATTATGTTTCTCCTTCCACTGCTCAATTAATAAATAAATATTTGCAACATGTTTTTCCGCCTCTACTTCTCCAACTCGAATAATGTCTTCAATGTTTGTAAAAGCACGTGAACTAAATTGTTCTACAGCTGGTCGCATCATTAAATCCGATGCAATTTGTCGATTCATCACCAGCTCATGTTGCATAATTTCAATACTCTGCATAATTACATCATAAATAGACGTAACCTCTCCATTCACTTTAATCGGCGATACATCAACAGCAATAACAATATCGGCACCTAACTCTTTCACAACCGATACTGGAATGCGATCAATTACTCCGCCATCCACCAATAATCGTCCATCTATCTTTTCTGGTACAAACACTCCAGGTACAGATATGCTAGCTCTCACAGCCTCTGCAACAGGACCACTTGTAAAAACTACTTTTTCCCCCTTCAAGATGTCAGTAGCCACAACAGCCGTCGGGATATCTAACTCTTCTAAATTTTTATTATATGTAAACATTTTAATCATATCTTTGACACGTTTTCCAGCAATAAATCCCATTTTTGGAACTGTAAAATCTAAATAATATTTCCTCTTAAAAACATTTGCCAGTTTATACAACCTTTCAACGTTTGAGCTAGCTGCATAAAACGTACCTACTAAAGCCCCCATACTACTTCCTGCAATCATATGAATCGGTATACCATTTTCTCTTAAAACTTTTATAACACCAATATGCGCAAACCCTTTTGCGCCCCCAGATCCAAGAGCTAAACCAATTTTCGGTTCTTTCATTTTTCTCACCCTTTAATTTTTTTCATTCCTTTTTCATACTTATGGTCTAAATGCACTACGTATCCACGTATACTGAAATGAACGTTTTTTGGGACAAAGGGGGATTCACTTACATGTATGAAAAATGGAAAACGGCTTTTCTTACCCTATCAACACTATTTTTAACCTTTTCTCTTGTACTTCACCCCCAAGCTGCTTTGCAAGCTTCCATTCGAGGGTTAAATATATGGTGGGAAGTTGTATTCCCTTCACTTTTACCGTTTTTCATCATTGCGGAACTTCTAATTAGTATTGGTGTTGTAAAATTTATAGGTGTTATATTAGAACCACTCATGCGACCACTTTTTCGCGTTCCAGGGATAGGCGGATTTGTTTGGGCAATGGGAATGGCTTCTGGATTCCCTGCTGGCGCCAAATTAAGCGCTAGACTACGTAAAAGTAATCAGCTAACACAAATCGAAGCAGAACGCCTCGTATCTTTTACAAACTCATCTAATCCACTTTTTATTTTTGGAGCTGTTTCTATCGGTTTTTTCAATAATCCGAAATTAGGAATCGTATTAGCTGCTGCACATTATTTAAGTAACTTTGCCGTCGGGTTATTGATGCGTTTTTACGGCAATAACAATATTTCCACGAAGGATCAACATCCTACTAAAAAACGTCCTTTTCAAAACCCTTTTTCAGTCCTACACGAGACGCGCATGCAAGAAAAAAGACCATTAGGAAAATTACTTGGGGACGCTATCGTTTCTTCTATTCAAACGTTACTTATGATTGGTGGATTTATTATTTTATTCTCTGTTTTAAATAAAATGATTACTGTATTTCATATTACAGCAGCACTTTCTTTTATTATGCAACATATTTTATCATTCTTCCAACTAACTACAGAATTTAGTATTCCAATCTTATCAGGCATTTTTGAAATGACACTCGGTAGCCAAATGATTAGTCAAATAAATGAAACACCCCTCCTGCAGCAAGCTATGGTAACAAGCTTTATTTTAGCGTTTAGCGGCCTTTCTATTCAGGCACAAGTTGCTAGCATATTAGCTGAAACAGACATCCGATTTAAGCCCTATTTTTTCGCACGAATTATCCAAAGTATTCTGGCTCCTATTTTTACTTTTATATTTTGGAAACCATTTTATGAAAAAGTAAGCTCTTTTTCACCTATGCAAAAAGATATCCCCGTATTTTTATCGAATCATTCTTCTATACTGCAAGAAATTTGGACATCTTTTGTACACTATGGACCGATCTTTACTTTATTTTGTTTATATGTATATGTTATCTTATTATTTTTTCGTAGCAACAAAGAAAAACCCCGTTCACTTTAACGGGGTTTGAAACTTTTCTTTTAAAGCACGTTCTACAACAGGAGGTACAAGATCTACTACGCTTCCTCCATATCTCGCAACTTCTTTTACAATGCTCGAGCTTAAAAATGAATATTGGTTATTTGTCATAATAAAAAAGGTTTCAATATTTTCATCTAATTTTCGATTCATAGAAGTAATTTGCATCTCATATTCAAAATCAGAAACCGCTCGTAACCCACGCAAAATCGCGTTTGCATTACGCATTTTCGCATACTCCACTAGTAGTCCACTATGTGAATCTACTTTTACATTCGGGATATCCTTTGTTGCTTCTCGAATTAAATCTAAGCGCTCTTCAACTGAAAAGAACGGTTTTTTTGACGAGTTGTTTAAAACTACTACGTATACCTCATCAAATACTTTTGCTCCCCTTTTAATAATATCCAGATGCCCAAGGGTAATTGGATCAAAACTTCCCGAAGAAATAGCTATACTAGTCATTCCGTCCCCTCACCTTCATACTTATAAATCGATATTGCTGTAATCCCATAATTTTCAGCTCTTACTTTTACAAGACCCCCTATAGAATCAGGTAAAACCACATCATTACCATGCTCTGACATAATTAATCCATCTCTATGTAGCAATCCATGTTGATCCATCACACTAATTAAAGATACAATTTTTTGATCTTTATATGGAGGATCAATTAATATAAGATCGAATGATATTTCACGTTTTATAAGAGCCTTTACCGCACGTTCTGCATCATTTCGATATACTTCAGCTTGTTCCTGTATTCGACAACTTTCTAAATTTTGATGGATTACTTTTATCGCTTTATTATCTCGATCAACAAAAATTGCTTTATCAATCCCTCTACTTATAGCCTCGATTCCAAGACCACCACTACCGCCAAATAAATCAAGAGCGATACCACCATCAAAATAAGGACCTATCATATTAAAGATTGATTCTTTTACTTTATCTGTCGTTGGACGTGTTGTATTACCTGGCACCGCTTTTAGTGGATGCCCTTTACATTTTCCTGAAACTACTCTCATCTGTTGTCACTACCTTTATTTCAATCTATCGAGCAATTATAGAAAACCTTTCTCCATTCGGTAACCGCTACCAAACTATACTATTCCATGAAATTTTCCATTCATTTCTCAACGAACAATAGGAGAACTTTGGCTTAAAATAATCGCTCTGCATTTTTATGTATTCATCTCACCATGCGCTAACACGAACCCATTATGTATATTCGTTTCACTTTATCTTTTTTATCCTATCATAAAATAAAAAAAAGAAAAATAAAAAGCCAAACATAAAATTTAATTTCATGATGTATATCTTCATTTAGATTGGACATAAATAATTATAACAACATCACCTTCGATGTTGTTGCCAACCGCGGAGAAGACTTACGTTTCCCCATAAGTTCTTCCTCCGGTTTCTCCTCTCCCTTTGCCTTCTTACTAGTACATGCTAGTATAAGAAGGGCCCTGCTTTGCAGGGTTTTTTTTCTTTGTCTACTTTTCATTTAAAAAGTGAGATGGTACAGTAAGTAAAAGAAAGAGGAGGAAAAAATATGATTCAACGCTTTATAGAACTCGGAGAAGGCTACTCTGATTTATATGAATTACTTGAAATTGCCAAAGCAAATCAAGAACGTATAACACATATGTTACAATTTGAAACGATTAAAAATGAAAAAAAAGTGTGCTCACTTGTTGTAATATTAAAACCAACTACTACTGGTGATTTCCAACCATTATACATATGTCGTGAAGGCATTCCTGTACTTGAAAATAAAAAAAGTAAACGCGGCATTTTATTTGAAGAAACGGCAGAACAACTAGGAAGAAAAGTGACTACCTTTACGGTAAAACCATCCACAACTTTCCCAGAAAAAGAACTGTTTTTCAATCATTTAATTGGTATTTTACGAATGAATAATTTCATTCCTCCAATGAAATAAAGTGTTATTTCAAGTAAAAAAATCCCCTACTAAAATTAGCAGGGGATTTTTTCTATTAACTATAATCGTATTCTTTTGCCCGATCAGGACGTGAATTTTCAAATTCCGTTTTTAAATACGGGCGGTACGACTGTTCTATCTTCTTCACAAAAGGAAGTTTGTTCAACTTTTGCATCATATGCTCAATTTGTTCCATATCACAATATACTACTGCGTATTTTAAGCGTTTTGATATGTAATGTATGTTACCATATTTCCTTAAAATCTTGGCATGTTTCAATGAATGTAAATAAACAATCATACTTTGTCGTTGCCCGAACATAATCTTCTCCATCTTCTCCTTTTAAAAACATATATTTTATATTTTATGAAAACCAATCAGAAATTTATGACATTACAGGACAAACTCTGTATACGTTTTCTTCTATCTTCTAAAAAACGGGGTAATTTACCCCGTTTTACAGCCACAACCTCCGCCGGTACCACAACCGCCACCACAGCCACCAGCATCAAAAAATGGATTTCCTGTTGGAACTTTAATGGAAGAAGATACCTCAGAACCGATTGCTACACTAACTTCATCTAACAACTTTTGCAAAGCTGTTTCTACTCGTTTAAAAGCTGCAACCTTATCATGTAAGTCTACAGAACGCTTTAACTCCCTCATTTTCGTCGAAACGAAAGTATAATCAGGATGGTATTTACCGAAACGTTGCACTTCTTCATATCGTTCTTTCATCGCTGTAAATTGCTGAATTAACGTCTGAACTTCCATATCTTCATGCAATTCTTTATAACACTTACGATAGTCTTCTGCTATATCTGAACAGATAATCGCTTTTGCAAGCTGCTCTGCCTTATCTAATATCAATACGCTTTCCAGCGTCGCTACAATCATGAGAGACACCTCCGAGTATTCATCATACCACATTTAGAATAGAACTACTAATTGAAGTGTCTCACTAAACAGAAAGATATCACTCTAACTATTTTCCGTATAATCCCAGCACATACTTATACATTAATATGTTCCGCAATATTATATTTCAGAACATCCCATTTCCCACTATTTTCTTTCACATAACTAATACATGCATTTTTTAATGGTGTCTTAAACGAAATATCTTCCGGTGCAATTGCATGTAAAATTGCTTTTATCGCATGTGAATGAGCTACAATGATAATACGTTTGCCAGAATGGGTTTCTGCAACATCTTTTATAGCAGCAAAGCAACGAGTTACAATCTCTTCATCTTGCTCCATACCTTCTACTTTACCTTCTGCAATTAGCTCCCTAACAGTCGCAACCGGCTTCCCAGAAGCTTCACCAAAATTACGTTCAACAAATCGCTCATCTAATAAAATCGATTGCAATCCTGCAGCCCCTGCAATTTCCTTAGCTGTTTCGTGCGCTCTAATTAATGGGCTACTTATAATTACATCCCATGCTTCCGCTTGCAAAGCAACTGCACTTTGACTTGCTTGCTTCTTTCCCACTTCATTAAGTGGAATATCTTCACGTCCCTGAATAATCTCTTGAAAATTCCAATCAGTTTGTCCATGTCGTACTAAACAAATTTCCGTCATGCTCATGCTGCAACTCCTTTTTAAATAATCCGCTTCTATTGTATCAAAAGTTCTGCATGACGGACATAGTTTTCCCTTCCAATTATGTTGTATTTTGCTGCTTCATATACTGAAACATATCGATCATAATGGAGGCAACTGCCAATTGGTTTTGAAATTTCTCAACTTTATCTGGTATCGTTTTTTTGAAATGCTGCATAGCCGCTAACTCAAATGCCTCTTTTTCTTCAGGGTTTCGCGTTAGTTTTCTATACCAGTACGGTTGTTCCCTAATATAGCGAGATAAATCCTCATCAGCCTTTATAAACTCCATAATTTCTGCTCTCATCCGCTTTCCCCCTAATCCTTCTGAAAGAAAAATGGATTATTTTCGGAAGTACTTTCTTCTTGCCGCGCGGGCTTCCCTTGAAATTGTTGAAAAACTTGTTGCACACTACCAATAGCACTCGTCACATTAGCTAAATGGTGTTGCATCTGTTCCATATCTAGCTTTTTAAAGAAAGAAAGCATTTGTCCCATCACATCAGCAGTTTTTTCCTCTTCAGTTCGATTATCTTTTTCTTTTTCTTTTTCTTGTTTATTTTCTTTTACCGAAGAAAAAGCTGGCGCTCCATCAGGCCTAAAAGTTGCCCATATCGGATCTTCTTCACCAAGTAAGTACCATTCTTCATAAAACTGTTGCCAAGTTTTGTGACCACTTCTAACCTCATGAACCATTTTAGGGTGATGGTTTACAAACTCTTTAAACTGTTGAACCGATGGATGTAACGGTCCTTTTGTTGTTGGCATAATCCTCACCTCTTCATGTATATCTACTATATAGTAAGAAAAAAAAGGCACATGGTTCGCCTATTTTTAGACGATTCATGCACCTTTTTATCCTGCTATTTGCATACGGTAAGATTCCGACCTACACTTCAGTGAATACGAAGTACTTAAACGTGAGGTTTCCCCTACACAACTTAAAATTTCACTTTATTTTCGAATAAAGTTTTGTGTATAAAACTTATCGTATACCCCAACACCTAATCCTGTAAATTGTTCATTTAATACATTCTTTCTATGCCCTTCACTATTTAACCAACCTTGCACCGCCGCAATTCCATCACTATGTTGCGCCGCTATGTTCTCACCAGCAAGTTGAAACCCTACTTTCCCGCGCTGTAAACGATCTCCTAACGTACCTAGTGTAGGTGAATCGTGTGAAAAGTAATTATTATCCTTCATATCTTTACTATGCCCTATAGCCACCTCTGCTGTTTGTTGATCCCAAGCTAACAGCGGTAACTTATGGCGACTTCGAATAATATTTGTTAAATCAAAAATTTGTTGCATATTCCCATTCTCTATTTGTTTCATTTTATCTGGAGTCAATGGTTGTTCAGCTAGTAATTCACCCGAATAAACAAGCTGATACGGTCTTTGGCGTAATAACGTTTCATCATCCATATAACGAACACCAACAAGCTCATGTGTAAAATGATCAAAATATAATTGTGCCCAGCCATCTTCTACAGGTATTAATGGTTGTTCCATCACTTCCGTGTCAGATAACTCAAATTGATAACTATTTTTCCCTCTTTTTAACGAAATCTCATGCGAGAGTGGATTCTTTTTATACACTTCTTCATACTTTTCATTTATATAATAAGGCGGCACCTTAACCTGCTCACCAGCAACATACGCCGTTACAACTTTTCGTTCTGCAACTCCAAATTGAACATACTTAGTTAAATCTTGATTATATACCCACCATTCATATCCGTAAGCAGATGGCTCTATTCGAGATGGTTCGCCCCATTTTGCTAATAAATTTTCAGAGTCCCCACCAATCATATTTAAAACAGTATCGGAAGAGTCTTCATTTACTTGTTTTTTCTTTTTCACAATTTTATTTTCTTGCTTTGATTGAGATGGGGTTAATATATATTGTGAAACGAGTAATTTCCCGTATAAATCAACAGCTAAAATTAAAAATGTAATCATTACGATACGCAATAATTTCTTCAATCGATATACCTCCTGCACAAAACATAAAATTGAGATATACACAAATCCTTTTCTTTCCTTTTTTGTGTGTACCGTACTCTTTTCACTATATCATATTTTCGCAAAAAAAGTCTGGATTCTACCTTTTCTCTCAATATGAATTGCACTTTCTTATTATTCATACTATTATAAAAATGATGATGTAACATGAAAAGAGGAGGTATTATATGCAATTTACAAATACGAAATTTAATGGGGCAGTCGTTGATTTAACACTATTAACAGAGATTATGGAAAAGAACCATTTTGTACTTGCTGGACAGTGGGATTATGAACGAGTTACATACGATTATAAATTTGAAATATTAAATGATATTTATTATTTGCGCGTACAAGGTTTGGCTGTTGAAGGTGATGTTGGTAGCAGACACGCTGAAATAAAGCTACTTCCTCCCTTATTAGGAAAACATTATTATCCTCACGGCGTTGAATATGGTGATGGTGAAACTTTCCCAACGAATGTACTTCAAAAAAGCGAACAACTCCTACAAAATATCGAAAAAGAGTTAAAAGAGTTCCAAATCATTGAGTAAATAGAAAAAGCGCATCATATTGATGCGCTTTTTCTATTTATCTTACTTAAGAATGAATCGTCTTTTTGACTGGATACCCATAAATAGTTCCATCCTTTACTTTAATCTCATCTTCCCAAGGAACCTTATATTTACCTTCAGCTAAATCTTTTACAAACGTATACGGGTTTTCTTTCACCCCTCCAGGAGTCGCTACATATCCCCTTGAACCTAAATTATATATATTATTTTCGAGACCCCATCCTAATCTAGCCTGATCTGCTAGCTCTGGATATACTTCGGCAGTAACAATCTCCCAAGGATTTCGGTGTCCCTGCACTAAAGTAGTCCCATCAAAATTACAAACTTGTCCTTCACCAAAGTAATAAAATACCCCATCATAACCCGCTAAGTTCACTGACAATGTATACATTAAGTTTTGCCATGCATTCGAACGATTAGTTAACATCCATTGTTCACTAACTTGTGTGCTATATCCAGAAATACGAATCAAGACATTTGCACCTTTATAAGCTGCTTCACGAGCTACTTCAGGAAACATACCATCATGACAAATACAAACAGCTAATTTACTTCCTCCAGGTCCATCACAAACAGGTAAGCCTAAATCTCCAGCTTTCCAAGGTTCGACTGGCACCCAAGGATTTAGCTTACGATACTTCAAAATCATTTCACCTTGTGGATCAATAATTATTGCTGTATTATACGGTTCTCCACCATCAGGGTTTCTTTCCATTATAGAAAAAACACCATATACCTCAGACTCTTTACATGCCTCAGCAAACAAGTCTATTTCTGGCCCAGGAACTGTACATAAAAACTCTTCTGTAGTCCATTTTTTTGTATTAAGCCCTTGTGTACTATATTCTGGAAATACTATCAATTCCAATCCAGGATACCCTGATTTAGTTGAATGAATTGTTTTTATGATCTGTTTAATTTGTTTATCAATGTCTGCACGTGACTCTACTACCGGTACTGGATATTGTATTAATGCTGTTAAAAAACCACTAATTGGCTTTACCATACTTCCACTACTACCCATTTAAATTCCCCCTTAAAATAGTTCTTGTTTATTAAAGATAACAATATAAATTTGTAACTCTCTAAAAAACTTGCACTACACATGGAATCATTACGTATTAAAGCTAGTAGTAAATCTTATATCCACTTTTAGTACATGCCTACACTAACTTAACATGAATAAATTGAAAATTCAATCTTTTTATAGTTTACTAAAACTAAAAAAGTGTATGGAAACCCATACACTTTTTTACTTAGTCTGTAAATATGGCGGTAATTGTTGCAACTGCTCTTTATCTTTTTCACGTTCTCTACGTGCCCACCTAAAAAATACATAACCAATAATCGTACCGTACACTATTTCCTGGACAATTTTCATAATGATGCCACCTGTTTGTTGATCTTGTACGACTGGCATCCAGTGTAAAAATTCTGGTCCAGTTATATTTAAATCAGATAAAGTTCCCGCTGGTACACATAGTTCCATCGCCTTCATCCAAGCAGCCGGATCCGTATACGTTGCAAATAATGGCGCCGTCGCAAAAATGATTAACGCGCAAGCTGGCGTTAATAATATACCGTTAGCAAACATATAACCCAGTTTCTTTATATCACTTAACGTTTGATATTCTGGTAATGGATTTAGCATCGGCCACCACATCATGATTGCCGTAAAGAACAATATAGCGAGACAAATAGGATGAGCAATTTGACTTTGTTTTACTGTATCAAAAACAACTGGTAAATGATAAAAAGAAAACAGGCCATTAAATACAAACAATGCAATAAGTGGCTTAGCAAATATCTTCAATATAATTTGAACGAACTTAAAAGAAGTAATATAACGATATAACCAAACTGGTATACCAAGCAACAATAACGGTGGAACTGCAATATACATAACTGCCATTTCAAACATATGTGCACTAAATATAATATGACCAATTAAATCAATAGGCCCTCCCTTTACAAAATACAAAAGAACAATCCCGGTCGTAAAATAAAAAACTTGCTTCTTACTTACCTTTTTCGCATGTTCAAATCGCATTCTATATGGCCCAATAATTAAAAAGTACCCGATAAGGATCGAAAGCATAAATAGTAAAAAGATTGGACTCCATAGAGCTTGAAAACCAAATATCCACAAGTTACTCATTGTCACACCTACCTTCTTAAGGTTATCCTTTCACATAACATGAAGAGGGAGCTGTGACGACACAAGCTCCCTTATTCTTCACTTTTCAAATCCACACAATTGTCATAAAAGCTAAAATTGTAATTAACCCGATCAACAGACCAGAATAAAGAAAGAAACTTGCCGCTTCATGTCCTTTATGACTCATATGCATAAAATAATACAATTGAAAAATTACTTGTACCACTGCTAATAGTAAAATAAATGGTACTGAGAAAGTCGGACTAAAAGTTTTCGGATATGCGACTGCTGCAAATGCAACTAATGTTAAAAAAATCATTAATGCAAATGTAATAACTTGATGCTTCATTTCCTCCGCACTTTTTCTCTTCCGATAAACAAGATCAACTTTAGGATTATTCATTTGCTTTATCGCCATTGTTTATCCCACCATTCCCATCAAATATACTACAGTGAAAATAAACACCCAAACTACGTCAATAAAGTGCCAATAAATCGATGCAACATAAAACTTCGGTGCATTGTATAAATTTAGACCTCTCTTCGCATTTCTAAAGATTAATGTTAAAATCCAACATAATCCAAACAATACGTGGAGACCATGTGTACCAACAAGAGCATAAAACGCGGAACCAAATGCACTACTTCTCATAGTATGCTTAAATTCATGCGTATAATGATAAAACTCATATATCTCAAATGCTAAAAACCCTAAACCTAGCAACACTGTTACTAATAGCCAAAGTTGCATTTTCTTAAAGTTAAAGTTTTTCATATGATACATCGCATATACGCTCGTTAAGCTACTCGTTAATAAAAGCATCGTCATAATGAAAACGAGTGGCATTTGGAACATCTCTTGAGATGTTGGTCCACCATTTGTAGAATTCTTTAACGCTAAATATGTGCCAAACAAGGAAGCGAACAATACTGTTTCGCCTCCAAGAAATAACCAAAAACCGACGAACTTATTTTTTCCCTCAAGGGTTGCTTTTTCAGGCTCTGCTGGAAATGTTTCATTCGTTAATTTTTCATCTACATGCATTATGCCTTGCCCCCCTTATCTTCTAAATCTTCCTTATGAATATGATATCCATGATCATCGATTACTGAACGTAGGAACATTGTACCAAATGCAATGATTAAACCGATAATTGCTACTAATAACCAAAACTTATCTTTTCCACCCTGCATATACATTGCACCGAATGCCGCTATAAACAATCCTAAAGAAATGATAAATGGTGAAAACGATGGATTTGGCATATGAATATCACCAATTGGTTCCGCCGCTGTCATCTCTTTATTCCCTTCACGTTTTTCAATCCAAAACGGATCTAACCCGCGAACAAATGGTAATTGTTTAAAGTTATATTCTGGTGTTGGTGCTGGCATTGTCCATTCTAATGTACGTGCATCCCATGGATCACGACCAGCCTTTTCTTTTGAAACTGTCGTTTTAATTACATTGAATAGAAGAACAATCGTTCCAAGAGCCATAAATACCGCTCCAATAGAACTAATCATATTCCCCATTTCCAGCCCTTGGCCTTCAAGATATGTGTAGTAACGACGTGGCATACCAATTAAACCAAGGAAATGCTGTATGAAGAACGTTAAATGGAAACCGATAAAGAATAGCCAAAATGTTATCTTTCCTAATGTTTCATTCAATACTTTATTAAACATCAGTGGCCAATAATAATGAGCTCCTGCAAGTAAACCAAATACAACACCGCCGACAATTACATAATGAAAGTGAGCTACTACGAAATAGTTATCATGAAATTGATAATCCGCTGGTGCAGATGCTAGCATAACACCTGTAACTCCACCCATTACGAATGATGGAATGAAAGCTACTGCCCACATCATCGGTGTCGTAAAACGAATACTTCCTCCCCACATCGTAAAGAGCCAGTTGAATATTTTAATACCGGTCGGTACTGCAATCGCCATTGTTGCAACTGAGAAAATAGCATTTGCAACTGGACCAAGTCCAACAGTAAACATATGATGCGCCCATACCATAAATCCTAAGAATCCAATTAATACTGTCGCGAACACCATCGACGAATAACCAAATAATCGTTTTTTCGAAAATGTCGCGAAGATTTCTGAGAATATTCCGAAAGCTGGGAGTATAAGAATGTATACTTCTGGATGACCGAAAATCCAGAATAAATGCTCCCATATAATTGTATTCCCGCCCAATGCTGGATTAAAGAAACTTGTTCCAAATAAACGATCTAACATTAAAAGTCCTAATCCTACAGTTAACGGTGGAAAAGCGAATAATATTAGAGAAGATGTTACAAATGTCGTCCATGTAAACATCGGCATACGCATATACGTCATTCCTGGCGCACGCATATTAATAATGGTTACAAGGAAGTTAATACCTCCAATTAATGTACCAATACCGGAGATTTGCAAGCCGAGTACATAAAAATCAACACCATGGCCTTTAGAGGCTAAAGCTAAAGATGCATAAGATGTCCAGCCTGCATCAGGTGCTCCACCTAAAAACCAACTTAAATTTAAAAATACTCCACCAAAGAAAAATAACCAAAATCCGAGTGAATTCAAAAACGGGAACGCTACATCACGTGCACCAATTTGAAGTGGTACAGCGGCGTTCATAAATGCAAACACGAGTGGCATAGCTGCGAGGAAAATCATTGTTGTACCGTGCATCGTTAATACTTGATTATAAGCATCCCCAACAAGAAAAGCGTTGTTAGGAATCGCTAATTGAAGGCGAATAAATAGAGCTTCTATTCCGCCTATTATAAAAAACAATCCACCTGCAATTAAATAGAGAATGGCAATCTTTTTATGGTCTACTGTCGTTAAATAATCCCATATGACAGCACCCATCCCCTGTTTTTTTGCTACAGAACTCACGTTTTCAACCTCCCCTTCGCGAATAATCCCTCTTTACTTTTCAACTTTTAACGTTTGTAAGTATGCATTTAATGCATCAATTTGATCATCCGTTAAGTTGCCATATTTACCAGTCATTTTATTTCCTGGTTTCATATTTTCAGGATCTTTCAGCCATTTTTTTAAGTTTTCTTCATTGTTTTCGGCAATACCGGCAACCATATCGCGATCCGCAAAGTTTGCTAAGTTTGGTGCGATACGAGCGGAAGGTGGTCTACTATCATTAGATCCAACTGCGTGACAACCAATACAGCTTTTATTAAATATTTCTTGGCCCTCTTGCGCCTTTGTTGAAGCTACTTCTTTCTTCCCATCAATCTTCTTCATATCAGCAAGCCACTTTTTGTACTCGCTTTCATCTAAAGCTTTCACTTTGAATTGCATTAAAGAATGTGATGGGCCGCAAAATTCTGTACAAAAACCATTATAAGTGCCCGATTTATCTGCCTTTAACCACATTTTGTTCACATTGTCTGTATTTGTATCCATTTTCCCAGCTAAAGATGGAACCCAAAACGAATGTTTAATATCGGCACCCTTCAAATTCAAATACACTTTCTTACCTGTGGGGATGACTAAATCTTGAGAAGTTACTATTTTTTCTGATTTATAAGAAAATTCCCACCAATAAAGATTCGCTGTTACATCAACAACGATAGTATCTTTATCAATATTCTTTTTCTCCATCGCACTTACATCAGCAAGTTTGAATGTATATGTAACCGTCGGAACAGCTAAGATTAACAAAAGAATAATCGGAATAACTGTCCAAATAATTTCTAGTTTGTGATTCCCTTCAACTTGCTCTGGAATATAATCTTCCTGACCTTTCTTTTGTCGGAAACGCACAATTACATATAAGAAAATAATAGTAACTACTAGTACTACTCCTACCATAATCGCAGTTGCTAGTAAGAGCAAATCATATTGCATTTTTGCTACTTCTCCTTGCGGAATTAAAGTAGATTGAAAGGCTTTACCGCATCCCCCTAACAGTAAAGCCAGCAGTGAAACGAACGAAAGCAGTCGCCACTGTTTCTTCATACAAACAACCCCCACTTTCCTTGTGAATTAGATTGTACTTTATAGTTAAGTAAAGTAAATCTCAACGTAAAGAAATCCAATTATGTCGTTGTCTTAGAAGAATGTAACTACAATCATTGATACAAATAAGATTGTTAAATAATTTAGGGAATAAACAAACATTTGTACGGACCATTTGATGTCATCTTGCTTACGGAAGCCATAAAATCCTAAAACGATCCATCCGATGTTTAACAATGTTGCAATTACCATAAATGTTATCCCTAGTCCACTCATATAAAATGGTAGTGGTAATAAACATACTGTCCAAATCATAATTTGGCGTTTCGTAATTTCAAATCCATGAACTACAGGAAGCATTGGAATTCCTGCATTTCGATATTCATCAACACGTTTCATCGCTAATGCGAGGAAATGTGGGATTTGCCAAATAAACATAATTAAAAATAACATCCAAGCAATTGGATGGCCTAAAGATGGATCGATTGCTGCCCATCCAATTAAAGGTGGAACTGCTCCAGATATACTACCTACAACAGTATTTAGTGTATACTTTCTCTTTGTCCATAACGTATATAAGACAACATATGTGAAAGCACCAATAAATCCCATTAATACTGCCATTGGTGTTGTTAATAATAAAAATACAAATCCAAGAAGTAATATAACTAGTCCAAATGTAAGTGCAAATCCCGGTTTATACTTCCCAGTAACTGTTGGACGGGTTTTTGTTCTTTCCATTAACGGGTCGATGTCTCGATCAATGTAGTTATTTAAACAACATACCCCTGCCATAATTAATCCAGAACCAACGATTGTAAAGAATAACTTATCCAGATTGTCCATCACACTTAATCCATTAAAATGTAATGCCAACCAAAATCCTGTAAATACAGTAAGTGTATTTGAGTTTACAATCCCCATTTTAACGAGCGCTGATAAATCTTGTAGCCGAGTTGTTTCCGGTACACTTGTAACAGCTGACTCATCATGCAGCTCACTTGTTGCATGGCTCATCACTTTAACCCCCTCTTAAAACTTTCATCTTTCTTTTTGCGCCTATTTCGAATGAAATATTTCGCTTCTATATAGCAATATTATTACAGTAGAAATATTGTTAATCCATTCTACTACTAATCTACGCCCATACTCCAATATATTAAATCATATTTCCCGAACATTTTGTGAAGAAAACATGAACTTTTTGTGTCGAATATAAAAACTTAATTCTTACTTGTCCTTATCATAACATGATGTTACCTTCTATAATAAACTTTTTTGTCATATTTAACACGTATTCTCCCCATATCTTTTCAAAATAGCCTGTTTTCCACCTAAAAATTCCCTTATATATCCTATTTCCACACCCATTTTCTCTCCCCTGTCTGCCCCCGCCATTTCTTTGCTATTTTATTATTTTTTATATATCATAGGAACTAGCGCTTTTTATTCTATACATAATGGAATGAAAATATTTCGCAATAACTTCATAGCAGAAAGATGGTGAAATAGATTGCAACGCTTTATTAAATGGTTAGCAGTCATTACGAGTCTTGATTTATTAATAGTTTTACTAGGAGGCGCCTTAGTTACAAAAACAGGTTCTGGCCAAGGGTGCGGTAAATCATGGCCACTTTGTAACGGTGAATTTGTTCCATCTAATTTATCAATGGAAACTATTATTGAACTAAGTCACCGCCTTACATCAGGATCAGCAGGAATTCTTGTCACTCTCCTTTGTATTTTGTCCTGGAAATATTATAAACATGTGCGCGAAACAAAAACGTTAGCAATTTTATCCTTCGTATTTTTAGTTGCGCAAGCATTAATGGGAGCGGCAGCAGTTGTTTGGGGACAAATGCCAGCTGTACTTGCTATCCATTTCGGTATTTCCTTAATTTCATTTGCTTCTGTCATTTTATTAACGTGTCTTATCTTTGAAATTGATCAGAAATTTGATGCACGTTCACTTATTATGGACAAAAAAATGAAATTTCATATTTATGGTGTAACAATTTACAGTTATATTGTCGTCTACACAGGTGCTTTAGTACGTCACGAACGAGCTAGCTTAGCCTGTCCAGACTTTCCTTTATGTAGCAAAAATAGACCTATGCCAACTCAACTACATGAATGGGTTCAAATGGGACATAGAGTTGCAGCGATGTTAATTTTCGCTTGGATACTATACGCGATGATTCTCGCTATTCGCCATTACAAGCAGCAGCCTGTCGTATACTGGGGATGGATCATTTCATTTATCCTTGTTACACTTCAAGCTATCGTAGGAATTTTAGTCGTATTTACAAATGCTAATTTAGTAATGGCATTATTACATTCACTATTCATTTCTTGCTTGTTTGCTGTACTATGCTATTTAGTTATGTTAGGTACACGAAGTAAAGTGAATGCAAAAGAAGCTGAATCAACTTCTAAACAAACAAAATAAATTTAAATTAAAATACCTTGCTGAATTGGCAAGGTATTTTTTGCAATAAAGTGAAACTTTAATCAGTGGGGGTCTTCATCCCCCACTGATTATTAGCCCGCACCAATCAGGCTTTTATGGGCAGTTGATCCCCCATCTAACTTCTTTGTTTTCGCTGAATTTTGAGGCGGGTGTCTTACTGCCCGGCGAATAGCGGGATAAAGAAAAAGAGCTGCATTTACACAGCTCTTTTTCTTTTTTAGTGATCTAATTCAATCAGTAAGTCACCCGTTTGAATTGCATCTCCATCGTTAACATATACTTTTTTCACTTTACCATTGAACGGCGCTTGAACTGTCGTTTCCATTTTCATCGCTTCTGTAATTGCCATAGAATCGCCTTTTTTCACTTCATCGCCTTCTTTAACAACTACTTTAATAACCGTTCCTGGCATTGTTGCACTAATGTGGTTTGGGTTTTCACGGTTTCCTTTCACACGTTGTGCCACTGTTGCTTTCACACTTTCGTCTTTCACAACTATCTCACGTGGTTGACCGTTAAACTCCAAGTAAAGAACACGATTTCCATCTGGCTGAGGCTCTCCGATTGATACTAGTTTAACCATCAATGTTTTACCTTGTTCGATTTCAACATTGATTTCTTCACCAAGTCTCATACCATAGAAGAATGTCGGTGTATCAAGCACAGATACACTTCCATAAAGCTCAGCAACTTTTTCGTAATCCATAAATACTTTTGGATATAATGCATATGCAACTACATCAAAAATCGTCACTTCGCGTCCAAGCTTATGGAATAGCTCTTCTTTTAACGCGTCGAAATCTACTGGCTCTAATAATTCACCCGGTCTTACTGTTAATGGCTCTTTCCCTTTTAAAATAATTTCTTGCAACTTTTTCGGGAAACCACCATATGGCTGTCCTAAATCTCCTGAGAACATTTCAACAACAGATCCTGGGAAGTCCATAGAATGCCCACGCTCTAAAACATCTTGTTCTGTTAAGTGATTTTGAACCATAAATAATGCCATATCACCGACAACTTTAGATGATGGCGTTACTTTAACAATATCGCCAAACATGTCATTCACACGGCGGTACATTACTTTCACTTCATCGAAGCGATCTCCTAAACCAACCGCTTTCGCTTGTTGTTGTAGATTACTATACTGTCCGCCTGGCATTTCGTGCATATATACCTCTGTATGAGGTGCATTCATACCACTTTCAAACGGTGCGTAGTATTTACGTACATCTTCCCAATAATGAGATAGTTTTTCTAATGAATCTATATTAACGTCTGGCTGTCTTTCGTTTCCACCTAATGCATAGTATAGCGTGTTCGCACTTGGTTGTGACGTTTGACCAGCCATAGAACTTACTGCTACATCGACAATGTCAACACCTGCTTCAATTGCCTTTGTATACGTTAATATACCATTTCCACTCGTATCGTGTGTATGCAAGTGAATCGGAATCGATACCGTCTCTTTTAATGCAGAAACTAAATCATATGCCGCATTAGGTTTTAATAAGCCTGCCATATCTTTAATTCCTAATATATGTGCTCCTGATGCTTCTAACTCTTTTGCTAAGTTTTTATAGTAATTTAAATCATATTTACTACGTAACGGATCATGAATATCTCCTGTGTAGCACATTGTTGCTTCTGCAATTTTACCAGTATCTCGTACAGCATCAATCGCAACTCTCATACCTTCTACCCAGTTTAAGCTATCAAAAATACGGAACACATCAATTCCTGCTTGAGCAGAACATTCCACAAATTTTTGAATTAAATTATCCGGATAGTTTTTGTAACCAACTGCGTTTGAAGAACGAAGTAACATTTGGAATAAAACGTTTGGCATTTTTTCACGAAGATCTAGTAATCGTTCCCATGGATCTTCCTTTAAGAAACGATATGCAACATCAAACGTTGCACCACCCCACATTTCCGCTGAGAATAGGTTTGGTAACATTCTCGCTGTCGGCTCTGCAATTTGATGTAAATCTTTTGTACGAATACGCGTCGCCAGTAATGACTGATGCGCATCACGGAATGTTGTATCCGTTAAAAGTACACGCTTTTGATCTTGTACCCATTTTACTAATCCGTCCGCTCCACGCTCATCCAAAATTTGTTTCGTTCCATTTTGAACCGGCTCTGAGTGTAATACATTCGGTATACGAGCATCCGGGAAAATTGGTTTCTCTTTTTTCCCTACTCCTGGGAAGCCATTTACTGTTACTGACCCAATGTAATTTAACATTTTTGTTCCGCGGTCTTTACGTTTCGGGAACAGGAATAGTTCAGGTGACGCATCAATAAATGAAGTGTCATATTCTCCTGATAAGAAGTTTTTATGTTTTACTACATTCTCTAGGAATGGAATATTTGTTTTAATACCACGAATACGGAATTCTTTTAAGTTACGTTCCATTTTCGCAGCAGCTTGTTCAAAAGTAAGTGCCCATGTTGTAACTTTTACGAGTAAAGAATCATAGTACGGTGTAATAACAGCACCTTGGAAACTATTACCTGTATCAAGACGAACACCGAAACCACCGCCTGATCGGTATGCCATAATTTTCCCTGTATCCGGCATGAAATTATTTAGTGGGTCCTCAGTCGTTACACGAGATTGGATCGCAAATCCATGAACAACTACTTCCTCTTGCTTCGGAACACCTACCATTTTACTATGTAATGCATGTCCATCAGCTATTAAAATTTGCGATTGAACGATATCTACCCCTGTGATCATTTCTGTAATTGTATGTTCAACTTGAACACGCGGATTTACTTCAATAAAGTAAAACTCATCACCTTTTACAAGAAATTCTACTGTTCCTGCGTTTAAATAATTTACATTTTTCGTTAATTTCACAGCAGCATCACAAATACGCTGACGCAAATCATCTGAAAGCGACACACTAGGTGCGATTTCTACCACTTTTTGGTGACGACGTTGTACAGAACAGTCACGCTCGTATAAATGAACAACATTGCCCTCTTCATCTGCTAAAATTTGAACTTCTATATGTTTAGGTTTTTCAACGAATTTTTCAACGTATACTTCATCATTACCAAAGGCTGCTTTCGCTTCTGACTTCGCTCGATTATACGATTCTCTTAATTCTTCACTACTACGTACAATACGCATACCACGACCGCCACCGCCAAGGGAAGCTTTAATAATAATCGGGTAATCATACTTTTCAGCAAATTCTCCAACTTCTTCTACTGAATTTACCGGCCCATCACTACCAGGAATAACTGGAATTTGTGCTAGCTGCGCTTGTGTTCTTGCTTTCACTTTATCTCCAAACATATCTAAATGCTTACTCTTTGGACCAATAAAGATAATCCCTTCTTCTTCACAACGTTTTGCGAATTGAATATTTTCTGACAAGAAACCATATCCAGGGTGGATTGCATCTACATGATTACTTTTCGCAATCTCAATAATGCCCTCAATATCTAGATAAGCATCAATTGGCTTTTTCCCTTCCCCAACTAAATAGGACTCATCGGCTTTATAACGATGATAAGAACCACTATCCTCTTTAGAATAGATTGCAACTGTTTTTAATCCAAGTTCCGAACAAGCTCGAAACACACGAATTGCAATCTCTCCACGGTTAGCTACCAATACTTTTTGAATACGTTGCAGCTTTGTCATGATTTTCCCCCTCTACTTTCCTACCACTCTAGAGATAAAATATATACACACCATAAAGAGCGTGAAGTTCTTCACTTTCTACATTATATTATACTTAGAAAGCTTCACTTTATTTTTATCCATCATACCTTATTTTTTAACAAATGATAAGTTTTCTGATCAATTTGTTTCACAAAAATAGTATAGCATACCTCTTCCTTTTCTAACAACTTAATTGTATATCACATTTAATTTAATGTGATATATTTTTTAGTGTATATACCAATTAATGCATCCTATTTAATGTTTCTTGCACATAAAAAAAACACATCGCGCTCTAAAGCACAATGTGTTTTTTATTTTACTACAACAAGACGCGGTCCATCTTGCTCTCTTTCTTTCATTATCTCATTTTGTTGTTTCTCTTGTCGTTTTACATGACTAGCAACATTTAATAATATACCCATCGCAATTAAATTAGCCAATAAAGAACTACCACCATAACTAATAAACGGTAAAGGTACTCCTGTAAGTGGTATTAATCCAGACATACCACCAACATTAACAAAAGTTTGTATCCCAATTAAACTTGCAATTCCGATTGCAATTAAACTTCCAAATGGATCTTTACACTTCTGTGCTACTCTAAACGAACGAATGATAATAAGTAGTAAACAGATTAAAATGATAGCTACACCTATAAAACCTAGTTCTTCAGATATAATCGCCATAATAAAATCCGTTTGCGGCTCTGGTAAGTAGCCATACTTTTGTATACTATTTCCTAGTCCTCTACCATTTAACCCACCTGAGGCAATTCCAATAAATGAATTTATTAATTGAAATCCATCTTTTTGCGGATCGCTAAATGGATCAAGAAAAACTGAAAATCGAGCTTTTTGGTATAGACTTAATTTATAGTTTCCAATAAAATACAACGCCGGAACCCACACGACAGATGTTAATAAAAATCTTTTAATCCACAAGTTAACATTAACTCCTGAACAGAAGAACATAATTAACACTGTTCCACCTATTAATATGTCAGTCCCTAAGTCATTTTGTAATAAAATTAATACCATCGATCCACCGACAACAAATATAGGAGGTATTATCCCTTGAAAAAAAGGGGTTTGCCTCTCTTGTTTCTTAGCAAAAAAACTTGCTAGCGTAATAATAACTGCTATTTTTACAAACTCAGCTGGTTGTATACCTAGTATCCATCCTTTTGCACCATTGATTACCTTACCGAAAAGAAAAGCTGCTGTTAGTAAGCCCAGACTCCCTAACCCCATCGCTGCAAGAACTATTTTTTTCCTCCACAATTTGTAAGGGATTATAACGGCAATCACAAGTATTACGGTTCCAATAGCAAGAGCAACTAATTGTTTTTTAAAAAAGTGATCTGCTGGCCAGTTATATTTCGACGAAATCGCGACAATGGAACTAGAACTATATACCATTATAACTCCCAACACACATAAGATAACAAGAGGAAGTAATAATGAATAATCCATTGATTTCCATACTCTTTTCATTTCATTTCCTCTTTCTGTTTCAATTTAATTATTGTTGTATTCCATATGTACATTGATTCTTCCTGCTTTATTATACAAATAAAAAGCCCAAACTATTTCAGTTTGAGCCCCCCTATTTGAACCCGTTATTGTTGTTTGTTCGTAAATGCTTCATGAAGTGCAGATAACTCACGTTCAAGCTCTCCTAACATTGCTTTCCCTTGTTCTTCTGCAATAAGACCAAGGCGAACTGCAAAATCGACCTCGCGGGATAGTCCAAACATTTGTGTGTCTAACACTTCTTCATATAATGGACATTGCGGCATTGTAAGATTGTCCATTTGCACCTTAATAAGTCTTAAAATCTTCTCCGCATCCGCTTGTAGAAGGGCTAGTGCCTTTTCCTGATGATTTGATACTGTCTCAGACGCCAAATTGATTCCCTCCGTTTCCGTCCTACTCTCTCCTATCTATTAATATTAGCGATAGTTTTAGTAAATTGCAATAGAAACATTTTTTGTGACAACCGTGTCTAATGCTATTATACTGAAAAGTGGGAGTATAACACAAATGGGGGAACAACAATGAGCGAAATTTTATTTATTAATGGAAAAGTTCGTTTTCCAATCACTATCGATCCAACTGTTTGGATCTTTGATGATCGAAAAGTAGATTTGACAACTTACTTTGATGAAACAAGAGAAAACACTTCAGAACTAGAAGCTTATTTAAAAAACACTTCAGAGCATTGGGATCGCGAAATCCGTGATGGTGCTGCGTTTCCACCGATACAACAAAGTGTAAAGAAATATAAAAAAGAACAACTAATTACTGGAACGTTCGGTATACCATTTCATCCATTTCTTGCTAACGCCGAAATTTCAGAGGACGCTACGCAAGTCGAAATTGAAACAGTAGATCAAACAATAATACTTCCATTAGAAACTGTAGAAAATGCTATTCTTGGTTTTTCAAAAGAAGGAAAGCCATTAAAAGAGGATGGACCTGTTCATCTATATTACAATGATGGATCTAATAGACAAAATCCAATCCGTAACATCCGTAAATTCACAATTATTTAAAGTGTATACTTGGAAGAAAAAGGAGTGAGCCTCAGCTCACTCCTTTTATAATAAATCCGCTGCAAGTTGAGCTAAATTAGACCGCTCCCCTTTAACAAACTTTACATGACCACTAATACGTTGCTCTTTAAACTTCTCTACAACATATGTTAAACCATTATTATATTCATCCAAATACGGGTGATCAATTTGCTGAGGATCTCCCATTAATACAATTTTACTTTTTTCTCCTACCCTTGTTAATATCGTTTTCACTTCATGCTTCGTTAAATTTTGTGCTTCATCAATTATAATGAACTGATCTGGAATACTTCTCCCACGTATATAGGTAAGGGCCTCTACTTCAATCGAACCCATTCCAGCTAAAATAGCATCTAACTCTCCTGGCTTTTTCGTATTAAATAAGTACTCTAGATTATCAAAAATCGGTTGCATCCATGGTCTTAACTTTTCTTCTTTTTCTCCTGGTAAATAACCGATATCTTTTCCGACTGGAACAATTGGCCTTGCAACGAGTAGTTTTTTATATAGTCCTAAATCTTCCGTTTGCATGAGTCCTGAAGCCAACGCGAGTAATGTTTTTCCTGTACCAGCTTTCCCCGTTAACGTTACTAGCGGAATATCTTCACGAAGCAACAATTCTAACCCCATAATTTGCTGCACATTTCGTGGTCGTATCCCCCATACTTGTTCATTGTGAAAAATAAGTTTCTTTACCTTCTTACCTAAATGATCCACAATGCCAAGTGCTGAACTAGATCCCCCTAATGCATCTTTCATTACTACAAACTGATTTGGATAAAAAGGGTGATTTGCAATTTCGGATAAAGGCAATTCACCTTTTTCATAAAAATAATCTAATTGCTCTTTTGATATATACCCTTCTAAAAATCCTGAATATATATTATCTACTTCAATTACACGATCACTTAAATAATCTTCCGCCTTCAAACCAATTGCATCAGCTTTTACCCTTACGAGCACGTCTTTACTTACTAAAATAACAGACTTCCCGTCCTCTTTTTCTTGTTCTTCTAAAGATAGATTTTTTGCTACAGCTAAAATTCGATTATCATTTGTTTTTTCTACAAAAATATCTTGTAGTTGAACAAATGAACGATGATTTAATTCAATACGAAATGTACCGCCGTTTTCTAACGGAATACTTTCATGCAGCTTTCCTATTTCACGAAATTTGTCTATTAACTTAGATACATAACGAGCGTTTCGTCCTACTTCATCCATATAACGTTTTTTCGAATCAACCTCTTCTAATACAACTGCTGGAATCACTACTTCATTTGTTTCAAATGAAAAAATAGATAAAGGATCCTGCAAAAGTACATTCGTATCTAACACATAAATTTTATCCAACCTGTTACCCCCTGACTCCACTTTTAAATTTGTAGAACAAGGGTTTCATCCATAAAATATGGACGAACCATTGTTATAATTATATGTACCGTATAAACGAGGTAGAATCGAAATTCATAACCATGAAACCTTTTATTTATTTTTTATTCATTTCTATTCAATATATTACTTTTAATTATAATTATTAACATAAAATCACAATAACTGATTACAAAAGTTAATAACTTATTTTCTTATTTATCACATTTATAATTCTTTTATTCCTACTAACACTTGGTTATCCAGCTTTTTCGCTGCGCGAATATCATATGTTTTTTCATAGGTTGGCTCAGTTGCAAGCTTCGCTCCATAAAACATAACATCACGTACTTCTTGTACATTTACTTCTATTACAGTTAATTTTAGAGGAATGCCTTCCATTCTATCAGTCAAAATTTCACCTGCACCACTTATGGAAAATACGGATTCATTCGCCATTATAGTCAATACTAGCCCAGTACTATGCCGTATATTTTCCACAATACGTGAACGTTGATCTACTGCAAATCGAATACTAGTTTTACTCACTGCATACACCCAAGAAATAGCACTTACGTTAGGAACTTGTTTTTCGAAGTCTGTTGTTGCTACCATAACAATACATTCTTTACGTAACGTTTGTACTAAATCATCTGTTAATGTAGGATCTACTACATTCGCCATATTTCCACCTCCAAATATACTTACTATATCCTTATCATAACTTATTTTTCGAATTGCGAAAATATTATTTTTTCCCGCTATTATTCAAAAATATTACACTTCCATGATATACTTATACTGATAGAATTCGTATTGAGGTGACGAAATGAGAGTCAAGTGTATGATTTGTGATAAAAAAGATATGTTAGATGATGAAAATCCTATGGCAAAAAAACTACGTAACCGCCCTATTCATACATATATGTGCATGGAATGTTCGGAACGAATTGCAGAACGTACGATGGAACGTCATGCAAGTGGTAATTTCCGATTATACCGTGATAAAAAAGTCGAAGACGATTGGTAAAATGTAAATAAGTCCTTAATCATATAGATAAGGACTTATTTATATTTTTCAGGTTCACGATTCATTTGATCCAAAAAACAATCAATAGCTTCTAACGGAAACCTTGCAGATTTTCTTTCTCCATTCATTTCATATGTAATCAAATACATTTCTTCATTCTTTTTAACTTCCACATTCTTTAATTTATGTTCTTCATATATCATATTTTCAAATAACAAATACGTTTCTTGTGCAGCACGATCATCTGGACGTGCTTCGGCAACTGTTTTAATTGTTAACCAATTATATAACGCATCTTGTACTGAACGCATAAAAATTTGCCCCCTCACCCTGCTTTTTGTTGTCTCGCTTGACGTAAACGCAACCTATAAATCCCAAGTACAATTGCCGCTACAACAAGGCCCTCTCCAACAGGTAAAAAAACTGCAAAGAAAGTTAAAACTGTACATCCAATCGCTAACGATATATATATCACTATATTTTTTATTATTGATAGTTTTCTTGCAAAACCTAAATTATACACAAGTGCACTTAATATAATAATGATGCCATACAGCAACCACATCCCTAGTTCCGGATTTTCATCAACTTTACATAATTTCGCAAAAAACGACATTCTTTCTAACATCATTCATCCCCCTTTCTCACAAGAAACAAATTTTATTTATGTACTTAATACAAGAGTAACCCGCAAAAAAAATACTGTCCACAAAAAAGAGTAAATATTCCAAAAATAAATACAATAAAAAACAGCCACCCCTCAAAGGTAGCTGTTCTATTATTTTACGCTTCTACAGATTTCTTTTTCTTAGCAGCTCTTTCGCGCTCGCTCTTATCAAGAATCTTTTTACGTAGACGAATTGATTCTGGAGTTACTTCACAGAACTCGTCATCGTTTAAGTACTCTAATGACTCTTCTAAAGTCATTAAGCGTGGTTTTTTCATTGTTGAAGTTTGATCTTTCGTCGCAGAACGAATATTAGTTTGTTGTTTCATTTTTACAACGTTAACTGTTAAGTCATTCTCACGAGTATGTTCTCCAACAATCATACCAGCATATACTTCTGTACCTGGTTCAACGAAGATTACACCACGGTCTTCAACTTGCATAATACCGTATTGTGATGCTTTTCCTGTTTCAAGTGAAACTAGAACACCTTGGCGACGTCCACCAACTTGTCCAGCGTGTACTGGTTGGTAGCAATCGAATGTATGGTTTAAAATACCGTAACCACGAGTTAATGTTAAGAATTCTGTTGTGTAACCAATTAAACCACGTGCTGGAACCATGAAAGTAAGGCGAACTTGACCGTTTCCGTTATTCACCATATCTAACATTTCACCTTTACGTGCACCCATAGATTCCATAATAGAACCAGTGTATTCTTCAGGTACATCGATTTGCACGCGCTCTACAGGCTCACATCTTACGCCATCAACTTCTTTAATAATTACTTCAGGCTTAGATACTTGTAGTTCATAACCTTCACGACGCATGTTTTCAATTAGGATAGATAAATGTAATTCCCCGCGTCCAGATACGATCCACGCATCAGGAGAATCTGTATTATCTACACGTAAACTTACATCTGTTTCTAATTGTGAACGAAGACGCTCTTCAATTTTACGAGATGTAATGAATTTACCTTCACGACCTGCAAATGGGCTGTTATTTACAAGGAATGTCATTTGTAGTGTTGGCTCATCAATACGTAATAATGGTAAAGCCTCTTCATGCTCAACCGGACATACCGTTTCACCTACGTTAATGTCTTCCATACCCGAAACAGCTACTAAATCTCCAGCTTTTGCTTCTTCAATTTCTTGACGTTTTAATCCAATGTAACCAAATAATTTCGTTACACGGAATTGTTTTACAGTTCCATCAACTTTCATTAATGCAACTTGTTGTCCTACTTTCATTGTACCACGGAATACGCGTCCAACCCCGATACGACCAACATAGTCATTGTAATCAAGAAGTGCTACTTGGAATTGAAGTGGCTCTTCGCTGTTATCAACTGGTGCTGGAATATGTTCAATAATTGTGTCAAACAATGATTTCATATTCTCTTCTTGATTTGCTGGATTTGAATCTAAGCTTGCTGTTCCGTTCATTGCTGATGCAAATACAACTGGGAACTCTAATTGATCTTCGTTTGCACCAAGTTCGATGAATAAGTCAACTACTTCATCAACTACTTCATCAGGGCGAGCGAAGTCACGGTCAATTTTGTTTACAACAACGATTGGAGTTAAGTTTTGCTCAAGAGCTTTCTTTAAAACAAATCGTGTTTGTGGCATACAACCTTCATATGCATCAACAACAAGTAGAACACCATCAACCATTTTCATGATACGTTCTACTTCTCCACCGAAGTCAGCGTGACCAGGTGTATCTAAAATGTTAATTCTTTTATCTTCATAGTGAATCGCAGTATTCTTCGCTAAAATTGTAATACCACGTTCTCTTTCTAGATCGTTTGAGTCCATTGCGCGTTCTTCAATATGTTCATTCGCACGGAACGTCCCCGCTTGACGTAATAACTGGTCAACAAGTGTTGTTTTACCATGGTCAACGTGGGCAATAATTGCTATATTTCGTAAATCTTGTCGTTTTTTCAACATGTCCAACTCCTAATGTCTTTTTAATCCTTCTCTATTATAAGAGCGAAGGGGATACAATGGCAATCAAAATAAAATCAAGAATGAAAATATAGTTGTATTCTTACTTTTGTGAAAGTAAAATGAGATTGGAGGGTGAAGAAATGGAACACATTCAATATCGCTTTTTATTAACTGCAATTATCGGTGTTATTTTCTTAATCGGTATCGGCATTATGGTTGCTGAAAATAGTCCCATCGGTATTATTATTTGCATTATCGGCACATTTGTTACAGTTGGATACGGTTTTGTAACAAAAAGAAAAATGCGTAAATCGAAATAACGTCAAAAAGTAAGAAGCGCTTATACAGCCTCTTACTTTTTTTGTTACTCCTCTATAAATCGTAACAACTCTTCATACACTCCTGGTTTTGCAACTAATACGCTGCTCTTCTCTACGATAGAAAGCGGGGATCCAGAAAAAGTTGTCACCTTGCCTCCAACTTCCTCTACAATTATCTGTCCCCCACCAAAATCCCATGGTGATAATCTCGGCGTTACATATGCATCTATTCTTCCTGTTGCAACATATACCATCTCTAACGCTGCACAGCCATATGATCTCGTGCCTCTTGCTTTCTTAACCAGTGCCATCATACTTTCCTTATTAAGCATTGGATTGTCGGTAAGCCATATCGCATTTAAAGCTACAATACCTTGCTCTACAGTTCCTTTTTCCAATAAAGGTATTGGTACTTCATTACAAAATGCTCCAGCTCCCTTTACCGCATGGTATAATTCATCATGAACTGGATCATAAATGAGTCCAACCTTTCCGATACCGTTCTCATAAATTCCAATTGAAATTGCGAAATTTCTTTTTTGATGAACAAAGTTCATCGTGCCATCAATTGGATCAATTAACCAAACAACCCCATCAGAAGAAGTTACCTCATCTCCATAACCTTCTTCTCCTAAAATATTATGGTTCGGGAATGTTTCTTTAATTTTCCCAATTAAAAACTGTTCTATTTCTCGGTCCATATTTGTTACTAAATCAGCTGCATTGGATTTCGTTTCTATAATAAGTGCTTTTTCCATTGATGCCATTAAAAACTCTCCTGCATCTCGAATCCACTGTTTGGCGTGTGCATCGATGTCTTTCCATACTTCTTGCATGTTTAAACACTCCGATCTATACTGTTCACAGAAAAAACGAACCCTTTATAAGGTTCGCACCAACTAATTTTTTATACATATACTATTATTACGCTTCTAAACGAATCATTTCAAGTCTTAACACTTCTAACTTTTGTACACACTCTTCTTTTTTCAGTTTATCATTTTCCATCATCGCATCATATAAAGTTGCTAATTCATAATCTAGCTCCAAACGTAGCACCGGTATTCTCTTTTCAGCATCTGTTCTCTTTAACGCATTAATCACCTGTCTCATATTATTTGCCTCCTCCCAATATTCGTCTGCCCTCGGACTAGAATTGATTCAATTTTCTGATTTTTTGTTTTATACTATACTATGTTGGATAAATCATCTATGCAACAAAATTATATTTTTTTATTTAAATTTTTTTGTGCTGTTTTTTTTTATGAATAGTACAAGCTATGCTAAAATAAAAGCAAAATAGGAGTTGGAGGAACAATCATGACACTACAAACATTCAAGTCAACTGATTTTGAGGTCTTTACAGTTGATGGTCTCGAAGAACGAATGAGTGCAATTAAAACGAACATTCATCCTAAGCTTGAAGCTTTAGGGGAACAGTTTGCAACGTATTTATCCAAACAAACTGATGAGAACTTTTTTTATCATGTAGCAAAACATGCACGCCGCAAAGTCAATCCACCAAACGATACTTGGGTTGCTTTTTCAACAAATAAACGCGGTTATAAAATGCTGCCACATTTCCAAATTGGATTATGGGGTACTCATGCCTTCATATACTTTGGTTTAATCTATGAGTGTCCACAAAAAGTGGAGACGGCTCACGCCTTCTTAGAACATTTAAATGATTTAAAAACAAATATTCCAAATGACTTCGTTTGGTCCATTGACCATACTAAACCAAGTGTAAAATTACATAAAACACTTGAAACAGAAGACTTACAAAAGATGATTGAACGTCTAGCTACTGTGAAAAAAGCAGAATTATTAGTTGGTATTCATATATCACCAGAGGAGTTTTCAGCAATGACCAACGAACAATTCCTTGCTAAGATTGAATCTACGATGCAATCACTCCTTCCTTTATATGCACTTTGTAATCGATAGTAGAAAACGGACAATTTATATTGTCCGTTTTTAGTTGTTATCACATTATATCACTTCAGTTTTCATTTTTCAAAATTTTTTTACATTTTCACAAGCTTTTGTTCTTCAGTTTCTTTCGCCCTTTGAATCGCACGGTATATAGAATATCCACTTACTTCTTGAAACTCTTTATCAATTTTCTTCTCTTCTGCTTTAGATGGAACAATCTCTTTAAAACGACGATATAATCCCATTAATTCTTCTCTTATAATTCCTTTTTCATATGCTTTCTCAATTGCTTCATAAAACTTCACAATTACAACCATTTCCTCATTTGACCAATTATAATCTAACGGATATTGATATTCCATTTCGCACCTCATTTATCATTTCTTCTTATTTCAATATGCTATCTTAAAGGGATTTTTTTCTTCTTCACTATAGCCACTTTGCATTATACACTATTTATTCATTGTGATGGAATTGTCTTCCTCTATAAGTGGATTAGAAATAACTATTTAACATACTCACTGTAAAAATATTTTTTTCTATACATCTATAATTATTGGTGATATAATGCTTTTGTTTTATAGAAAATAAAGTGAACCTACCATCTCAAAAATGCTTTTGTGATTGGCAGAAAAACAAGTCTCTTTCTAAAAAGCACTTAACTTTTTTAGAACAAGATTATATAAAACAAACTCTAATAAATATTATGAAAAAGAAGGGGTGTATAGATTGTCCCAATACGAAACACCATTGTTTACCGCTTTAGTTGAGCACAGTAAGCGAAATCCAATTCAATTCCATATTCCTGGTCACAAAAAAGGACAGGGCATGGATCCTACATTTCGCGAATTTATTGGGCATAATGCATTAGCAATTGATTTAATTAATATTGCGCCGCTCGATGATTTACATCATCCAAAAGGTATGATTAAAGAAGCACAAGATTTAGCAGCCGCTGCATTTGGTGCAGATCATACTTTCTTTTCTATTCAAGGTACAAGTGGTGCAATAATGACAATGGTGATGAGCGTGTGCGGTCCTGGTGACAAAATCCTAGTGCCACGAAACGTGCATAAATCAGTAATGTCAGCTATTATTTTCTCAGGTGCAAAACCGATTTTCATGCATCCTGAAATCGATCCAAAACTTGGTATTTCACACGGAATCACAATTCAATCTGTCAAAAAGGCACTTGAAGAGCATTCAGATGCGAAAGGCTTACTTGTTATTAATCCAACATACTTTGGCTTTGCTGCGGACTTAGAACAGATTGTCCAATTAGCCCATTCTTATGATATCCCTGTACTAGTTGATGAGGCTCATGGTGTTCATATTCATTTTCACGATGAATTGCCGATGTCAGCGATGCAAGCCGGTGCAGATATGGCAGCAACAAGTGTTCACAAATTAGGAGGATCTTTAACGCAAAGTTCTATTCTTAACGTGAAGGAAGGCCTTGTGAACGTTAAACATGTTCAATCTATTATTAGCATGCTTACGACTACATCAACTTCTTACATCTTGTTAGCATCCCTAGATGTTGCTAGAAAACGTCTTGCTACAGAAGGAACAGCACTCATAGAACAAACAATTCAATTAGCGGAACAAGTTCGTGATGCTATTAATGCTGTTGAGGATCTTTACTGTCCTGGGAAAGAAATGCTAGGTACAGATGCTACTTTTAACTACGATCCTACAAAGATAATTGTATCTGTAAAAGATTTAGGTATTACAGGCCATCAGGCTGAAGTATGGCTTAGAGAGCAATATAACATTGAAGTAGAACTCTCGGATTTATACAACATACTATGTCTTGTCACTTTTGGGGATACAGAAAGTGAGACAAATACACTTATTGCAGCATTACAAGATTTAGCAGCAACATTTAGAAATAAAGCCGATAAAGGTGTTCAAATACAAGTAGAAATTCCAGAAATACCAGTGCTAGCACTTTCTCCTCGAGATGCTTTTTATTCGGAAACAGAAGTCATTCCGTTTGAAAATGCAGCAGGTCGTATTATAGCTGATTTCGTTATGGTTTATCCGCCAGGGATTCCAATCTTTACTCCGGGGGAAATTATTACACAAGATAACTTAGAGTATATTCGTAAAAACTTAGAAGCGGGTTTGCCTGTACAAGGTCCTGAAGATATGACATTACAAACATTACGTGTGATTAAAGAGTACAAGCCTATCAGTTGATAGGCTTTTCTTTCACCTTTTTTCTCTTTTCCCATACGATATTAAGTAATGTAACGTATAGGTGGGGATACTATTATGATTGTAATAGGCCGTTCTATTGTACATCCTTATATCACAAATGAATATGAGCCATTTGCAGCTGAGAAACAACAAATTTTATCGATAATGGCAGGAAATCAAGAAATTTATTCCTTCCGAACATCTGATGAACTCAGCTTTGATCTAAATTTGCGAGTGAATATTATTACTTCTGCATTAGAACTTTTTCAAAGTGGATTTCAGTTTCGCACATTTCAACAATCCTTTTGCAACCCCCAGTATTGGAAAAGAACACCACTTGGAGGATTCGAGCTACTACCAAACATACCCCCTTCCATTGCCATACAAGATATTTTCAAAAACGGAAAACTATATGGAACTGAATGCGCCACCGCTATGATCATTATTTTTTACAAAGCTTTACTATCATTATATGAGGAAGAAACTTTCAACCGTCTCTTTGCAAACCTTTTACTTTATACGTGGGACTACGATCAAGATTTAAAGCTCATAACAAAAACGGGTGGCGATCTTGTTCCAGGTGATCTCGTTTATTTTAAAAATCCACAAGTGAATCCAGCTACGATCGAGTGGCAAGGAGAAAATACAATCTATCTAGGAAATTTCTTTTTTTACGGACATGGCGTAGGTGTAAAAACAAAAGAGGAAATTATATACTCATTAAATGAACGACGAGTCCCTTACGCTTTTATTTCAGCTTTCTTGACCGATACTATTACCCGTATTGATAGCCGTCTCATGAGCCACTACGCCTCTCCTAGCACTCCACAGACATCGATAGGATTTATTCCGATTAGAGATGATGCAATCGTTGCAACAGTTGGCCATACAACTACAATTTATTAAAAAAAGCGCCTACATATGTAGGCGCTTCTTCTTATTTAAGCTTTTGTATGTTCTTTATGGTCACATTCGCAATGAGATCCACATTTTCCGTATAGTACTGTTGATTTTTCATCTTCAAAATGTCCGATTGTTCCTTCACATACTTGGCATACGATTGTTCCCACTTTTCATTTCCCCCTGAGTTTTAATAATAATCTACTTATTTATAATTAAGCTTTCGCCTTGTCTCTATTAGCACAGTCACAATTTGTACCACATTTTCCGTAAAGCACTGTCGTTTTTTCATCTTCAAAATGTCCGATTGTTCCTTCACATACTTGGCATACGATTGTTCCCATTTTTCATTTCCCCCTAAGTTTATGGTCCTAAAAACTTTTAGCTGTCCATTTCCTATCAATTATTGGGCTTTTGTATGCTCTGTGTGATCACATCCGCAAGATCCACATTTCCCGTAAAGTACCGTTACTTTCTCATCCTCGAAGTGTGCAATTGTACCTTCACAATCTTGACATACGATCGTTCCCATTTTTCATTTCCCCCTAAGTTTATAATCCCAAAAACTTTTGTAACCGCTTAACTTTCTGTCTTTATTTTAATATGTTATACTTTTTACGTCAATAGGTTTTTAGTATAACACATTAAATATTTTTAATTTAAATTAGTATGCGATATTCGAACAAAAAAACAGCCATATTTATACGTACGACTGTTTTACATTAATTATTCTTCATATTCCGCATGCAAAGAAGTAGATGGGACTAAAAATTTAAAAAACTGAGCTAACTCTGCTGCTTCCTCTTCTGACCCTAATTTAAAAACTTCCTGTATATGTTGCACATTCTCTACATCATCTCTTCCAAGTAAAGTAGACCTTCCTGTTTGCATACAAACAATGAGCAGCTTTCCAAAAAACATATTTGTATAAATAACACCAAAATCATAACGAGTATCATGTGTCATAAACCCCAAAAATCGTACCTTCACACTTTCATGCTCATCATACAATTTTTCAAACATCGGTTTCCACCTTTCTACATCACCTTTCATTAGTATATTAAACAAAAAAAGGAATACTCCTTTTAATTGTCAAAAAATTCAGTAGGATGTAGAATGATAGTATTCTACTAAGTTAGGAGGAACTTATATGCAACATGCCTTTATTACGCTTGTACCTAAATCCAATCAACAAACTGTTTCAACAGATGATATAAAACAACTTTTTCAGTACTATAAAACAGTTACTTCCAAAACTGGTGTTCAAATTAATTACGCTTATACAAATACCGCTTTTCCTTATGAAATTTTAGATACATCAGCAACAACATTAAAACTACAAGCTACTCACGATCGATATGACTCCATATATGTTGGTGTTGGTATAGAAAAGGAACAATCTTTTATTCAGATTTCTTTACCACCTAATGCAACATTCGGTGATAAAGGAAAAGCAAATGAATTTTGCCGTTTTCTAGCGAAGAAATTAGAAGGAGAATTACAATTATTTAATGGAAGAACAATGTATTTCTATAAACGTTAATTTAAAAACAAAAATAAATGATTAGAAAGATCATACTATTTGTGCAAGTAAGAAGCATCGCTTTTCTCCTTGCACTTAGTATGACATACGCTATTACATACGCTAAGTACAAAAATATAAGAAAAAGAAAAATTTTATAATGAAGTTTATCACGACTTGACAATAATAACACTACTGAAAATCCACTCCATAAAACTAGATGAAAAAATGAAGCTAGTGTAATTTTCATAGCGTTACCTCCTTTTTCTTCCTATTATATGCTTCAGCTCTTCCCTCTTAACATTTTGAAGGTAGACTTTTCCAAATCCCACCTAATTCATCGTTGTATTTTTCTTTTTCAAATTCTCCAACTATTCTAATGCGAATATTCCTCGTTTTTAACAATACATTCTCTCATATCTCCTATAAGATAGATTATTCATTCATCGCATGGCATACTCCTTAAAGAGAAAAGATAGAAAGGATTTAATGATACATGTTATTTAGCAATTTGTTTTTCTTATGCCTTTTTTTACCTGCAATTCTTTTCGTGTACTACTTAGTACGGAAAGAATTACAAAACATAGTTCTTCTATTATTTAGTTTATTATTTTATGCTTGGGGAGAACCAATATATGTCTTCCTAATGCTTTTTTCTATTTTCATCAACTATTGGTTCGAAATATGGCTTAATAAAGACCGACTGTCTAGTACAAATAGAACAGTTATTCTGACTATAGCAATCGTTGTCAATACTGCTATACTCGGATATTTTAAATACGCTAATTTCTTAGTAGATAATATAAATGACATTTTTCATACAAACATTGTACTAGAAAAAATCCCCTTACAATTGGGATTTCATTTTTCACTTTCCATGCAATGAGTTATATTATTGACATATATAAGAAAAAAGTAGAAGCTCAGCGAAATCTATTTGACCTTGCACTATACTTTACTATTTTCCCACAATTAGTAGCAGGACCCATTGTTCGATATAATACAATCGCTTTTCAATTACATGTTAGAACAGTTACTGCTGATAAGTTTTCAGAAGGAATTCGTCATTTTATCATTGGATTAGGAAAGAAGGTTTTAATTGCGAATCAATTAGGAGCTATTGCCGATAAAATATTTGCGATGGATCCAGCGACAATGAGCGTATCTACCGCTTGGATTGGTGCGATCGCTTACACATTACAAATTTATTTCGATTTTTCAGGTTACAGTGATATAGCAATCGGATTAGGAAAAATGTTCGGATTTGATTTCTTAAAAAATTTCAATTACCCATATATTTCAAAATCCATTTCTGAATTTTGGTGTCATTGGCACATTTCACTTCGTTCTTGGTTCCGTGATTATGTTTATATTCCATTAGGTTGGAATCGCGTATCCACTTGGAAAATCTATCGTAATCTCTTCATTGTATGGGCGTTAACCGGATTTTGGCATGGAGCTAGTTGGACATTTATGATTTGGGGTATTTATTACGGATGTTTAATCGCTTTAGAAAAGGCTGGTTTCGAAAAATTATTACAAAAATTATGTTGGCCGATTCAACACGTATACGTTATGTTTTTAGTGATTATTGGTTGGATGTTCTTCCGCGCTGATAATTTTAGCTACTGTTCTAAATTTTCACAAGCAATGTTCGGATTAAATAGATCGTTGACTGACATTACGAGTTATTTCTATGTGATGAATTATTGGGGAATCTTTAATACTTGCTATTATTACATCCGCTCCATTTTTCTCTTGGATCAAGAATCAATTAGCAAATAAAAAGGTAGTCATTTTATCTCCACTTTATTACTTGAGTGTCTTAATCATAACTATGATGTATTTAACGAATGCAACTTACAATCCATTTATTTACTTCCGCTTCTAAAGGAGGGCTAACTATGAAAAATTTCACTAAAGGAATTTACTCATGAACAATTAGAAGATCTATACTTTAAGACCGATCATCATTGGAATATGAAAGGTGCATTTTATGCATACGAGCAAACAATGAAGCACATTGCTAATGAATCTAAAACATTTAAAGGTAATGCTGTTAATCGAGATGATTATAAAATAACTATAGAAAAACCGAATGGACACTTTATCGGTAGTTGGAATAAACAACTGTATAATTTAATAGAAACACCTGAAACAATCCCATATGTACAATTAAAGCAAAACCCAAATATGTGGGATAATTACACTGTATATCTCGGTCCAAAATCAGAAGAATCGATGAAAATGCCGATGAAGGAATTCTTTGCAGTGGACAAAAATAAGCTTTCACCAGACTATAGTTCCGTTTACAAAACAGACTATGCACAGATAAATATTTTAAATCCAGATGCAAAAACCAAACTACATGCTGTCATTATTAAAGATTCTTATGCAGATGCAACTTATCCTTTATTTGCACAAGAGTTTGAACAAACAACATTTATTGATCCACGATTTGCGGCAAGCAAAAATGTAAAACAAGAACTCGAAAAACTAAATGCTGATATCGTGTTATTCCTTTATAATGACACTAGTACAAATAAAAAATGTATCAATTTGAAAATAAAGAATAAAAAAAACGTCTTCTAAATTTAGAAGACGTTTTTTTATAATTATTTTACAATGTGAATTGGCATTCCAAGAGCAACTTCAGCTGCTTCCATTGTGATCTCACCTAATGTTGGGTGAGCGTGGATTGTTTGAGCGATATCTTCTGCTGTCATTCCTGCTTCGATAGCTAAACCAATCTCAGAGATAATATCAGAAGCGCCTGCACCTGCAACTTGAGCACCTACAAGAAGACCATCTTCTTTACGTGTTACAAGTTGTAGGAAACCGTCAGTGCTGTTTAATGATAATGCACGACCGTTAGCAGCGAATGGGAACTTAGATACAGCTACTGTCATTCCTGCTTCTTCAGCTTGTTTCTTAGTGTAACCAACAGATGCTAATTCAGGATCAGTGAAGCATACTGCAGGAATTCCGATATAATCGATTGCTGATGCATGGCCACTAATTGCTTCAACAGCTACTTTACCTTCGTAAGAAGCTTTGTGAGCCAATGGTGGTCCAGGAACGATATCACCGATTGCATAGATGTTTGATACGTTTGTACGACATTGCTCATCGATTTCGATGATGCCGCGGTCAGTCATTTTAACTCCAACTTGCTCAAGACCAATTTCTTGAGTGTTTGGACGACGACCTACAGTTACTAATACGTAATCTGCTTCTACAGTTTGGATTTCACCTTTAACTTCAAAGCTAACTTTTACGCCAGTTTCTGTTTCTTCAACGCCTTTAGCCATAGCTTTTGTATGGATATTTACGTTACCTTTCTTTTGAAGAGCACGTTTAACAACAGAGCTCATAGCTTTTTCGAAACCAGCTAAGATTTCGTCGCCAGCTTCTACTACAGTAACTTCTGTACCGAAGTTAGCATATGCAGTTCCTAATTCCATACCGATGTAACCGCCGCCGATTACAACAAGTTTTTTAGGAATTTCAGGTAAGCTTAAAGCACCTGTAGAGTTGATAACACGTTTAGAGTATTTGAATCCTGGAATTTCGATTGGTGTAGAACCAGTTGCAAGAACAGCATTTTTAAACGTATACGTTTGTGCTGCATCTTCAGTCATTACGCGTAATGTGTTAGCATCTACGAAGTAAGCTTCACCGCGAATGATTTCAACTTTGTTACCTTTAAGAAGGCCTTCAACACCGCCAGTTAATTTCTTAACTACGCCGTTTTTCCATTCTTGAACTTTTGTAAAGTCAACTTTTACGTTCTCTGCAGTGATACCCATGTCATCAGAATGCATTGCATTCTCATAACGATGACCTGCATTGATTAACGCTTTTGAAGGAATACATCCAACGTTTAAGCATACGCCACCAAGGTTAGCTTTTTCGATAATTGCTACCTTTTGACCTAATTGTGCTGCACGAATTGCCGCAACGTATCCACCAGGACCTGCACCAACAACGACTGTATCTAATTCAATTGGGAAATCTCCTACTACCATTGTTATTACGCCTCCATTACTAATAATTGTGGGTCATTCAATAGACGTTTAATTTGGTTTAATGCTTTTTGAGCAGTTGCGCCGTCAATTAAACGATGGTCAAAGCTTAGAGATAATGCTAATACTGGAGCTGCAACGATTTCACCGTTTTTCACAACTGGCTTCTCAGCGATACGGCCGATACCAAGGATTGCTACTTCTGGGTGATTGATAACTGGAGTGAACCATTGTCCACCTGCAGAACCAATGTTTGTGATTGTGCAAGAAGCACCTTTCATTTCAGCCGGAGCTAAACGACCATCACGTGCTTTACCAGCAAGATCATTGATCTCGTTAGAAATAGTGAAGATAGACTTGCGATCTGTATCTTTAACAACTGGTACTAATAGACCTTTGTCTGTATCAGCTGCGATACCGATGTTGAAGTAATGTTTATGAACTACTTCTTGAGAAGCATCATCTAAAGAAGTGTTTAACATTGGGTATTCACGTAATGCAGATGTTAAAGCTTTAACAACGTATGGAAGGTAAGTTAATTTAATACCTTTGTCAGCTGCAACAGCTTTGAACTTCTTACGGTGAGCAACAAGTTCTGTTACATCTACTTCATCCATTAATGTTACGTGAGGAGCTGTATGCTTAGAGTTAACCATTGCTTTAGCAATCGCTTTACGGATACCACTCATTTTCTCACGAGTTTCTGGATATTCACCAGCTGGGATTGGTTGTGCTTTTGGTGCTTCTTCTTTCGCTGCTGCTGGAGTAGCTTCTACTGCTGCTGGAGCCTCAGTTGCTGCTACTGCTTGTCCACCATTTGCAAATGCATCGATGTCAGCTTTTACGATACGGCCGTTCTTACCAGAACCAGCTACTTTATGAATGTCTACGCCGTTCTCACGAGCATATTTACGAACAGATGGCATAGCGATTACGCGCTCATTTACTACTTCTGCAGTTGCTGCTGGAGTAGCTTCCGCTGCTGGAGCTTCTACTGCTGCTTCTTCAGCTTTTGGAGCTGCATCATGATCGTCACCTTTAAATTTAAGGTTTTCGTATCCAGGAGCATCAAATTTAATTAATGTATCTCCTACAATTGCAACTGTTCCTTCTTCTACAAGTACTTCAAGTACTTTACCTTTAACAGGAGAAGGGATTTCTACTACTGCTTTATCATTTTGTACTTCAAGAAGTACATCGTCTTCGTTTACTTCATCGCCTGGTTTAATAAACCATTTTACGATTTCACCTTCGTGGATACCTTCACCGATATCTGGTAGTTTAAATTCAAATGCCACGGAATTCAGCCCCCTGATTCATTTCATTATTATGGAATATGTACAAAAGAAACCAGCATGTGCTGATTTCTTTTGCACATGAAAAGCTAAAAATTAGAAGTTCATTACTTTGTTAACAGCTTCAACAATATCTTTATGGTTTGGTAACCATACGCTCTCAGCTTGAGAGAATGGGAATACTGTATCAGCAGCTGCAACACGTACAACTGGAGCTTCTAAGTTTAAGATTGCACGGTCGTTAATTTCCGCTACAACGTTAGCTGCAATACCAGCTTGTTTTTGTGCTTCTTGAACTACAACTACGCGGCCTGTTTTTTCAACAGAAGCGATGATTGTTTCGATATCTAATGGTTGAACTGTACGTAAGTCAACTACCTCTAAAGAGATACCTTCTTTTTCAAGTTCTTCAGCAGCTTTTAATGCAGCATGAACCATAGCACCGTAAGCGATAACAGATACATCTGTACCTTCACGTTTGATATCAGCTTTACCTAAATCAATTGTGTAATCGCCTTCTGGTACATCTTGACGGAATGAACGGTACAATTTCATATGCTCTAAGTAGATAACTGGATCGTTGTCACGAATCGCAGAGATTAAAAGACCTTTTGCATCGTATGGAGTAGATGGAATAACAACTTTTAGACCAGGTTGTTGAGCCACTAATCCTTCTAAGCTATCAGCATGTAGTTCAGGAGTATGAACACCGCCACCGAATGGAGAACGAATTGTTACTGGAGCAGTCCAACGTCCACCAGAACGGTAACGCATACGAGCTAATTGACCAGAAACTGAATCCATTACTTCATAAATGAAACCGAAGAATTGGATTTCTGGAACTGGACGGAAGCCTTCTAATGCAAGTCCAACTGCAAGTCCACCAATACCAGACTCTGCAAGTGGAGTATCCATTACACGATCTTCACCGAATTCAGCTTGTAAACCTTCAGTAGCACGGAATACACCGCCGTTTACACCAACGTCTTCACCAAACACAAGTACGTTAGGGTCATTTTTCATTTCAACGCGTAAAGCATCAGTGATTGCTTGAATCATTGTCATTTGAGCCATGGCTTACTTCGACTCCTTTTCTTTGTAAATTTCATATTGTTCAGCTAAGTTGTAAGGCATTTTTTCGTACATGATTTCCATTAAATCAGTAACTTTTTGTTTTGGAGCTTGGTCAGCCTTAGCAATTGCTTGTTTGATATCTTCTTTTGCTTCTTCGATTACTTTCTCTTCAACTTCTTGAGACCATAGGCCTTTGTTTTCTAAGAATGCACGGAAGCGTACGATTGGATCTTTTTGTTCCCATTCGTTCTCGATATCTTTTGTACGGTAACGAGTTGGGTCATCACCAGCCATTGTATGTGGACCGTAACGGAATGTTAAAGTCTCGATTAAAGTAGGGCCTTCTCCGTTTACTGCACGCTCACGAGCGAAAGCAGTTGCTGCGTATACAGCTAATGGATCCATACCGTCTACTTGAATTCCGTAAATACCTGCTGCTACTGCTTTTTGTGCTACAGTTTTAGCTGCAGATTGCTTTTCTACTGGAGTAGAGATTGCATAACGGTTGTTTTGTACAACGAAGATTGCTGGAGCTTTGAATGCACCCGCAAAGTTCATACCTTCGTAGAAGTCACCTTGTGAAGCACCACCGTCACCAGTGTAAGTAATTGCAACAGATTTTTTACCACGTAGTTTCATACCTAACGCAACACCAGCAGTTTGGATGATTTGCGCACCGATAATGATTTGTGGAGCAAGTGCATTTACATTCTCAGGCATTTGGTTACCCATGAAATGTCCACGAGAGAATAAGAATGCTTGGTATAATGGTAAACCGTGCCATACTAATTGTGGCACATCACGATATCCTGGTAAGATGAAATCTTCTGCTTCAAGTGCGAAATGACTTGCTAATTGAGAAGCCTCTTGTCCAGCTGTTGGTGCGTAGAAACCTAAACGTCCTTGACGGTTTAAAGAAATAGAACGTTGATCTAGTACGCGAGTATACACCATACGGCGCATTAATTCTTTTAATTGATCATCAGATAATTCAGGCATAGCCGCTTCATTCACAACTTCGCCTTTTTCATTTAAAATTTGTAATGTCTCAAATTGAGCTGCGATAGCTTTCATTTGCTCATCAACATTAAATAGGGTCTTTTTTGTTTTAGTACCCATTCCGTTCACCTCTTCCTCTCTTGAACCATATTCTGAAACGCTTTCACTATCTATTAGCTAGACTGAAAACGCAACAATGTAAACCAACAAATTTATCTGTCGGTTGAGAATAATTTTGTGTACCTAACAATCTGTACTAATGTTTTTTCAGAAACATATTAATACAATCTTGATCACGTTTTTTAGTTTACAACTATTCTAATTACGATGTCAATTACTTTGGATACGTTTTTTTATAAATAATCTGCAGGTTTCTTCTACACAAACGTGTTTTTATTTTTCACATCTGTATTAGTAAGCATTAACCTACTGTTATATTATTCCCTTTTCAACTTATTTTTTCTCTTAGAATAATATGTAAACGATTTAATTCTCTTTAGTTTTTCTCTCTTCTTAGCAAAAATATACAAACTCTTCTTCCTTTTATAGGTAATTACCCATACATTTCTATCCTTCCCTCCATACATTATAGTAACCGCAGTGTTAGCGGGAAATGATAAAGGAGGTCATCTCATGTACGGATACTCATATTGCTATCCAACTTGTTCAAATCCTTCCTACGGTTATGGCGGTTCTTGTGGCGGGTCTGGACGCGGATTCGCCTTAATCGTTGTGTTGTTTATTCTTTTAATTATCGTTGGTGCTGCTTGCATTCGCTAATGTAAAATGAAACAACTATGGAAAGAAACAGACGGCTTTGCCGTCTTTTCTTTTTATTACATACATAAATATTCTATAGTAAAACACTTTCCAAAGTGCTCCCCTACTTGTCGATGACTTTTTCCACCTCCTTTGGTAGACTAAAGAAGAAAGGAGAGATTACATATGCTTACAATGAAAGATGTAATTCGCGAAGGAGATTCTATTTTGCGAAACGTTGCAGAAGAGGTATCAATGCCGGCGAGCGAAGAAGATACAACTACCCTTAAAGAAATGATTGAATTTGTAATAAATAGCCAAGATCCTGAAATGGCTGAAAAATATAGTTTGCGCCCTGGAATCGGATTAGCGGCTCCACAAATCGGTATTTCGAAGAAAATGATTGCGGTTCATGTAACTGATACGGACGGTACGTTATATAGTCATGCATTATTCAACCCAAAAATCATTAGTCATTCTGTTGAACGTACATATTTACAAAGCGGGGAAGGCTGTCTATCAGTAGACCGCGAAGTACCTGGTTATGTCCCTCGTTACACAAGAATTACAGTGAAAGCAACATCTATCAACGGCGAAGAAGTAAAATTACGTTTAAAAGGTTTACCAGCAATCGTATTTCAGCATGAGATTGACCATTTAAATGGTGTTATGTTCTATGATCACATTAATAAAGAAAATCCATTTGCTGCTCCTGACGATTCAAAACCTTTAGAGCGATAATAAAAAAAGGCGGAAGTTAATCTTCCGCCTTTTTTTATATGAAATGGGTTCCATATTCACTTATAGCAATCCAGCCCATTTTAATCCATGATATATGCCGTCTTCACTAACATCCTTTGTCACGTGATTTGCAAGTTTTTTCAAGTCTTCATGACCATTACCCATCACAATACCTGTCCCAACTGCTTCGATCATTTCTAAATCATTTAAACCATCTCCAAATGCATACACTTGTTCACGGTTAAATCCTAATTTTTCAATGAATTTCTCAATTCCTTTTGCCTTCGAACCACCATTCGGAATAATATCCATTGAATATGCATGCCAGCGAATAAAATGAAAGTCTGGATAATGATTAATAAACTTTTCTTCTTCATTCACTTCACAGAAAAGAAGTGTTTGATAAATATTACGTTTCTCATAGAAATCAGGTTCATATGCCGGATGCTCAAAATTTAAGCTTCCAAAACCTTCCTTCACATAATCATGATATTCCACCGATGCTCTCATTTCTTGATGATCAAGATATACAAGTGGATATCCTTCTTGTTTTGCAAACTGAGTAAACTTATGTAAGGCAGCTGGATGTAACGGGTTATTAAATATTACCTCATCTTCAAATACAACGTACTGTCCATTAAAGCTAACATAATTATGTATATTGAGTTCCTCACGAATATCTTCAAACATAAATGGCGCACGTCCTGTCGCAATTGCTACATGCACACCTTTCTCTTGTAAATGTCTTACTGCATCTCGTGTAGATTGCGGAATCTTCTTATCATGATCTAATAATGTTCCATCAATATCAAAAAAGACAATTTTATCATTCATTTGTCAAAATCCTTTCTGTTACTCTATATTCCTATTTTGATTATCGCTTTTCAAATTCTAAAAAAAAGTATAACATATTAAACATCTGTGAAGAAAGCGTTCACTTTCTGACCTTATTTATGAAACCTGCATATATATATTAGTAAAAAATGTGGATACTTGTTCGTATGAATTTTCTTTTCTATTCTTTCTCATACTATACCTATAACTAACGGCTACTAATCGTTACTATAGAATAACTTTCCCTGTATGAGAAAGGACAAGATTCAACATTCACTTTTGTCTTCTTTCTTATATCAGAGACGGAGTTTTCACTAGTAATATGCATGTTTTAAATAAGGAAAGGAAGGAGTAATCATGCTGAAGAAGCTGAAGAAAAAGCTCAAGCGTTATTTAAAAGATCTAGTCCGTAAAAAGACAATCGCTTAAATTGTGCCCATTTCGGGCTTTTTCTTCATTCTCATTCGAAAAAACATGAAAATCGTGACTGTTTGCTTTATAATAAGTAACAGATAATGCAAAACATAGACAAGGAGAGGTTTTCCAAATGATTTTTAAAGTATTTTATCAAGTAAAATTGACTGAGGTTCCAGTACGTGAAAATACAAAAGTTTTATATTTAGAGGCTACGTCTGAAAAGGATGTTCGTAAGAAATTAAATAAGTTCGCATATAATATCGAGTTCGTTCAGTCTGTTACTGGTGCTCATCTTGAATATGAAAAAGAAAACGCTGATTTAATATTAGCGGAAATCGTATAGTCATATGAAATTTCTAAAGAATGATCAAGCTGCCGTTTTTGCTTTAGGTGGACTTGGTGAAATCGGTAAAAATACATATGCTGTTCAATTTCAAGATGAAATTATTATTATTGATGCTGGAATTAAATTTCCAGAAGACGAACTCCTCGGAATCGATTATGTAATACCAGATTACACTTATTTTGTGCGAAACGAAGATAAAATTAAAGGATTATTCATTACACATGGTCACGAAGATCATATCGGTGGAATTCCTTACTTATTACGTCAAGTAAACATCCCGATTTATGGCGGAAAATTAGCAATTGCACTAATCAAAAACAAATTAGAAGAGCACGGATTACTTCGTAAAGCAAAACTTTATGAAATTCAAGAAGATGATGTTATTAAATTTAAAAAGACATCTGTTTCCTTCTTCCGTACAACTCACAGTATCCCAGATTCATACGGAGTTGTTGTGAAAACACCTCAAGGACAAGTTGTTCATACTGGCGATTTCAAATTTGATTTCACACCAGTCGGTGAACCAGCGGACTTAACAAAAATGGCTGAAATCGGAAAAGACGGCGTACTTTGTCTCTTATCTGACAGTACAAACAGTGAAGTTCCAAACTTTACAATGTCTGAGCGCCGTGTTGGTGATAGTATTCAAGATATTTTCCGCAAAGTAGAAGGTCGTATTATCTTTGCAACCTTTGCATCAAATATCCATCGTCTACAACAAGTTGTTGAAGCGGCTGTTGAAAACAATCGTAAAGTGGCTGTGTTCGGTCGCAGTATGGAAGCGGCGATTGAAATCGGACAAAACCTTGGTTATATTCGCTGTCCGAAGGATACATTCATAGATACAGCTCAACTAAACCGCCTACCGGCTAATAAAGTTGTTATTTTATGTACAGGTAGTCAAGGTGAGCCAATGGCAGCACTTTCACGTATTGCTAATGGTACTCATCGTCAAATTCAAATCATTCCTGGCGACACAGTTGTTTTCTCTTCTTCACCAATCCCTGGTAATACAATTAGTGTAAGCCGTACAATTAACATGTTGTATCGTGCTGGTGCTGATGTAATCCACGGAAAACTGTCAAACATTCATACGAGTGGACACGGTGGACAAGAAGAACAAAAACTAATGCTTCGTCTAATTAAACCGAAGTATTTCATGCCAATTCATGGTGAATACCGCATGCAACGTATGCATATGAAGTTAGCAAACGATTGTGGTATTCCAGAAGAAAACTGTTTCATCATGGATAATGGAGATGTTCTTGCTCTTCGTTCTGATGAAGCAAGCGTAGCTGGTAAAATACCATCTGGATCTGTCTATATTGACGGAAATGGTATTGGAGATATCGGTAATATCGTGTTACGCGATCGTCGTATTCTTTCTGAAGAAGGACTTGTTATTGTAGTTGTAAGCATTGATATGAAAGAATTTAAAGTTGCAGCAGGACCTGATATTATCTCACGTGGTTTTGTGTATATGCGCGAAAGTAGTGATTTAATTAATGATGCTCAAACATTAATTACAACTCATTTAGAAAAAGTAATGGAGCGTAAAACAACACAATGGTCTGAAATTAAAAATGAAATTACAGACACATTAGCACCATTCCTATATGAGAAAACGAAACGTCGCCCAATGATTTTACCAATCATTATGGAAATATAAGAAAAAGGACAATACCTTCATGGTATTGTCCTTTTCTCTTATCTTAAAAAGTGTTTAAAACGATCTACTTCATCGTCATGACCAATTACAATTAATATATCTCCCGCTTGAATATTTTCCGTAGCTCGAGGAGATACAATAACTTCTTTACCACGTTTAATCGCTACAATATTCAATCCAAACTTCGCACGAATATCTAATTCGATTAAAGAATGACCATCAATTTTTTTATTTGCAATAATCTCTACAATACTATGCTCATCTGAAAGCTCAAGATAGTCTAATACATTACTTGATGCAATATTATTAGCAATCCTTTTTCCCATATCACGCTCGGGGTGCACAATGTGATCTGCCCCTATTTTACTTAACACTTTTTCATGGTAATCATTTTGAGCTTTTACAGTAATATTTTTTACACCTAACTCTTTTAAAATTAATGTTGTTAAAATACTTGAATTTAAATTGTCTCCAATAGCAACGACTACATGATCAAAATTACGAATACCAAGACTTTTTAATACCATCTCATCTGTTGAATCTGCAATTACAGCATGTGAAGCTATATTTGCAAACTCATTAATTTTATCTTCATCTGAATCAATTGCCATTACTTCCATACCTAATTGAGCGAGTTCTCGGCAAATGCTTCCACCAAAACGTCCAAGGCCAATGACAGCAAATTCTTTCTCTTTTTCACCCACAGGAATTCCTCCAATAACATCGAATACTATGTATTTTTATTGTAACATACTTTAGATTTGCTACAAAAACCTGTATATCATTCTTATTTTTGTTTTTGCATATAAAAATACTGTTGTAAATAAAATGCGATACTGAAAATTAACATACCAAATACAAATATATTTCCAAATGAACTAAATGTTTCAAAAACGAATAATAACGTTTCTTGTCCGAAGAAAGCAAATAATAGTTGTGTAAATGCGAATAGCAATGCCAATATATAATGATGTTGATGGAATAAATAATGTGTTGCACCTAAAAAAGCGATAAACGAAATAATGAAAATCCACCAATTTTCTAAAAACAGTTGCCAATTAGTAAATTGATATCCATTTACTAATATCGCAATAATTCCTATAACAGCCATCGTTGGCACACTCCAAAATAATGCTCGCCCTCTAAAGAAGCGTGTTCCTTTAACATCACCTTTTTCATGTGCAATGTATGTGAGTACTACCGTACTTATGTACAAAACTGAAAGAATTGTTAAAACGATAATAAGCCAAAAATGTAATTGATAATACTCATGCTCTATGTTTGTCACGATAGCCGCTAACATACACGGGATTAACATTCCAGTCCAACCATCTACTTTTCTTTCATTCCAAAACACTGTGTTACCAATCCGTATCCCTAACAACATAAAAATAATGATACCTAGTACAAATAATGTCGTTTTATTCCCTACTAAACTCGTCGAGAAAGCAATTAATCCAATAAATAAAAAGAGCACAAACCCATTCATAATTTCTAATACAGGTGATAAATATCTTTTCACCCATTTATATGTTTCGTCATATTCGTGATTATCTACTAAACGGTAGGCATAAAAACTTATCCCAAAATACACCGCCGCAATAATAACATACGCATATAAGACGAAACACAACATTGCACTGCTAATTTGCACGTAATTCCCCACCCTTTTTTCTATGTTTCACCTTGATTTTACACACTTTCTACACGAAATGTAAACATATATAAGCTAGTTAACTAATCATCTTCTCAATAAGCGATAATGAATAATGAGCAGCGGCTCAAAACCGCTGCTCATTACTTTATCCATTTGTATGCCCATGTGTATCCAAAACAAATATGAAAGATGTTTTCGTCTTGGAACTAACAAGTACCCACTGTAAGTTTTTTCAAAGTTGGCGAGCGAGTTTACTTTCTAGTTCCTTTCCACTTTACATATTGATCTAAAAATGCGATAGCTTTCTCAATAACCTCTTCATCTGGTTTTAATTTTGCATGGTGTAAACCATATTCTGAATTTACCCCAAGCCAAAACATAAATCCAGGAATCTCTTGAAGCATATAACCAAAATCTTCCCCTGTCATTGCCTCAGTACATGTAATTACATTCATATCAGTTTGTTCACTTACAAACTGCATAAACTCTCTCGTTAATACTTCATGGTTATATACTTGATGATACATCGCCCCATAGTCAATAACAGCTTCACATTGGAAGGAAGCTTCTATACCTGCAACAATTGCCTCAATCCTACTTTTAACACGCCTCATTGATTCCACTGATAAAGTTCGAATCGTTCCTTCTAACCGAGACTTTTCTGCTATGATATTTTGAACTGTACCACCTGTTATTTTTCCGATTGTAATCACTGCACTATCAAGAGGATTCACATTACGACTAATAACGGATTGAAGTTGTGTAACAAGGTGACTTGCCGCTACAATCATATCATTTGCAGTATGCGGGTAGGCTGCATGTCCACCTTTCCCTTTCAAATCAACATATAACTCTGATGTATTTGCAAATAATAGCCCCTCTTTTGTGGCAATTGTTCCTACAGCGTATTCAGGTGCAATATGAAGACCAAGAATTATATTCGGCTTCCATTCTTTTAACTCTTCACTCTCTAACATAGGAAGAGCCCCTCCTGGCCCTTCTTCAGCTGGTTGGAATAGAAACACAAGGTCATCATCTATTCTTTCTGTTACAGCTGCTGTTAGAAGGCCTAAACCGATTGTTGTATGCAAATCGTGTCCACATGCATGCATCATTCCTTCATGAATAGAAGCAAACTCATATCCAGTTTCTTCGGTAATTGGTAAACCGTCTATATCTGCGCGATAACCGATAATTTTTTCTGGATTTTTTCCATTTACTTTAACAATGACACCCGTTTTCCATACTTTCACTTCCACATATTCATTCGAAAGCGTTCCTATGTAATCTAAAATATACTGTTGTGTTTTCCACTCTTTAAATCCAATTTCCGGTATTTTGTGTAAGTCTCTACGAATTTGAACGAATTTGCTTACTGCCATTTTTGCACCTCTATCTATAAAAAGCGCAAGAGCCTGTTATGCTCTTACGCTTTTTTTTGTGTTTATTTCTCTGGGTTTAATTGACGAAGCTCTTGTTTAATTTCAGTTTTTGCTTTTGTCTTCTCATCAATCTCTTTAATTACACGTGCTGGAGTACCGGCAACAACTGTATATGGAGGTACATCTTCTGTTACAACAGCTCCTGCTGCTACAACTGCACCCTTACCTACTGTAACTCCCTCTAACACAACTACGTTTGCACCAATTACAACATCATCTTCAACGATAACTGGTTTTGCTGAAGGCGGCTCAATAACACCTGCAAGTACTGCACCTGCACCTACGTGACAGTTCTTACCAACAGTTGCACGTCCACCAAGTACCGCGTTCATGTCAATCATAGTACCTTCACCAATTACAGCACCGATATTAATTGTTGCATTCATCATAATAACAGCGTTGTCGCCGATTTCAACGTGATCACGAATAATCGCGCCTGGCTCAATACGAGCTTTAATACCTTTTAAATCAAGCATTGGAATTGCAGAATTACGACGGTCATTTTCAACAACGTAATCAACGATGTGCTTGCTATTTTCATCAAGAATTGTCTTAATTTCAGACCATTCTCCAAATAATACACCAGACTTTTTATTTACAAATGCTTGTACCGTTTCAGGGAATGTTACTTCTTTTAAATCCCCTTTTATGTATACCTTTACAGGAGTTTTCTTTTCACTTTTTTGAATAAACGAAATAATTTCGTTAGCGTCCATCATTTTCATTCTTGTTGCCTCCTAAATCCATTTATAATGTTACTCTACCAAACGATAGAGCGAGTAGCAAGATAATAATCCTATTTTTCCATTTGAATTTCTTCTATAATTTCTAAAAATGCCCTTACTTGCTTCAATTGTCTGGCCGATTCACTCGTCAATAACCATGTTTCTCTCGTTAATTGAACAGGTGTTTTATACATATTTTCCTGTACTTCTTTTAAAACAGTAGAAGGTAAAAGAGCATAACCTATACCATTTAAAACGAGTTGCTTGCAAGTCTCAATTTGATCAACCACAATTGTTCTCTTAGGTGGATTAGAAAATAAACCATACCACCAATTTTGTATTTGTCCATAATAAGTCGAATCACTTTTAAATTGAATAAATGGTCTATTTGTTTCTTTTAACATCGTAATATCTTTTATTTCTTTATCCACTAAATAAAGTTCATCTTCAAATAATTGTTGCTTCTGACCTTTATATTCTTGTGTTCCTCTCAATATAGCAACATGAACGTCCCCTTCATAAAATTGCTTTTGTACTTCACTACTCCAGCCAGTAAACAGCGATATTTTCACAGAAGGGTATTTATGTACAAACTTCTTCAAAACAGGAGGAAGCCAATATTGACCAATAACTGATGCAACAGCTATTTTTAACGTTCCGTGAGTTTCTGTTCTAAAAACAGCTAGCTCACTTTTAATATCCTCTTCCTTTTGCAGCATTTCTTTTGCATAATTTGCGACTTTTTCCCCTTCAGGTGTAATTGTCAATCCTTTTTGTGAGCGAATAAAAAACTTCATTCCCCATTGTTTCTCCATAGATTGTAATCGTTGACTAAGCGCAGGTTGTGAAACAAATAAACGTTCCGCCGCTTTTCTCATATTTGATTCCTGAGCTAACACAACCATCATTTGAAAATCATCAATTTGCAACTTTCTCCCTCTTTCCTTAGCTTCCATACACCTTATCTCAATAAGCTTTTCATCCTTAATTTAACTATATACTCTTATATTTTTTATCTTTTTAAATATAATACATACACAACTGATATGCACGAAAAAAAAGTGACTTCTCCGCTTCTATGAAGTCACTTTTCTCACATTATCGATTATGTTGCCTTACTTTTTTATTCAACAATTTTAAAATAGCCCGACGTGTTAAAATCCCCTCAAAATACCCATCTTCATTGACAGCGCAAATAAAAGGATGATCAATTGTCATTTCTAAAGCTTTTGCAAACGAATCTTCTAACTTAAGAACCGGAATGTCTTCCTTCATCACCTGTTCTACTTTCATTTCGTCAAGTCTTTCAAACTCAATACGTTCTAACCCTAACATACCATCTAAAATCATAGCAGTACTAATTAACCCATGCAATTTATACATCGGGTCCAAAACAGGTATCGCCGAATATCCAGATTTCACAAGAACGAGTAAAGCATGCTCTAAACCATTCCCCATTTGGACATGTGCTACTTTTTCTGATGAAATCATTAAATCTTTCACAAAAATTTGTTGAAACTCGTCTTTCGGAATACTAATCATATTACATCCCCCATTTTCCTACTTTTAATCACCGAATCTATTCATATTTTATGACAGCGTTTTCATATTATTATTTTGTCCTTACTTTATTTCAATAAAAACAAAATTACACAGCTATTTTAGCATACAACACAAAAAAAAGACTACCATCCCGGTAGCGCTTAATACCCCTTATTTTTTAATCTGTAAAATAACCTTGTGATTTTTTTATATTGTGTCACATCTGTCTGTTTTAAACCATTCTCAATATCTGTAATTTCCACAGCTAAAATTTCACTCGCATAATTTTGCTGAAATAGAATATCTAGTAACAAACTCTCTTCTTCTTCTGTTAAAACAAATTCCCTTTTCATATACCCCTCTCCTTATACTCGCATCGTTACTCTTATTATATATAATTTCCAACCTATTTAATAGATGTAATATTCAGTTTTTAGCAAAGGATATATAAAAATTGTTTTTTATTTCGTATATCGATTTGCATAACTAAACGCCGCATAAGCATCTGGCTTAATTTTTGCAGTTAATCCCATCGCTTGAATTTTCGCTGTCATATCTAGAATAAATTCTTTTGTTAAACCATCATTTCCGATATCCAAGTGAATTTCCATTATAAATCCAGCTCCCTCTTGAGCATATGGATGCAATAAATCCCATATTGTTTGTATATGATTTGGAGTAAATAGGCATGCGATCTCTTGGCTAAACTGCGTTTCTAAATATATTTTCTCACGTAAAGTTGCTGGCTTATCTTTCACTGATTTATGGTGTAAACACCCCCAGGCACCTTTTCCAACGCGATGAATATGAATTGCCGTAATAAACCTCGTATCCTTTTGATGTGCTTGTGAGTCTGTCCCAATGGATAAGCGATATAAATTTCGTGGATCCTTTTCAATGAAACTACAAATACGGCTAAAGACCATATCAAAATTTAAATGTCTCTCTGAAACATTATAAAATGTATGTTCACCGGCCACATAGTCACGTCCTTTCAATTAGACAGACTTTTCGTATTCTCATTGTATGGGACAAAAATAAAAATTATAACTTCCTATCCTTTATTCGTTTCAATATTTCGAATTACATAATGGCAAACTTGGCACGTATAAATTACATTTTGATTCGATTGAGCTGTTAATACATGAATAATCTCAGCAGAATTGTGACATTTAGGACAAAGCACAACTGGTAAACGTTCCATACAACACACCTCCTCGTTATTTTTATCTCGCTTTTGCTATCTGTAAACAACCAATTGGTGATGACTAATATTCAGTATAGGACGAAGAAGCCCCACTGATTACAATTTCACTTTATTACCATTGTAGGAAAAATGAAAACTCCCTATACATATATGCTAAAAAGTAATAGAACTAAAAAAGGTGTTGCCATATGGCAACACCTTTTTTATATGTATCAAGAAATGATATCGTAAATCTCAATTGCAACCATATCGATATTATCGAATTGATACACTTGAGGTTTTTCACCTTGTTGATACACTTCTAACTCATACATTTCACTTTTATCGAAAAATTTCACGCTACATTTGCGCTCACCGTTCACTTCAAAATAGCGTTGTGCTACTTCACCGCTTTCAGCTTGTTCTTGTAGACTAACAAGTCGAGTTAAAATTCCTTGGAGTAGAGACATGAAATCTCTCCTTTCTCTGATCTTCCTACCAATAGGTTTTACAGCTATACTCATTCTATCCGTCATAACAGAAAAAATGTTCCACAGTCTAGGATAAAGGTTATTGGCCAGAAACTCAACTAAAAATTTGTCGAAATGCGAAGGAAAAAACAGAAAGAACATCTTTTCCCTTCTTTATTGCGATTTTTATACTGGAAGAATATAATAAAAAACAGAAAAAAGGAGGAATTACAATGAGAAAAATTGAGGTTTACACACAACCTGATTGTCCGCCATGTGTCATTGTGAAAGAATTTTTAAAGCATAATAACGTTGTATATGAAGAATTTGACGTAAAAAAAGACGCTGCTGCACGCAATCGTCTTTTATACGACTATGATTCGTATTCAACTCCAACAGTTGTAATTGATGGAGAAGTTGTTGCTGGTTTTCAAATTGAAAAATTACAACAGCTACTCAATATTGAATAAGAATAGGTAAAGACCTATTCTTATTTTTATCCCACTATTTGTGGGCAGTAATAGCCCGATTGGTGCGAGCTATTAATCAGTGAGAGATGAACATCCCCCACCAATTACAGTTTCACTTTATAATTGTTGTAATCGTTTTATTTCAGTTAAAAGTTCTTGGCTTTCATGATATCCGGCCAATTTCCATTTCCCTTGATCTCTTTGCAATGTTACAATTTGATATTGTCCACTTTTCGCCCGCTCATATACATATAAAATTTTATGCTCTTCATCATATGACATTTTCGTTTCTGAATGAAAAGAAAACGGCGCTTCTTTTGCTGGAAGTAAATATTCACCACTTTGTTTATCACTTCTACTATTTTCATCTGTAAATACTTGAAGGAAATTCTCTGTAAAATATGGTGATAACTTTTCTATCATCTTATTCATCGGCAAATGCTTCCCACGAATTGAAAATTGGGTTTCATAGCCCTTTTGTATCGTTGTAAACACTTCTTCCCGATCGACTTTCACTTCCTCTTTTCCTAAAACAGTTGTGACACTATAACCAACTAGAAAGGCAACGCATACAAATAGAACTAACCATATTCCATATTTCCTCATTTTTTCACCTTCCTTTTAAGAAAACTTGTCTTTGTAGTATTCATTGTAACAATGATTATGCAAAGACAGGGGTGGTTTCGTTCGTAAAATCTTTACAACGATAGACAGCATTTTCATCACCATTTTCACTATTACCAATTTATGATAAAAACAAACAAAAAATGCACGAATCTCTTCGTGCATTAAAATAAAACATCTTCTTCATATAAATATTCATACGATAAATCTATAAATAAAAAGTTTTCATCATCAATTGGGAAGGAAAATGTTCGTACCATCTCACCGGTTTCAATATCAGCATATAAATCTGAAAGTCTTGCCTTATTCTCAAAACGCATTTTCATAATATTTTCTAGAAAATACGGACGCCAACTCCAGTTCTTCATATAATACTCAGGCATCACAATCCATTCCCCATCTTTTTTCATAACGTTTCCTGATTGTTGGAAACCATCTTCGTTACAAATAAATATGCGGAAACTACACTGTGATACACTTTGGCTAAATTGTAATAACCAATCATTTATATCTTCATTCTTTTTCTGTTTGGCTAGAACATCACCAATTCGATCACGTAACATTTCTGTTAAATTATAAATTTTTTGTAATTTCTTCTTCTCATGTTGAATAAATTGATGACACTCATTACCAAGTCGTTCTTTCAAAACATTCGTTTCAATAAAATCAGGTAAGCACTCTTTCAAATAATTCCCTTGATAATATCTACCACCGTTTTTCCAAGCATATTGTAGTTGATAAAAAGCATCTATTTCTTCATATAACAATGTTGCACCAATTCTTCTAGCAAGTAATGATAAAGAATATAAAATATCTTGATAAGATTGTAAAAGTGCAGTTTGCCTTAAGTTTGTTAAATCTACTTTTAAAATATCCGGTGCTAACACGCTAATACGTTCTAAATTACTTGTACCCGTTCCGACTTTATTAATCGAAATTTGAATACCATATGTACGATAATACATAAGCAAATGATTAAATTGCTCTATATCTTCTTTACATTCATGTTCTGTAATTTCTAAAACAATGTGTTTCAAATTTAAACCTTGCTCTTCATACATCAATAAAAGTTGAAGTAAACTTTCATCATCATCGTTCATTAATACGTTAGCATTCCGATGTATAAATAATAATAGTTTTTGATCACTTTCTAAATAACGATTTAAAGCTTTTTCTACTATAATGTTATCCGCTTCCAGTTGAAACTCACTCGGAATAGAATCATCATGAAAGAAAGAAGCTAAACTTTGTATGCCCTCTTCTGTTTGAATACGTCCTACTACCTCATATCCAATTACAGTATGCTCATCAGCACTAAAAATAGCTTGATAATAAGGAAGGACTTTATCCAAGTTACTCATTACATCTAATGCATCTATCAATGTACTTCCCTCCCTTTACTTTTCAAAAATTATAACATGATATTTACGGAAAAATAATAAAAAATCCCTTCAGTTTTCCTGAAGGGATTAGAGGGGTAAAATGCTAAGGGGAATTAGCAATTCTACTATGAAGAAAAAAGAGGTCTTAAATATAACGTATATATGACCTCTTGTAAACACTTTTCTTTCACATGTCACAATTCCGTCACATTTAACCGTGAGAATATGAATCAAACATTCATTTTCTTATCCCTTTTAAAATGGATATTGATGTAAATGTTGTCCTCCATCCATTGTCATGCAAGTTCCATTTATGTACGCAGCTTCATCTGAACATAAATAATAAGCTAGACCTGCAATTTCTTCTGGCGTGCCCAGTCTTCCAAGCGGAACACTTTGTATCGTACGCTTAGCCATTTCTTCTGAAATCCATAATTTATCAGCACCGCCCGTACGTTCAATTGGTCCTGGCGCGATAGCATTAACTCGTATTCCATATTTACGGCCCCACTCAACAGCGAGTGTCTTCGTCATTGCTAATACTCCAGCCTTCGCAGCAGCCGAATGAATAACTCCCGGACCTGCATCCCATGCATATGTTGCTACCATGTTAATGATATTCCCTTTTATGCCTTTTTCAATCCAATATTTTCCGACAGCATGGCTGCAGTAAAATGTACCGTTTAATACAATATTAATGACTGAATTCCAGCCATTCACGGATAAATCTTCTGCTGGACAAATAAAGTTTCCAGCTGCATTGTTTATTAAAACATCAATTCGACCAAACTTCTCATCAATCTCTTCAATCATTTTCTGAATGTCATCAGTATTTCTTACATCCATTTGTACGGGTAATACTTGCCCCGGAAATTGTTCAATTTCCAACTTTGTTTCCTCTAGTTTTTCCTTTGTACGTCCTGTAATAACAACTCGTGCCCCTTCTTTTGCAAAACGGGTCGCCATTCCTTTTCCCATTCCGCTCGATCCACCTGTTATAATAACTACCTTTTCTTTCACATACATCCCCTCCCAAAAATGAATACACATTCATTTTATCATTTTATTTAATAGAAATCTTTATATTTTTAAACTTTTCTGATATTTTAACGTAAAGAGGTTTCTTTTTATTCGTTTTTTTCGTAATCTATACTACTTTTTTATTATTTAAAATATATTTTAAATAAACTGAAAGGAGATTTGAGTAACCTATAAATGTAACGAAAACATGTGATATAAGTTAAATAGGTATACTCATATTTTTATGAAGAAAATTACAAGAAGAGATTTTTTTAAAGCTGGAATGCGCACTTGTCTATATTCATTTATAACCACTAGCATCGGATACTATTACGCTAAATATATTGAGCCTCATTTACTCTCTTTTACAGAGCATACACTTAAATCACAACTCATACCCAAAAGTTTTCATGGTATGAAGATTCTTCAATTTAGCGATTTACATCTCGGATACTATTTCTCTCTCCAACATTTATCTCAAATCGTTTCTAAAATTAATGCTGTAAAACCTGACATTGTTCTTTTCACTGGTGATCTCATTGATAATTATCAAACATATACTGACACTCCTTTCGTTCCATCTATTTTAAAAAATATACAAGCACCCTTCGGTAAATTTTCTATTTATGGTAACCATGATCACGGCGGATATGGAACGGAATACTACGAGCACATCATGCGTGAATCTGGATTTGAACTACTACTAAATAGCGAAAAGAGAATTCGTCTACTGGATAATAGTGAAATTTCAATTTTCGGTCTTGATGATATACTACTAGGCAAACCCAAAATAGAGAAAACACTACAGCACGCGAGGCAAAACACTTATAACATTGTTCTTGTTCACGAGCCAGATATTGCACCACAAATCGCTAAATATCCAGTTAACTTACAACTTTCTGGTCATAGCCATGGCGGACAAGTACAAATTCCCTTTTTAGGTGCTATTATTACCCCATCACTTGCTAAAAACTATGTTGAAAGTTTCTATACGATTCAAGATTTAGCTCTCTATGTCAATCGAGGTCTTGGCAGAACACGCGTCCCATTCCGATTTATGGCAAAACCTGAAATTACAATTTTTACGCTCCAACATTCGTAATAATTCGCCTATTTTCTTACATATCCTTTCTTGTACGCGCTCATCCACGTTTCATTTACCATATGATAAAAATGAGTCCAATAAAGGAGGTTTGTTCATGTATCCATATTATCAACCAATCCCAGTCCGTTCAGCACCTATTGGTCCAGTAGGCGACTCACGCTTCTTTCCGTTTTTTGGTGTTCCATTTCTAGCTGGGATTGCTGGTGGACTGCTCGGTGGAGCATTAGCTTTCGGTCCTAGACCGTATTACCCACCATATCCACCACCTTTCCCACCGCCAACACCTTATCCTTGTTATGGCGGACCTTGTCAACAACCATTCTATTATTAATGTACTCCAACAATTCTACCAATGTTATTCCCTCTCTTAACTGATCCATTAACATGCTTACAATAAAAACTATTCTCTCTACGCATCCTTCTATTTAGAGAATGTATAATAAGTAGAGAACAAAGTAAAAAAACCTCTTAAAAAAAGAGGTTTTTTTACTTTGTTCTCATTATTCAGCATCCGTGTTTTGATACGCCATCTTAAACAACTTCACTTGGCTATCAATTTCTTCTGTACTACTATTAATAACATAGTAGTACTCACCAGATTTATTCTGTTCACGTGTTTTCACATTATCAGCTAATATAAGTTGTAAAATCGCCTTAATTCTCGCCTTCATTTCAATATCTAATATTGGGAAAGATATTTCTACTCTCTTCTCCATATTCCGCGTCATCCAGTCAGCTGAAGATAAGTATATTTTCTCTTCTCCATTATGATGGAAATAATAAATTCGGCTATGTTCTAAATATCTCCCGACAACACTAACTACCCGAATATTTTCACTTACATTTGGAATACCAGGCCTTAAACAACACGTTCCTCGAACGATGAGCTCTACCTTTACTCCAGCTTGTGATGCTTCATACATTTTTTTGATTAATGGTTTATCTGTTAATGAATTCATCTTAGCGATAATATATCCATTTCCATATTGCCTATGATAACGGATTTCTTCATCTATTAAATCCATAAATTGCTCTCTTATATCAAATGGTGCAACCGATAAATGATGAAAATGTGGCTTGGTTGTATAACCACTCAAATAATTAAAGAAATTTGTTGCATCGACCCCAAAGTCTTTTCGTGATGTAATATACCCAAAATCAGTATATAACTTTGCTGTTGCGTCATTATAATTTCCAGTCCCGAGATGTACGAACCTTTCGATTTTTCCGTTTTTTCTTCTTACAACTAGCGTAATTTTACTATGTGTTTTCAAATGACTTACACCGTAAATAACGTGACAGCCTGCCTTTTCTAATTCTTTAGCCCAATGCACATTATTTTCTTCATCAAATCTTGCCTTCAATTCAACTAATACCGTAACTTGCTTCCCTTTTTCAGCTGCTACCTTTAGCGCCTGAATAATCGGTGAATCCCCACTTACTCGATATAATGTTTGTTTGATTGCAAGTACATTCGGATCGTCTGCCGCATCACGGACAAAATCAACTACTGGCTGAAATGATTCAAAAGGATGATGTAATAAAATATCATGCTCAATTGCTTTTTCGAATACATCTTCCGCATCCCCCAAGTCTTGAGGCCGTTGCGGAATAAGAGCCGGATATACTAGATGTTCATATAAAGGAGCTAGTTTTTTATATAAAGAAAATAGACATGTTAAATCTAATGGTCCATCCATTATATACACATCTTCATCTTTTACTTCCAACACCTCATATAATAATGCTAATACTCTTTCATCAATATGCTCTTTGCCAACTTCTAAACGTACAGCAGCTCCCCACTTACGCTTTTTTAATTCTTTTTCAATTACCTTTAATAAATCCCTCGCACCTTCTTCATGAATCGTTAAATCCGCATTGCGTGTAATACGGAAACGAGTAACAGACGATACTTTATATCCTGTAAATAATTTATGAGTAAAACCACTAATTACATCTTCTAATAAAATAAATTTATGCTTTTGCCCCTCACTCGGTAAAAATATGAAACGTTCAAGTAATGAAGGAACTTGTACAATTCCTAACTTCGTGCGGTTTTCTTCCTCCACTTGTTTCTCATCATATAAAAGAGTAGCTAAATTCAAACTTTTATTTAATAACATCGGAAATGGACGATATGCATCAATAGCTACAGGTGTTAAGACTGGAAAAATCTGCTCATCAAAATACTCTTCTATAAATTCCCTCTGTTCTTTCGTCAAATCGTGGAATGTTAAACGTTCAATCCCCTCTAACTCCAGCGCTGGCAACACATAATTTTTAAACGTATCATATTGTACAGTCATTAATTCATGGGCCTTTATCGCAATTTTATTTAATTGCTTTTTTGGTGTTAAGCCAGCCTTATTTTCTGGTTGGTTAAACCCAGCACTCACTTGATCCTTCAATCCTGCTACGCGTACCATAAAGAATTCATCTAAATTGGAACCGAAAATGCTAATAAACTTTAACCTTTCCAAGAGCGGATTTGTTTCATCCTGCGCTTCTTGTAGTACACGTTCATTAAATGCTAACCAACTTAATTCTCGATTATTGTAATAAGCTGTATCATTTAAATTCACTATATTCCCCATCAACATTTCCATCCTCTTCACACTTCCCCTGAAACTTTTTTACTATAATTTAGTTACTTTTATTTTAGCAAATTACAATATTCCAAGGTGTTAATTTTTTGTAAAGACATCCGTACAACTTAACGTTTTGATTCGAAGGATAAATTAATAGTCGTTTTCAACACTCTTTCCAGCTGCTTTTTTTGTTTTTCAGCTTGCACTTTTTCCGCTAATGCCGATTGCTCACATACAATTTTAAATGTTAATCCTTCTTTACTTTCTGTTATAGATATCGATTCAACAAGCGATCTTTGTCTTATATTCAGAGCTGCTGAAAACTGTAAAACAGCCCCTAATAGGCGGATTTTTTTTTGTTCATTTTTATCAAACCATCCTTCAAATGGGGACAAATGTTGTTTGAATAACATTTTTGATTTATAAGACGCAATAAGCGCTAATCTAACTCGCTCTTTATGCATCATCCCATCAATTGTTTTATTCGCTAATAAATAAAACGTATGTAAGCGGCTCGCTTCTTCGTCTATATATTTACCTATATTAAATACTTTCGCTGCTTGATGGAATACTTCCCAGTCTTTTACTGACATAGAAATCAGCCCTGTTTCTTCAAGTTGTTGACAAATGAGTCTTCCATGTTTAATAAGCTGCTTTACAAATTCCATATCCATTTCATATTCATGTGATAATAAATACAAACTTTCTTCGACTACGTTCGGATAATATGAAATCCCCAAATCTTTTGTCAACTCTTCATAGAAAACACCTTCTCGTAACCCTTTTCTACTTAACACAAATGCTGGTGCCTCTATAACATTAACAAGCGTATGAAAAACTTCGACTGCTGGAATAATTGTATCTGCTCGATCTTTTGCCAATCCTTCCAATTTTTGAAGTTCTATGAACGACAATGCTTCCAATTCTTCTTTCACATTTTTAATATCTTCTTCTTTCATTTTATATAAATGTACCCCTGCTATAGGATAACAAATTAAATTTTGATGGATTTTCACTAAGTTCCTCGCACTACCACCAATTGCAATAAGAGGCAATTTCTTATCAATTAACCATGGTAATGTTCGAAATTGATATTCTAAGTACGTTTGAATCTTTTCCAACTCGTCTTCAGTAGGTATATCCTCTTTAATAAATTGTTGCTTTAAAGAAAGTGCTCCAAAGGGAAAGCTATGGTACTCTAGAATCTCTCTATTTCGAAAATATGTAACTTCTGTACTTCCTCCACCAATATCTACTGTAATTCCTTCAGAGAACGAAGTTGAATTCATAACCGCTAAATAGCCGTAACGTGCTTCTTCATATTCTGATAAGACTCTAAGAGTAAAGTCTGTTTGTCCTTCAACCAGTTTTTTAATTGCCTCTTGATTCTCAGCCTGTCTAATTGTTGCTGTTGCAACACAAAGTACATGATGCAACTGGTGGAATCGTGTACTTTCTTGAAATTGAAATAACGTTTGTAACAATACCTCTATTCCTTCTTCATTTAACACACCATCAATTAAGTAATTCCTTAGCCGAGCAACCACTTTCGTATTTTCAATCTCCTTATAAAAACCTCCGTTTTGCTTTTCATAAATAACTAAACGCATTGTATTAGATCCAATATCTATAATGGCATATTGCTGTTTTAATATTTCTTTCAAACTTCTCACTCTTTCATTATCAAATTTCTAAAACACGTTCTATTACTATTATACAAAATAGTTGTTTTTTGTAACAATATTGCTTTAATATTGAAAATATATACAATCACTTTTTGCATATAATAAAAACCTCTTTTATTTATGTTATAATAATGAAAAATTGAAAGGAGATTCAATATGAAGCCTTCACAACCACAATCTCAATTACAAAACCAACATTCTATTAATCGACTAGCTCAATCTATTTTCGTTGTGAATCGTCATGCTAAAGCTGCAACTAATCCGAAGTATTTATACTGGTTAAAAAAGACGGCTTTAGAACGCTTAATTGCTGAGAAAAAAGCTATTAAAGAAGGATTACATTTTTCTAGAAATCCACGTTTTAGCCAACAACAATCTGATGTTCTTATACGTTTAGGTGATTATTTTTTCCATATTCCTCCTACCAAAGAAGATTTTCGAATCCTACCACATCTTGGTCATCTTGAATCCTCCTATCGAAATCCGAAAACAACCTTATCTTTAACAGTAGCAAAAAAAACACTTCAAGATTATATTGGTCCTGAAGCATTGAAACAAGAAAAAAAATTAAGTGAACCTGTTCCATGGTATAGTCGTACTTATACAAAAAAATAAAACAGTTTGGCCAATTGTAGGCCAAACTGTTTTATTTTTTCTCTTCTTTAATTTTAATATTTGCTTGTTTATAAAAAGCTATTTTTTCTGTATTATAAGATTTCGTAAATTCATTAAACTTGTCTTTTTCTGATTCAATATCCTTATAAGATTGATTTACTACTTTTACCTTTTCACTAATATCTTTTAATTTTGTACCTTTATCTTGTAACATTGTATATAATTCTTTTTCTTGTTTTAACGATTTATTATAGCTATCATACATCTTGTTAAATGAATCTTGTCGTTTCTCATATGTGCTTTTCACTTTACCTGCTTGATCTTTCAATTTCTTATCTTCAATTTTCTTCACATATTTATCTACTGATTTCACTTCTTCTTGTGCCTTATTTAAAGATTCTTTTTCTTTTTTTAGCACTTTTTCTCGTTCATCTGTATTTTTCACTGCTTGGTTCAGTTTTTCCTTAACAGTTTGATTATTATCTTTTCCTTCTTGAACAATCTGGTTATATAATTCTTGTCCTTCTTTCTCTAAAGTTTCAAGTTTCTTTGCATCTTCAAACATTGTTTTTTCTTGCTTTGCAGCATTTTCAAACGCAACATATAATTCCTCTTCTGGTTTCGGCCCGAAACAACCGGCTAATAAAGTCATTGATAATGCAGTTACAATTGCTAATTTACTATACTTCAACATCTTTTTCCTCCTACTTATATACGATCATCGTGTAAAAAGCTATGAAAATTATATACCCTTCTATAAACTCCACACTCGCACCTTTTTTACGAAAATCATTGTTATTATTTATTATACTTGTCAAATTGTATTACTTGAAATTACATTTTACGTCTTTGAACTCAATAGCAGTTTCGTATCCATCTTTACATATACTTTTACTTGGTACTTTTTAAAACTTGTTCATACTATGTATTACATAAAAGTACAACGGAATTCATCACAGCCATCATAATTTGAAGAACAACAGTAATAATTCACCTGATAAAGGATGTTCGTTGTTCTCTCACGTCTATCATTCTATCATTCCCTTTCCGCTTTCCATCAAATAATTTCTTTGTTCATTTTACACAGTTTAAATGCTAACTTGCAACAACTTACAATTATTCTTGTCATTCCCTAAAAAGGAAAAGTGTAGAGCATGCTTCCCTCTACACTTTTAAAATGAAACACATTGTGCAAAATGCATTGACACATCCATCATAATTATATGCTTATTCCATATATTTTTAAAGACTTTTATTACAATAAAAGTTCTTTTTGTAATAAAAGTCAAAAAAATGTTACATTAAAAACTTCTTCATATCATATTTCTTTAAATCAAAGTTTCACTCATTTTCTTACAAATCCCTATGCTGGTACAATTGATTTTGTGCCTTTCTTAACAATTCTTCAAAAGTTTTTCCTCCTATTGGATAACTAGCAGCTCCAAATAATAGCGTCATACTTAACAAACCATTTTCTATTTCACTTTCAATATTTTTCATTAATCGATTTGTTATTGTCGACTTTTCATGTCCGTTATCAATCGCCACAATAACATACTTATTTTCATCCCACCTAGTAACGACATCTCCTTTACGAATTGTCTTTACAATCGTACTCTCCAATTTTTGTACTAACACCTCCAATTTTTTTTCTTGCACTGTTTCTTTTAGTTCTTTCCATTCTTTCACAGAAAGAATGTACACTGTAATATTATGAGAATCCCGTTCTGACAAAGCAGCTACTTTCTCAAAGAAATCAACTACAAAATCATTACTTGCCATTCCCCCTACTTCCGTATCCATACGCCCACTCGCTCTTTTATCATACCAATGTCCAAAATAATAGCTGAGTATCATTTGCAATATATAAATAATAAAGACGGTATAAAATGATCGCGAATCCAGTTTTGTAATTACATCCTGAAGCGCAATCCATTCTGTAACTGCCACTGTATTCCCAAGTAATAACCCACTAATTTTCCCTTTATGTTTCATACTTCTCCTCCTTTCTATACCAATATATGTTTCTATAACAATTATGTTTTTCTACAAAATAAAAAATGTACATATTGAGTGTACATTTCCGCTTAAGCTTGTCTACCATTTCTATTCTATTTCATATATATACTATATATCGTTTTAGAAAGAGGTGACTTATATGCTACAAAAAGAGAATCTATCAGATATTATACGTTTACTAGCAGGTTTTCTATTATCATTAAAATTACTGTTTAATTCTTTCGGAGTGAACTTTATTACAAACGATCAAATTGATGCTATTGTAAATGTTGCTTCCTTTCTTTTCATTTTATATTTTGGTTATAAAAATAATTATGTAGGAAAAAAAGGAATCGAGCAAAAAAAAGTACTCAAAAAACACAATCTTCATTAAAAAAGGAACCTTTCTTACAGGTTCCTTTTTATCATTGCCGCACAACAACTTCATTTGTTTGCAGTGGACCATATGATACTCCTTTATATTGAAATGTATATGTAGCCTGAAATAATGCGTTTTTAAGTGCTTTATCTTTATTTGCTTTTATTTTACAAATTAGTTCTACCTTCTCATTCGGTAATAAATTATCAATCCGCCACCTTACAAGCTGGAACAGGAACTCACTCATCCCCTTATCAGCCTTTAATGAGTTTGGAATATAGGCAAAATAATCTCGAATCATATGACTTACTACAACTCGTGAAATCATTTCCATTCCTTTATTTTCAACTTCAATTCGAATAATAAGTATGTCATTTACATCATAGGTCAGTTCATATGAAAATTTTTCTTTATACATACTACGGATTTGCAATGTAACTGCTACATTAGGACATTCATTTTCTTTTTTTGAGCCATCAATCCATAACACCGGTTGTAGCGGCATTGAACGCCTACCTTGATCTGAAATTCGTTTCCATATTTTCATAATAATATTCACCCCATTTCAGATGCATCATATCCATACGACCTTATTCTGCCTCTCCACACAATATTAATAAAGCTTGTTACAAACGATATATAGTTATTACTCTTTCTTTTATCCTATTCGACAATATAAAGAAAAAACCATTTTTCCTCTGTTAACAGAAGGTATTCTTACTGAAATATTTTTTTACAATTTCCTTCATTGACTTTACACCAATACTAAGTATTGCTCACTCTTTCTCTGTCCATACAACAGAATATTTTGGCGGAAGAAAAAGTTTGCCTTTTAGTCAAATTTGACTATAATATTCTTTATGGCTTTGTCAGTGCACTTATGTAAATTAATTTAAAAAACTATATTTCAAATTTTTATGCGCTGCACTCAAAACTTCATATAGTTTACTTATTATTAAAGGAGGGTTATATTTGGAATCTCAATTATCAAAAAAAGACTCCAACAATACAAAATTTGTTGTTGCAGGTTTATTACTTGGTATTTTAATGGCGGCAATGGATAATACAATCGTTGCAACAGCAATGGCAACGATTGTTGGAGACCTAGGAGGATTTGACAAGTTTATTTGGGTCACGTCTGCATATATGGTAGCAACAATGGCAGGGATGCCTATCTTCGGAAAACTTTCTGATATGTACGGACGGAAACGCTTTTATATTGGTGGTCTCATTCTTTTCTTATTCGGTTCTGCACTTTGCGGGACAGCATCTAGTATTGAGCAACTAAGTATTTATAGAGCAATTCAAGGGATCGGTGGCGGTGCTCTTATGCCTATCGCCTTCACGATTATGTACGATATATTCCCACCAGAAAAGCGAGGAAAAATGACAGGGCTATTTGGTGCGGTTTTCGGGACATCTAGTGTATTTGGCCCTTTATTAGGTGCTTATATTACAGACTATATAAGTTGGCATTGGGTCTTCTATATTAATATTCCATTAGGAATTATCTCCTTCTTCTTCATTACTAAATACTACAGTGAATCTCTAGAATTTAGAAAACAAAAAATTGATTGGGCTGGCGCTATTACACTTGTTATTAGTATCGTTTGCTTAATGTTCGCCTTAGAACTTGGTGGTAAAGAATACGCATGGAATTCCACTGTAATTATCGGTTTATTTACAACAGTTGTTATTATGCTTATTATTTTCTTCTTCGTAGAACGAAAAGCAACTGAGCCTATCATTTCTTTCCATCTATTTAAAAAACCTTTATTCGCAGCTAGCCAAGGCGTTGCCTTTTTCTATGGTGCCGCTTTTATTATCTGTACAGTTTATATCCCAATCTTCGTTCAAGGTGTTCTCGGTGGTTCAGCCTCCAATGCTGGATTAATTTTAACACCTATGATGGTTGGCTCTGTAATTGGAAGTCAAACAGGTGGACAGTTAGCTTCTCGAACAAGCTATCGTAACATCATGATGGTATCTGGCATTTTCTTCGTAATTGGTATTTATTTACTAAGCACTTTAACAATGGATACACCTCGTCTACTTGTAACGCTATTTATGGTTCTCACTGGACTTGGAGTTGGTTTCTCGTTCTCAGTTTTAAGTATGTCTTCTATCCACAAGTTAGAAATGCGAGACCGTGGTTCTGCTACATCAACAAACTCATTCTTCCGTTCACTCGGTATGACTCTTGGTGTAACGATTTTTGGTACAATTCAAAACCATATTTTTACTACTAAATTAAACACTGTGTTCCCTCCAGAACTAGCTAAATTAGCTCCAAAAGGCGGAGACACAAGTTTCTTATTATCACAAGGTGCTACCGAGAAGATTCCAGCTGAAATATTAACTGGTATTAAAGATGCTCTCGCTACCTCTATTGCCAGTACATTCTTCTGGGCACTGATCCCGGCTGTACTAAGTGTTATTTGTATTTTACTTATGGGAAATGAACGCCTCTTTACAGGTCCAAAAACGAAACAAAAACAAAAGCAAGTAAGTTAATATAGAGAAAAGAAACGGCATATCCCTTTATGAAAACGGATATGCCGTTTATACTATGTATAAAGTTTTTATTTATAGGAGTTGAGACAGCATGAGCATGAAACTAGTCATTCTCGGCTTGCTACTCGAAGGGGATAAACATCCATATGAAGTGCAGCACATCATGAAAGAACGACAAATGGATTGTTATATTAAATATGCAAAAGGATCACTTTACTACGCCTTCGAGCAATTAGAAAAGCAGGGTGCAATTCGTATTACCACGATTGTTCGAGATACGAATAGACCCGATAAAACAATCTTTCATATAACAGAAGAAGGTAAACGGTTATTTCACACGTTACTATTAAAACAATTCGAGGCAAAAAATCAAATATATAAACCAATTTATTCAGCACTCTCTTTCGCTCATTTTGGTGATGATCAAGAGTTAATTCCTATTTTAGAAAAAAAGAAAAATGATACCGTTCAATATTTACATAAAATGCAAACTATATATGATTGTAGTAAAGGACAAATTCCACGTGCACAACTATATATTTTACAAAGCGTTATTGAACATATTACAGTTGAATTGCAATGGTTAAACACCCTCCTTACAGATGCAGTTGCAGGGCGACTGTCGGAAATTGATATAGATACAAATTAAACTTATAAAGAAGAAACTGTAAAAAGACAATAAAGTTATTTCTTTTTACACCCTAAAACAAGCATAGCCCCGTTCTAATTTAGGACGGGGATGCTTGTTTTATTTTCGCTATAAGATACTTATTTCACTGCACTCAAAAATATAACAAAGATTTATTTATCACCGGCATCCCATAATAGAAGATTATTTCTTAAAATTCTATATAAAAAGGTTGTTGATTTTCATCCAAACTGTATTCAATTCTTTGTCTAAAATTCATAAAATTCACCATCTCTAACGCCTGCTCAATAGGATAGAACCCTACTTCCAAACTTTCTGGTGTAGTCGTTAATTTACCTCCAACTGGTCTAGCTAAAAACAACGTATTACATATTGAATGGTTCACATTTTGGAATACTCCACAAAATTTTAAAACTTCAATATCAACACCTGTCTCCTCTTTAGTCTCCCTTATTGCAGCATCCTTCAAAGACTCTCCTTCTTCAACTTGTCCACCTGGCATTTCCCATCCTCTTCTAGGTCCCTTAATTAATAAGATTTCTTTTTGTTCATTAATTACAATTGTCGCTGCTGAAACTATATGTTTTGGTGGTGAATAAATATTTTGTGTACTTTGTTCCAATTGAAATTCCCCATTTCTATAAACTTAGTATATGTATCTTTATACAGAAACCTTTTTCTTTCTTGTGATAACTTACTATTTCAAAATGAACCATTCAATCCCCTTCCTCATTCCAGAATATGGATTAATTTTCAAATAACATAACTAGCATCTTAGCTCTGTACAAGTACATACTTTTTTGTATGTTTAATCGTACTTACTTTCAATTCCTCTTACTTTTCTTCGCCTTATAAAAACCAGAATAATCCGAATAATAAAAATAAAAAACTTTAGAATTTTCTTATTTTAAAACAGTAGACAAAATTCCAAAAATTGTGTTAGAATTTGTTTCAATATCATATCGCTTGTTAACTTCCTTTCAAAAGGAAAATAGGTACACGAAAATTTTGTTTCGTGTTTAAAAGGGAAGCTTGGTGAAACTCCAACACGGTCCCGCCACTGTAAATGCTGAGATTTCTTTTCTATGCCACTGTGAAAACGGGAAGGTAAAAGAGATTATATGAAGCATAAGTCAGGAGACCTGCCTGTTTTAACAACACTGATAGATTCACGGATGATGATGAGGTGTTAAAACAAAAAGGAAGGCTTATTTTCTATGCCTTTATGCTTTTTGTTATAGGTATTTCCTAGTAAACGGAAATGCTTACTTTCAATTAGGGAGGAATTTAAAATGGCAATTCAAACAAGTAACTTAGGTTATCCACGTATCGGACTACAACGAGAGTGGAAAAAGACATTGGAAGCTTTTTGGTCCAATAAAATCGATGAAGAACAATTTTTAACAAAGATGAAAACAATTCGCCTTCAACACGTAAAAGTACAGCAAGAAAAAGGGATTGAACTCATTCCAATTGGCGACTTTACATATTATGATCACGTTTTGGATACTGCTTATATGCTAGGATTTATCCCATCACGTTTTTCTGAGTTTACATCTTACCTTGATGTATATTTCGCAATGGCGCGTGGCTCTAAAGATCACGTAGCTTCTGAAATGACAAAATGGTTTAACACAAACTATCATTATATCGTTCCTGAATATGAAGAGGGATTACAAATCTCTTTAAAAGATAATCGTCCACTTCGCTTATACGAAGAGGCAAAACAAGAATTAGGAGTAGATGGAAAACCTGTTATTTTAGGACCATATACTTTCTTAAAATTAGCTAAAGGCTACACACAAGAGCAATTTGCTACGATTTTAAAACAGTTAGTTGCACCTTACGTACAACTGATTTCAGAACTACATGCAGCTGGTGCACAAGTCATTCAAGTTGATGAACCGATTTTTGCTTCTTTAACGAAAGAAGAAGTTCAACAAGCAAAAGAAATTTATGAAGCTATTCGTAAAGAAGTTCCAAATGCGAATCTTCTTTTACAAACATATTTTGATAGTGTAGAAGAAAACTATGAAGAAATTATTACATTCCCTGTATCCGGTATTGGATTAGATTTCGTTCATGGTAAAGAAGGTAATCTAAATGCTATTTCAAAATATGGATTCCCAGCTGATAAAACTTTAGCTGTCGGTTGTATAGATGGCCGTAACATTTGGAGAGCTGACCTTGATGAAGTTCTTACGTTATTTACAACGTTACAAAAACAAGTCCAAACGAAAGATTTCATCGTTCAGCCTTCTTGTAGCTTATTGCATACGCCAATTGATAAAACAGAAGAAACTCACTTATCAACTGAGCTATTCGATGCGTTAGCATTTGCAAATCAAAAATTAGAAGAGTTAGTTCTTATTCATTCCGCTCTTACTCAAGGTACAGAAAGCATTAGTAATGAGCTGGAAACATACCGAAATGTACATCATACAATTCGTTCATCTGCTGCACGTAACCGAGAAGATGTTAAAGCAGCACGAACAGCACTAAAAGAAGAAGATTTTTCACGTCCTCTTCCATTTGAAAAACGATACGAATTACAACAAGTTGCCCTGGAATTACCGTTATTACCAACAACGACTATTGGTAGCTTCCCGCAAACAACTGAAGTTCGTCAAACTCGAAAAGAATGGCGTAACGGTGTTATTTCAAATGAACAATATGAACAATTTATTGAAAAAGAGACAGAAAAATGGATTCGTTACCAAGAAGAAATTGGTCTTGATGTTCTTGTACATGGTGAATTCGAAAGAACTGACATGGTCGAATATTTTGGTGAGCGCCTTGCTGGTTTCTCATTCACTAAAAACGGTTGGGTACAATCATACGGTTCTCGCTGCGTAAAACCACCTGTTATTTATGGCGATGTTGCCTTTATTAACGGAATGACTATTAAGGAAACAGTTTATGCACAAAGCTTAACAGAGAAAGTTGTAAAAGGAATGTTAACTGGACCTGTTACGATTTTAAATTGGTCCTTCGTTCGAAATGACATTCCAAGAAAAGAAGTTTCGTATCAAATTGCATTAGCTCTTCGTCACGAAATTGAACTACTTGAATCTTCCGGAATTCGAGTAATCCAAGTCGATGAGCCAGCACTTCGTGAAGGAATGCCACTAAAAGAAAAAGATTGGGATGCTTATATTACATGGGCAGTACAATCCTTCCTTTTAGCAACTTCTTCTGTAGCAAATGAAACACAAATTCATACGCATATGTGTTACAGTAACTTCGAAGATATTGTTGATGCGATTCGCGCATTAGATGCAGATGTGATTTCTATCGAAACATCAAGAAGTCACGGTGAATTTATTGACACATTAAAACATACAACATACGAAAAAGGCATCGGTCTAGGTGTATATGATATTCATAGCCCACGTGTACCGAGTAAAGATGAAATGTATAAAATCGTAGAACAATCTTTAGAAGTATGTGATCCTAAATATTTCTGGATTAATCCTGATTGTGGTTTAAAAACGAGAAGAACGGAAGAAGTTATCCCGGCTTTAGAACACATGGTGCAAGCAGCAAAAGATGCTCGTTCCCTGCTAAAAACAAACGCATAACAAAAATGGGTTATCCTTTTTGAGGATAACCCATTTTTTATTCTTTACTTTCAAAAAAGAATTCGTATTGTATTTTATATAATTCATCATCCGTTGGTTCTTCAAGAGGAGTTGCCTGTAATACAACCGTATACTCACCATTCGGAATAGGGATTTGGAATTTATTCGAAAGAATACTTGTTACAACGATACATTCATTTTTAACTGTAAAAGGAACTGTAACCGTTCTAATCACCTCTTCTTTCTCAATATGTTTCCCAGGGGTCACTTTTACTTCACAAGTATAATCAGAGAGTGCTTCAAAAATAACAGTTCCATCCACCTTCGCATAACCTCTTTCAAAATCTTCATCCGTCCAGTCTACGTAAGGCTGATCACCGTCATAGTTCATCAACATTAATTGCGAATAAGAAATTGTTAACTCCATCGTTCCCCTTCTCCTTCATTATGAAATATGCAACTACTACTTTACGTCAAATTTCACACGCGTACCATCTGGGTATTTATCTAACTTATTTCCTACCCAAGACCCTGCTCCGCGGTTATCTGCTGGACTTATATATTCAATATGTGCTCCTTTTCCGCCTTCTTTACACATCGCCATTGGCCATTCATCACGATCATACCCTTTTTTTGATGGGTATGGAGCTAACGATAATTTTCTTCTATCCGCAGCACCACCACGGTCGATTGTACAAACTTCTGAATGTCCTTCTTTTATAGCATCCGTAATATGTTTCCCTGTCTCTGGATATCGCTCTTTCGGAAATTCTAGAACTTGATCATATGCATTCGTTTTTTTGATACTTGTTTCCTCTGGAACAAGTACTTCATAAACCGCTACTACAATAGAAAGAATTGCAATAATTGAAATGATAATACCTTTTAATTGCTTCATGTATACCTCCATGCTTCTACCAGTTTCTTTTCCTCAGTTATTATAACAAACTTCTCCTGTATATGTTTTCAGACATTATTTTAGCTCTTCTTCGCCATTCCGCCAAAAACTCTCATTTTTCTTCATCTTTTCACTAATGCTGTAGAAAACTAATAACCTTCCGACATTCTTTTTTAAAGGAAGTCCTCATAAAAGATTGAAATGATATATACGATACTTTTTGGGGAGGAAATAACATGGAAGCTATCTATAAAACGAAAGATGTCACGAATAAAACAGGCATCCCAAAACATATAGTCCGTAAATATAGCCAACTGTTAGAGGAACATGGTTATATCATTTCAAAAACAGCTGATGCTCGTATTTATAAACTGGATGATTTAAAACTATTGAAATCTATACATGAAAGAGCTGCTAAACTGCAAGAAGATATTTCAGAAACGATACCTATTATTTTAAAAGAAAAAGAGGCCCCGCCTGTACCCGCTATACAAGATAAGCAAGAAATACAAACGAAAGAAAAAGAAGATGGGCGTAACTTTGAGGAGTTCATGTTAAAACTTGAAATGCTCGCTCAATTAAATGAAGCAATTATTCATCAAAATTCTACCCTTATTACCCAAAATCGTTTAAAAGATGAAAAGCTAGATGAATTGATGCAACAAGTTTATGTAAAAGAAGGCTCTCAAGAAAAAATGCTACAAGAGTTAGTAGATCATGCCGCTCAAACAGATGCCCTGCAAAAAGAAAAGATGGACTTATTAATGAATCATATGTATAAACGAGAATCCAAGCAAGAGGAAAAAATGAATAAACTCGTAAATCAAATTTATAATAAAGACAGCAACCGGGATGCACAACTTATGCAAGTGATTCGCGAAATTCAAGAAACAAAAAGATTAGTCGCAGCTTCGAAAGAACAAAGTTTTTTTCAATCATTTAGAAGTTTATTTAGCCGATCAAAACAAGAAAAAACATCTGAATAAAATAATATTTTTTTCCTATATAAAATAAAAAGTTACCTTCCATCGGTAACTTTTATTCCTTATTTCTTACAGCTGGCAATATAATAATCGCTTCAGTTCCTTTCCCACTTTCGCTTTTATATTCCAGCGTACCATTATGCGCTTGTAAAATACTAAATGTTACCATAAGTCCTAATCCTGTCCCTTTTTCTTTTAAAGAATAATACGGTTGTCCCAGTCTTACTAACTGTTCTTTCGTCATTCCAACACCACTATCTTTAACTCTTATTACTATCGTTTCATCTTTTTGCATAGCCGTTACTTTTAAATATCCTTTATTTCCTTGGATTGCTTCAATACCATTTTTAACAACATTCATAATAGCTTGCTTCAATTTCGTCTTATCACCGATCGTATAAAGACTTTCAGAAATCTCAACTTGCAAATATACACCTTGCATCGCTGCAAATGATGACATAAGAGTTGTCATTTCAATTAATTGAGCGGATAAGCAAATGTGTTCTTTTTTCTCAATTTGCGGCCTTGCTAAATTCAAATAATCTGAAATAATTTGTTCTGCCCGATCCAATTCGGCTAATACGAGACGCATATAATCCTTATTCTTCACATCTTCCGTACTTTCTAACAATTGAATAAAACCACGAACAACAGTGAGCGGATTTCGAACCTCATGTGCAACACTTGCTGCCAACTCACTTACAATATTAAGCTTTTCTGACTTTTGCATCTCTGTACGTAATATTGCATTTTCGTTTAAATATTCTGTTAAGTACACTTGAAATACCATAGTCATAACCATAATAAGCGAAGCAAATATATATCCGCTATATAAGTGTGAAATGTGTGGTGTAAACCCCGTTTCTAACAGAACGTTAATCATACCAATCACTAAAGAAACAAGTACGTACAATGATGAAATCATAAATGCTAAAATTAGCTTCTTATCCCTTGAAAATAGAGACCATTTCTTTGATAAAAATAATGGAACTATCAATAGAAATATTACTTCTATGACCGGAAGAAGGCTCATTCCCTTTAGCGCCCATTCATATGCAACAAAAATAACGGCCGGGATTAAACCAACAATCCCACCATATAAAAAACCACTAACAATCGGGATTGGGTGAAAATTATACCCACAAATGTCACCAAAACAAATAGAGTATGTCATGGAGAGAATGAGTGTAATGCTGGATAAAAACATAATAAAGTAGCGGTTCGGCTTCGGAGGCATTTCTTGATAACGATTTAAACGAATCGCTTCATATAAAAATAGTGGCAAAATAATGATGGCAATTTGGATCATTAAATCACGGATCAGCTCCATAGCCTCTCATCCCCTATATGTATTTTGATATGATTATATCATTTTACGGGTTTATTTGTTTTAAAATTTTGATTTTTCTTAACATATTTGTTAATTCTTTGTTAACAGCACATAATAATTGTTACAGATTTTCGAAATGAATGTAAACCCTGTACCAAATTTCTGCCTGACAGTATACAATGAATACGGATTACAAAGAAAATAAAAAATACTTCATGAGACGGACAACTATAGCAAAATACAGCATATAATCCATACTATCTATGTTTACAAATAAGTGATCATTATTTTAGTAGGAGGAAGATAAATATGGCGGGTACTACGCTTGTTTTAAAAGAAGAAAATTTGGTCGTTCTAGAAAATGTTGAAAAATCAGTATATGAAGAGTTACAGCATAAAACCGGAGAAGAAAATTGCACATGTGCTGTGAATGAATCAGTTGTTCACCTTGGCAAAGTATCCTCTGTACTTTGGAATGAAGATGAAATAGATTGGGAGTACGGATATTAAAAAGTCGCTTACAGCGGCTTTTTTTCTATTATCCCTCTCTTTCTACATAACATATACGCAAGCGAAATCATAGAAAATATGTTAAAATGAACTTAATTTTCACACGGAAGAAAGGGAGATACAATGGAACAATTCATTAATCCTAGAGTGAAAGACATCCAAATTTCTGGAATCCGTCAATTCTCTAACATGATTCAAAACTATGATAATCTTATCTCTTTAACAATTGGACAACCCGATTTCCCTACGCCTTCTCTCGTAAAAGAAGCGGCAAAACGGGCTATTACAGAAAATTATACAAGCTATACACATAACGCTGGTTTACTAGAATTACGCAAGGCAGCTTGTAACTTTGTAAAAGATAACTACGATTTACAGTATTCACCTGAAAACGAAACCATCGTTACAATCGGTGCTAGTGAAGCAATTGATATTGCATTCCGAACGATTTTAGAGCCAGGAACAGAAGTTATTTTACCTGCCCCTATTTATCCAGGATACGAACCAATTATTCGATTATGCGGTGCTACACCTATTTTTATCGATGTTCGTGAAACTGGCTTCCGTTTAACAGCCGAAGCGCTAGAAAATGCTATTACAGAAAAAACAAGATGCGTCGTACTGCCATATCCTTCTAATCCAACTGGTGTAACTTTATCAAAAGAAGAATTACAGGGTATTGTAACTGTTTTAAAAGATAAAAATATTTTCGTCCTTTCTGATGAAATTTATAGCGAACTTGTATATGAACAAAAGCATACATCTATCGCTCATTTCCCAGAAATGCGTGAAAAGACTATCGTCATTAACGGTTTATCAAAATCTCATTCTATGACTGGCTGGCGTATCGGTCTATTATTCGCACCAAGCTATTTAGCAGGACATATACTAAAAGTTCATCAATACAACGTAACGTGTGCTACTTCAATCGCTCAATATGCTGCAATTGAAGCATTAACAGCTGCTAAAGATGCACCAAAAATGATGCGTCATCAATACAAGAAACGCCGCGATTATGTATATAATCGACTCATTCAAATGGGCTTAACAGTTGAAAAGCCAACAGGTGCATTTTACTTATTCCCATATGTTGGTCATTTAACATCTTCATCATTTGATTTTGCACTTGACCTTGTCAAAGAAGCTGGACTAGCTGTCGTTCCTGGAACTGCATTTTCTGAATATGGTGAAGGCTATCTTCGCTTGTCCTATGCGTATAGTATTGAAACTTTAAAAGAAGGCTGTGATCGATTAGAGGCCTTTCTACAACAAAAAGCTAAGAGTTAAACTCTCAGCTTTTTGTTGCATAATGATCGCAAGTTTGGCGCTTTAGTAATTTATGAGGAATAATAATACACTTTGCAGTAGACTCTGCATTCTCTACTTTATCCACTAAAGCTTTTGCTGCCTCATATCCTAGTTGATAAATATTCACATCAACTGTCGAAAGTGGCGGACTCGCAATTTCTGATAATAAAGCATTGTTAAAGCTTATAATGGAAACATCCTTTGGTACAACGAATCCTTTTTTAGAAAGAGCACTTAACACACCAAGTCCAATTAAATCATCCGTTGCCACAATTGCTGTCGGTGGTTGCTGTAGTCCCATTAACTCCTCAACGGCTTGTTGACCACTTTCCCTCGAAAAATCAAAATGTAAAATATACTCTTTTGGTAATACAATGTCCGCTAATTTTAAAGCATCACTCATACCAGCCAAACGATCTCTCGTTACAAGTAAATCTGATCCACCGCCGATGAACGCGATTTGTTTATGACCTAATGAAATCAAATATTCTGCTACTTCTCTTGCAGCTGTATAATTGTCATTATCTACATATGTAATTTCATCTTTTCGATCATACGGTTTCCCAATTAAAACAAACGGGAAATTTTGTTTATGCAAATATTGAATAATCCGATCATTCTCTCTTGAATATAAAAGAATAATGCCACCAATTTGGCGCCCCTGTACCATCTTTACAACACCATTAAAAATTTCATCTTCCGTCTCACCTGTCGACATATAAAGCGCATACCCTTCCACATGTGCAAATGAACTAATCCCTCTTATAACTTCTGGGAAAAACGGATTTTGAAAAGCTTTACTTGCAGAACTTGGCATAACAAGACCAAGTGTTTTTGTTGTTTGGTTAGCTAGGTTTCTTGCGTTTAAATTGGGATGATACCCTAGTTCACTCATTACTTTCCGAACACGACGCTTTGTTTTTTCACTTATACTTGGATTATCAGCAATTACACGAGAAACGGTAGATGGTGCTACATTCGCCTTCTTCGCCACATCTTTAATTGTAACTGTCATAAAAATCCCCCTCCTCTCACTTCTCTGCCATTTTGTTATATATTTTAATCTTGCACCCGTTGCAAGTAATAGGAGCAATCATAAACTTTCATTGATTCTATCTTGTAATACCTATCATATTCTCCCTCTCCATGTATTGTAAGGGATATAGCTCTTTTTTCCTATACTATAATATACTATTTATTTCACTTCTTTTCATATGTGATGTCAAATCTCTTTTCATCTCCCTATAAAGCTTTTTATAGGGAGATGAAAAGAGAAATGGGACATAATGTCCCATTTTTCATCCTTTCGTACCTCCAGCAGTTAAACCAGAGATAAAGTATTTTTGTAGTGATAGGAATAAAATTGAAATTGGGATTGCAATCAATACTGAACCCGCTGCGAACGTTGTGAATTCATTACCAAATTTCTTCGCTACCATTTCATATAACCCAACTGCTAACGTATAATTTTCTGGTGTGCGCAAAATAACACTCGCTAAAATAAAATCTGTAAATGGACCGATGAAAGTGAATAACGCCACAACCGCTACGATTGGCTTTGCAAGTGGCATAATGATTTGCCAAAAAATACGGAAATGTCCTGCCCCATCCATACGAGCTGACTCATCCAATTCTTTCGGAATCGTATCAAAATATCCTTTCATAAGCCATGTATTCATTGGAATTGCTCCGCCTACATAAATTAAAATTAATGCAAGGTGCGTATCGATTAACCCTGTTAACTGTGCTAATACGTATAGAGCGATTAGCGCCGCAAAGTTTGGAATCATTTGCAGAATTAAAAATGTTAATAAACCATTTTTTCTTCCAACAAAACGGTATCTTGAAAATGCATAAGCAGTAAAACTAATTGCTAACACTGAGAAAATCATTGTTATAACACTTACTTTTAATGTGTTTTTATACCATAGTAAATAATTACTATTCTCTAAATCTAATAACTTACGATAATGATCTAACGTTGCATTTTGCGGAATAATACTTGATCCAGATAAACTATCACCCGGATTAAACGATGAGCCAATAATCCATAATAATGGATAGAAAATGATGGCACACATTACGAAAATAACGAGATAACTTAATGAGAGACGTAACATCTTTTGTCTTTTAATATTCATTTACATCATATCCTCTTCTTGGAATGATTTTGTTCTCTTAAATTGCCATAACGCAACTGTAATAACGATTAACGATAAGATCATTGTAAGAGCTGCCGCTTTCCCGTACTGCGCCGAAGTCATCGTTAACTTATAAATCCATGAAATTAAAATATCTGTTCCACCTGCGTCTTGTCCAGCTACAGCAGGACCTCCGCCGTTAAATAGATAGATGATACTAAAGTTATTAAAGTTAAACGTATATTGCGTAATTAATATTGGTGCTGTTGCATATAGAACAAGTGGCAATGTAATTTTACGAAACTGTTGCCAAGCTGTAGCTCCATCTACTGTAGCAGCTTCATATAACTCCCCTGGAATCGATTGCAGTATACCTGTTGTCATTGCAAAGACGAACGGGAATCCAAGCCACGTTTGAATCATAATTAAAGCAATTTTTGCCCAAAATGGATCTGTCATCCAAGCAATCTTTTCGATTCCAAATAAAGCTAATACTTGATTGTTAATTGCTCCAAATGTCTCATTAAACATACCAGAGAAAACAAGAATAGATACGAATGCTGGAACCGCCCACGGTAAAATGAAGATTGTTCGAATAATTGCCTTCCCTTTAATACCAGGCTGATTTACGATAATCGCTAAGAAAATACCAAGCGCAACTTGTAATGTCGTTGCAACGAATGTCCAAATGACAGTCCAAGAAAATACGCTTAAAAATGTCTCTCTCCACATCGGTAATGTAAAGATATCAATAAAGTTTTTGAAGCCCACCCAATCTACTAATTTAGCTGGAGGAGAGTGGTATAAATCATAATTCGTAAATCCAATTAAAATTACGAAGATGATTGGAAATACAACTACAAAGATAAGTAATAGAAAACCTGGTGAAACCATTAAATATGGAAAACCTTGATCTAGTAAATTACGGTATTGCTCTTTTACAGAGTTTAAAGGTGTTCCTATATCACGTTTCTTCCCATTTTGGTATGCATCATATAAATTAAATGCATATATTCCGAGTCCAAAAACGATGACGATGAGTGCCAAGATTCCTTCTACTAATAGAAAGACAGAATGATCACGTGGAACTTCTGTACCTAGCGTTACAATTCCCCATAATCCCATATTTAATAAATCAGCAAAGGCTACAATAAATGAACCTGTTAATACTAGAAAAATAAGCCCTTTTACAAATTGCTTATTATACATTTGGCCCACGCCTGGAATGATAGATAACATGGTTGCCATTTTCCTATGCTTTGAACCGTTTAAACAGTTTGCTGGTTCCATAGATGTTTGCATGTTCCTTCCCCCTTTTTTCTGGGAGAGAATTCATGCCCCTCATATGAGAGGCACGAATTTCACCTTATTTTTTCTTACTATGATTTGCCTCAATATTACCTTTAATTTGCTTCACTGCATTGTCAAGTGCTGCTTTTGGTGCCTCTTTTTCCGTAACAACTAATTGAAGCGCATCTCCAGCTGGTTTCCATACTTCTTGCATTTCTGGAATGTTCGGCATTGGAATTCCATTTTCAGATTGTGTTGCAACTGCTTTTGCAGCTTCATTATCTTTAATGATTGGATCTTCCATTACTGCTTTTACTGGAGGAATTTCTTTTGTTTTCTCAAATCGAATTTTTGCGTTCTCTTCATTTGTTACCCATTCAGTGAACTTTGTAGCTAAATCATTTTGTTTAGAGAAACTTGTTACATGCCACCCTTTAACCCCAACAAATGTTTTCATTGGTTGACCGTTTGGTAATTTCGGCATTGGAGCAACGCCATAATCAATTCCGTTCTTTTCCATTGCTTGGAACGCCCATGGACCATTCATGATAGATGCTGCTTTTCCTTCGTTAAATAGTCCATCAGCAGCAGGTCCACCAGATTCACCGATAATACCTTTCGGGAATAACTTTTCTTTGTACCATTTTTGAAGATATTCAGCACCTTGTACTGCCCCACTATTATTTAATCCAACATCACTTGCATTTGGCTTTCCATCTTTTTCACCAAACACATAACCACCCATACCTGCCATGAATGCATTAGCAAAGTAGAAGTTATCTCCTAGTGTTAAAAATCCATACTTGCCATCCTTCGTAAATTCTTTTGAGAAGTTAAACAGCTCGTCCATCGTTTCTGGTGCTTTTGGCATTAATTTTTTATTGTAAATAAAGACTGGTGTCTCAATTGCTTTTGGTAAACCATATAATTTCCCGTTATATGTCTGTGCTTCTATTGATGATTCAGTAAATCTACTCTTCACAGCATCATCAGCTTTCACTTCAGAAAGTAAACCTTCTGTTACTGCGTTTCCAATTTGATCATGTGGCAATGTTACAACATCTGGTCCCGTCCCCGCTGGTCCATCAAGGCGTAACTTCTTCACTTGATCTGTCATTTGCATTTCAACGACTTTTACTTTTACTTTATATTTTTCCTCAAAACTTTTCACTGCTGGTTCTAAACCAACACCTTTTTTATCATCTTCCCAAACGAGAAGATCGTAATCTTTCTTCGCTTTACTTTCTTCTTTCTTCCCTGAATCTTTCGGTCCACATGCAGATAACATACCAATTGATAATGCTGAAACCGTTAATAATGATAATGCTTTCTTCATCCCAAAAACCTCCCTAAATTGTATATGTACCTTACTAATTGAAAACGTTTGCATTAAATGGTTTAATAGAAGCACAAACAATATCTCAATCTATGAAAACGTTTGCGCTATTTGTCTCTCATTATACATTCTTTTATTCATTTTGCAAATATTAATTTTAAAATATTATTACTACACTCCTTATACATTGACTTTATATGAAATGAATACTACTCTTATAAGCAATATTAAAGCTATGCAAAAAGCAATCGTTTGCAACATATACTTTATTATTATACTTAAGGGAACAATATGCATGGAGATATTAAAGGGGGATTTTCTATATGCTTAAAGAAGCTATTTATCATAGGCCAAAAGATAATTACGCATACGCTTATGATGAAAAAACGATTCATATCCGAATACGTACGAAAAGAGAAGATGTTCAAAGCGCCACTCTTATTTACGGTGATCCTTATGAATGGAAAGACGGGAAATGGATTACATCAAGCACACCGATGAAAAAAACTGGTTCTACTGCATTGTTTGATTATTGGTCCATTTCCATCGAGCCTAAATTTAAGCGCTTACGTTATGGATTCGAATTAAAAAATGATACAGAAACGCTTATTTATGCAGAGCGAGGATTTTTTTCCAGTATTCCAAATGATGACGTTGGTAACTTTTTCTGTTTGCCATTTATTCATGCAAATGATGTGTTTCAAGCACCTTCTTGGATTAAAGACACCGTTTGGTATCAAATTTTCCCAGAACGGTTCGCTAATGGAGATCGTGCACTAAATCCAGAAAACACTCTTCCTTGGGGAAGCGCTGAGCCAACTCCAACTAATTTTTTCGGCGGAGATTTTGCTGGTATTATTCAAAACCTCGATTATCTTGTTAAGCTTGGAATTTCGGGAATATACTTCACACCTATTTTCAAAGCACATTCAAACCATAAATATGACACAATTGACTACATGGAAATCGATCCGCAATTCGGGACGAAAGAAACGTTCAAAGAACTCGTTCAGGCATGTCATACACACGGTATAAAAGTAATGCTCGATGCCGTGTTTAATCATAATGGATACTTTTTCGATAAATTCCAAGACGTACTAGAAAACGGTGAGAAGTCTGCTTATAAAGAGTGGTTCCATATTCATGAATTTCCAATTGTAACGGAGCCACTCCCGAATTATGATACTTTCGCGTTTACACCGTATATGCCTAAATTAAATACAGCACACCCAGATGTAAAAGAATACTTACTTGAAGTAGGGCGTTATTGGGTAAGAGAATTCAATATAGACGGTTGGCGCCTTGATGTAGCAAATGAAGTAGACCACAGCTTTTGGAGAGAATTCCGAAGTGAGATAAAGGCATTAAATCCTGAAGTATATATTTTAGGAGAAATTTGGCACGATGCACTTCCATGGCTACAAGGAGATCAATTTGATGCTGTAATGAGCTACCCTGTTACAAACGCTCTACTGTCTTACTTTGCTAATGATTCCATTAAAGCAAATGAATTTATGAAACAAATTACAGAATCTCTACATTCCTACTCTATGAATGTAAATGAAGCAGCGTTTCATTTATTAGACAGTCATGATACACCAAGAATATTGACAACATGTAACGGAGATAAAAATAAGTTACAGTTACTTTATGTATTCCATCTTTCCTTCATCGGCTCTCCTTGTATTTATTATGGAGACGAAATTGGTATGGACGGTGGTATGGACCCAGATTGTCGCAAATGTATGGTTTGGGATACGAAAGAACAAGATCATCTATTATTTACACATATACAAACATTAATTTCATTACGAAAGCAATATAAAGCATTTGGAGGACATGGTACTTTCCAATTCATCGAAGCAAATGATGAACATAATTATATTTCTTATACGAAAACATATGAAGATGAAACTATCTTTTTCGTTTTAAATCCGACTAATAGTGATGTTACAGCTTCACTCCCTCTCCATGTTACTGGAAAGAAAATTATTAACATTTATACAAACGAAGAATTTTCAGCGGAAGCAAGTGTATTACAAGTTACACTTCCTCCATATGGATTCTCAATCTTAAAATGGTAATAAAAAATCCTTATGCCAAGGTGTGGCATAAGGATTTTTCTTATTTTAATTTAAATACCATCGCTTCATATGGACGTAATACAATGTTATCTATTAATCCACTCTCTACGTCGTAATTGTGTATTAATAACTCTGATTCACTATAACTAATGTCCTTAGGCAATTCAAATACACATTCTTCCGCCGTAAAGTTTGCAATAACAAGAAGTTTTTCTTCTTCATATGTTCTTACGTATGCAAAAATAGAAGGATTATTATCTAATATTAAATCATATGATCCGTACACAACTATTTCATTATTTTTGCGTAGGTCAATTAATTTTTTATAGTAATAAAAAATTGAATCTTTATTTTGGATTGCTTGTTTCACATTGATTTCTTTGTAGTTAGGGTTTACCGTAATCCAAGGCTCACCTGTTGTGAATCCAGCATGTTCTTTATCATTCCACTGCATCGGTGTTCTAGCATTATCTCGGCCTTTTATATAAATAGACTGCATCACTTTATCTATATCTTCACCGCACTCTATCACTTTTTCCTTATACATATTTAACGTTTCAATATCTCGATATTCATCAATCGAATCAAATCGAACGTTCGTCATTCCGATTTCTTCTCCTTGATAAATATACGGTGTTCCTTTCATCATATGAAGCACCGTCGCTAACATTTTCGCAGATTCAATGCGATACATTCCATCATTACCAAAACGAGATACAACGCGTGGCTGATCATGGTTATTCCAATACAGGCTATTCCACCCTGTATGCTCTAATGCTTTTTGCCACTTCGTTAAATTCTCTTTTAAAGTATGAAGTGAGCATGGTTTTACATCCCATTTTCCGCCTTCTCCCGAATCTAAATCCATATGTTCAAATTGGAATACCATCTGCAGTTCTTTTCGTTCTTCTCCAGTATACATTTTCGCTTCTTCTGTCGTTACACCAGGCATTTCACCAACCGTCATAATATCATAATGAGACAATACTTCTTCATTCATTTCATGTAAATATTTATGAATGTTTGGACCGTTCATAAAATGCTTATGACCTGAAACATACCCCTCTTCTTCGGTTTCAACAGCTGGTAATCCCTCTTCTTTAGAAATAAAATTAATAACATCCATACGGAAGCCATCAATTCCTTTTTCTAACCAAAACTTCATCATTTCATAAACATCTTGTCTTACCTTTTCATTATCCCAATTTAAATCCGGCTGTTTTTTAGAAAACAGATGTAAATAATATTCATCTGTCATTTCATCATACTTCCATGCAGATCCACTAAAAGCTGCTCCCCAGTTGTTCGGCTCTTTTCCTTCTTTTCCAGGACGCCATATATAGTAGTCTCTATATTTATTATCTTTTGATTTACGTGATTCAATAAACCAATTATGTTCATCAGAAGTATGGTTAACAACTAAGTCCATCATAAGTTTCATATTACGTTCATGCATTTCATGTAATAGCTCATCCCAATCTTCCATTGTTCCGAACTCATTCATAATTTTACAATAATCACTTATATCATAACCATTATCATCATTTGGAGATTCATAGACCGGTGATAACCAAATGACATCAATCCCTAATTCTTTTAAGTAATCTAGCTTTGAAATAATCCCACGAAGATCCCCAATACCATCACCGTTACTATCCATAAAGCTACGAGGATAAATTTGATATACTACACTTTCTTTCCACCACTGTTTTTCCATTATGCTACCCCATTTCATTAATAATTCGATTTTCTTTGTTTTAAGGCGCAAACGTTTTCATTAATGAATGATAACAGATTCTATCTTAATTTAAAATAGCGCTTACAACTTTTATTCTTATTTTTCTAAGAAAACATATGCAAATTACTAATATTCCTCTAATAAATGAAAACGTTTTATTTTTTTGTTTATTTTTTGAATCTATTAGTTTATAATGAACTCAAAGAAAACGTTTGCATAATTTTTTCTAGGGGGCAATACCATGGCAGAATTGAAATTAGAAAACATTTATAAAATATATGATAATAATGTAACAGCTGTAACAGATTTTAATTTACACATTCAAGATAAAGAGTTTATCGTATTTGTCGGTCCTTCTGGATGCGGAAAATCTACAACATTACGAATGGTGGCTGGACTTGAAGATATTTCAAAAGGAGAGTTTTCAATTGATGGTAAGCTAATGAATGATGTCCCTCCAAAAGATCGCGATATCGCAATGGTCTTCCAAAACTATGCTTTATATCCACATATGAGCGTGTATGATAATATGGCATTTGGATTAAAACTTAGAAAAATACCAAAAGATGAAATCGATCATCGTGTGAAAGATGCAGCAAAAATTTTAGGACTGGAACAATATTTAGATAGAAAACCGAAAGCGTTATCTGGTGGACAACGTCAACGTGTTGCGTTAGGGAGAGCGATTGTTCGAGACGCGAAAGTATTCTTAATGGATGAGCCTTTATCCAACTTAGACGCTAAATTACGTGTTGCAATGCGCTCAGAAATTTCTAAATTACATCACCGTCTTGGAACGACAACAATTTACGTAACACATGATCAAACAGAAGCAATGACAATGGCTTCACGTCTCGTTGTTATGAAAGACGGAAAGATTCAACAAATCGGAACTCCAAAAGAAGTATATGAAACACCTGAAAATATTTTCGTTGGTGGATTTATTGGCTCTCCAGCAATGAATTTCTTCCGTGGTAAATTGACTGAAACCGATTTCGTTATAGATAATTCATTAAAAGTCAAAGTAACTGAAGGAAAAATGAAGATGTTACGTGAACAAGGCTATGTAAATAAGGAAATTGTTTTAGGTATTCGTCCTGAAGACATTCATGATGAACTATTATTTTTAGAAGCTTCACAATCTACTGCCTTCACAACAAAAATCGAAGTTGCTGAGTTACTAGGTGCTGAATCTATTTTATATATGAAACTTGGAGATCAAGATTTTGCAGCACGTGTTGATGCAAGACATACATTTTCACCTGGAGATCAAATTAAACTAGCATTTGATATGAATAAAGCACATTTCTTTGATAATCAAACTGAACAACGTATTCGCTAAAAAATAATTTTCCTCTGTATAACATACAAAAAAACCGTCCACATACTTTGAGGGCGGTTTTCATTATTATACGAGGGCTTCTACTGTATGAAATGATTGTCCTTTCGTGCCAATAATACCGAAAATCGGTAAGTCACTCAGCACCACTTCTTCTTGCTGTTTCATAAAAGATGACGTTAATTGTTTTATCTCTATCCAAACGTCATTAATACAAAGTACATTGGAATCGTTCTCTTGTTGGCGAGAAAAAATAGAATCTATTTTATATAAACCAGCATTTTGAAAAAGCATATCAATGCGACTAAATGCATTCAAAGTAATACTGATAACGCGTTGCCAATCTCCTTGCTTTCCCATATCATAGGATACAAAAAGTGCTTCTCCGCCTAGATTCGTAATTTCTTCCACTGTTGCTTGTCCACTTTCTTGATCAATGTCCGTCACAATTACTTTTGCGCCTTGTTTAGCCAACAAAAGAGCTGTATTACGTCCAATACCGATGCCACCGCCAGTTACGATAGCAACTTTTCCTGCAAGCTTCATTTTCATTACCCCTTCTGTAAGTCTTACCGTCATTCAGTATACTCCTTTATGAGATTAGTCTGCAAGCAAGAAAAGTTGCTTATTAATTTGTAAGCGATTACTTTTTTACTCCTTCTTTTTTCTTACTATTACGCTGATCGAAAACTAAACCGATGAAAATTAAAATCCCCCAAAAGATTACGCTACCCCCAGTCATTTCAATTTCCCCCTTATTATATAAAGATATTATTTTAATCATTGTAACATTTTCTTAATTTTCAATCTATTGAAATCAAAAATGATATGGATTAACTTTTTCTTATTATATATCCTTTAAAATATATTTATATAATTAAAAAAGACCTTCTTATTTTATGTATAAAAAGGTCTCTGTTTTATTATACAAGACTTATCACTTTTGTTTTTGTAATTAAATCTTGAAAACCACAATTATCTTTGCGGAATAACATCATATATACGTTACATAATATCGGAATTCCAAGTAGCAATATGTTCGGTAATAACAATACAAAAAATCTTATAATTAATGTTTGTAATGTTAACTTTTCACTCTTCAATGAAATTAATTTTATTCTCGTTACCTTTTTACCAAGTGTAACACCGTTCCAAATAAAGGGTACCAAAATAAAATATATCGCCATTAATATAAAAACTACTGCGAGATCATATCTATAATCACCAAAACTAATATTAAAGCGATTAAAAATAGCACTATAATTTCCGGTCATAATAGCTACTACTGCACCATACATAACCGAGATTAAAAACATGTCAATTAGGGAAGCACCTATGCGATTCATTACAAGCGCTGGACGATGCATCTTTAACTTCATTTTATGTCGACTCCTTCATATCCTTCTTTACCCATCTCATCGTACCACTTCTAAAAAACATTGTAAACTAGCGTTTCTCTTACTTTTCTTGTACAATGTGTTACAACAGCATTGTAAAGGAGGTTCCCATATTGAAAAAATGGATAATCCTATTCGTCGCATTCCTATTAGCCGGTTGTGCTGGAAATACAAATCATATAACTTATACGATTAACGATGAATACGAACTCATACGTACTTCTGGAAATGCATTTGAACTTTTCCCATCGCAAGATGCTGTATATGCCACACAATACATTCCTGCAAAAATTACAGACATAGCTTGGGATGATAAATACATTATTGCAAAACAAATTGAGGAAAAGTCAGATCCGAATAACCCTGACGGAGCAATTGCAAATAAAAAAAGTGAGCATTATTGGATTATTGACGTAAAGCATAATAAACGTTTTGGTCCTTATAATGAAAAGCAATTTAATGAACAAAAAGATGCATTTAAAATTAAGGTACCTTTTCAAAATGTAGATTCATACATAAAAGAAAAGAAAAAACAGTCAGCATAATATTTTTAACGCTGACTGTTTTTTCTTTTATGTTTTTAAAAATCCCCTACTCAGAAAGTGAGATATTAAAAGTTTGTGCCTCTTTTACAACATCTTGCGTTTCTGTATCTGCTGCGACTACATTATCTGTTGTAAACTTAATATCCTTTACCTTTTCTTTTCCATCATCAAGTATTAAGCCGATAATACCATCTCTTGTTTCACCAGGCTTATAGTCTTCCCTTGATACATTTTTTGTACCAACGAGCGTATCTTCATCATATAAAAAGTTTTGAGTTGCTACTTTAAAATGTTGCTTATCATTAATCGTAACATCATTCATAGAGAAAAATTGCATATTTTTATTCCCGCTATTTTCCACCTTATATGTAATTTCAACGTAACGAATCGTATCACTAATCTCTGTACCACTTATCGATGCATATAACTCCGCATCTTCTTGACTTACTTTATCTCCTAATCTACGCTTTACTTCTTCAGGAGTTAATGCCGTAAATACTTTTAATGCATTTTTTGCATCTTTACTCATCTGCGATAAAGAGATTACTTTTACATCTTGTATGTGAATTTTCATTAGTGCTACTTCAAATGTTTGATTTACAGATTGAATCTGTTCTAACTTAAAAGTACCCCACCCTGTTTCTTTCACTTTTTGTCCTACTTTTTTCAGCTCACGCCCACCATATTCTTTTGTTTCAGGAATAGATTCTTTCTTCTTCGGTTCAACTTTCTTTTCTTCTTGATGGAAGCAACCACTTAACATAAGAAGAAAACTACATAAAACAAAAATATTTTTCCATGCTTTCATCATATAATTTCTCCTAACACTATCATTCATTAATATAAATTAGTCCTTTGCTTTGTAGACTATAGAAACAATGAGAATTCCACAAAAGGAACTTGTCAGTCCAGATACTATTATACCCCCTATTTGGAAAATATGAAAATAGGGATCTACTAATGCGTGAACGATAAATACTAGAGCTGCGAAAATGATTGCCGAAACCCAATACTTCCTTTTTTCTGAAGCTATCATAACATCTTTCCCTGTTTCATCTTTATACTTCCATAGTACGTATAATAGTAATAAGAAACCAACACATGTACTCCCGTGTTGCATATATTTATACACCGGGATACTATGTAATCCTCTTTGTAACAATGGTATCTTCGTAACAAAATAGCCTGTATTATGAGTAAATGCATCCCAAACGACATGCGTGAGCATACCAAATAAAGCAGAATAGCAAAATACAAAAAAATCCTTCCATGTATGAAGCCCCCACCTCTCATCTACTGCATATGCAAAATAGCCAGCAAATGGTTTAGGTAAATGTGTTATAAACGGCTTTTTTAAAATGTAATGATACATATATGCTAACAGAAATACAAGTGGTAAATTTAAATATAAGAATCCAAGCCATGTATGACCAATAACACCATACGGTCTAAAGTGTAAAAAATATTCAAAATCAGGCGCCATACTGCCTAATATAAGAGCCGTTACTGAAATATATTGAGAACGCTTTTTCACAAAAGGAAGAACTGCTGCTGGATGCGCAAATGTAAACGGCATGTTTTAACTCCTTTTCATATCTTCAATAGAATACCATCTATCATAACGAGAGAATTGATCTTGATGCAATATTTATTTTCACATTGGAATATGATAGTTTACATGTTATAATCCACATAAAATATTCAGAAAATAAGGAGAGGTTCACGTGTCATTAACACTTGCCTTTTTTCTCATTCTGCTTATCTTCTTTGTACTTACATACATCGGCTTTTTTCTGTGGAAGCACTTAAAAATTATAAAATATATGCCTGCTCTCGTTGGTTTTATAAGCGTTCTTTTTATTTTCATATGGAAGAGAATGACTTTAGGCTGGGAAGGTCTTGGCTTTGGCGCACTTCAATATACAATACTATTTGCAAGCTGTCTTACCCTTGTATTTGCTGCTTTTTTAGAATCAAAATCCGTTATGAATTGAGGTTTATATATTGATTGACGTACCCTTTTTAAAAAATGTCACATTAAAAAAAGAAAATATCCCTAGTTTTTCCGCATATCCTTACTGTCTACCCGCTATCCGAACTTTACAATCACTTGCCTTCCATCCAAATGTAACATTCATTATTGGAGAAAACGGAACGGGAAAATCAACATTACTCGAAGCAATTGCAATCGCTTTAGGATTTAATGCAGAAGGTGGAACGAAGAATTTCCGCTTTAGCACAAACGATTCACATTCATCTTTACATGAATACCTTCGAATTTCTAAAAGTTTCAATACACCAAACGACGGTTTCTTTCTTCGTGCTGAATCATTTTATAACGTTGCTTCTTATATTGATGAGATGGATGCTGATCTAGAAGCACGCGGGAATCCAGTTATTGACTCATATGGTGGTATCTCACTACACAAACAATCACACGGCGAATCATTCTTTTCCTTATTTATGAACCGTTTTTCAGGACAAGGTTTATACATTTTAGATGAGCCTGAGGCCGCTCTATCACCAATGAGGCAACTTTCCATGCTTATTCGAATGCACGAACTAGCGGAACAAGGTTCACAATTTGTTATCGCGACGCACTCTCCTATTTTAATGGCTTATCCTGAATCCACTATATATTCTTTAACACAAGAAGGGATTCATGAATCCACATTAGAAGAAACCGAGCATTACCAAACGACAAAACTTTTCTTTGAAAATCGTGATCGATTATTTCATCATTTATTTGATTCTTAATAAAAAAGAAGCAGCGATTGCTGCTTCTTTTTTATAGTGCTTCTATAAATAATGCTACCCCAATACCGCCACCGACGCATAGAGAAGCAATTCCTTTTTCTAAACCGCGTCTCTTCAATTCATGAATTAAACTTACAGTAATACGAGCTCCTGTACAACCGATTGGATGTCCAAGTCCTACACCGCTACCGTTTACATTCACTTTTTCACGGTCTAAACCTAATTCTTTCTCTACAGCTAGGTATTGAGCCGCGAAAGCTTCATTAATTTCCAGTAAATCAGCATCTTCTAATGACCAATCTACTTTTTCTAACCCTTTACGAATTGCTGGTGCTGGTCCAATACCCATAATTTTCGGATCTACTCCAGCTACTGAATATCCAACAATTCTAGCTAACGGTTGTAAGCCTTTTTCTTTCGCTTTTTCTTCGCTCATTAATACTAGAACCGCACTTCCATCATTAAGGCCAGATGCATTCCCTGCCGTTACAGATCCATCTTTACGGAAAGCTGGTTTTAATCCTGCTAATTTTTCCGCTGTAATATCTGCACGTGGATGTTCATCCTTCGAAAATACTATTTCTTTTCTACGTTCTTTTATCGTAATAGGAACAATTTGCTCGTCAAAATATCCAGACTCGATGGCTTGCAGTGCCAATGTATGACTACGAAGCGCAACTTCATCTTGTTCCTCTCTTGTAATTTCATATTGGTCAACTAAATTTTCAGCCGTTTCACCCATCATAATATGATGAATCGGATCTTCTAGTACTTCCCACACCGTATCACGAATTTCTCCGTGCTGTAGACGTTGTCCCCAGCGGTGCTGTTTTAATGCATAAGGGCTTGAACTCATTGCTTCTACTCCACCTGCAATAACAACATCACTTACACCTAATTGAATTTGCATTGCAGCTGACATAATTGCTTGCATACCTGAAGAACATTGGCGTTGGATTGTATAACCCGTAACTGTGTCAGGAAATCCTGCCGCTAATGCAGCTGTTCTTGCAGTATTTGCTTCATCAGTTCTTTGAATACAATGACCTAAAATTACTTCATCAACTTCGTGTGGTTCTACCCCGCCTCGTTTTACAGCTTCCTGAAGTACAGGAACCGCTAATTCTACTGGCGTTACATTTTTTAGCGCTCCTCCAAAAGTTCCAATTGGCGAACGAACTGCAGCTGTAATAACAACATTATGCATTTTGCACTTGCCCCTCTCTTATGTACCCTAGTCAGTTTTTAGGTGAAATTCCATAAGATGTATGTCTGCATCTATCATACTATAAACATACTAAAAAATCAAAATATTTAATATAATAAAAATAGAAGGAATTAACCTTCTATTCTGTTAATGCATATAAAAATTTTTGTGAAATTTTCTCTGTCGTTTCATTCAATTTTGGTAACTTATCTACCGGAAAATATTGAAGCTTCAATCCCTCATGATCAAGCCTTAATTCTCCACTCACATGATGCCCCTGATACAGATGAATAACATTAAAAATTTCATCCCCATTAGGATAACGGAAATATACTTCCTTTCCTGATAAGACACCTAGAAATTGCATTATTTTTGCAGTTAATCCCGTCTCCTCGAATAATTCTCGGCGAGCAGTTTCTTCCGTCGTTTCTCCTAGTTCCATCGCGCCGCCAGGTACACCCCAATCATATGTATCTGAACGATATTGAAGCAATACTTCCTGATTATCATTTAGTATAATTATTGCTGATCCAACGAGAATAAGTGGTCTTGTCCCAACAACTTTGCGTAACTCTTCAATATACCCCATTATGTAAATTCTCCTTTCCTCACCCTCCCTTATCATAACAAAATTCTTCTCCTTTTGTTGATGTAATTTCCAAGAAAAAAAAGGAAGCTTTCGCTTCCTTTTTTCCATTTTTATTTCTTAAAACTTTCATATTTTACAGCTTCAAAAGCTTCTTCAATTTCATCATTACGATAATGAACGTATGTAAAACGCCCTAATTCTACTAATCTTGCTATTTCTTGTAACGCTTTATGTTGCTCATATGTTTCCTCCAGCTTAATATGTACATAAAACTTCATTAATGGATGTTCATATAAAGGTTCTCCCACCTCTACATATACATCTTCAACCCCTTGTACAACTCTTACATAACTCGCAAATTGATAAAGTGCTTCTCTGTCTGAAACGATTTTTAATGTATACATATATTCTCCCCCTTTTCTTTACTATATCAAAAAGATGACCACACCATGTTATAGAACTATGAAATTTTTTCGACTTGTAATAAACAAGGCTTTTATCCATACATAGGGTCTTTTCCCAACATATATTATAGAAAGAATTTTTTCAGTTGAGGTGTTCCTTATGGATCCATACGTCAATATATGTATTTGCATTACTCCAGGCGCCGATATTTCTGATGACCGTATCGCAAAAGATTTAGCAGTTGCAGAATCAATTTGGCACCCCATTACATTTCAAATTAAAGACGTAATTATTTTAAATGAACTTTTTCGTTTTTCTGACCGTGAAATTAGTTATAAAAATTCTATTCAAAGTCAGGAAAAATTAGCATCCTTTTTCCAAACATGTGTAAATGAAGCTCCTGAATGCGACCTTTACATTTGTTATATTGGCAGTGATTATTTCAAAGAAACAGCCGTAATTGCCTGCGCGTACTCTTTAGCCAAACAACAGCAACTTACTGGTTATATCGTTTTAACAAATTCGGCTGCTCCCATGAAAAATATATATACGCTCGCTCACGAAGTCGGTCATATTTTATTTACAAGACGTGTTCACGGAAAACTTACTCACGCAGATCCTCATTCCCCAACTGGCTCGGAGCACCATCCTTCTCCAACAAATCTTATGTACCCTATCGTACCTCGTCCTGAAAACGTCCATATTCAATCCTTATTAACAAACGAACAAAAAGCACTCTCTTTACAAAGTTCTTTATTACAAAGAAAAAAACAGTAACTGTCATGTTACTGTTTAAAACAATTTATTCCAATTAATAAACGATATACCGGCTGCAAAGGATACACTATACACCTAAAACGAATCCCTCTAAAAATCAAAATATAGTATTTCTTTGGAAATAATTTTTTGTATATCCAGAGCAGCCACTTTTTTGAAATACTAGTTTACACTTTTTCTCTCTTCAATTTTTAAAGACCATCTCATTAACCCATATATACTTCCATACATAAGTAATATCTTTGCAATTCCCCAAAATACATTTTTTTCTTCTAATCCTTTAAATATAAACATAATCGCTAAAGGAACAATTAGCACCAAAACACCCATCCAACCAAGGACATACACTTCTCCAACGAAAAGTAATAAAAAGATACTTGCTGCTAATATATATGTTTGCATTGTCGATAATTGCAAAATAGGTGTACCGTACCATTTATCAACAAACATCAATAATACTAATAATAAAATGGGAACCATTACTATTATGTAAATAATTCCGAACTCTACAAATTTATTTTTAAAAGAAGACATTCTAAACGCAACAATGGTTCCAATAATCGTAATGATTAAGACGATAGGATAGCCAATTAACTGTATATTCGTTAGTGTAAATTGCTGATTTGGATTATTAAATAAAATATGAGTTAATATCCAATACCCGCCAATACCAATTATCATCGCAAGAATACTCTTTATACTCCCACCTTTATCCTTCTCCATCTCTTTCGCCAATTCTTCCGCATACTCTTTTGGTGAATCACCAAATATATCCGTTACCGTCTTTCCCTCTTTCTCACCTTCTATTAAATGAAGCTCTGCATCTTCTATAAAAGCGTCCACATCTTCTTCTTTCATTCCTTTTGTTATTAAATACACTTTCGTATCGATTAAAAACTTTTCTCCTTCTTTAGAAATCTGCATGATAACCCCTCCCTTATTTAACCACTTCTCTTCTATTCGTCTTCATCATAATTTCAAGGAAAATTAAAATAAACAAACTTCCGTATAAACATATAACTTGAAATAACATTGGCACGAGATCTTCTGATGTAAATGTTTTAAACAGTAACATAATCGAAAATGGAATAATTAAATATAAGTTTTTAAACCATCCTTCAAAATATATATTTATCGCTACTGTGATCATAAAAATAGCTCCAGCTAATATATAACTTTGCGTTTGGGTGAATGTAAACGTTTTGGTAGGATAGATTACATCTAATATCGTAACAGCCCCCATTAAAAACATTGGCGCTACCATAACTAAAAACCACATAGAAAACCACGTTTTTGTAAAGCTTGTTACGAAGGTCATTTTGCGAAGTAAAAAATTAGGACCTATAACAACTAAAATCAATGACAAACTATACCCAACGCACTGAATAAGTGAGATCTGTAATAATCCGTTATTCACTATTAGGATAGAAGCAATAATCCAAAACGATACGATATTCATTACTGTAAAACCAATTTGTCTCCACGTTTCCTGTCTATCTCTTTCCATTACTTTTACAAGTTCATTTGCATATTCTTTCGGTGAGCTTCCGAAAATATCTTCTACACTTTTCCCATCACTCTCACCCTCGATTAAATGAAGTTCTGCATCTTCTATAAAATTTTCAATATCGCTTTCTTTTACACCCTTTGCCACTAAAAATAATCTCATATCTAATAAAAACTTTCGTGCTTCACTTGATAACATTATTTTTTCTCCCCTTCCCCTCAAGTAGACGCTCTACACTACTTTGCATCGTTTCCCAGCGATCCATAAATTCATTAAGTGCTTCCTCGCCTTTTTCTGTTAATGTATAATATTTCCGCTTTGGACCAGATGGAGATTCCTTCATTACACTTGTTATTAATCCTTCCTTTTGCATTCGTATTAATAGCGGATAAATACTTCCCTCACTCGCCATAGTAAAGCCATACTTCGCTAGCTTTTCACTCATTTCATAACCGTATATTTCACCTTCAGAAATAATAGCAAGTAAGCATCCTTCTAAAATCCCTTTCAGCATTTGACTTGTCGACATAATTCAAATCCTCCCACTATCTTGTTTTACAAGATAGATAAGCGTAAGTATCTTGCTTTACAAAATAGTATAGCAGAGGCTATTTTGCAAAACAAGATAGCTAACAATATTTTTCCAAATCTTTGCAGGATTTTTATTATCTACTCTCTAAATAGAGCAATATGAGAATTTTATTACGAAGGGATGTTTTTCACCATGGTTACAAATCGAGTTGTCTTTTTAACAGGTGCTGCAAGCGGTATTGGTTATGAAATGGGAAACGCTTTCGCAAAAGAAGGTGCAAAAGTTGTCATTACCGATCGTCTTGAAGAACGTGCAAAAGAAGCTGCTGAACAATTACAAAAAGAAGGCTATCAAGCTATCGGTTTAAAATGTGATGTTACATCTGAAGAAGAAATTACCGCTGCAATTTCTCAAACCGTTACTCATTTCGGTTCATTACATATATTAATTAACAACGCAGGAATGCAGCACGTTTCACCAATTGAAGACTTTCCAACTGAAAAGTTTGAACTACTTATTAAAATTATGCAAATCGCTCCTTTTATCGCAATTAAGCATGCCTTCCCAATCATGAAAAAACAAAAGTATGGCCGAATTATTAATGTAGCCTCCATTAATGGCCTCGTTGGATTTGCAGGAAAATCCGCCTACAATAGCGCGAAGCATGGCGTAATCGGATTAACAAAAGTTGCCGCTTTAGAAGGCGCTACTCACGGAATTACCGTTAATGCGCTTTGTCCTGGTTATGTCGATACCCCACTTGTACGTAATCAACTACAAGATTTAGCTACTACACGAAATGTACCACTTGAAAATGTTTTAGAAGATGTTATTTATCCACTTGTACCACAAAAACGCTTATTGCAAGTACAAGAAATCTCTGATTATGCTATGTTTTTAGCAAGTGAAAAAGCAAGAGGTATAACTGGACAAGCCGTTGTTATCGATGGTGGTTATACTGCTCAATAAAGTGAAGGCTTTTACTGCCCATTAATGCGGGGTAAAAAATAAAGTTTGCTCACGAAGAGCAAACTTTATTTTACTTTCTATCACGAGGACCTTCCTACTTTAGTAATTGTTTAGGGAGTTTCTCGATTGCAACAATTACCCCATCTAATTTACTTTCAATACGATGGAGTAAATATAATGTTACAACAATCGGAAACCCTACATTACCTACCATCCTGATCCACTCTTCCATCTTTTCCGCCTCCTTCCATTATATAAATAAGAGAAAAGAAAACATTTAGGCATAAAAAAAACAAGCTATTATGTATTAGCTTGTCTTTCAAATAATGATGCAATTTCCCGTTTATAATCTCCGTGTATGATGCCGTTTTCAGTAATAATACCTGTAATTAATTCATTCGTTGTTACGTCAAATGCAGGATTATAAACATCAGTTCCAATTGGCGCCACTTGTTTTCCAAAAATTTTCGTAACTTCGGTTTCATCTCTTTCTTCAATAACAATTTCTGTACCTGTTTGTTTCGTAATATCAAACGTAGATAACGGAGCTGCAACGTAAAATGGAATATCGAAATAATTTGCTAATATAGCTAAATTCATTGTTCCGATTTTATTTGCTGTATCTCCATTTGCGACAATTCGGTCCGCTCCTACAATAATCGCGTTTATTTCTTTCGTTTGAATAGCATGAGCTGCCGTATTATCGGTAATAAGTGTTACATCAATATTTGCCTGTTTTAATTCCCAGGTCGTTAAACGCCCGCCTTGTAAAACCGGTCTCGTTTCACACGCATACGCATGTAAACGTACACCTTTTTCTTTCCCAATATAAAACGGTGCTAATGCAGTACCATATCTAGCAGTTGCAATGCTTCCAGCGTTACAAATTGTTAAAATGTGATCACCATCTTTAAAACATGTTAATGCATGTTCTCCAATACTCCGGCATACTGCTTCATCTTCTTGCTGAATGAGAAGCGCTTCTTCTTCTAATTTTTTTTGTGCTTCTTTTATTGTAGTAATTTCTCGAATTGATTCTCTCATACGATCGATTGCCCAAAATAAATTGACTGCTGTCGGGCGTGACGTTCCTAAATAATTACAATCTCTATTAAACTTCTTTTGAAATTCTTCCATATGTACAGTATTATATTTTTTTGATGCAAGTGCCAAGCCAAATGCAGCTACAATTCCAATTGCAGGTGCTCCTCGTACTTCTAGCATGACAATACTTTTCCATACCTCTTCAATCGTCGTTAATGTCTTGTATTCTGTACTATGCGGCAAATTTGTTTGATTTAATACTGCAATGGCATCACCTTTCCAACTGACAGATCTCGGAACCGTAACAATTGTACTCATGCTTTTATCCCTCCAGAAACTGTCTGTTGAAATAATGTTCGGAACAGTTGAATATCAGCACTCTTAGATTCATATTTTATTAGTTCTTTACCTAAGGATAACGCTTGTTTCTTAGCTTGAATTCTCGTTTCTTTATTTGCTATTCCATCTAAATCAGCTACATGCGCTAAGCCAATTGTTCTACGGATAAGCTCACATCCGGCAAATCCAACGGCATCTGTAAAAATATTTTGCAAAATAATTGGCAACCATTGTTTCTCTTTCGTATATGCTTCTACACCTTCTCCAATCCATAACTTCGTAAAAGCTTCTACAAAATAACTCCATGTTTTCTCAATATGGAAAAATAGCACACTTCTTTTTTCCTCTTCACGGGATAGTGCATTTAATAATAAATTTGCAATAAATTGGCCAAGATCAAATCCAAATGGACCATATGTTGCAAATTCTGGATCAATTACTTTCGTTTCAGCAGGGGATGAAAAAATACTACCAGTATGTAAATCACCATGAATAAGCGCTTCTTTTCTCGTTAAAAATTTATATTTATACTGTGCTACTTTTAATTTTAAATTTTTGTCACTCCATAGTTCATCCACCGCTAGTTGTAACTCTGGTTCATACTCATTCGTATCATAATGACTAAACGGATCTGTAAACACTAAATCTTCCGTGATTTTACTAAGATCTGGGTTTACAAATGCACCTTCTAGTACCCTTTTCTCTTCTGATTGTAAACCGAAATCTGAAGTATAAAACAACACATGTGCTAGAAAGCGACCAATATGTTGGGATAAAAGCGGGTACTCCTCTCCATCTATTAATCCTTTTCTTGCAATTATTAGCCTTGATAGATCTTCTATGACTGTTACTGCTAACTCTTCATCATGACTGTACACTACCGGCACATATTCCGGCACATACTTCGCAAAAATTTGTAATGCTTTACTTTCAATCGTCGCTCTTTTTATAGACAGTGGCCAGCTCTCACCAACTACTTTCGCATATGGCAGTGCTTGTTTTATTATAATAGACTTCTCTCCATCATCTAATTTGAACACGTAATTTAAATTTCCATCTCCAATTTCATGACAAACTACATTTGCTTTCTTTTCAAAATAACCGTGTTCTTTCGCATATTGTATAGCTGTCGTTTCAGTTAATGAATAATATCCCATCGTCTTCTCCCCCTTTTTTAATTCAGAGGTTTTTCTGACGTAGAAAAACCTCTTTCCACAAAGAAAGAGGTTTGAAGTTTATCTTCTCCCCTCTTATCTGCCAGAAAGGTTTACTTTCTGCTGGAATTAGCACCGTGCCTTTTGGCGTAAATAAACGCCCCATTTCACAATGGTATTACGGTCGGTTGCTGGGCTTCATCGGGCCAAATCCCTCCACCTGCTCTTGATAAGAGTTGTATAATTTTTCGAATTTTTAACTTTATGTTGAAGACTATACCAAGAATAAAAATCACTTGTCAACATTTTATTTGTATAATTCTGGACGACGATCTGCAAAAACTGGAATTCCTTTGCGTACTTCTTTAATTTTTTCAAAATGAAGCTCTCCCAATAAAATTGATTCTTCTTCATTCGCTTCTACAACAACTTCGCCCCAAGGATCGACAATTAAAGAATGACCGGCAAACTCATTATTCGGATCCTTTCCTGCCCTATTACATGCAACAACATAACACTGATTTTCAACTGCTCTTGCTTGCAATAACAAACGCCAATGCGCTAAACGAACCAATGGCCATTCTGCTACAACAAATAAAACTTTTGCACCTTTCGCAGTATGAACGCGCATCCACTCTGGAAAACGAATATCATAACAAATTGTGCCGGCGCACTCTACATCATCTAACTTAAATTCACCTGTACTATTTCCAGCGATTAAATATTTATGTTCATCCATAAGCTGAAATAAATGCACTTTACTATATTCATTGACTAGTTCTCCTTCCTTGTTTACCACATACATTGTATTTGTAACACCTTGCTCTGTTTGCTTCGCTATAGACCCACCGACAATATGTACACCATATTGCTTCGACCATTCTTTCAGCTTTTCTTTCGTTTGCAATCCATCCCTATCTGCAATTTCAGTAAGCCTCGTTAAATCATATCCCGTTGTCCATAGTTCTGGTAAGACAATCACATCTGGTCTTTCCTTCATCGCTTCGCTTATTTTATTTTTAGCATTCTCAATATTTTTTTCTACATCTCCAAAGACAATATCCATTTGAATACATGCGACTTTCATTTTGTCAGCCCCATTCTTAATTTTTTCTTTACAAAATACTGGAAAGATTATATCATTTGTCACTAGAATTGTAACAACTTTCAAAAGAGGTGGAAAGTATGAAATTATTTCAACCTTCTGAGATAGTAACATCATTGCCTACACAATTTTTTGCTTCACTTGTTGCAAAAGTTAACAAAGTCGTTGCAGATGGTCACGATGTTATTAATCTAGGTCAAGGTAATCCAGATCAACCAACACCACAGCATATCGTAAAAGCTTTACAAGATGCTGCTGAAAAGACCATTCATCATAAATACCCACCATTTCGCGGACACGAAAGTTTAAAAGAAGCCGTGGCAACATTCTATCAACGCGAATATGATGTAGTAGTAAATCCAAAAACAGAAGTTGCTATTTTGTTTGGTGGAAAAGCTGGATTAGTAGAATTACCACTTTGTTTTACAAACCCTGGTGATACTATTCTCGTTCCAGATCCAGGCTATCCAGATTATTTATCAGGAGTTGCTTTAGCAAAAGCACAATTTGAAACAATGCCGCTTATTGCAGAAAATAATTTTTTACCAGATTATACAAAAATTGATGCCACTACCGCTAAGCGTGCAAAGTTAATGTTTTTAAACTATCCAAATAATCCTACCGGTGCTACTGCATCAAAAGGTTTCTTTGATGAAACCATTCATTTTGCTAATGAACATAATATATTAGTCGTTCATGATTTTGCTTACGGTGCTATTGGATTCGATGGTCAAAAACCTGTTAGTTTCTTGCAAGCAGACGGTGCTAAAAATACAGGTATTGAAATTTACACTCTATCGAAAACTTTCAATATGGCTGGATGGCGCATCGCTTTTGCTGTGGGGAATGAAAGTGTGATTGAGACAATTAACTTATTACAAGATCATATGTATGTTAGTATTTTTGGTGCAGTTCAAGATGCTGCCCGCGAAGCACTATTAAGTTCACAGTCTTGCGTAATAGACCTTGTAAATAGTTACGAATCTCGAAGAAACGCTCTTGTTTCAGCTTGTCACTCAATTGGTTGGAATGTAGACATTCCAACAGGCTCATTCTTTGCATGGCTTCCTGTTCCGAAAGGATATACATCTGAGCAATTTTCTAATATTTTACTAGAAAAAGCACACGTTGCAGTTGCTCCTGGTGTTGGATTTGGTGAACATGGCGAAGGGTATGTCCGTGTTGGTCTCTTGCATACAGAAGATAGGTTAAGAGAAGCCATTAATCGAATTGATAAATTAAATTTTTTCAAAAAGTAATTGACAACATGAAAAATATCTGACAAAATTCAGTTATCTTAAAAATTTAAACATTTCTAAATACTTCTTATCAAGAGCAGGTGGAGGGACGAGCCCGACGAAACCCGGCAACCGATCTACAATTGTAGACACGGTGCTAATTCTCGCAGCATTATGCTGACAGATAAGGAGCTGGTTGTAAAAAAACCTCTCCTTAGCTGAGAGGTTTTTTTATTTAACTAGGAGGTTTTAACAATGAGCGGAATTATAGCAACGTATTTAATCCATGATGATTCACATAACTTAGAAAAAAAAGCCGAGCAAATTGCACTCGGTTTAACAATTGGCTCTTGGACTCATTTGCCACACTTATTGCAAGAACAATTAAAACAGCATAAAGGCAACGTCATTCATGTTGAGGAACTAGCTGAACAAGAACATACCAATTCGTATTTACGTAAAAAAGTTAAACGCGGGATTATTAAAATCGAATATCCGTTATTAAACTTCAGTCCGGACTTACCAGCAATTTTAACAACTACATTCGGAAAGCTATCACTTGATGGTGAAGTGAAATTAATCGACTTAACATTTTCAGACGAGTTAAAACAATATTTCCCTGGTCCAAAATTCGGGATAGATGGTATTCGAAATCTTTTACAAGTGCATGAGCGTCCCCTTTTAATGAGTATTTTTAAAGGAATGATTGGACGAAATATTGGGTATTTAAAAACGCAATTACGCGATCAAGCAATTGGTAGTGTAGATATAGTAAAAGATGATGAAATATTATTTGAGAATACATTAACACCACTTACGAAACGCATTGTATCTGGAAAAGAAGTTTTACAATCCGTATATGAAACATACGGACATAAAACGTTATATGCCGTAAATTTAACAGGACGAACTTTTGATTTAAAAGAAAATGCGAAACGCGCAGTGCAAGCTGGGGCAGATATTCTATTATTTAATGTATTTGCTTACGGACTAGATGTACTACAATCACTTGCAGAAGATGATGAAATCCCAGTTCCTATTATGGCACACCCTGCTGTAAGTGGTGCTTATTCATCATCCAAGTTATATGGAGTTTCCTCTCCATTATTACTAGGAAAGCTACTACGTTATGCTGGGGCTGACTTTTCATTATTCCCATCTCCATACGGAAGTGTTGCACTAGAAAAAGAGGAGGCTCTTGCCATCTCAAAACATTTAACTGAAGACGATGCATTTTTCAAGAAGAGTTTTTCTGTTCCGTCTGCTGGTATTCACCCTGGTTTCGTTCCCTTTATTCTACGAGATTTCGGTAAAGATGTTGTTATTAATGCTGGCGGCGGGATACATGGACATCCGAGTGGGGCGCAAGGGGGCGGTAAAGCTTTCCGTACTGCAATTAATGCTACTTTGCAAAATACACCACTCCATGAAGTAGATGACATAAATTTGCATAGTGCACTACAAATATGGGGAAATCCCTCTCATGGGGTGAAATTATGAGTATTCAAGTATTTTGTGATTTCGATGGCACGATTACAAATAATGATAACATTATGTCCATTATGGAAAAATTCGCACCACCAGAAGCCGAAGAAGTAAAGAATAAAATTTTATCACAAGAGCTGTCTATTCAAGAAGGTGTTTCTCAATTATTTCAATTAATACCTACTAGTCTACACGATGATATGATTCAATTTTTAATAAAAACTGCTGAAATCCGTAGTGGTTTTCATGAATTTATACAATTTGTAAATGAAAATAACATTTCTTTTTACGTTATATCAGGTGGAATGGATTTCTTCGTCTATCCACTCTTACAAGGAATCATTCCAAAAGAGCAAATTTACTGTAATGAAACAGACTTTTCAAGTGAATTCATTACAGTTAAGTGGCCTCATCCTTGTGATCATCATTGTCAAAATCATTGCGGATTATGCAAATCATCTTTAATCCGTAAATTAAGTGATACGAATGACTTCCATATTGTGATTGGAGATTCAATTACTGATTTACAAGCTGCGAAACAAGCAGATAAAGTATTCGCTCGCGACTTCCTTATTACAAAGTGTGAAGAGAATTATATTGCTTATACACCGTTTGAAACATTTCACGATGTTCAAACCCAATTAAAACATTTGTTGGAGGTGAAATCATGAAACAACTTTTTCGTCAATGGTATGACTTAAGCGAGATAAAAAAAGAATTAACAACACGAAATTGGTTTCCAGCAACGAGTGGTAATATTTCTATAAAGGTTAGTCATGAGCCACTTACTTTTCTTATTACAGCAAGTGGTAAAGATAAAACAAAAACTACTCCAGATGATTTTCTATTAGTAGATCATCTAGGGGTTCCCGTATTAGAGACTGAATTACGCCCTTCAGCAGAAACAATATTGCATACACATATTTATAACAATACGAATGCTGGGTGCGTACTTCATGTTCATACAACTGATAATAATGTCATCACAAATTTATATAGTGATACAGTCACCCTTCAAAATCAAGAAATTATTAAAGCTCTCGATATTTGGGAAGAAGGTGCAACAATTCACATTCCTATTATCGAAAACCATGCCCATATCCCAACGCTTGGAGAAAACTTACGAAAGCACATACAAGGAAATTCGGGAGCAGTATTAATTCGTAACCACGGTATTACCGTATGGGGCCGAGATAGCTTTGATGCAAAGAAAAGATTAGAAGCTTATGAGTTTTTATTCCAATTTCATATAAAACTATTATCAATTCAAGGAGGCGTTTCTAATGGCGCAAATTCGTATTCATGAAGTAAATACTCGCATAGAAAATGAAGTAGAAGTATCTAAATTTCTACAAGAGGAAGGCGTTTTATATGAGAAATGGAACATCTCTAAACTTCCTACTTATTTAAATGAAAATTATTCGTTAACAGATGAAAACAAGGCTGAAATATTAGCTGTGTTTTCAAAAGAAATCGCTGATGTTTCAGCGCGCCGAGGTTATAAAGCACATGATGTAATTTCACTTTCAAATAGCACACCTAACCTTGACGAATTATTAATTAATTTCCAAAAAGAACACCATCATACCGATGATGAAGTTCGCTTTATTGTTAGTGGACATGGCATCTTTGCCATTGAAGGAAAAGATGGCAAATTCTTTGACGTTGAACTTGAGCCAGGCGATCTCATATCTGTTCCAGAAAATGCAAGACACTATTTTACCTTGCAAGATGATCGTCAAGTTGTAGCTATTCGTATTTTTGTTACAACTGAAGGCTGGGTTCCAATTTATTAAGGTAGTTAGTTGAATAAAAGGACTTGGATCCCCTTTTCCAAGCTTTTATTCACTCTACATATATACATCCTCCTATGGAACAGGCTTATTTCAAAAAATGAAATAAGCCTGATTTTTTATGTACCTAACCATACGATTCCTTTCGTTCAAAAAAAACAACCTCCCCCTTCTATTTTTTAAGTGTATTTCTGAACACTTTTTGAACATTTATTGAACTTTTTTTGTATTTTTTCTGAAAATTCTGTTTTACGTATGGTATACTACTATTAAATAAAAAGGAAAAGAATATCGCAAACAGAGGGGGATAATCATGAGTTTACTTATCGCACTTATACTAGGGGTTACGTGTGGAGCACTTCCTGTTATTCTAGGAGCTATTATGGAAGAGTTAGAAGTTGGTGTTTTAGGTTTTGTCGCATCTTGTGTAAGCGCTTTATTTTTCGGTTTATTCGGCGCTATTCCTGTTTCAATTCTGTGTGCATTTTATATAGTACGCCATGCTCGTGCAAAACAATTTGGTCCTAATCACATCGCGCAAGTTATTCCATTCCCAATTGAACGATGCCGCCGAGCTTCTAGCTTATAATTATAAAAATTAAATATACCTAAATAAATAAAAGTCCTCAAATGAGGACTTTTATTTATTTTCTTCTAGAAATTGAAACAATTCTTGTAAATGTAGGACATCTTCACTATAGCTAACAGATACGTGACATATACCGTCAATCTCTGCTTGCATATAAAGATCAACCCCATCTCGATCATATTTCAATGCCAAATAAAAATCCATTTCTTCTAACATCTTTTTTGAAGCTCGAATAACATAATGCCCCTTCTCATCTCTTCCATATTCGAATTCCGGCTCAAAATCATATTTTTGTTTAAAAGCTTCTTTTTGTTTTGCACTAATTTGTATACAAGTTGCTCGCTGAACAGTATCAATCATCTCATCAAATTTTTGAAGATCCATTTCATTTACCCCCTTATGTATTTTTTGTATAAAACTTGTGTTCCGCTATTCTCTTCCCCATCTTTCATTAACTCTTCATACAATTCCTTCGCCAAACTTAAACCTGGTACTGGCAATTGCAATTTTTCAGCCTCATCTAAAGCTATCTTCATATCTTTCATAAAATGCTTTACATAAAACCCTGGTTCAAAATCTCCCTTTAACATTCGAGGAGCTAAGTTACTCAATGACCAGCTACCTGCTGCTCCCGTTGAAATACTCTCTAATACTTTATCTGGGTCTAGTCCAGCTTTTTTCGCATAAGCAACAGCTTCACATACTCCAATCATGTTAGAAGCAATCGCAATTTGATTGCACATTTTTGTATGTTGTCCACTTCCAGCTAGTCCTTGCAACTGAATATTTGTCCCTAGTTTTTCAAATAACGGTAAACATTTTTCATATATTTCTTTTTCGCCACCGACCATAATTGCGAGCCTTGCTTCTTTCGCACCAACGTCTCCTCCAGATACAGGCGCATCTAACGTATATACATTCTTACTTTTACCGGTTTCGTTAATACGTTTTGCCAATGTTGGTGTAGATGTCGTGAAATCAATTGCTATCGTACCTTCATTTGCATTCTCCAAAATTCCATCTATCCCAAAATACACTTCTTCTACATCATGTGGATATCCAACCATAGTCATTACAACATCAACTTGCTTCACTAACTCTTTCGGTGTATCACACCAATTCGCACCATCTTGCACTAAAGAGTCTGTCTTCGTTTTCGTTCTATTATATACATATACTTTATAGCCGTCTTGCATTAAATGACGCACCATACTTTTTCCCATTACACCAATACCGATGAAACCTATTGATACATTTTTACGTTCCATTTTCTCATCCCCTTTGTTCTAATAAATCACTTACCATCTTTCGAAACTCATTATTAAAATCATCATCTATACTATTTTTCACATTTGAAAATAATATAACAAAAGTGCCTTTTTCTTTATTAAAATTATTGAAAGTGTTCCAACCAGATAGTACACCATGATTATGAAAATAATCCGGATATATGTAAAAACTATATGCATATTTTCGTTCTGTTGAAGGTGAAAACATCGCTTGTCTACTTTGTTCAGAAAGAAGTTTCCCATTTATAATCGCTTCGTCTAACTTCTTCATATCACCAACTGTCGTATACATCTCACCGCACCCGTATAACCACTCCATTAACAATTTTTGTGCAGGTTCAAGTACATTCTCTTTCTTTACATATCCTTTAGTAAAATGCTGATCTCCCTGAACCATATTTCCCATACCAGATTCATGCATTTCTGCTTTAGTAAATATATTTTCTTTTATGTAATCTCCTAAAGGTTTTTTTGATATACTTTCTATAATATAGGCAAGCACCATATAATTATAATCTGTATATCTCCAACCTGAGCCTGGTGGAAATTCTAATTTTTGACTTCCAATCCAATTTACTAAATTTATACGAGAAGCGGCATTCACTTTCCCTTTTCCACTTTCCGGTAAACCTGATGTATGTGTTAACAAATGATATAAAGTAATATTTTTATCTACTGGAAAAGAGGGAATATATTTATTTACATTATCTTGAATATTTAACTTCCCTTGTTCCTGCAGCTGTAAAATAGATGTTGCCACAACGGTTTTCGTAATAGAACCGACACGATATTTTGTTTGAGGCGTATTCTCTATCTTATATTGAACATCAGCATATCCATATCCTTTATTCAATATAACATGCTCTTTATCTGTTACTAAAACTGTCCCATTAAATTGCTTTCCTATTAAATATTGATCTAACTTTTGAGATATACTAGCATAATCAATTTGTTGTTCTTTTTTTTCTTCTATATTCTCCTGTACTTCTGATTCAATAGTAGGATTCACCTTAGTTGTCAATACAGTGCTTCCCTTTATATTGGGGTTATAGAAAAAATAGTATACTCCACCACAAACTACAGCAGACAGCGAAGTCATCGTCATTATTTTTTTTATCATGTTGTTCCTCCATAATTCCTTCGTTCAAAATCCCCCTACATTCTATTATCAAACAATAAAAAAAAATCGCAACAATTTGTTGCGAAAAATCACTTTTTTTCTTTTCTATATACACACACTTGATTTTTTCCATTTTTTTTCGCTTCATATAATGCAATATCCGCTCGTTGCATTAATTCTTCTCTTGTAATCCCTTGTTCATATAACGCGACTCCAAAACTCGCTGTTAATTTCGAAATTCCGGAGAACTGCTTTGTTTCAATGAAAAATCGTAATGATTCCGCAACCTGAAATGCTTCTTTTTCTACTGTGTTAGTTACTAATATAATAAATTCTTCTCCTCCCCACCTTGCAAATACATGTTGGTGCTCCACTTTAGATTTCATAAGCTCTGCAAGCTGAATTAATGCTAAGTCACCAAAATCATGGCCATACGTGTCATTTACTGTTTTAAAATTATCTATGTCAAATAAAATAAGTGCTATTTTTTCATCGTTACGCATTGCATTATCCCATTCTGCCTCTAGTATTTGTTGGAACTTCAAACGATTATAAATCTCTGTTAACGAATCTATCATAGCAAGCCTTTCTTGTTCTTGATAGATTTCATCTAATTCTGTAATCTCTGTACACTTCACAATAAATCTTGATAAATCTTCTGGCAGTGGTGCCGCGCGCAATAAAAAAGTTGACACTTCCCCTTCATAATTGGACATCTTAATTCTTCTATCATATGATAATGTATCATCTAACCATGTTATATCGTGAGTTGTTGAATAGTATCCGTTTTCTCTAATAAAATGTTCAGCAAATACTAAATGTTGCTCACGATAGGCAAATAAATTTTCATATCCAAAAAACTCTAAAAAATTTGTATTACAATCAACAATCTCATCGTCTTCTACTATAAATAATAGATCATTTTGAAAATCAAACATCGTTTGAAGTAATTCTTGTTGCAAACTTACTTGCCGCACTAAAGAAAGCTGATACAAACTCTTATTCACTTCCTCTAACACCATTTGTGGAGTCACAGGAGCTATCACAATATTACGTATTCCTAACGTAAGCACCTCTGCAAACTCGCTTGTTATCTGTTGATCCCAAATGACAATAAATGTACTCTGTGGATTATACATATTCTTTATATATTTTATTTGAGAAAAATCTGTTACATACATAATTACAATATGTGGTTTTGTTCTCTGAAACAATAATTCTCCTTCTTCAAAACTATTTGCTATAAACATACATTTTGGATGAATATTTTCTATCGTTTGTTGATGTGTACATCCATTTTCTATATAAAGGACATTTAACTGAAGATCTTGTAATACATTTTGGAAAACCGTATTCTCTAATAAAAAATGTAGTATGTTCATCACTAGTCTTCACTCACTTCATATATCTTGTTCTACTGCATTCCTCACAAACATTTTATAAAAAGACTGTTCTCTAAATACTTTAATGAGTGAGGGATACATATTAACAAGCTAATTGAGAATGCTCTTTTCGCTTTTTCTCTATAAATTCCTTTTCTAGTGTATGATTATAGGAATTGTATCGTTTGTATGAATGCCCTAGCTTCCTCTTTAAAACTTGACAATTAAAATAAAGATATTATATTCTTAAATTCGACAACTTACAAAATGTAAGTAGAATATATTACATGTATTTTTTTATAATTTGATATGTTACTTGGAGGATATATAATGACAAACGACAACTTTTTTAATGTTCTATACGAACGCACATCTACACGTGCATTCAACCCAGAGAAAGAAATTTCATCTACAGAGTTACACGAGATTTTAAAGGGAGCTGCTCAAGCACCTTCTGCTTGGAACTTGCAGCACTGGAAATTCCTTGTATTCCAAGGTGAAGATGTACAGAAACGATTGCATCCAATTGCTTATAACCAGCAACAAATACTTGATGCTTCTGCTGTAGTCGCTATTTTAGGTGATTTAGAAGCTTATAAAAACGTTGAACCAGTTTATGGTCCAATTGTAGAACAAGGATTTATGAAAGAAGAAGCAAAAGAACGCTTAGCTAAAAATATTGAGTCTGCATATGCTCGTGAGCAATTTCCAAGAGATGCAGCCTTTTCAAATGCATCTTTAGCAGCAATGCAACTTATGCTTGCGGCTAAAGCAACTGGCTGGGATACTTGTGCTATTGGTGGTTTCAACCCACAAGCACTTACAGAAGAATTCAATGTTTCATCTCGTTACGTACCAATTATGCTTATTACAATTGGTGAATCAACTTTAAAAGGTCATCCTGCACCACGAATGAGCGTAGAACAAGTGAGTGAATGGGCAAAATAATAAAGTGAAACTATAATCGGTTTTTATGGACAGTTAATCCTCCGCCTAACTTCTTTGCTTTCGCTGAATTTTGAGGTGGGGGGCTTACTGCTCTTTAATACAGAATAAAAAAGAAACGAAGGTAATTTCATTACCTTCGTTTCTTTTTTATCCTGTCACACATCCGTAATATTACAATGTATTATTCGACATCTATACATAAAAAAACAGTAAACTTCATGCTATTCCCATACACATAAATGGCGTTTCGTGTCGAATTTTGTTAAAGTATCGAAATATAACCGTGTGTTTTTGTTACAATTATGATACAATGATAACAAATAGATAACAAGAGAGGGATTTTCATTGAGTTCATACGGAAGCTTTATCGCACTTTTAAGTTACATAGTAACTGTACTGCTGTTATATTTTATTGGCGATGCTACAAACATATCAGTGTTACAATTCCCAAAAGAAGAAGCGTTCAAATTAGACGCAGAAAAACATACTGCAAGATCCATTGCACCACTACTCTTAGCTCTCCCTGTATATATCATCGTTTTATATAAAAGTAAAAAAGTGTAAAGCCTACCTATTTCATTCATTTCGGTGGTCTTTACACTTTTTTGTGATATTTCCCCTATTTTAAACATCATTCCGTACTAAACACCCAGCTAGTCTTTTAAAATGAGAAAATCCCCCAGAAAAAATTCCACTCTCTGTCCAGTCACTCACTACCGAACTTACATAGATTATAAGTGTGAAGGGGGTGATGAGGATTATGTTTGGATCATTTGGATGCTGTGATAACTTTAGAGACTGTCATCATCGTGAAAGAGAGTGCGACCATCGTGACCATCGCGAGAAAGAGAGAGAGGAAGTTAGACCACAACGACCTGCTGTATGTAACGTGCTTGCTAACATTTCAGTTGGAACAGAACTTTCTCTTTTAAGCATTAGAGGTAACGGAACATTCAACAATGTAATTTTTGAAGGTTTCGCTAACGGCGTTGCTCTTTTCTCTGCTTTAGCTCGTAATAACAAAGACGATAAAGATAATAATAAAGACGATAAGAACAATCAAAATCGAAATACTTTTACTGGTATTTTACGTGTATGCCCAACTGATATCGTTGCTATCGCTATCTAATTCCGTTCCTTATCCTCTATAGTAAGAAAATAAGATTTACTTTTCTCATAGAAAAAACCTGAGACCGATTTCAAATCGACTCAGGTTTTTTTATTGATTATATGCTTTTAACTAGTTCAACAACTTCTTCTGCAGTTGACATCATTAATGCTTTTTCTGCTAATGTTTCCATTTCTGCTTTTGACAACTTGCTTAGTTGTGTTCTTGCAGGAAGAATAGATGTTGCACTCATACTGAACTCATCTAAACCTAATCCTAATAATAATGGGATAGCAAGTGAATCTCCCGCCATCTCACCACACATACCAGCCCATTTGCCTTCTTTATGAGCCGCATCGATAACCATTTTTACAAGACGTAAAATAGATGGGTTATATGGTTGGTATAAGTAAGCTACTTGTTCGTTCATACGGTCTGCAGCCATTGTGTATTGGATTAAGTCATTTGTTCCGATAGAGAAGAAATCAACTTCTTTTGCGAATTGATCTGCTAATACTGCTGAAGCTGGGATTTCAACCATCATACCGACTTCAATAGAATCAGAAACAGTTGTACCCGCTTCTACAAGTTTCGCTTTCTCTTCTAATAAGATTGCTTTCGCTTGACGGAACTCATCAAGAGTTGCAATCATTGGGAACATAATTTTTAAGTTACCGTATACGCTAGCACGAAGTAATGCACGAAGTTGTGTGCGGAACACATCTTGCTCATCAAGACATAAGCGAATTGCACGGTATCCTAAGAATGGGTTCATTTCTTTTGGTAAATGTAAGTATGGAAGCTCTTTATCTCCACCGATGTCAAGTGTACGAACAACAACAGGTTGACCTTCTTTTACACCTTCAAGAACTGCTTTATACGCTTCGAACTGCTCTTCTTCTGTTGGAAGATTGTCACGGCCCATGTATAAGAATTCTGTACGGTATAAACCAACGCCTTCTCCGCCATTATCGATAATACCTTGTACATCATTTGGTGTTCCGATATTTGCAACAAGCTCAACGTGATGTCCATCACTTGTTACAGTAGCTTGGTCTTTTAATTTTGCCCATTCAGTTTTTTGCTCTTCAAATTTCGCTTTCTTTTCTTCAAAAGAACGAAGAGTTTCTTCTGATGGATTTACAATTACTTCTCCATCTAAACCGTCGATGATTACGATATCGCCGTTTTGGATTTTCTCCATAACAACTTTCGTACCAACAACTGCAGGAATTTCCATAGAACGAGCCATAATTGCAGAGTGAGATGTACGTCCACCGATATCAGTTGTAAAACCTTTTGCATACTTACGGTTTAACTGAGCTGTATCAGATGGTGTTAAATCTTCAGCAATGATGATTACTTCTTCAGAAATTGTACCAGGGTTTGAGAAGTTAATTCCTAGTAAATGTGCAAGAACGCGTTTTGTTACGTCACGAATGTCCGCAGCACGTTCTTTCATATATTCGTTATCCATATTTTCAAACATAGAAATAAACATTGATGCAACTTCATCCATTGCAATTTCAGCATTTACTTTTTCACTATTTACTTTATCTTTTACTGGGTTTACTAGTTCTGGATCATTTAACACTAATAAATGTGCTTCAAAGATCGCAGCTTTATCGGCACCCAGCTCAGCAAAAGCATGGTCCTTAATTGCTTCTAATTCAGTTTTTGCTTTCTCAAGCGCAGCGTCTAAGCGTGCAATTTCAGCAGCTTCGTTTGTAATTGATTTCTTTTCGATGTTAAATTCAGGATTCTCAAGTCTGAAAGCCTTTGCAATAGCAATCCCACTTGATGCAGCGATCCCTTGAATGTTAAGAGTCATTATTCTCCTAATCCTTCGTTTTTCATAGTTTCTTCGATAGCTGCTAGTGCTTGAGCTGCATCATCACCATTTGCAGTGATTTTAATTTCTGCGTTTTGTTGAATGCCTAAAGACATAACGCCCATGATTGATTTTAAGTTAACGTTTTTTCCGTTATACTCTAAGTTAATGTCAGAACCAAATTTGCTTGCAGTGTTTACAAGTAGAGTTGCTGGACGAGCATGAATTCCTGAGTCGCTAGTTACTTTAAAGATTTTTTCCATGATAATTTATCTCCTTTAAATTACAGTATTTTTTTAGTTGTATAGACGTGAGTACTACATCATCTATTGTATATAATAGGCGATGTTCGGTCAACCACATCGCCTATTATAATTATAAACATTTTGCGTCAAATTCCTACTGAATGTCAATAATAGCGTTTTCGCCCTTCTTAACATTTCCATCTTTTTTCAATTCGACTTGTTGTCCTTGTTGTAAATTCGTAAAGACAATTGGTGTAATGATAGATGGTGCATTTTCTTTTACAAATGCAAGATCTACTTTTAATAATGGTTGTCCTTGTTTCACTTTGTCGCCTTGTGCTACAAGTGCTTCAAAACCCTCACCATTTAATTTTACAGTATCAATACCGAAGTGGATTAAAATTTCTTTTCCGCCTTCAGATTGAATACCAATCGCATGCTTTGTAGGGAATACGTTGACGATCTCACCGTTAACTGGAGAAACTACTGTTCCTTCTGTTGGCTCGATTGCAAATCCGTCTCCCATCATTTTTCCTGAGAATACTTGATCAGGTACTTCTGTAATCGGTAAGATTTCCCCTTCAATTGGTGATACGATTGTTTCGTTTTCATCAACTTGTTTAGGAGTTTCTTCTACCTTTACAGGCTCTTCTTTTTCAACATGAGGTGTACGACCTGACATAATATCATGAATTTGTGATTTTAATGTGTCAGATTTCGGTCCAAAAATAGCTTGAATGTTATTTCCAACTTCAAGTACACCAGCTGCTCCAAGCTCTTTTAAGCGATCTTTGTTTACATTCTTTTGTTCGTTAACTTGAACACGTAAACGAGTAATACAAGCGTCTAAAGAAGCAATGTTTTCTTTACCACCAAGTGCTACTAATACTTCACGTGGAAGTTCTCCTGCTTCTGTTTTACCTGCGCCGTCATTTGCATTTGCTACTTCACGACCAGGTGTTTTTAAATCCCATTTACGGATTGCAAAGCGGAATCCGAAGTAGTAAATAACTGCTAGTACAAGACCAACAATAATTACCCACCACCATGCTGTACGGCCTGGCAGTACACCGAATAACATAAAGTCGATTAAACCACCAGAGAATGTCATACCAATTTTAACACCTAAAATTTGCATTGTCATAAATGATAGACCAGCGAATACTGCGTGAATTCCGAATAGTACTGGTGCTACGAATAAGAATGAAAATTCAAGTGGTTCTGTAATACCTGTTAAGAAAGATGTTAATGCAGCAGAACCTAAAATACCAGCTGCTAATTTTTTATTTTCTGGACGTGCTTCATGGTACATTGCTAATGCTGCTGCTGGAAGACCGAACATCATGAACGGATACTTACCAGTTGTAAATGTACCTGCTGTTAATTCTACACCGTCTTTTAACTGTGCCATAAAGATTTTTTGGTCACCACGGATTAATTCGCCAGCTGCATTTGTATACTGACCGAATTCGAACCAGAACGGTGAATAGAAAATATGATGTAATCCAAATGGAATTAATGAACGTTCAATTAAACCGAATATGAATGCTGCTAATGTTCTATTTGCATCAATCATTTGATGTGAGAACGTATTTAAGCCACCTTGAATATATGGCCAAATGAAACACATGATTATACCTACTACTAAAGAGAATGTTGCAGTTGCGATCGGTACGAAACGCTTACCTGCGAAGAAACCTAAGTATGATGGTAATTCAATGTTGAAGTATTTATTGTAGCAATATGCCGCTACTATACCGACGATAATACCACCAAACACTCCCGTTTGTAGCGTTGGAATTCCTAATACGTTTGCATATGCTGGATCTGTAAATCCAATTTTTACTGGGTCTGCTCCAGAACTTGTTACTTTTACTAGCTTATCTACTTCTAAGAACACACTCATCGTTTTGTTCATAATTAAGTAGCCGACGAACGCTGCTAATCCAGCTACTCCGTCTCCACCAGCTAAACCAATTGCTACCCCAACTGCGAATAATAATGCAAGGTTAGCGAAAATAATATCACCAGATTGTTCCATAATTTTTGCTACCATTACGAACCAATCTGCTTTTAAAGCAGGAATAACATTTGTTAACTGTGGATTTTGAAATGCATTACCAAATCCAAGTAAAATACCTGCTGCCGGTAAAATCGCTACTGGAAGCATTAACGCTTTTCCGACTTTTTGAAGAACACCAAAGATCTTCTTAAACATGGAAACCCTTCCTCTCTTATCTATATTGATACCTTCCGACAAACGCCAAAAAGACATGAGGAAAAAAAGATAGAACGATAGCTATACAAAGGGTAGTATATCCCTTTCTCAAGCTTACATTCCTTGCTTTTCTCCACTCATGCCTGATCGAATCAGTAACACGTGTCAAAAATAGGTTTACGTATAAGTTCACTATAATTAAGGCAAACGTTTTCGTTACTTACCTTAATGTGTTTGTCGAAATTTGTATAACTTTGCAATAGTTATTATACATAACTATTGTAAGCGATTCAATGATTTTTTTTAACGTTTTCATTTTAGACAAAAATATATGTCTTTTTACACATGCTCTGCTTTCACTAAGCGCTGCAGGTGCATCGTTAAATATATGCTCTCTGCTTCATACACAGGAAGTTGCAATTCTTTTTGCATGACCTTAACTAGCTTCCAAGCTAAATTATAACAGACAGGATATTCTGCCTTTAATAAATCAGCAAAACTTTGTGATTCCTCTACTTTTTCCCCTTTTTTTACCCGTTCAATTGCGTATTGTAAATGACGGATAAGGCGTAAATAGTGGATACTTTCTTGGTCTAATGTAATTTGTAAGTTTGTCTCAATTAAAGATACGAGCTGTGCAATGAGACGAGAGTTTTGATTAACTGAAGATAAATCTGAATTTGTAAGCGAACTGTAAATATGGAGTGCAATAAAACCAATTTCTCCTTCTGGCAATGTAATTTGTAAACGAGAATTTAAAAGGTCTACAACACCTTCAGCAATTTCATATTCCTCTGGATAGAGCATTTTCGTTTCAACTAAAAAAGGATTATCAATTGTAAGTCCTTGTTTTAACCGCTTAATCGCAAAAGAAATATGATCTGTTAAAGCGATATGAATATGTTCATTCAATGGTGATTTTGCTTTTTCTTGAATGTAGAACATAATATCATTCATTAATTCAATTAGTTTTTCACTCACATGCGGCACTAACAGTTTGTATTGTTCACGATCACGTTCATTTTTTAAAACAAACATTTTTTCAATTTGTTCTTGCTCCAATACATCTTTCGCTTTTTTCCCAAATCCAATTCCTTTACCAATCACTACTACTTCCTCATGTTCAGGATGGCTAGCAATGATGACATTATTATTTAAAACTTTTTTAATTTCTAGATAATTATTCATATAACACCACCCTCGTACTTAAATAGCCTGCTTTTATGTTACAGAACATTCTTCTTTGTCGTCAATGTAAAACATCTACCATTTTATAAAAATTCATTTTTTAGACATGTTTATATATGATGCGTATAATGTAAGAGCAACTGTACATAGAAAGGAGATAACAACATGATTAAAATGTTTGTAAGTGATATCGATGGTACAATGATGCAACACGGAGGGTTAATTGACGAACAAGATATTGAAGCACTTCGTAGTCTTGCTGAGCAAAATGTTATTCTTTGTTTCGCTTCTGGCCGATTGGATAATGAAATTGCAGACTTAATGAAAACTGTAAATACAAATTTCCATCGTATTAGTGTAAATGGTGTTTTCGTGTACACACATGAAAACAAGCAACTATTATCCGCAACATTCGATTCGAGTATTCTACCTGATCTGTTAGCAATGACAAATGAAGATCCTTATTTTCGTTATGTAAGTGATGAGCATAATTATTACATTGAAGAGAAAACACCGTTCATTCAAGAGCTTGAACAACAAGTAACGATGACTTCTGTTGAAGAACCGCATCTATTACAGAAAATTGATGATACAATTTTCCCAAATAAAATCTCTGTCGGTGGAACAAAGGAAAGCTTACAACTCCTTCAGAAAAAAATTGATGAAAAATTCCACGGAAAAGTTAGTACATTCATTTCAGCAGAACAATGTTTAGATGTAATGCCACCTAATATTAGTAAAGGGGCTGCTATTTCTGTTTTATTAAAAGAGTTTCAACTACAACCAGAGGAAGTTGCTTGCATAGGGGATTCTTATAATGATATCCCGATGTTTTCTTTAACTCCTCACAGTTTTGCTATGTCTCAAGCAGATGAAGCAGTAAAAGAACACGCTCACTATGTAGTAAATACAGTTAAAGATGCTGTTAACCACGTAATTACTCATAATAAAAATACGACTCACTCCTTGTAAGGATGAGTCGTATTTTTTCTTTACATGTTAAACAATTTGACATTAACTGTACTTCACGAACTGAAATATATTATTTGTTACGTGCGATGTTTGTAATAAACTTATAACGATCCCCACGATAAATACATTTCACATACTCTAACGGTACTTCACCTTCTGAATATGACCATTGACGCATTACAAGCACTGGCGCCTTTTTAGGAATATGCAGATGTTCAGCTTCATTATCCGTTGCAATTGAAGCTTCAATTGATTGAGTAGCGCTAACAAGTTTAAAGCCCAGTTTTTTCTCTAAATGTTCATATAAAGATTGTTGCAATATTTCTTCGTTAATATCTTTTACAAGAGCTGGCGACAAATATGTCGTCTCAAAAGCAATCGGTTCATCATCAGCTAAACGTATACGCCTCACTTCATAAACCGACTCTCCCTCCTGTATTCTCAACCGGTCTGCTATTTTCGCAGTAGCTGGAACTAGGCGGAAACTAAGTAATTGACTACTTGGGTTCATCCCACGAGAAATCATATCTTCTGTGAATCCCGTCATTCCTTGCAATTTTTGTTCCACTTTCGGAAGTTGGACAAACGTACCGATTCCACGTTTCCGATATAAATAACCTTGTTCCACTAAATTATTAATCGCCTGTCTGATTGTCATACGACTCACTTCGAACTTATCGCAAAGTTCATTCTCAGATGGGATTTTATCTCCCGGCTTCCATTCGCCGTCCTCAATTAGCTGTTTCACCCACTCTTGAATCTGATAATAGATCGGAAATGGTGAATACTTGTCGATGTTCATCAGCAATCGCCTCACTGCATAAAGATAGAGCTTCTTGATCAGCGATTACGGTTACATTCGGATGACGTTGTAAAACTGTAGCAGGACACGCTTCGCTATATTCACCTTGCAATAATTCTTTCACAGCTTCTGCCTTTTTAGAACCCATAGCAACAAGTAGAATTTGTTTCGCTTTCATAATGCTTCCAATTCCCATTGTAATCGCATGCGTTGGCACATCTTCTTCTTTTTCGAAGAAGCGAAGGTTTGCTTGGCGTGTAGATTCTGTTAATTCAACAATGTTTGTTGGAGAATTAAACAGTGTTCCTGGTTCGTTAAATCCGATGTGACCGTTTTCACCGATTCCAAGAATCTGTAGGTCAACTGGGTTAGCAGCTAGAATGCCCTCGTAACGTTTGCACTCTTCCTCTAAATCACTTGCCATCCCGTTTGGTACATAAGTTTGTTTAAATGGAAGATGATCAAACAACTGTTCTTGCATGAAATAGTGATAGCTGTTTTTATCTTCATGTGGTAAATTTACGTACTCATCTAAGTTTACAGTGGTTACACGGCTTGTATCAAGTTTATTTTTTCGCATTTCTGCATAAATACCTAATGGAGAGCTTCCTGTAGCCATTCCTAATGTTGGATTTTCTTTTGTTTTTACAACTTCTTCAATTAATTTATATCCTGCTTCTGCTAGTTCTTCTGGAGTTTTTACAACAAGAATATTCATTTAATTACTTCCCTTCCTTCATATGAATTCCTAAACGAACCGTATCATATACATGTAAATCTTCATTCATCACAACAAAGTCTGCATCTTTTCCTACCGCTAATGCACCTTTATGATTTAATCCAAACTCTTCTGCTTGGTTAACTGATGTCATCAGTACTGCATCTTCGATTGAACAACCTGTAAATTCAATTACATTTCGGAAAGCTTGATCCATTTTTAGAATACTACCAGCTAACGTTCCATCTTCTAATCGAGCACTACCATCTTTTACATGTACTGGCTGTCCGCCAAGCTCATATAATCCATCTTCAAGACCTTTTGCACGCATTGCGTCAGTAATAACACTTACTTTTTTCGGTCCTTTTAATTTATATGCTAATTTCACCATATCAGGGTGAATATGAATACCATCTGTAATTACTTCAACCATTACATCTGGATTTAATAACACATGACCAACAACTCCTGGTTCTCGGTGATGTAATCCACGCATTTGATTGTATAAATGCGTTGCATGTGTAATGTTTCTATTTTTTAGTTGCGCATCAATTGCATCTGTATGCCCCATTGTGCCAACAACACCAGTTTCAGCAAGATACTGCTCAAACTCTAACGCACCTTCTTCTTCAGGTGCATATGTTACTAATTTAATTAGATTCCCGCTTGCTTCCTGCCATTGTTTAAATTGTTCAATATTCGCAGGAACAATATGTTCAAGTGGTTGTGCACCTGCACGTTTTTTTGAAACATACGGTCCTTCTAAGTGAATATATTCGAAATGTGCTCCTTTTTCTTTCGCTTCCTTCGCAGCATGTAGTGCCGCTTCGATTGCTTCTGGAGCTTGTGTCATTGTTGTTGGAAAGTAAGTTGTAACTCCTTCTTTTAACATTTCTTTACCTAGAGTTACTAATCCATCGCTATTTGCATCCATCGCATCAATATCGTATCCACCATGAATATGAACATCAATCATACCTGGAATCACAATCTTCCCTGCTGCATCTAAAACCGCTTCATTTTCTTGTGATACATATTGAGCCATCAAACCAATTTCTTTAATTGTTTCTGCGTAACGAATAAATCCGTTTTCCACTACTTCTTGACCTGTATAAATTTTGGCATTGATGACAACTTGCGTTTTCATTTTCATCGATCCTTTCCCATGAAATACCTACTTGTTATTATTACCTTATTCGCCTAATTCCATCTTAATATATGCACGAGTAGTTGTCTAGACATTCGAATGAAATTTCCTCTTTGTTTAACAAAAAGGAAACTTAGTACGTCTCTTGCAATTATAATATATGTTATTCAGTTTTCCAAAAAGGGAGAATATCCCCTATCATATTACTCACTTAAGTAATGGCATTAATCCACTAGAGCCTATTGTAATATGCTCGCCGTCTGTTTCCATTTCTACTGTACGTTTATTTGTTCCATATATCATTATACCATGCTGTTTTAAGCGTCTCACTACACTTTGATGCGGATGTCCATACGGATTTCTGCTTCCATATGAAAGAATCGCAAACTGTGGTTCTACTTTTTTTATAAACATTTCACTTGTTGAAGTATAGGAGCCATGATGTCCCACCTTTAACACATCTGCATGTACATCAAATTGCTTTAATATTTCAGTTTCCGTCCGCACATCAGCATCACCCATTAGTAAAAAATCCGCTTTTCCGTATCGTACCTTCAACACAATTGAAGATTCATTATTTTCATCTTTTGATTTCCCATTGTTTAATACTTGTATGGAAACATGCGGATCTAGCGGTATGTATTGTCCCTCTTTTACTGAAACGAAAGGAATTCCTCTTTTTTTAATATGATTCCGGTATGTGTGATACGTAAAAGAACTATATGTTTTTCCACTATCTAATATAAGCGATACCGGCATTTGCTCTACAATCGGAATAAGTCCTCCAATGTGATCCATATCAGGATGCGTACTGACGATAGCATCTAAATGGTTAATCCCTTTTTCGATTAGTTTTTGAATGATAACCTCTCCGGCTTCATAAGGTCCCCCGTCAATTAACATCGTTTGTCCATTTGGCAATGTAATAAGTGTCGCATCACCTTGTCCAACTTTTAAAAAACTCACTTTCATTTTACCAAAATGTTGCCGCTGCATATGTAAAGGAGACGCGGTATGAATAGACATCATATATCTTTTAGCCGATGCACTATTTAAAGAAAGGCATAACAAAACAGAAACTAACAATAAAATACCTCGCATACTTCTCATAACTCGTCTCCTTTTTTCAATTAGTATGGCACGGTATATAATTGATATACAAAAAAAGCTTAGCAAAATGCTAAGCTTTTATTTCGATATCTCCTGTAAAGAACCAAAGAATAAATCTGCTTCATTCATTTGTTCATTCTCTTCAGAAAGTGCCGGTAAATCTTCTAATGTTTTCAATCCAAATGTATCCAAAAATTCTTTCGTTGTTCCATATAAAATAGGACGCCCTGGCCCTTCTGCTCTTCCCATTTCTTTTATAAGTAAGTGTGAAACTAACGTTTGTAACGCCTTATCGGTTTTCACCCCTCTAATCTCTTCCATTTCAGTCCTTGTAAGAGGTTGACGATATGCCACAATCGCTAACGTTTCTAAAGCAGCCTGAGAAAGTGAAGCAGCTGTTGGGATATCTATTAATTTTTGATAGTACGAAGCATGTTCTTTCTTTGTAGCAAAACGATACACTTTTGCATACTGTACAATTTGCAAACCGCGGTGTGCACCTTCACATTCTTTTTGCATTTCTTCTAAAATATCGATTACTTCATTTCCTTCAATCTCAAGCACTTTCGCTATTTGTTCTGGATAAATCCCTTCATCACCAGAAACAAATAAAAGCCCTTCAATGATTGATTTCTGTTCTTTTCTATCCATTTTACGAGCTCCTTCCTCCAATTTTCTCCATAAAAATACACATCAAAAAACCGAATCACAATCAATGCGTTCGGTTCAATATTTTTTCTCTTGTTCCAAACGATACATTCAAACCTAGCATGAGATATATTATTCCCATCCCATTTTCCATACTAAATCTATGCAGATTTAGTAGAGCTTGATACGAAAATTTCATCAAAATTATGTTCTTGTTCAATTATGATTTGTTGATTTTTCATAAGCTCAAGAACCGCTAAAAATGTTACAACCATTATTTCCCGTTCATCATCAACAAACAAATCATAAAAACTTTGACGACCACCTTGTATTTCTAACTGTTTTAAAATATCAATCATGCGCTTTTCAATTGGTATTTCTTGACGAGTAATACGTGTTGTTACAGGTTTCTTTGCTTTTTTACGGCGCATTAATTTTTGAAATGCCGCTAGCATATCATATAACGTAACATCAAGAGGCAAGTTTGTCTCCTCTTCTTGTTGTAACGATGTAAAATCAATTGGCGGACGTGTATATAGCTGTGCTCTTTCTTGTTCTCTTTCTTTTAGCTCAGTAGCAACTTGCTTATATTTCTTATATTCAATTAACCTCTCCATCAATTCTTGACGAGGATCATCTATAAAGTCATCACCGTTATCAAGTACATCTTCTTCATGTTTCGGCAACAACATTTTACTTTTAATTTGTAATAAAGTCGCAGCCATTACTAAATACTCACTCGCAACATCTAATTGTAGTTCTTTCATCGTATGAACATAAGATAAATATTGCTCTGTAATTTCCGCTACAGGAATATTATATATGTCAATTTCATAACGATGTATTAAATGTAACAATAAATCTAAAGGCCCTTCAAAAGCCTCTACTTTAAAATTATACTGCACAAAGCATCCCACCACATTTTTTCTATAACAACATAAGTATAGAGCATACTCATGTTCTATCCAACCTTTTTAAGAAATTTAATTAAAAATAGACCTATGCCTATATCATCATGCCCACCGCTTCATATGATAACAGTGTAGTAAGAACAATGTAGGAGGTCAAAAAACTATGGGTCACGTTGATTGCGGTTTTAGCGGTGGGTTCGCATTACTTGTTGTATTGTTTATTTTACTAATTATTGTAGGGGCAGCTTGCTTCTGCTAATATGAACAATAACGACTAGGGACAATTCCCTAGTCGTTTATTGTTTATATTTCTATGATACACTTGTATTTATAACCGTTAAACAGGGGTGAAGAAAATGTATCCTACCGAATACATACAATTTTTAATTCATTTTCACGGAGATTATGATTATTTTGAATGCCACGAAACACTGGAAGAATATTGGAAAACAAAACCGAGAGGAAATCGTGATAATTATTTAGTCGGTCTTATTCAAATTGCAGTTTCTTTATACCATCAAAGACGCTCTAACTGGAATGGCTCAGAAAAGATGATGAAAAGCGCCATAACGATTTTAGAAAAAAACAGTGCACCTTTACTACGTTTAGGAATAAATCAGACACAACTTCTATGCTTACTCCAGGATAGATTGCAATCTATACAGAAAGAAGAGAGTTTTACACCGTTATTTTTACCGTTATCGGATACAGCATTAGAAAAGCACTGCATGGAATTATGCCAGAAACAAAACCTTCCTTGGAAAGACGTGAATGCTACTTCTAATGAATATATAATACATAAGCACACATTACGTGATCGAACAGAGGTTATCGCTGAACGAAACGAACAATTACAAAAAAGAAAGCAGAGATAATAAACCACTTATCTCTGCTTTTACGAATGTATATTTTGTTCTAGCCCTTTACACTTTTTGCAAAAACTTGCTGTTTGCTCATTTCCGCAAATTGTAAACTCAAGAAATTTACTCTTTAACTCTTGAACCATCTTCGTTCCAATACCCATATGACGATGAGACGGGTTCACACTCAAATGCTGAATTTCCAACACTTGATTCTCTTTTTTTACAATCCCCATTATCCCAACAAAATCTTCGTTTTGTTTCCACAAATACAATTGCCAATCATCCTTTGCTTCATAATCTTTCATAGTCAATTGTAATGTTTTCACATCTTTTTCAGTTGGCATAAATGAAAGAAGCCCCATTGCAATCTTTTCATAACTTTTTTTAAAACGAATTAACATAACCCTTATCCCTTCTTACAAAAGTTACAAACTATTAATCCCCTCAACCACTCTTTTCATATCACATTCATTTTACAATATTTTCAACAGAGTGAGAAGGGCCTAAAACAACTTGATAATCATACAAAGCGAAAAGAAGAAAGTCAAATATATGTTTCAGTACTATTTTTTCTAAGTAGATTAACAAAGAAACGCTGTTATATGAAAGTAAAAAGAAACATCCACCGCTCATTACCACTCCAATATTCATCACCTGAGAGCAAATGAATTCTAGCAAAATTAATGTAATAAAAATATTTATTGAAACATGAAATCTAATGTATTCTATGTAATTTGTTAAAATTTTGTTCTTATAAGCGCCATATTTTCGCTACAATAACAGTACTACTTGTATCATGTACTGCAAACGAAATACCCGTTCCTATTAAAAAACAAAAAAGAGAGCCATAGCTCTCTTTTCCCATTAACTTATTCTTCCCAAACTTTAACTTCTTTCATTACATCGCCTTGACGCATGTTTAATACTGTTTCAATACCGCTTGTTGCTTTACCGAATACAGTATGTACACCATCTAAATGCGGTTGTGGCTCATGAACAACAAAGAATTGGCTACCGCCTGTATTACGGCCAGCATGAGCCATAGAAAGTGAACCTACAAGGTGTCTATGAGGATTTCCATCAGTTTCACATGGGATAGAGTAACCTGGGCCACCTGCACCTGTTCCTGTTGGATCTCCACCTTGGCTTACGAAGCCAGGAATAACGCGGTGGAATGTCACACCATCATAAAATCCTTGCTCTGCTAGTTTTTTAAAGTTTTCTACTGTTTTTGGTGCCTCTTCTGGGAAAAATTCTAACTCGATTTTTTCACCATTTTCCATTAATATGTATCCTAAAGTTTTCATACGTATATGTCTCCTTTCAACTATCTCAGCACTATATTACCACATTCATGACTAGAAACAAAAAGAATCCGACAATCTAGATACTTCTTTTTCGAAATGTGGAAAAAGCTAGGTGACAAATAAGAAATATATACTATAATAACTGTGTTGCCCGAAAATTTTAGAAAGAGAAAGGGAGCGATTTTTCGTGAAAACGAAATTACTAGCTCTGCTATTGGCTGTAACGGTATTTATGATGCCAACAGCTTCGTTTGCAGACATCATCGAAGGAGAATCAATTGTTACACTAGGAGAAAACTTGTCTGAACAACAAAAACAAGATCTGTTAAAAGAAATGAAAGCACCAAAAGATGCTACAATCATTACTGTGTCTAATGCGGAAGAACATAAATTTCTAGAAGGGATTGTTCCAAAATCCCAAATTGGTACGAGAGCAATTTCCTCTTCTATGATTACATACACAAAGCCAGGTTCTGGTCTCATTGTACGTTCAAAAAACATTAATTCGATAACAGATGCAATGTACACAAACGCACTTATTACAGCAGGTGTGAAAGATGCAGAAATTCAAATTACTGCACCATTTAAAGTTTCAGGAACTGCTGCTTTAACCGGTTTAATGAAAGCCTATGAAACAACATCGAACAAAGCAATTCCTGAGGAAGTAAAAAAAGTAGCCAATGAAGAAATGGTGCAAACAGCCCAGCTCGGCGATAAAATTGGTGAAGAAAAAGCAGTTCAACTTGTTGCAAAAATTAAAGAAGAAATTGCCAAAGAACAGCCAAAAACGACTGAAGATTTACGTTCATTAATTAAAAAAATTGCGGATCAACTTGGTATTACATTAACGGATGAACAGTTAGATAATTTAGTTGCGCTATTTGATAAAATGAAAAATCTTAATATCGATTGGAATCAAGTTGGCAGTCAGTTAAATAAAGCAAAAGAACACGTTTCTGCCTTTTTAGGATCTGAAGAAGGGCAAGGTTTCCTAGATAAAGTTAAAGATTTCTTCTCAAGTATCATTGATTTTGTTAAATCGTTATTCAAGTAAAAAGAAGCTCGTCAGTGACGAGCTTCTTTTTTTATACAAGTAATGGCAATTTCATAACAGCTTCTTCGACCGAACGAACAATATGATTTGCCTTATTCTTCACATATGGATGAGCATGATGTAGAGTAAATGAATGCGGAGTTACTTCAAACATAGAAATATCATTGAAAGAATCTCCAATGCATGCAACTTCATTTGCTTCAATTTGTAAATGTTCCATTAGTCGCCTTAAAGCACTCCCTTTACTTACTCCCCTTGGCATAATGTCAACATAGCGTTTACCAGACATAAAAACTTCCGCTTCGCTCTGAAATGTATCTCGTAACTCTTGATCTAATGCTGCAATTGTCTCTTCTTCCCCAAAAACAAACAATTTCGCAGGATGTACAGTCTTACCAAATTCCTCTTCTAATGCTTCTATCTCAGCAATATGCACGCCCATATACGTTTCAAAAGTATGATGATGTTCATTCTTTCTTTTTGTATACCGTTGCTCATTTGCACAAACAATATCTGCTAGTCCCTTTTTATGGATATATCGATATATTTCCTGGGCAATCCCATCTTCAAAACTTGATTCATGAAATATTTTTCCATCCGGCAGTAACATCGTTGCTCCATTTAAACTAGTTGTGTAATACGGGAATGCAAACCTATTTACGACTTCATCAATTCGATGAGTAAAGCGGCCAGAGGCAAAACAAATATTTGTCCCTTTTTCAGCTAACCAACAAAGTGCACGTTCATCTTCTTTTTGCATATGATTCACATTGTAAACGAGCGTATCATCTAAATCACTTACAAATAATTTAATCATGTCCTCTTCCCCTTCCATACACAATATCTACTCTAAGTGTACACAAAAAATGTTTGATTTTTGTTAAAAAACAATAAATTTTTGCTAAAAAAATAAACGGGTGTATAATCCCGTTTATTTTTGTCTTTTTACATTTTGAGGTCTTACAATACTTGGTCGTACTTTTAAACTAGACATCGTCGGGCGAAGTAGAATTTTTGTTAATGCACCCCAATCAAATGGTAAAAACGGCCATAAATAAGGCGTTTGTAAACTTTTTATAGACGTTAAAAATAAAATCAATATCGTCATACCAATTACAAATCCCATCTCATGGAAGAGACCTGTTAAAATAATAACAAACAATTTTCCAACTTTATTTCCTAATCCTAATTCATAACTCGGTGTTGCATATGCACCGATCATAGAAACTGCTACATACAAAATAACTTCTGGTACAAACAAACCTACATCGATTGCTATTTGACCAATTAATATGGCGGAAATTAACCCTGCAGCAGAAGATAACGGCGTTGGCGTATGAATGGCTGCCATCCTTAAAAACTCAAGTCCGATTTCGGCCATCAACACCTGTAATAGAATTGGTAAATGTGTCATCTTAGTCGGTCCAATGAAAGCAAGTTTTTCTGGTAAAAGAGTTGGATCAAATACAAACACTAACCAAAATGGTAGTAAAAATAAGGAGAATAAGACACCTAAAAAGCGTACCCAACGTAAAAATGTACCGACAGCTGGATTTTGTCTAAACTCTTCCGCATGCTGTAAATGGTGGAAATATGTTGTTGGAGTAATCATAGCACTCGGTGATGTATCAACTAGTACTAACACATGTCCTTCTAATAAATGATTCGCCGCTACATCCGGTCTTTCTGTATATCGAATAAGCGGGAATGGATTATAGCTTTGCTTTACAACAAATTCTTCCACTGTTTTATCCGCCATCGTAATTCCATCGACATCAATGTTATTTAATTCTTGCTTTATAATCTTTACTAAATCTGGATTTGCAACATCTTGAACATATGTAATACAAATATCAGTTTGGGATCTATCTCCTACTCGAATCATTTCATTTCGAAGACGTGGATCTCGAATTCTCCTACGAATTAACGCTGTATTTACAACGATATTTTCAACAAATCCATCCCTCGCACCGCGTACTACTTTTTCAGTATCAGGTTCTGTCGGTGTTCGTCCTGGATAGCTGCGAACATCTATTGCGAACGCTTCCGTTTCACCTTCCACAAATATAACAATAAGTCCTGATAATACTTGGAGCATTACCTCATCCATCGTTTTCACTTTGCTTACTTGTTGATGGATTAAACGATTCTCTAAAAGCTTCACTGTATCTTCTTCTACATCCCTTATCTCATTTGTATCCACCGCTTCTTCTAAAATAGGGATAATATAATTTGTATCACAAAGTCCGTTTACAAATAACACACCAATTTCTTTATTTAAAATTTGAAATTTACGAATGCCAACGTCGTATGTAACACCCAGTCCAGCTGTTTGCTTTAAGTAATTTTCATTATCACTTATGAAAGATGAAATAGGGATATCCACTTTTTTAGGCTTCGTCATAAAAACCACTCCTTTCCAAAATTAATTGAATCGCTTTTCTAGTAATAGGTGATCCTCTCTCCCATTCATCGTTTCCACACATCTTACCAATATCACCAACTCCCACAATGACAGGAACATTCAGATCATCTAAACAATAAATTGTATCTCCGCTAATTCTGCCAATTTCACCATCTGGAAGTCCAAATTTATCAACACCGTATTCGGTTAAATTCCCGTTTCGATCTACACTGACATCTACACGTGCCCATTCCCAATGATGTGTATTAGACGCTACTGCCAAAATCCCCAGTACATCAATTTGTTTATGTGTGGCTACATATTTTAAAGCCTTTTCACCAGATCCTTCTCCAATAAATCCACTGTCATCAAACATGACAAATACAGGGTCATATGGCGTTTGCATAATAAGCTCAACAACTTTCTTCCCTGTCAATTTGGTTGGATTACTTTGTGATGCTGAAATACACCTTCCCCCAAATTCCTTCGTTAAAAGCTCAATTGTTCGCTTTGCATATTCATCTCCATCTGTGACCAAAACAACCCTTCGTCTCATTTGATTTATCCTTTCGGTTTACATATAAGTGCTACAAAAAATGAAAATAATATCGCTGCAGAAATGCCTGCAGACGTTAAACTAAACATACCCATACCAATCCCAATATATCCGTGTTTTTCTGCCGCATGCATTGCCCCATGTAATAGTGAATGTCCAAAACTTGTAATAGGAACTGTCGCCCCAGCACCAGCAAACTTTATAAGCTTATCGTACAATCCAAATCCATCTAAAACTGCTCCTATAACTACAAAGGTAGCCATTAAATGGGCTGGTGTTAACTTTGCGAAATCTAACAATACCTGTCCAATTACACAAATGGCGCCTCCTACAAGAAATGCATATATAAAATCCACAATTCACTCTCCCTTCACTCTCTCAAATACGACACCATGTGCAATTGTTGGAATGGTTTCTTTCTGCTGCATCATCATCGGACTTAATAACGCACCAGTAGCAACGACAAAAATTCGTTGTAAATTCCCTTTTTGCATCTCGCTTAATAAATGACCATATGTGACAACAGCTGAACAAGCACAACCACTACCACCGGCAAATACTTCTTCTTGACCGGGATCATAAATCATTAATCCGCAATCATTATATATATGCCCAAGATCATAACCTTCTTCCAGTAACAGTTGTTTTGCTATTGGTGTCCCAATAGCTGATAAATCACCGGTAAGAATCAAATCATAATCTGCTGCACTTCTCTTCAAATCTTCAAAGTGTTGTTGAATTGTATGAGCAGCAGCAGGTGCCATCGCCGACCCCATATCTAAAGGATTCGCAATCCCTAAATCTTGCACTTTTCCAATCGTAGCTGCCGTAATTTTAATAGCACTTTTTTCTTTACTAATTAATATGGATCCCGCACCTGTAACAGTGGAATTTGCTGTTCCTGGTTTTTGTCCCCCATACTCTGTTGGATAACGGAACTGTCTTTCAGCCGTTGCATTATGACTACTTACCGTCGCTAAAACACGATTTGCGAATCCACCATCTATAAAGGCTGATCCAACCGCTAAAGTCTCCATCGAGGTTGCACAAGCGCTAAACATCCCTAAAAAGGGAATCCCCCACTTACGCGCAACATAATTTGCTGTCACTGTTTGATTTAATAAATCACCCGCTAAAAAGAAATCAATTTGTGATGTTTTTACATTTCCTTTTTGCAAGACTTGTTGAATTGAATCTGACATTAACCTTCGTTCAGCAAGTTCCCAGTTTTCCTCTCCGCAATGTAAATCATCATATGAAATATCAAAATCCTTCCCAAGAGGGCCCTCAGCTTCTTTTGGACCGACAGCAGTACCGGTTGCATTCACATAAATATCATTTTGAAATACCCACGTTTGTTTTCCGGTCAACCTCATACTAGCCCCTCCTTTAAGACATAAAAATGTTAAAAGTATATCTTATTAATCCAATAACGTATGCACCAACGACCCCAAAAACGATAACACTTCCCGCTAGCTTAAACATATTTGTAGCAACCCCAAGCACAATTCCTTCACTCTTATGTTCTAGCGCAGCGCTCGCCATAGAATTCGCAAATCCCGTAACAGGTACGGCCGATCCCGCTCCAGCAAATTGACCGATTTTATCATATACACCACAACCTGTTAAAATCGCCGATAATAATACAAGCGTTGCAACTGTCGGATTTCCTGCCTCTTGTTCACTGAAATGAAAATAATGTATATAAAATTTCATCAATACTTCTCCGACAGTACAAATGAATCCACCTACAAGAAATGCCTTGACACAATTTAGGAAATAGTTTGGTTTTGGATGGTACTCCTTCACTTTATTTATGTAATCATCCTTTAGTTTTCGCCCTGTCATTTATATACTGCCTCCTACTTTACGAAATAAATCCAGTGAAACAATGAGCCTATTACTTTGCCAAGTACAAGAGCAACGAGTAAAACAACGATTTTCCCTTCTACCCCTACTCGTTTCGCTAAAATAGGTAAAACATTTAACACTTCTGTTAATGCGGCTGCAAGCATTCCAATGAATGTGCCACAAAATATTCCTAATATAACAAGCCAATATTGCGACGTTTGAAATGTAATGTTTTTCAAACTACACCAAGCTCCTGTTAACGTACCTGCAATAACTGCCCACTCAAAATATTGAATGTGCTTTCCACTTCTCGTTAATTGAGCTAGACGGGGGATTATACCAAGTACAGCTAAAAATGCGACATATCCGCTACCCACTGCAATTCCTCCCGCTAAACCAATTAAAATAACAAGCCCAGACTCAATCATCGGCAAGTTGTTTCATATTGTCCTTGTTTTCATGAACAATTACATATTGGTCAAGTGACTGCTGATATTGGAACATCTCCACTTCTAACGGACTCGGCTCTTCATTAATTCGCTTTTGAAATACATGATTAAAAAATAAGACCATACCTAACCCAAGACCTACTGAATAAGGAATTTGAAATAGCAGTGGCTGCGCCTTAAATTCTCCCGTAATCATGTAATATAACCGCTGGTGCACTTGTTGCATGCTTACATCTTCATGGAAATAAATGATCGCAAGAGCCGCTCCAATAAAAAGTAACAACCATACAAGCCCGAAGAAAACCGGATGTACTTTCTTTTTTTCATATATAATTTCAACAAGAGTTTGTCCAGAACCGAGTAAATTAATTTGTATATGAGCCGCTTTTCGCCTAATAATCTCAATAATTTTCATAACATCAATTACAACATGTGTCTTATCATGCGCTGTTATTTTGTAAACTACCTCATCCTGTAACGACTCAACTACCTCAGTATCTCCGGCAAGTTGAGCGACATCACGTAGTTTCACTTCATACGTAGGAGAAACTTTTAATCGATTACGCATTTTAATATAAATTGTTTGTTCCAATTTCTATTCACCTCTTCACTCTTCCTCGTAGTTGTAGTATGGTTATTGAATTTTTTTCTAATACAATTTTTTCATAAAAAAACATCTGTACCGTTTCGGTACAGATGTTTTTTAGTTTATGCCTTTTTCTTAAATAAATTTGCAATACTTAATGCGAGTCCTCCCCAAATGACTACCATACCAATCACCATCATCATAATCGCTGATCCGCTCATTATGAAACACCCCGATCTTTCCATTCTTTTTCAAGCTTAGCAGAATCTGAATGTATTTGTGCATTCCATTTCTTTATACTAATGATTAGTGCAACGATAAGGAAGGCTGCTGCAATTGACCAACCATATGTTACGACAAACTCCGTTGGATAATCTCCGTAGTTCTTTTTAATATTTTGGATTGTGCCATCAATTAACATGTACCCTAACATAAGCGGGGTAATAACGAGTAAACTTACTCTCCAAAACGTCCCTAACTTAATATCAGATACGAAGTTTGCATGATTTTGGTAAACTGGTAAACGGCGTAGAATGAGCCCTATCGTAACCACTTCCGCTAATGCAATTGAAATTAATCCGAAGTTATTAGCGAAATAATCAACAACATCTAGGAACATAAGCCCGCCACGTGTTGCAAAAACAAGAGAAACTAGTACGAGAAGCGTCCCCATAATTCCAATTGTTTTTTGGCGACTTAAGCTGAACTTTTCAGATACGGCAGCAAAACATACTTCCGCAAGTGAAATGAGGGATGTAATTCCAGCAACCGTTAATGATAAGAAAAATAATACGCCAAATAACGGTGACATCGGTAACTCATTAATGATTTGCGGGAATACTACGAATGCAAGTCCTACACCAGCACTTGCTACTTTATCAACTGGTACTCCCATATTATTTGCCATAAATCCAAGAGCTGCAAAGACCCCAATCCCAGCTAACAATTCAAATCCTGAGTTTGCAAAGCCAGTAATAAAGGCATTATTTGTTGTATCTGAGTTTTTCGGTAAATAACTAGAATACGTAATCATAATTCCAAATGCTAAAGATAAGCTAAAGAAAATTTGACCATAAGCAGCAAGCCATACTTTCCCATCAAAAATACGACTCCAATCTGGTTTGAAGAATGCATCCAACCCTTGCATTGCACCTTCCATCGTCACTGCACGAACTACGATAATAAGGAACATAACAACTAATAAAGGGATGAAAATACGATTAACAACTTCGATTCCTTTTTTAACTCCTTTAAATGCTACACCGAGCACGATAATCCAAACGAGAGCTAATGGAATTAATACTTCCGGTACGAGCCCTCCAAACTGTCCAGGCTTATCTGCAACATGCAAATACTCTTTAAATAAAAATGATTGCGTGTCTTTCCCCCATGCTCCAGTAATTGCAAAGTACGTATAGGAAATAGACCAAGCAATAATTACTGCATAATATGTTGAAACGATAAACGTTACACACATTTGCCACCATCCGATAAATTCAGCACGCGGACTAATACGGAAGAATGTAAGTGGCGCCGAACCACGATGACGATGCCCAAGAGCAAATTCAAACGCCAATAATGAAATACCAGTCGTTAATAATGCGAATAAGTACGGTAAAAAGAATGCGCCTCCCCCATTTTCATACGCTGTATAAGGAAAACGCCATATGTTTCCTAATCCAACGGCAGAGCCGACCGCTGCGAAAATGAATCCGGCCCTCGTTCCCCATTGTTGCCTCGTTTCCATATTTCCTTCCCCCTTTGTGACAAGTTCATACTTGGATTATATTTTAAATTTACTAAATTATCAATAAATTCTGTTAATTCTTACGAAAGTTTACAATCCCTACTAAATTAAAGTCATAAAAAAAATCGAATAGATAGCTACTCATCTATTCGATCTTTCATCTGTTTTAATATTTTCTTTTCAAGTCTTGAAACTTGTACTTGCGAAATACCTATGCGCTCCGCTACTTCTGATTGGGTTTGGTCTTTATAATAGCGTAAATATACAATTAAACGTTCTCGATCATCTAATTCTCTAATTGCTTCTTTTAAAGCAATTTTATCAAACCATTTCGTTTCAGATTGATCAGCAATTTGATCTAAAATAGTGATTGGATCTCCATCGTTTTCATACACCGTTTCATGTATGGATGAAGGAGCACGACTCGCTTCTTGCGCCAGAACCACTTCTTCTGGCGTTAGTTCTAACGCTTCGGCTACTTCGTTAATTGTTGGTGCCCTTCCGAATTCTTTCGAAAGCTCGTCTCTCATCTTTCGAATTTTATTTCCTGTTTCTTTTAAAGATCTACTTACTTTCACTGATCCATCATCACGTAAAAATCGTTGTATTTCTCCAATAATCATTGGAACTGCATATGTTGAAAATTTCACGTCGAAAGATAAATCAAATTTATCTACCGATTTTAAGAGCCCAATACATCCAATTTGAAATAAATCGTCTGGTTCGTATCCTCGATTAAGAAAACGCTGCACAACCGACCATACGAGACGCATATTACTTTGAACGATTGTATCTCTCGCTTGTTGATCTCCATCTTGACTTTGTTGAATTAACGCTTTTAGCTCGTGGTCCTTTAACTGAGGTTTCTTCTTCTCATTTTTGACCTCTATGTCCATAGGCTATTCTCCTTAATTGCATAGAGCGTTACTATTTGATAAGTATTTTGTCAAATGGATTGTTGTCCCGAAAGATTCGTTTGAAATAACTTCTACTTCATCCATAAAATTTTCCATGATAGTAAATCCCATTCCGGAACGCTCTAATTCAGGTTTAGTTGTAAAAAGGGGTTGTCTTGCTTCATCTAAATCAAAGATGCCAATCCCTTCATCTCGAATCGTGAGTTTCACCATTGCTTCTTCCAAAATTACAGAAATATAAACAACACCTTCTGCATTTCCATCGTATCCATGAATAATTGCATTCGTAACTGCTTCTGACACAACTGTTTTAATCTCCGTAAGTTCTTCCATCGTTGGATCTAGTTGCGCAATGAAAGCAGCTACTGTAACGCGAGCGAATGATTCATTTTGACTTAATGCTGAAAATTGAAGGTTCATTTCATTTCTCATTTATGCCACCCCCAACGTCGCGAGCGCATGCGCTTCACTTTCTTCTAAGCGAACAATTTTAAATAAGCCCGACATTTCAAATAAACGCTTAACAGGCGGTGAAATTGCACAAACAACCATTTCTCCACCTAATCCCTTTACATGCTTATATCGGCCTAATATAACACCTAAACCAGAACTATCCATAAACGATAAGTTCTCTAGGCTCAAAACAATATGATGAACACCATGTGTCTCAATCATATCTGTTACTTTCGTTCGCAACTCTTCAGCAGTATGATGATCTAATTCACCCGCTAGTCTCACACATAGGACGTCACGCTTTACTTCTAATTGCATGGAAAGACTCACACGATTTCCTCCTTATGCTCAAACTTTACTCATTTACATACATAAAGATTTTCGTGATACAACATAAGAATCCTTCCTGCTGACAAAAGAAGAACTATTTCGCCATAAAGTGAAAACATTCGGCAATTATTTACTTTCATACGAATAGAAAAGCGGCAAAATGTTTGCCGCTATTTTGATGTTGAAAACATCCCAAAACTTCTTTTAAATAACTCCCACCAGCTCGCTGCAGCAACATCTTCTTTTGCTACAATTGTTTGTTTTAATAAAACATCTTTATCTTTTTTAATAACAAGTGTACCAAGCGCGTCACCTTTTTTAATCGGCGCTTTCACTTTCTTTTCAGCAATTACTTCTTGCTTTACTTTGTCCATATTTTCGCCCTTCTTCATAAGAAGAGACACATTGTCTGACGCAACTAAATCTACTTTTTCTTTTTTCCCTTTTCCTACTTGTACAGTCTTAATTTTTTCGCCACGTGTATACAATTTCTTTGTCATATATTGTCCAAATGCATAGTCAAGAAGCTTTGTTACTTGATTATTCCGTTCTTTCGATGTAGGTGCTCCCATAACAACTGAAATAACACGCATGCCATTTTTTTCAGCCGATGCTGTTAAACAATATTTTGCTTCTGTCGTAAAGCCCGTTTTCACACCATCTACTCCAGGATAAAAACGTACTAACTTATTCGTATTCACGAGCCAAAACTTCTTATCCGTATCTTCTCGTAAATAGTCTTCGTATTTACCTGTATATTTGCGAATAAGTGGGTACTTCATTAATTCTTTTGCCATTATAGCCATATCATTTGCTGTGGAATAATGGTCTTTAGCCGGAAGACCTGTTGGATTTTGAAAATGAGTATTTTTCAGTCCTAAATCTTTCGCTTTTTTGTTCATCATATTTACAAAACCTTCTTCTGAACCCGCGATATGCTCCGCTACTGCAACAGACGCATCATTTCCAGATGCAATAGCAATACCTTTTAGCATTTCATTTACAGTCATCTCTTCTCCAGGCTCTAAAAAGATTTGTGATCCACCCATTGAAGCTGCATGCTCACTTGCTCTAACTTTATCGGTCAGTTTTAGTTTTCCTTTTTCAACTTGTTCCATAATTAATAGCATTGTCATAATCTTCGTCATACTAGCAGGTGGTAACTTCTCATTTGGATTTTTATCAAACAAAACTTTACCTGTATCTTGTTCAATTACAATTGCTGATGACGCTTGTTCCGCTAACTTCGGCGTTGTTTCTTCTGTTTTTTCCTGCTTCGTCTTCTCAGATTGTGCGAAACTAACTGAAGTACCAGAAAGCAATAACATGAAACAAACAAGTATTCCAAAAACTCGCTTCATGACTAACCCTCCATTCTATATCAAACCTATTTTTTCCAATTTATTATTTTTTAATACCATATTTTTCTAATATTTTCAGTTGACAAATATATTCATCACCTATATTGTATTAAGCGTACTACATACAGTAGTACACTTAATACAAGTCAGAAAGGAGACATTGCTCTTGCATATTCAACTTGATCCAAGAAGCAACACTCCGATATGGGAACAAATTGTTCAAAATATAAAAGAACTCGTATTGAAAAACATGTTAGCTCCAAGTGATAAACTTCCTTCTGTACGCGAACTCGCTTCTTTACTCGTTATAAATCCAAATACAGTGAGTAAAGCGTATCAAGAGTTAGAGCGACAAGGGATTATTGAAACATTACGAGGAAAAGGAACATTTGTATCCCAATCGATTACCCCAACATTAGACGAAAGGAAAATCGCTATGGTTGAAAAGCAATTTCATCAATTACTATTAGAAGCCTCTTATCTTGGTATTACGAAAGATAAAATTCATGATTGGATAGATTCATACTATAAAGAGATTGGAGGAAATACGGATGCTGAAAGTGACAAGCCTCAAGAAAACAATTGATAATCAAACAATTTTAGACGATGTTTCTTTCACATTACAAAAAGGAAGTATCATCGGATTACTTGGAAGAAACGGTGCGGGCAAAACAACTTTATTACGAACGATGGTCGGCATTTTAGACCCTGATGCAGGGACTGTTACATATGAGGATACAAACATTCATCATTGTCCTGAAATAAAGCAAAAAATCGTATATGTTCCGGATTCTACTAACATATTGAACGGATATACGGTAAAAGAAATTGTAAAGTTTTATAAAGAAGTTTATAACGCATTTGATGAAGCATATTTCTATGAACTGTTAGAACGTTTTAACTTACCAAACAAACGAATTCGTAGTTATTCAAAAGGGATGAAAGCATTGCTTGCCATCATTTTAGCCGTTTCTACAAAAGCAGAATATATCATTTTGGATGAACCGACAAACGGACTTGATCCTATCGTTAAAAGGCAGATTTTACAGTTTCTCGTTGGAGAAGTGGCAGAAAAAGAGATTACCATTTTCATCTCAACTCACCATTTAGATGAAGTGGAACAAATTGCAGATACAATTATTATATTAAAAGGCCATACTATCTCGTCTATTACATCACTAGACGATGCCAAATCACGATTTGCAAAAATACAAGTAGCTTACGAACGTTCATTACCTCAAAAACTAGAAAACTTAAGCAATATTAAAATATTAAATCAAACAGGAAAAGTATATACAATCTTAATTGAGGGAAATGTGGCTGCAACATTGGAGAAGTTTTATAAAGAACAACCTATACTCATTGAAGAATTAACAATGTCACTTGAAGATGTCTTCGTTACGACACTAGAGGAGGATGGTTATGTTTCATAAGGCGTTGTGGACGTGGAATTGGAAACGCGGGAAATATGCTGTACTACTGTTCTTCTTTTATACACTTTATCTTCTATCTTTCGGATACTATAAAGCAGCTCAGCAACAACTTGCTAATTATTATAAATTACATGAAAAGGGAACGTTCTATTATGATTATGCTTTTTGGTCAAATACAGGTAATAGTTTTTGGATAACTATCCTTATTATTTCTATTGCTTGTCTATTAATAGGGTGGGAACGTAGCAGCCAGTCTAATGCACTACTTTTAACAATGCCATTTAAAAGAAAAGATGTTTTCTTATCTAAATGGGCTTTCGGTTCATTTTGGATTATTGGGTCTCTCCTTGTAAACTGGATTCTTATGTACTTTATTTATAGAACAACGATTCATTTTGATTATCAATCATTCGGGCCATTTCATCGATACTTTCTTTATGCAATTGTTTCATATGTTGCAGTATATACAGCTGCATTATGTATCGGTGCCTTTACTGGAAGCGTTGTTTCACAAGTTGTTTTTTGTATTCCTTGGTTACTAATGGGTCTTACATTTATTTCATTGCTGTACAATTTTACAATAAATCATTTAAATGTTCAAAATAATAGAAACTCTCACTTATATGAAAGTCTTTCTGAAATAAATAATAAAACAAATATTGTTGCACCAATATATAATTTTTCTATTTATTACGATTATGATCCAAAATCACGTAAAAAAGAAAACGATCCAAACACTTTAAGAGATCCAGCATCTTATAGATATTATTCAGCTAAATCCATATTGGTCCCGATTTTTTATACAATATTTTACTTACTACTTGGCGCATATTTATATACAAGATCACCAAATGAAAACACTCAAAAGATATTTATTTTCCAAAAACATTTAAAAATATGGATATGGGGGACAACCATTTACTTTGCATTACTAGGTGGCTATAAAATAAATCAATTTTATTTCTTACCTAACTACTATATCAGTTTGTTTCTCGCTGGAATCATTACTTATGTTGTATTATCACGCCTAACAAATTATAAAGTTTTTTAAAGGAGAGATCCTATGTTTCAAAAAGCACTATGGCTAAGAACATATCAACAAAGTAAATATGTTGTATGGTTATTTTGGCTCGTCAGCTTCTATACTTTGTCATATAAATACTATATGACTTCTATTCAACAGCAATATTTTCTAAATATGAATAAAAAATGGAAAGTTATATATCATTACAGTTTTGATTTAACACTTCTAGATTCTATCATGCTGTTAGGTAGTGTGCTAATCGTTCTAGCTTGTACGTTAATTGGATGGGAAAGACAAAATAACGCTAGCGACTTGTTATGGTCTATGCCATTTAAACGTTCACACCTTTATATAACAAAGTGGTTGTTTGGAATCTGTAATATCGCCGCTGTTGTCGTTTTAAACTGGGGGCTATTTGCTATTATGAAAAAGTTAACTTTTCATAATAAATATCAAGTATTTTCCCCTTTTCATAGTTACTTTATATACATGTTAATTGTATTAATCGCTATTTATACACTTACCTTATGTGTAGGTACAATTGCAGGGAATATTATATCGCAAGGATTTCTTACTGCAGCTATATTAATCTTCCCAGTGTTACTTCCATCTCTAATATCAGGAGTCATTGCTGTTCACTCGAATGCCGACTTTCATGAGAACAATGGCAGTATACATGATATTATGGAAAACATACGTATTTCTGGTCCAGCAGAAGAGTTTACTATTAGCTTTAATTACGATCCTCAAAACGCTTATACTGATAAGGATGGAGTACGTCATAATGAACCAAACTTTACAACAATCCCGCCGGCAAAAACATTGATTGCACCTATTGCACATATTATTATTTTATTATCACTCGGTATATATTTATATGCCCGTTCAGTCAATGAGCGAAATGGTAACTACTTATTGTATCCGAAACTACAAAAAGTAGTTATGGCTTGTGCGATTTTCTTTGGTGGAATCGTTGGAGGCTTAATGCTAAGTCGCGCGCATTCATTGTCCAGCTTTTACATCGGATTTTTAGTTACTAGTTTAATTATGTATTTCTTCCTGCCAAAAATATTAAAATGGAAGTTTACTTGGAATATTAACTAAATTCAACATAATCACATGTTGGGCATTGGAGGAATAACATGTTTTATAAGGCTTTATGGTTACATCATTACAAGCAAAGTAAGTACATTCTTTTACTCTTTGCTTGTAGTAGTTTTTGGTTTTTACCTATTAGCTATTTTAATGATTTACAGATTCAACTAACAAGTCTTTCAGCAAACCAAGATAACTATTTCAGCTATAGTTTAAATGGGGATACTCTTATCATCCCCTTCATTCCAACTTTCATATTACTCGCTTGTTCATTAATAAGTTGGGAAAAACGAAATCAAACAGATCATCTGTTATTCGCAATGCCATTCACGAGAAAAGAACTTTTTCTTTCTAAATGGCTGTTCGGGACAATTGTAATTATATTCATAATGAGCCTTAATATCATCTTAATGTATTTTATCCTAACGGTTAATCTGTTTAACCAATATCAATCCTTCGGGCCAATACTTACATTATTATGTTATGTTACCATTACATGGATTGCGATTTTTACAATAGCAATTTTTATAGGAACAATTGCTGGTAATGTCATTTCACATAGTATATTAAGCTTAGTTTTTATTATATTACCATCTGGACTAAGCATGTTGCTGTTTCATTTCACTTGGATTCACACAAATATATCTACAACTGAATTTTTCCTTAAGAAAGCGAATTACACATCATATGTAGAGAACATTGAAGTTTTTGCACCTACTAATAATACTTATATATCTTATACATTTAATCCAAAAGTAAAAGAAGTAAACATTAATAATCTAAAAGAATCCGTTACGGTGCAACACCAATTCCAGCCCACCTGGAAACTTATCACTCCGATTCTATATATTCTTTTTCTTTTACCATTAGGAGTATTTTTCTATAATCGGACAAAAAATGAAAATAACGGTAAACTATTATTATTCACTAAACTACAACGTCTATTTATACCGTGTGTCACGATATGTTTCGCACTATTAGGAGGCTGGTTAACAGGTGAAAAAAACGATCCAATATTAAGTTATTACGCTGGATTCATAATAATAGGAGTATTTAGCTATGTAGTACTTAACTATTTCATAAATAAAAAATTTTTACTTCGCACGAAATAACCTCCTTCAAAAGGAGGTTATTTCACATTCTCTCTTCTTTTCCCATACTCTTTTTCTTGCTTCGTTCCAAAGCCGTCACCATTTGCCACGATTTGATCTGTTGGAGCGACTATGCTTTCAGCAATTCTCCATTCTCCCCCTTGTTGAATAAACACTTGCATAAAATAATTCATTCCATTTAACTGATACGGATTTTCTTTTTTCACTTCATAACGAGCTGCAACATAATACACTTGCACATTCTCAGCTTCAAACTTAGAAATATATTGCGATAATCTCGGGATGTACTGTGATGCTTTCTGAAGTGGAAGTTGTTTTACTTTTATAAGAGAAGACTTTGTCACATTGCTTATCGTATCTTCATGCCGAATGTTATCACTATGATGAAATAAAATAGCATTCTGCATAGAACGAATCCATAGTTTTGAATATAAAACAGGTTGCTTATTTGAAATATGTTGTAATTCTTTCTGAACGACTTGAAGAGGCGTTGCAGCGTCCACGAATTGATTAAAGCAGAAAAAACTTCCAATCATAATGAAAAGCATACAAATACGTTTCATAATTTTTCACTCCGATTCTTTTTAATTAAAGTATTGGAGTTTCAAAATGTTTTTATTCAAAAGAAAAAGGATAGGAAAGCTTTCGCTTCCTATCCTCATTTATTATAATACGCGGCCAAATAGCTCTAACACCATTTCGATTTCTTGGTCGCTCCAACCTTTAAATTTCTCTTTATAATATTCTTTACGCACAGCTTCAAGTTTTTCAGTTACTTCTCTTCCGTGTTCTGTAATTTCTAGGTACACGATACGACGGTCTGAATTTGAACGCTTTCTTTCTACAAACCCTTTTCGTACGAGACGATCAGTAACAGCTGTAATATGACTAGAGGTTACGTTTACTTCACTCGCAATTTGCGAAGCCATCTGTGGACTCTTTAAAAATAACGCGCGTAATACAGAAAATTCATTGTATGGCATATGTTCTGCAAAACGTGTATTAATATCATTTTGTAATAAACGTATCATCTTTCGAAATGATCCGGATAACTCTAAAATCAGTGTTTCTCTTTTTTCGTTCACTAGCCTCGTCCCTTTTTTATCATATTTACACATATTATAATCTATAAATACCCTTATTGTATATGCTTTCTTTCTTTAACATTCTCATTTATGTAACTTTTTCATACAAATTTCTTTTTTGTTCACACATATACATATAAATAAGGATGGTGATGGAAGATGCAAGGTGGAATGAATCCTTATTTACACAACGTACGTACAGCTAATACTGGTAAAGAAGCTACCATTACGGTGCAAGGTGAAGGCGTTATAAAAGCAAAACCAAATGTTGTTATATTAACGATTGGTATTCGTACAGATCATAAAAATGTAAAACAGGCACAAGAAGAGAATGCAGTGCAATCAAAACAATTATTGGATGCACTAAAACAACTAGGTATTGCCGAAAAAAATATAGAAACCATTTCATATACGATTACGCCCCAGTACGAATATGTAAATGATAAAGCATTACTACAAGGATATCGTGTGGAACATTTGTATGAAATTACCGTTTTAAATGTACAAAAAGCAGGGGAAGTATATGATATAGCCGTTTCAAATGGAGCAAACTTAGCAAAAGGGTTACGTTTTCGAATATCTCATCCAAATAAATATTATGAGCAAGCTCTTATTCAAGCTCTGCAACAAGCGGTAGAAAAAGCTCGTGCTATTGCGAGTACATACAATTTAAACATTAATCCAGTTCCACTCTCATTCGTTGAAGAATCCGCCCAATTACCACGGGAAGTGACGTCCTATGCTACTTTACATGCGCAAGCAGCTCCGCCCATTCAATCAGGAGAATTAGAAATCATTTCAACAATACGAGCCATTTTTACGTATTTATAAATAATTTCTTTTATAAGTAAACGTTATCATTTTCCTTGTTGTAAAAACATGATGTTCTGATATAATAAAGGACGGTGAGCTCTTACAAAAGAGATATCACGGGTGGGAGAGGGATATGAAAAAGAAGGTTTAACATGAAAGGAATACTTGAAAGAACATTTAAATTAGGTTTACACGAAACATCACCAAAACAAGAAGTTTTAGCTGGAGTTACGTCATTTTTCACAATCGTATATATTATGATTGTAAATGCATCAATTTTATCGGATGCTGGCATTCCTCTTGAAGCTGGAATTTTAGCAACTGTTTTCAGTTCATTTGTCGGATGTCTGCTCATGGCATTTTGGGCAAATGCACCTGCTATTCTTGTCCCTGGTATGGGCGTAAATGCATTCTTCACGTACACTGCTGTGCATACGCTCGGATTAGCTTGGCAGGAAGCATTAGCAGCTGTCTTCATCTCTGGTATTATTTTTGCAATTGCTGCGTTTACACCAATCGCTCGCTTGCTTTCAGTATCGATTCCAAAGTCATTAAAGGAAGCTATTACTGTCGGCATCGGATTATTTTTAGCATTTATCGGATTGCAAAAAGGTGGTTTAGTCGTTTCGAATCCAAATACTGCTGTTGCAATGGGTAAATTAAGTAACCCTGTCGTTCTTGCGACACTACTTACTCTTATCGTTGCACTTGTACTATTTATTCGTAACGTACGTGGAAGCTTTTTATGGACGATTGCAATAGGAACTGGTATTGCATGGCTATTTGGTCTTGTTGATACAAGTCAAATCGGAAATAGTTCATTCTCATTCGCTAATTACGGCGATGTGTTTGGAGCTATGTCATTTGGCAAACTTTCTTCCTTACCGTTTTGGATTGCAACATTCTCCTTAAGCATGGTGCTTATTTTTGAGAACATGGGACTTCTGCACGGTTTATTAGAAGATGACCGTAAATTCCCACGTGCTTACCAAGCCAATGCAATTTCAGCAATGACATGTGGTCTATTTGGCACAAGCCCTACCGTATCAACAGTAGAGAGTGCTGCAGGTATTACTGCAGGCGGAAAGACAGGTCTGACGTCTATCGTTACAGGGTTGTTATTCTTCGCATCACTGTTTGCACTTCCGTTTGTGAAACTAATTCCTGATAGTGCCATTGCACCAATCTTAATTATTATTGGCGGCCTGATGATTACAAGCATTCAGCAAATTCCTCTGAACGATTTTTCAGAAGGATTTCCAGCGTTCTTAATTATCGTCATGATCCCGCTCACATATAGTATCGCTGATGGCATTGCGTTCGGATTTATTGCTTATCCTATCTTAAAAGTTGCTCTTGGAAAGCGTAAAGAAGTCGCACCGTCTATGTATATCGTTACATGCTTATTCTTAGCCATGTTTGTATTACATGCTATTGGTTAAGTAAAAACACCGAGGAATTTTCCTCGGTGTTTTTTTACTTAAACCATCCTTTTTTATAAAACCAAGCCATCATCCCACCGCCAATTAGCGCCATTAGAAGTAGACAAATAAAATAACTATATTGTCCACCAAGCTCTGGCATATGCGTAAAGTTCATTCCGTATACTCCCGCAATAAATGTTAATGGCATGAAAATAGTCGAGAATACAGTTAATGTTTTCATAATGTTATTCATATGATGTGAGTTTAATGAAAAATAGCTATCCCGAATATCTGCCGTTAACTCGCGGCTTGCTTCAATCATTTCTGTCAGTTTAAGCAAATGGTCATGTATATCTTTAAAATAAATCTCATGATCACTTATACCGTAAAAACGAGTCGAATTTAAAATACGATACAATAAATCACGCATCGGAATGATTGTGCGCCTTAGCTTCGATAAATCTGTACGTATATCAAATACTTCTTCTAATACACTTCCTGCTGTCTCACCCGTTAAATTATCATCAATTGCATTTAAATGATCCTCAATGTAATATACAGGCGCAAAATAGTCATCTACAATTTGGTCGATAATTGTATGCGCTACGTGTAAAGGACTATTTTTAATACGCTTCTTTTCTCCAAGTGTTTTCCATACTCTTTCGATTGCATTGTTATGAGAAAAGTGGAAAGAAACAATAAAACGATCACTAATAAATAAATCAATCTCGTGCGGTTCTAATCCATCCTCACCAAATGCATGAAGAACTAAAAAGTTATATCCATCATAAAAATCAACTTTTGGTCTCTGTACATATTCTATACAGTCTTCAATTGCAAGGGGATGGAACTTAAAATGATCTTGTAAAATGTATGTATACTCTTCTTTCGTTGGCTTATATAAATCTAGCCAATACCATACAATATGGTCTTTCGATGTTTCTTCTAGCGAAACATCATATAATACTTCATCTGTTTTTGTTATTGCACAAATTCTAATCATAATTTCACCCATTATTATTATAAACAAAAAATAGCAAAAAAAGCCAAGGAGAAATACTCCTTGGCCCTTTTTTATTATTCGGTAACGATGCCGTGCACTAACGTTGGTGCATCTACATGTTCGTTAGCAATCTTCATGTTCTCATAAATTTTTGCTTTTACATCGTCCACATTTTCACGGTTTGCGTAAATTGTAACGAGGGATTCACCTTTTTTCACGCTGTCCCCTACTTTTTTGCGAAGCATTAAGCCAACTGCTAAATCAATTTCAGATTCCTTCGTCGCACGTCCTGCTCCTAAAAGCATTGCTGCTGTTCCGATTTCATCTGCAACGATTTCTGATACATAACCGTCTTCCTTCGCTTCTACTTCAATTTTAAATTGTGCTTGTGGTAATTTAGAAGGATCATCAACAACAGAAGCATCGCCGCCTTGCGCTGATAAGAACGTTTTAAATGATTCTAGCGCTTTACCGTTGTTCATTACTTCAATTAATTTCTCACGTGCATCTTCTAAAGATGAAGCTTGTCCAGCAAGGTATACCATTTGACTTCCAAGCGTTAAACATAACTCTTCTAAATCTTTCGGTCCTTTACCTTGTAATGTATCAATTGCTTCTTGTACTTCAAGTGCGTTACCAATCGCCTCACCAAGTGGTTGACTCATATCAGAAATAACAGCCATCGTATTACGACCAACGTTATTACCAATGCGCACCATTGCTTCTGCTAAACGTTTTGCATCTTCATCTGTTTTCATAAATGCACCTGCTCCAGTTTTTACATCAAGAACAATTGCATCTGCACCAGCAGCAATTTTTTTACTCATAATCGAACTTGCAATAAGCGGAATTGAGTTTACTGTTGCCGTTACATCACGAAGTGCATATAACTTTTTATCCGCAGGTGTTAAGTTTCCACTTTGACCAATAACTGCGATTTTGTTTTCATTTACAAGTCGCATGAATTCATCATTTTCGATTTCAACATGGAATCCTGGAACTGCTTCTAATTTATCAATTGTACCACCAGTATGTCCTAACCCACGTCCAGACATTTTTGCAACCGGTACACCTAAAGCGGCTACTAATGGACCTAACACAAGTGTTGTTGTATCACCAACACCACCTGTTGAGTGCTTATCTACTTTTACCCCTTCAATAGCTGATAAGTCGATTGTATCACCGCTATTTACCATTGCCATAGTTAAATCAGCACGTTCTTGACCGTTCATATCTTGGAAGAAAATTGCCATTGCAAGTGAACTTACTTGGTAATCAGGAATATCACCATTCGTATATCCTTCAACAATAAAGTTAATTTCTTCTGTCGTTAGTGCATGTCCGTCACGTTTTTTTGCAATTAGGTCCACCATTCTCATTGTGAGGTCACCCCTTCATTTGTTTTACGATTGCTTTTACTAATGCTAAGAAGTTAGCTTTAACACGTTCTGTCGTTTCGATTACTTCATCGTGATGAAGTGGCTGATCTAAAATACCAGCTGCCATATTTGAAATACAAGAAATACCAAGTACTTTCATACCAGCATGACGCGCTACAATTACTTCAGGTACTGTTGACATACCAACTGCATCTCCGCCAAGTGTACGAAGCATACGAATTTCAGCAGGTGTTTCATATACAGGACCTGTCATTCCAACGTATACACCTTCTTGTACTTTAATATTTAAGTCCGCTGCAACTTGTTTCGCCATTTCACGAAGTTCTGTCGTATATGATGTAGACATATCAGGGAAACGTACGCCCATTTCAGAATCATTCGGTCCGATTAATGGATTTGTACCCATGAAGTTAATGTGGTCTGAAATTAACATAAGATCGCCTGGCTCAAATGATGTATTTACACCACCAGCTGCATTTGTTACAACAACTGTTTCTACACCTAGTTCTTTCATAACACGAACTGGGAATGTTACTTTTTGCATGTCGTATCCTTCATAGAAGTGGAAACGTCCTTGCATTGCTACTACTGTTACACCTTGAAGTGTACCGAATACTAGTTGACCTGCATGACCTTCTACAGTTGATACTGGGAATTCAGGGATTTCACTGTAAGGTACTGTTACTGCGTTCTCGATTTCATCTGCTAATACACCTAGTCCAGATCCAAGGATTAGTCCTACTTGTGGCGTTTCTTGAAATTTCTCTTTTAAGTATGAAGCTGATTTTGTAATAAGTTCACGATTCATTTGTTTATCCCCCTATTTCTTTAGCTCGTTTAAGAAGCTTGTTCCGTGTTCTGGCATTTTCACGCCGAAGTTTTCTGCTACCGTTGCACCAATATCAGCAAATGTTTGGCGAATTGATAATTCTTGTCCGCCATCTTTCATGCTTGGGCTATATGCTAATAACGGTACATATTCACGTGTATGATCAGTACCGTGGTGAACTGGATCATTACCGTGGTCTGCTGTAATTAATAATAAATCATCTTCTTTTAGTTTTTCGAATACTTCTGGAAGACGAGCATCATACTCTTGCAGAGCTTCTCCGTACCCTTGTGGATCACGGCGGTGTCCAAATAATGCATCAAAGTCAACTAAGTTCAAGAAGCTAAGACCTGTAAAGTCCATATTTAATGTATCTACAAGCTTATCCATTCCATCCATATTAGACTTCGTACGAAGTGACTCAGTTACACCTTCACCATCATATATGTCAGAGATTTTACCGATAGCAATAACATCGTAGTCACTATCTTTTAATTCATTCATTACCGTACGGCCGAATGGTTTTAATGCATAATCATGACGGTTTGGTGTACGTGTAAAGTTTCCAGGCTCACCAACGAATGGACGAGCGATAACGCGACCTACCATGTATTTCTCATCTAATGTTAATTCACGTGCAATTTTACAAATTTTATATAACTCATCAAGCGGCACTACTTCTTCGTGTGCTGCGATTTGTAATACGCTATCAGCAGAAGTGTAAACGATTAAAGATCCTGTTTCCATTTGCTCTTGACCAAGCTCATCAAGAATCTCAGTTCCAGAAGCTGGTTTATTACCGATGATTTTACGACCTGTTTTTTCTTCTAATTCATCAAGTAATTCTTTCGGGAAGCCTTCAGGGAAAACTTGGAATGGTGTATCAATGTAAAGACCCATAATTTCCCAGTGACCTGTCATTGTATCTTTACCAGTAGATTTCTCTTCCATTTTTGTATAATATCCAAGTGGTTTTTCTACTTTAGAGATACCTTTCATTTCACGAATGTTACCAAGACCTAATTTCACCATGTTAGGCATTTGTAACCCATTCATATGTTCAGCAATGTGACCAATTGTGTCAGATCCTAAATCACCAAATTGCTCAGCATCTGGTGCTTCACCGATTCCAACAGAATCCATTACGACTAGGAATATACGTTTATATTTATTCATAACTGCGACCTCCTATAAGTTCAGTTCTACTTCTTGTAGTATGTTCAAAACGCTATAAAGTGAAACTGTTCTCCATAAGAATTCTCTTTCGTTCTCATTGTCAAACAGTACTTCTTTAATTGATTCTCTAACCTATTTCGTTTACTTCGAAACGACTCAAAAACATTTCTAGTTTTTTCTAAGTCAGATGTCAGACATCTGATACAGATATCATAACATGTTTACGCTTTCTTTTTAATACATTTTCGTAGAATTTCTCATTTCCTTCACACTTCTATTGTAATCCATTATGCAAATAAGTGCTAATTATTTTATGATTTATTTCTTCATATAAAGTGAAACTTTGATTAGTAGGAGTTTAGTTCTTCTCCACTGATTATAAGCCCTCATCAATTGGACGTTTACGGAATAAAAATAAAAAGCAGCTCTAAAGAGCTGCTTTTTATTTTACTTCTACTGTTTCTTCTTTATGTTCATGTAGTTCGCCTTTTTTAACATGAACTTTCACTTTGTAAGAACCATTTTCTTTGAAAGTATGTTTCGTTTCATACTCTCCTTTATTTCCTTCTTTCGCTGGAATAAATTCGTGTTTTTCAACACCATCTTTCCAAATCTCAAGTTGTACTTCAGCACCAGTTAACGCTTCTTCTTTTTGTTTTAAATGAACTTTCATAGTCGATTCAGCATTTGCTTTTATATCACCAGCCATAAGATGGATCATTGTATCGCTTTTATGATCGCCATGCCCTGCACCGTGATGACTATTTTCTTTTTTCGCATCTTCTACTTTCGCATTTCCTACAGCCACTTTTACTTCTGGCATAACATGCATTTCACGTGCATTTGTGTGAGCGATAATATGGTATACTCCATCCGTCTCGAACGTTTTCTCTACTGCATAAACACCTTTTCCTTTATGCTTACCATCTAACATCTCGTGCTTTTCGTCGCCAGCTTTCCAAATTTCAAACTTTACATCATCAGCATCTGTTACTTTTTCTTTTCCTTGTGTAACAAGTGCTTGTACTTCTGTTTTTTCACCAGGTTTAATTTCTTTCGGATTTGTTTGAACTGCTACTTTTACAGCTTCTAGTTTCTGTTCTTTTTTCGGTTCTTCTTTGTTTGTATTACAGCCAGCCAATGCTAGCATCGCGATAAATAAAGTCATAATAAGTTTTTTCATCATCATTTCCTCCTTCATACCTTATTTAGTATAGAGGAAATACATTGTAATATTCTAGTCTTCTGCTGAAAACAATGTACGAAATGTTTGTGAAGTTTTTGTGAAGTACTGTAGCCTTTTGAATCTATGAAAAAAGAGCATAGTAACTATGCTCTCGGATGAAACTGTTTATATACATCTTTTAATCTAGCTTTTGAAACATGCGTATAAATTTGCGTCGTTGAAATATCTGCATGTCCAAGCATTTCTTGCACAGCACGCAAGTCTGCTCCATTTTCTAATAAATGCGTAGCAAAAGAATGGCGCAACGTATGCGGTGTAAGCTCTTTTTCAATATTTGCTTCTTTCGCCAATCGTTTTAAAATTTTCCAAAATCCTTGTCTTGATAATCGATTCCCATGATGGTTTAAAAAGAGTGCATCTACTACTTTTTTACCCATCAATTCTCTTCTTCCCTTTTCAATATACTTTTGAATCGCTTCCGTCGCTAAACTTCCTAGTGGAATAATTCTTTCTTTATTCCCTTTCCCTATGCAACGAACAAATCCCATCGTTAAATGTACATCTTCTAAATTTAAGGCAATTAATTCCGAAACACGAAGTCCTGTTGCATACAATAACTCTAGCATCGCCTTGTCACGAACCCCAAAAGCACTCGTCATTTTCGGTGTCTGAAGTAACGCCTCTACTTCATCGATTGATAGTACTTTCGGTAATTTCCGTTCTCCTTGCGGCGTTTCAATATGTACGGATGGGTCGTGCTCTACCGCCCGTTCACGAAGTAAAAATTGGTGAAACGAACGAATCGATGCAATATGACGTGCTAATGTTTTCGAAGATTTTCCGTTTTCTTTTAAGTGCTGCAGAAAATTAACAATGTGCAAGCGTGTTACTTCATGAAAGCTTTTCGCCTGTTCTACATTTTGCAAATACTTTACATAACTTTTTAAATCACGTTCATAAGATACTACTGTATTTTTCGCTAGCCCTTTTTCGACAACCATATAATGAATAAAATCTTTTAATTGATCTTCCAATCTACACTACTCCCCATTTTCATAGAAAAACATCATTCTATTTACGAAAGCATCCTTTGCCGGCTCTTCATTCCCTGATACTTTTTCTACAGTCTCTTCTTTTGGCTTTTCATAACGATGATAGCTTTCATATTCTTCATTTATCCATAGTATAGCGAAATAAAACAAAATCGTACAACTTGTAAATAATAAAAATACTTTTATCCCATCAAAAGTTAATTTTAAAGCTCGGCGCATTGTAAATTCCTCCAAAATATAAGTTATTACAACATATGCCAAGCTTTCACCAATTTATACCTTATTCAAATAAAAAACCTCTTCCTAGTTAAATAGGAAAAGGTTATTTTTCATCCGTTTCATTTTCTTGACAATTTTTACAAATCCCATGGAATGTTAAACGATGATCCTTCACCTTAAAGCTCCAGTCATGTTCTACTTTCCTTTCCACTTCACCAAGTAAATCTTCTTGTATTTCTTGTACAGCACCACATTGTGTACAAATCAAATGATGGTGGAAACGCTGCGCACCTTCTTGGCGTAAGTCATAGCGTGAAACACCGTCTCCGAAGTTAATCTTATCGACAACTTTTAACTCAGATAATAGTTCTAAAGTTCGATAGACGGTTGCTAATCCGATCTCTGGCGACTTTTCTTTTACAAGGAGGTAAACATCTTCTGCGCTTAAATGATCTTCTTCATTTTCTAGCAGCACACGAACTGTTGCTTCACGTTGCGGTGTTAATTTGTAGCTCGCTGCATGTAATTGCTTCTTAATTCGTTCAATTCTTTCTTCCATTCGGTACTACTCCCTCCTCGCCACTCTTACACCATTATATCAGAAGAAGGGCTTCTGTCAAAAGAAAAACAATAAAAACAAATTGATAATTATTCTCAAAAAGTATTTATTGTTTATTAATAGCCTCAACGACTTCTTTCATTAAAACTGGTGATGCATAAGCTTCTACACTAGAAGCAAGAGCTAACACTACTCCGATTACAAGAAAGAAGCATGTATAACGAATTAATAATGGTAATAGCGGTTCGGTTATTTTCCGAATAAATTGATGTCTAATCATGCGTAAGGAAAAGCTTGCAGCAATTGTTGTCATAACGAGAAATACTGGAATAATAATGAGATTTTGTGGCAATACAGAAACGAATGCTAATAATAATCCATTCCATCCATGCTGACTTACTAAAAAACCTACTGTAAATCCGACAACTACTCCTTTTACAAATAATAAAATAAAAATAAGTGGCAATCCAATAATTGAAATCCCCAAAATCCAAATAAATCCAATGTATTTTAATTGCGAAAAGTAACTTTCTCGAAACATTTCGCTCGCAACAGCAAATTCTCCTTTAGAAACTTGTCCAAAAAAACGTTGTAAATAAAATGATAAATCTTGTTTTTGATTTAATTGTAAACTATTTACAAGAATGGCCCCAAATATTACTCCCATCAATAATAAAACAGCGTTAAATATATATAATGAAGAGTTTTCCTGTATGTGAGACATTACACGGTCTTGCCAAGTTTTTCTCCACATTTTTCTTCCCTCCGTTCACACTCTTATTAAAAATGTATGAAAGAAAGAAAAAAGTATGACGAATTAACATTGAAATTCCGCTCTACTTTGCTAAACTAAAAAGTAGAGAATAGGAGGGATTTCTCTTGAAACCATTATTATTAGATTTTCCAACATTATTTCAAACTGAACGCTTACAAGTTCGTAAGCCATTTCCAGGTGATGGTGCAGAAGTGTATGAAGCAATCCAAGCTTCTCTAGAAGACTTAGTACCGTGGATGCCAATTAACGCTGAAACAGAAGAAAGTGCTGAAGAAATCGTTCGTAACGCTCACGGGCAGTTTTTACTTCGTGAAACACTTGATTTTCACTTATACGATAAAGTATCTGGTACATTCATCGGAGCTATAACGCTCAAGCCTGAAAACTGGGATATTCCAAAGTTTTCACTTCACTTCTGGCTGCATAGTGCTTATACAAAACAAGGCTATATGACTGAAGCCATTAAAGGTGCCATTCAATTTGCCTTTGATAAGCTAAGTGCTAGAAGAATTGAAATTCGTACTGATGCAACAAATGCAAATGCATGTAACCTAGCAGAACGTTTAGAATTTATTCTAGAAGGTACAATGGAAAATGATTTTATAGCACCAGATGGTAGCTTACGTGATGCACGCGTATACGCAAAAATCAATTAAAAAACACTCGCCTTTGGCGAGTGTTTATTTTTGTAGTTGTAAATATTGTACTGCAAACATCGTCTTCGCATCATGAATACGAAGATCTTTCATAAGAATAATCGCTTCTTCTAACGATACTTCCATCAATTCTACGAATTCATCTTCATCTAACTCGGCTTTATTTTCTTTTTTCGTCAAACCTGTCGCTTTATATACATATAAAATTTCATCTGCAAATCCTGGAGATGTATAGAAAGAAGTAATAAGCTCCATATTTTCACATACATATCCTGTTTCCTCTTCTAATTCACGAACTGCTGTCACCTCAGGTTTTTCACCAGGTTCTAACTTGCCGGCCGGAATTTCTATAATCGCCTTTTCAAGCGCTTTACGATACTGCTCGACAAGCACAATTTTCCCCTCATCAGTAATAGCAATAATAGCAACTGCACCAGGGTGATTTACAATTTCACGTTTACTCATTGCTCCATTTGGTAATACTACATCATCAACACGAACTTTTATAACTCTACCATCAAAAATCGGTTCAGTTTTTACTGTTCTCTCTGCAAGATTACTCATACTACTTCATCTCCCTGTTCTATTTCCTATTCTTTCCTCATACATTTTACCACATTGAAAGGAGCGTGATAGAAATGAAAGTTTATATTTTACCAAATCGCGTCACTTTAGTCGGAAAAGCATGGCAAATTCGCCATAAGCTAAAACAATATGGAAAAGAGTATACAACTGTACAAGAGTGGATTACAGCAAATAAAAAGTAAACGTTTGTCAACCTCTTTTCCCTTGCGTACAATAAAGGTAAGGAGGTTGACCTATGAAAAAACGTCAATTAGGAAACTCAGATTTGTTTGTGACAGAAATGGGACTTGGCTGTATGTCTCTCGGTACATCTGAAACAGAAGCTATGCGTATTATCGATGAAGCAATCGATTTAGGAATCAATTTTTTTGATACAGCGGATTTATATGATTATGGATTAAACGAAGAATTTGTTGGAAAAGCCTTAAAAGGGAAACGAGACCAAATTGTTCTTACAACAAAAGTTGGAAATCGATGGACAGAAGAAAAAAACGGGTGGTCTTGGGATCCTTCTAAAAGTTACATAAAGGCTGAAGTGAAAGAAAGTTTACGTAGACTTCAAACTGATTATATTGATCTTTATCAACTTCACGGCGGGACGATTGAAGATCCAATAGATGAAACAATTGAAGCCTTTGAAGAATTAAAAAAAGAAGGTATTATTCGTCATTACGGTATTTCTTCTATACGTCCAAATGTTATCCGTGAATATGCTAAACGTTCCAATATCGTTAGTGTGCTAATGGAATATAGCCTTTTAAATCGTCGCCCTGAAGAATGGTTCCCACTTCTAAGTGAACATCAAATTAGCATTATTGCTCGTGGGCCACTTGCAAAAGGAATTTTAACTGATAATAATGCAAGAAAGATAGAAAGAGTAAAAGAAAAGAATTATCTTTCTTATTCTTACGATGAATTATATGTGACACTTGCGAATGTAAAAGAAATAATCGGAGAAAGCTCTTTAACAGGAACAGCTATTCAATATTGCTTACATAACGAAACTGTTGCAGCTGTTATACCTGGTGCAAGCTCTATTGGGCAATTGAAAGAAAATGGCCAGGCTAGTAAACAAACACAGTTAACAACAGCTCAATATATACAACTTCAGCAAATTGCTAAATGTGATACTTACGCTTTACATCGTTAAAAAGACGCTACCATACTGGTAGCGTCTTTTTATAGCGTATCATATTTATCCGGATTCGTTCCTACATGTAAATTACGATTTAACGTATTAATTTGAGTCATCTCTTCTTCCGTTAATGAAAAATCAAAGATAGAAAAATTCTCCTTAATGCGAGATGGTGTAACAGATTTAGGAATCGTCACTACCCCGCTCTGAATATCCCATCTTAATATAACTTGCGCAGGTGTTTTTTCATATTTCGTAGCAATGGCCTGAATAATCGGGTTCTCGAATACTTCCCCGCCTCTCATTAATGGGCTCCATGCTTCCATTTGAATTTGCTCACCTTGACAGAAATTACGCAATTCAAATTGCGCTAACATCGGATGAAGTTCCACTTGGTTGACCATCGGCTTCACTTTACAATTTGGTAATAACAGTTCTAAATGATGTTTATGAAAATTTGAAACACCAATTGCGCGCACTTTACCTTCTTCATACAGTTTTTCTAGCGCTCGGTACGTATCGACATACTTCCCTCTTATTGGCCAATGTATTAAATATAAATCTACATAGTCCATTTGTAATTTCTTTAAGCTTTTTTCAAACGCCTCAAGTGTTTCCTCGTATCCTTGATCGTCGTTCCAAATTTTTGTTGTAATAAATATGTCTTCTCTCGGAATCCCTGATTCACGAACCGCTTCTCCGACACCGCTTTCATTTTCATATACAGTTGCTGTATCAATCGAACGATATCCAACTTCTAACGCTGTTTTTACTGCTTGTTTTACTTCATCGCCTTCTTTCGCTTTATAAACGCCTAGACCAATCATCGGCATTTTTACGCCATTATGAAGTGTAGTTGTTGGAATGTGCACAGTCGTCTCCCTTTCATTCTTACATTTTTTATAAGCTACCACTTTATTTCAACAAGATTCAACCAAAAAGTCAAAACATATGTACAGTTTACATAATAATTTTATACACTAAAACGCAAACTCAATTATTCATATTTCCTTCTCTCCATTCTTTCGCTTTTTCATCAACACTACGCACAAACTCATTTTTTCCTTCCGTATATAACGTGCCATCATATGTATATTTTTCGGCTAATTCTTTCTTTAAGGTTGCATATGCCTCTGCTTCTTCACAATGAGCCATCATATAATCACGAAACGCTAAATGCCTTACTATCTCAGGATTTCCTTTTTCAAAAACGTGTAAGTGATACGAGCGTTTTTCCTCAGTTCCATGAATAAAATAACGACGTCTTGAAATACCATTTTCCCCTTTTACGATATAACCAAGCTCTTCAAAACGTTCATTCCAATGATCTACTCTGTCGATACACTCTACTTCCATAATCATATCTATAATTGGTTTAGCTGCCAGTCCTGGCACTGATGTACTTCCAATATGATGGACTTTCACCCTTTCTGGCATCGCCGATTTTAATCGTTCGGCCTCTATTTGAAATTTTTCATTCCAATGATTTTCATGCGGAACGACTACAATTTTTCTCATTAAAACTCCCCTTTTCTTACAAGCTCGTCAAAAAAATGATCAGCGGTATGCACTGATCATTTTTTATATTATTTAAAGTCTTTCCAAGTAAGGCTACTTTCACTTAACAGTTCTTCAAATGATTTATTTTTTTCACGTTCTTTTTGTTCTCGGCGCTTTCTTTCCAGTTCAGCTGCCTCTTTTTCTTCTTCTCTCACTTGCAATTCTTTCTTCTTATTCTTTAATTGCTGCATGAGTGAATCATTTAATTGATCGCCTAATGTAAGCGACTCTTTCTCTGGTCTATTCACTTGCGATTGTCTTTGCATTTGTCTTTGTTTCTTTTTCTTCATGCTACTCACCTTTTACTTTTTTCTCCATTATAGTAGATATACAATGAACTCGACAATAAAAAAGGTTCGTTACTCTATCATTCACTTTTTGTAAATGTGTTAATTTTTCGAAAAAACTAAATTTTTATATAGATATAATCCTATGAATCTATTAAAATTATGTCGTATGATGTCAGATTATAAAAAAGGAGAATTAAATTATGTGGAAAAAAATCATTCCTGCTGTTGCCGTTTTAAGCACCATTACTTTTTCAAGCGTATTTGCCGCTCCCCCATCCCAGACTCCAGCTGAACAAAACCGCTACGTAGACGTACAAATGCTTGGTATTAATGATTTCCATGGACAACTAGATACTGTTAAAAAAATTAATAACAAAGAAGCTGGTGGCGCTGAGTACTTAGCTACTTATTTAAAAGAACGTAAAAAACAAAACCCTAATACACTTCTCGTACATGCTGGCGATATTGTCGGAGCTAGTCCACCAGTTTCAGCGTTGTTACAAGATGAACCAACAATTGAATTTTTAAATGACTTAAAATTCGATGTTGGTACAATCGGAAACCATGAATTTGATGAAGGTATCGATGAAATGAAACGCCTCATTTACGGTGGATATCACGAGAAAACAGGTAATTTCAAAGGTGCTAACTTCCCTTATGTCGCTGCTAACTTCTATAACAAATCAACTGGTCGCTTATTTTTACCACCATTTACTGTAAAAATGGTAGATGGTGTTCCTGTAGGATTCATTGGCGTTGTTACAACTGATACGCCAAATGTCGTGATGCCTACTATGCTTAAAAATGTACAGATCACTGACGAAGTAGAAGCAATTAATAAATCAACGCAACAATTAAAGCGTCTCGGTGTTAAATCCATCGTCGTCCTTGCCCATGTCGGCGGAACAACTGATGAGTCTGGCGTGACAAATGGAGACCTTACTCGAATTGCAAATGAAACAGACTCGGAAGTTGATGTTATTTTCGGTGGACATAGTCACACGTATGTAAATGGTACTGTAAATAATAAACTAATCGTCCAAGCGAACTCTTATGGAACAGCTTTCTCAGACGTAGATGTAACAATTGATCGTAAAACAAAAGATATTGTAAAGAAAAAAGCTGAAGTGATTACAACATATCATGAAGGTGTGGAACCTGATAAACAAGTAAAACAAAAAATAGATCAATATAAAGAAACAATCGCACCACTTGTAAATGAAGTTGTAGGAAAATCTACAGCACCTATCGACCGTAAACAAAATGATGCTGGTGAATCTACTCTTGGGAATGTAATTGCCGACGCACAGCGTCAAACGATGCAAGCTCAAATCGCACTTATGAATCCTGGTGGCATTCGTAATGACTTAGATGCTGGCGATATTACTTGGGGCGAATTATATGGCATTCAGCCTTTTGGAAACCAATTGATTAAAGTAGATTTAACAGGTCAAGATATTCGCGACATTTTAAATCAACAATGGCAAAAAGGAACAACAAGAATGCTTCAAATTTCAGGTATTCAATATACGTGGGATGCAAATAAACCAAGCGGTGAAAAGGTTACGAATATACGCTTAACAAATGGCGAAGAGTTATCTCCATCTAAAACGTATAGCGTAGTTGCGAATGCTTTCTTAGCTTCTGGCGGTGACGGATTCGTATCATTTAAAAATGGGAAGAATTCAGAAACTGGTCCAAACGACTTTGAAGCGCTAGTCGATTATGTAAAACAATTAAAAGAACCAATTCAGCCAGTTATTGATGGAAGAATTCAAAAGATAAATTAAGTATTTCCCTAATATGCGACCCAGATTTTTATTGTAAAGGATACGCACTTATACTTAATCCACAACATTAGTAAAACCTAAAAAGGATACTCGTTCTTACAATGAACATAGTATCCTTTTCTTTAGTTATCAAAATGTGATGTTTTGTTAAAATCATATTGTTGTAAAAATTGTTGTAACGCCTCTTCTACAAGTTTAGATTTTTGAATTCCTTTCGCTTCTGATATAATGTCTAGTTTTGCTAATATTTCTTTATTAATAGAAAAGGTACGTTTCTTTTTTTCTGTACTTATACTCATAATGGGCACAATTACTTCTTCTCTCTTTCTTAATAACTCATAAATACTTTGTAATTGCTCATAAATTAATAATTGATAATCCGTTGTCGCATATTGAAGGGCTGTCGCTTCTTGGAGTTGTAAGTGACGCGGTTCTTCTCCATCTCCTACAAAAATACGTTTCTTCTGTTCTCCATCATATTCGTATCCAATCAATCTTAATTTCTTTGATAATGTATATGGGCTTATTTCAAGACGTTTTGCTATAATAGCGATGGATTCACGTCTATTTAAGCAATCTATAATTTCTCCAATCGTCACAATTTCCCTCCTCCCGTGTTGAAATGACACTAGTATGGTATGTTACAATGATTTTCTAACAGTATATGCAAAACGAATAGCCTGTGCGATTCATACGATTTCAGAAAAGGAGGATTTCCATATGCTTTTTCGTAGCTATACCCCACAGTTTTATAATGAAAATAAACAACTCATTCCTAATAGTATTGCTACGATGGAAAGCGTTATGATCCATAATCGAAAACAAACTCTCCTTATGCGCGGGCAAAACATAGAGCAGCCAATTTTATTATGCTGTCATGGCGGACCTGGCATGGCACAAATTGGATTTATTCGTCATTTTCAAAAAGAATTGGAGAAACACTTCATCGTTATTAATTGGGATCAGCGCGGGGCAGGTAAATCCTTTTCAATGAAAGATTTCGGAGCAAATTTTACAATCGAACAATTCGTTTCCGATGCAAAAGAAGTGATTCAATATGTACTTAAAAAGTTCAATAAACAGAAACTATTTCTCGCTGGTCATTCTTGGGGAAGCATTATTGGGCTTAACATAGCACATCAATATCCACAGTATATCGAGGCTTACATCGGTATTGGGCAGATTGTACATATGAAACAAAACGAAGAATTGCTATATCAGCATTTAATTCGTTCTGCAAAAAAACATGATCATAAAAAAGCATTAGCGTCCCTTTTGAAATTAGGCAAACCACCATTTTTAGATACAAGACGCCTTATTATTCAAAGAAAGTGGCTTGGCACATTCGGCGGAGCAATCCAAAACGGATCTTCCTTTTCTTTCATACGAAAAGGCTTCTTTTCCCCTGAATATACGCTATTAGATTGGTTCAAGTTTCTCGCAGGAAATTTAAAATCTGGCGTTTTATGGGAAGAAATGTTGACAATCGATTTCTTTTCTTCTATTTCAAGCTTATCTATTCCGGTTTATTTTTGTTCTGGTCGCTATGATTATCAAACTCCTTATGCTCTCGTTCAGGAATATTGTGATGTGATAGAAGCCCCCATAAAAAAAATGATTTGGTTCCCAAATTCAGCACATTCTCCTGATTTAGAAGAACCAGAATTATTCGCCAATTCTTTACAATCAATTAAACAAGAGCTAGCTTTTCAACATTAGTAACAAAAGGCTCTTTTACATTTCATAGAAAACAATTTATAATAATATGTCGCAACTATGTATAAATCTAGCAAAGTGCTTCATATTTACTTGCCTTAACACAATAAAATTTTAGGGAGATTACATTTATTATGAATGCTGTACTCGTCGCAGTAGCAGTTATGCTATTGCTTAGTTTGTTACGTGTCCAGGTCATTGTCGCCATCATTGTTGGAGCTTTAACAGGCGGAATTATCGGTGGACTCGGTATTTCAGAAACTATTAACACTTTTACAACTGGCCTTGGAAACAGTGCTCCAATCGCTTTAAGTTATGCAATGCTTGGCGGTTTCGCTATTTCCCTTTCCAAAACAGGACTTCCAGATGCCATGATTCAAACTGCACTAAAATGGATTGGCAATGAACAAGACACGAAAAAACAAGTTTATTCTAAAATACTTATTTTATTCATCATTTTAACGATGGCTTGTTTCTCACAAAATGTGATTCCTGTTCATATCGCTTTCATCCCTATCTTAATTCCAGCACTTTTAAAAGTATTAAATGAGCTGAAAGTGGATCGCCGACTTGTTACATGTATTATTACATTCGGATTGATTACTCCTTATATGTGGATTCCAGCAGGGTTCGGAAAAATTTATCATGACGTATTGCAAACAAATGCTGCGCAAAGTGGTCTTACATTTGATGTCGCACTTATTCCAAAAGCAATGACTATTCCAGCAATCGGTATGATTATTGGATTATGTGTAGCGGTATTCATTACGTACCGGAAACCTCGTACGTATGAAACAGAACAAGTTCATACTACCTCAAATGAAATCGTTCCCTATACAAAACGTAGCATTACTTTCGGATTGTTATCTATCATAGCCACATTAACTGTTCAATTAGCAACAGAATCAATGATTTTCGGTGCTTTAGCGGGGATTATCGTCTTATCAGTAAGTGGTAGTCTACCTCTTAAAGAAGCAGATGCGATATTAACAAGCGGAATGCGCATGATGTCCTTTATCGGTTTTGTTATGATCGCTGCCGCTGGATTTGGCGCTGTTCTTCGAAAAACAGGACATGTTGAATCTCTTGTGCAAACGAGTGCACATATAATTGGAAATAACAAACCACTCGCTGCATTTCTTATGCTTGTGATTGGACTTCTCGTTACGATGGGAATTGGTTCATCCTTTTCAACCATCCCTATTTTAACAACAATTTTTGTGCCTCTTTGCATGCAGCTTGGATTTAGTCCAATGGCCACAATTGCAATTATCGGTACAGCTGGAGCGCTAGGCGATGCGGGATCTCCAGCATCAGATAGTACACTTGGGCCAACATCCGGTTTAAATGCTGATGGTCAACACCATCATATATGGGATACATGTGTACCAACTTTTCTGCATTATAATATACCGTTACTTATATTCGGCTTTATTGCCGCAATTACATTATAAAAGGTGCGTTTTATACGCACCTTTTACTTTTTTATTTTTTCTTTTAATTGTTGTAAAGCTATTTTCCCATTTTCTTCGGCGCAACTTTCAATTTTCATGAGTGACGAGCCTATCCATTCACTGTCTATGCTCCCGTTCGGTCCAATAATTTTCAACTTATCCGGTATACGGATATTGAAATTTTTCGCTGCTTGAATTAACTCAAAAGTAACCTTTTCACTTGAAGTTACAATTCCATCTATATACGGGTAAGTTTGTAAGAATGTAATAAACTGTTTATTCGTATACCCTTGTACACATACTTCTCGATAAGAGATCCCTTCCTCCCAAACAGCGTCTAAAAATCCTGATATGCGCTCTTCCATTTCTTCACTATCTTCTCCCTCATCGAAATAAGCAAGAAATTGACAGCCTTTTTCTTTTAATAAAGAAACCGTTCTTTGTCCACTTTCATAATAATTTGCATGGGATTTTTGTTCATCAATCACAACAAACGGAAGTGGAATTTCTCCTATACTTTTAAAAACGGATCTTGTTAAAATAACACCTGCAACGTTATTTTCCTTCAACATATATATGTATCTATCTTTATTCTCTATATTACAAACAATGATTTGATATCCTTCTTTATATGCTATTTCCTCAATACAATGTAGCAAAGGGATGTTTGATAGGTCATATAGATTATCTACAAGTAATGCAATTATCGTTGAATTCTCTTTAAATAATGGCTTTGCTGCATTATTTGGCCTATAACGTAATTCCCCAATTGCTTCCTTTACTTGTTTTACTGTGTCCTCATGAACGTATCCTTTTTCATTAATAACTCGTGAAACGGTTGCGACTGAAACACCTGCCAATTTTGCAACATCACGTATAGTTGCCACATCGTCACCCCTTAATATGGTAATAGATTACAATTTTACGGTAACCTAAATTACAATATTCGTCAAGGTTAATAACTTATATTTCTGAAAATTGTTACATCAATTTATTAAACGATACTCCAACTGTATTTCATGTAAAATTGGGATGTTATCATATCCGATACGCGGAATTTCTTTCTTTATTTTTCGTGCCTCTTCCACTGCATTCACATATAAATTAGTCATCACAAAATTACGTTTTTGGTAAAAACGTAACGCATTCATATTATCATTTGTTGTTATGAGCCAAACCCGCCCGCACCGTTCTTCTTCTGCAAATTGTAATACACAATCTACAAGTTTCGTCCCTATTCCTTTTCTTTCTTCAAAGCTATCTAACGATACAATTTCACAAATATTTCCGGTCACTTCATACGTTATAATTCCGATTATTCTGTCATCCAAGAGCGCAACAAATCCTGGCAACTCTTCTAACTGATGCCCCTTACCACGTGAAACCATCAATGAACTCCCCCAGTTCTCACACATGAACATTCGGATTGTTTCTTTCATCGCTGGCGTAATTTTTTGTATATACACCATTTCCTATTTCTCCCCTTTTCTATCATTGTGATACAATGTAAGTGTATCACATGTAACGGTATTTGGAGGATGAGGTAAAGTATGAAACGTTTTTTTGCAGCATTGTTTACTATACTAGGTGCGATAACTGCCCTTGGGATTTTCTTTACAAATAAAGTGATGTACTTAAAGAAAAAAACAGAGGAAGAAGTACTCGAAAGAGAAACGAAAAAACATTTTCGTTTAGAGGATTTTGATGCTCTTCATAAAGAAGAAATTCATATTCCTTCGCAATTCGGATATGATCTTCACGGATATTACATTCCTGCTGGTCATTCCAATAAGTTTATGATTTTTTGTCACGGCGTAACTGTAAATAAAATGAACTCTGTAAAATATGCAAGGTTATTTTTAAACAGAGGGTATAATGTCGTTATTTATGACCATCGTCGTCATGGTAAAACTGGCGGAAAAACAACAAGCTATGGATACTATGAAAAACATGATTTAAAATCTGTAGTTGACTGGCTAAAAAGTCGCTTTGGAACAAATATAACACTCGGTATTCATGGTGAATCTATGGGAGCTGCAACACTTCTTCAATACGCAGGACTTGTAGAAGATGGTGCTGATTTCTATATTGCAGATTGTCCTTTTTCTGATTTCTACGGGCAATTACAACACCGTTTAAAGGTTGAATTCCATTTACCTAAATGGCCTTTATTACCTTTAGCAAATGCTTTTTTAAAAGTACGTGACGGTTATACGATTCGCGAAGTTTCACCAATCGATTGTATAAAAAATATTAATAATCCCGTCCTCTTTATTCATAGTAAAGATGATGATTATATTTTAGCTGATATGACGAAATCACTATATGAAGCAAAAGAAAACAATAAACAACTTTATATTGCAGAACGCGGTGCACACGCTTGCTCTTATAACGAAAATAAAGAAGAGTATGAAGCAGCCGTTGATCAATTTTTAAACTCATATGTAAAAGAAACAAAAAACAGGCTTGCATAAGCCTGTTTTTTTATTGCGCTAAAACGTCTGTAACTTGTTCCATATTTACAGAAATCCATTGCATTGCATCATCTAACGTTGGAAATTCTGTCGTTTGAAATGTTACTTCATCTTGAAGTAACCAAACATCCTTTGCCTCTTGCCCTACACCTGCAATGGACCAATGTAACAAACTATATGGATGATTATCATTCAAAAATGATGCCCACGTGCGCTCATTTGCAATGTTTCGTAATGTATGTAATTGTTTATCCATCTCTCGTCACCTTACTCTAGTCAGTTATAAAAAACATTATAACACTCTCTTCTCTCCCAAAGAAAGTGCTCATTTTATATTGTCAAGTACTTCTCTTAATTATATGATGAAATTAAGCGTTTGGGAAGGAGGGATAGCGTTGGCGAAAGTACAAATTAAAGTAAATGATAATGGCTCTTTTCGCGTTACAGGGGACGTGGAATTAGTCGATTCACAAGGGAATGTATTCCCAGCAAAACCGGCATTTTCTTTATGCCGTTGTGGTTTATCAAAAAATATGCCTTATTGCGATGCTTCGCATAAAGGGAAATTCGAGTCTGTCGTTAGAGCACCAGAGGCAGAATAATTTTACATGTGACATGCACATTTTTTTGTGCATGTTTTTTCTTTTCATTAACTCTCGTCCCCCTTTTCCTTACAACATTCCTCGTACTTTTGTCCTCATTCCAACTTACATATATTTTCACACAATTCTTCACATTCGAATATTTTTTTCTAGCCTTTTATTTTTTTTGTGCTATAATTTGAGCAAACAACATCCTTCGGGGTCGGGTGAAATTCCCAACCGGCGGTGATGAAGTGCAAACTTCTAAGTCCGTGACCCGTTTTCAACTCGAAAACGGTGGATCTAGTGAAACTCTAGGGCCGACAGTATAGTCTGGATGGGAGAAGGATATGTTTTCTAGTAATTTTATATAGCGAATACACTTTTATTTCAGTATGCATATTTTTAAAGTTTCGTTTTGAATCTTTATATATGTTTTATTTTGTATACTTATGTTTCTATACTGAAATAAAAAGATACGACTAGCGTTTGAAAAATTCGATATTTTTGCTAGGTTTTTTCCTTATGCAAAAATACCAATCAACGTTAGGTTTCTTTCCTGTACTTTCGTATTCGAACTATATTTCTAGAAATCACGTCTCCCAAACCCCAAGGATATAAAATCCTTGGGGTTTTTTGATTTTTTCAGGAGAGGTGAAGAGAATGACAGATCAAGAATATATGAGGATTGCCCTACAGTTAGCAGAAGGGACATCTGGACAAACAAGTCCAAACCCTATGGTTGGTGCTGTTGTTGTAAAAGAAGGAAACATCGTCGGTATTGGCGCTCATTTACGTGCTGGTGAAGAACACGCAGAAGTTCACGCGCTTCATATGGCTGGTGAAAAAGCAAAAGGAGCTACCGTGTATGTAACACTTGAACCGTGTAGCCATTTTGGAAAAACACCACCTTGCTGTGAATTACTCATCAAAAAAGAAGTTAAGCGCGTTGTAATCGCTACTCTTGATTGTAATCCGCTCGTTTCTGGTAATGGAAAAAGGAGATTAGAAGAAGCTGGAATCGAAGTAACGACTGGTGTTCTTGAAGCGGAAGCAGTTTTACTAAATCGTTTCTTTTTTCACTACATGAAAACGAAGCGTCCATTTGTAACAATAAAAACAGCGATGAGCTTAGATGGAAAAACAGCAACTGTCACGGGTGAAAGTAAGTGGATTACAGGTGAAGAAGCACGAGCTGATGTTCACCAATATCGTCATACACATGATGCAATTCTCGTTGGAGTGAATACAGTTATAGCTGATAATCCGCATTTAACGACAAGAATTCCTAACGGAGGTAAAAATCCTATTCGTGTTATTTTAGATACCCATTTACGAACGCCACCATCTTCTCATGTCATAACAGATGGTTTAGCACCGACATGGATTATTGTCGGTAAGGATGTAAATAAAGAGAAAATAGCTTCTTATGAATCTGAAAATATAGCTATATTCCAAATGAAAACAAAACATATAGAAATCAAGGACCTCCTTTTCTTTCTTGGAGAGAAGCAAATTCTTTCTCTATTCGTTGAAGGTGGTCAAACAGTTCACGCAAGCTTCTTACAAACAAAGCATTTCAATGAAATTATAACTTATATAAGCCCGATATTAATTGGTGGGAATGATGCCCCTACTTTATTTGGTGGAAATGGTTTCGCAGCATTGCAAGATGCACTTTCCTTGGAAATTCAAGAGATGAAACAAATTGGTGATGATATAAAAATCGTTGCGAATGCCCGAAGTGAGGTGACGGAATGTTTACAGGAATTGTAGAAGAATTAGGAACGATTGCAAACATGCAACAAAGCGGAGAAGCGATGAAGTTAACGATCCATGCGAATAAAATTTTATCAGATGTTCACTTAGGTGATAGTATCGCGGTTAACGGTATTTGCTTAACTGTAACGAGTTTCACAACAGCTTCATTCACAGTGGATGCAATGCCTGAAACGATGCAATCAACATCACTTCGCATGCTTAAACAACACTCTAAAGTAAATTTAGAGCGGGCGATGGCTGCAAACGGACGATTCGGTGGGCATTTCGTTTCAGGACATATTGATGGCATTGGAACGATATTAAACAAAAAACAGCACTATAATGCCGTCTATTACAAAATAGCTATTTCTGATGAATTGCTGCGCTATTGTTTGCATAAAGGTTCCGTTGCTGTTGATGGAACGAGTTTAACAATATTTGATATAGACGAATCTTCCATCACAATCTCACTCATCCCGCACACAGTAAGTGAATCTGTTATCGGAGCAAAGAATGCCGGTGACATCGTAAACATTGAGTGTGACATGATCGGTAAATATATCGAACGCTTTATTTCTAAACCTGTAAAACGAACAGGTTCAATGAGCGAAAGCTTTTTACAAGAAAACGGATTTCTATAAGGGGGAAGCATTATGTTTCATCGTATTGAAGAAGCTCTAGAAGATTTAAAACAAGGAAAAGTCGTTATCGTATGCGATGATGAAAACCGTGAAAATGAAGGCGACTTTATCGCTTTAGCAGAGTATATTACGCCAGAAACGATTAACTTTATGATTACACATGGGCGTGGTCTCGTTTGTGTACCGATTACGGAAGAATACGCAGAACGTCTACAATTAGAACCAATGGTAGCTCATAATACAGATTCGCATCATACTGCATTTACAGTGAGTATTGATCATGTTTCTACAACAACAGGGATTAGCGCTCACGAACGGGCAACTACGATACAAGAATTATTAAACCCTGCATCAAAAGGTGCTGATTTCAATCGTCCTGGACATATCTTTCCATTAATCGCGAAAGAAGGCGGTGTCCTACGCCGAGCTGGTCATACAGAAGCTGCTGTCGATTTAGCCAGACTTTGCGGAGCAGAACCAGCTGGAGTCATTTGCGAGATTATTAATGAGGACGGTACGATGGCACGCGTACCTGATTTACTACAGTGTGCAAAACAATTTGATATAAAAATGATTACAATAGAAGATTTAATTGCTTACCGCCGCCACCATGAAACACTAGTGACGCGAGAAGTGGAAATTACATTGCCTACAGATTTCGGTACTTTCCATGCAATTGGCTATTCTAATTCATTAGATACGAAAGAACATATCGCACTCGTAAAAGGTGATATTTCAACAGGAGAGCCTGTACTTGTACGCGTTCATTCAGAGTGCTTAACAGGAGATGTATTTGGCTCGTGCCGCTGTGATTGCGGACCACAACTCCATGCTGCACTTGCTCAAATTGAGCGTGAAGGAAAAGGCGTTCTTCTCTATATGAGACAAGAAGGACGAGGCATTGGCCTTCTTAATAAGCTTCGCGCTTATAAGTTACAAGAAGAAGGATTCGATACTGTAGAAGCAAACGAAAAACTTGGGTTCCCAGCTGATTTGCGTGATTACGGTATTGGCGCTCAAATTTTAAAAGATTTAGGTTTACAACATTTACGATTATTAACGAATAATCCACGAAAAATTGCTGGCTTACAAGGTTACGATTTAGAAGTAATCGAGCGTGTACCATTGCAAATGCCAACAAAAGAAGAGAATAAAACGTATTTACAAACGAAAGTAAACAAATTAGGACATTTATTAAACTTATAATTAAGGGAGAGGTTTATTATGGTATTCGAAGGTCATTTAGTTGGTACAGGATTAAAAGTTGGGGTTGTTGTTGGACGTTTTAATGAATTTATTACAAGTAAGTTACTCGGCGGAGCTTTAGATGGATTAAAGCGTCACGGTGTAGAAGAAACTGATATCGATGTTGCTTGGGTTCCTGGCGCATTCGAAATTCCTTTAATCGCTAAAAAGATGGCTAATAGCGGAAAGTATGATGCTGTAATTACGTTAGGTACTGTAATTCGTGGTGCTACAACACATTACGATTACGTTTGTAATGAAGTAGCAAAAGGAGTTGCATCTTTATCACTACAAACAGACATCCCAGTTATTTTCGGTGTATTAACGACTGAAACGATCGAGCAAGCGATTGAACGCGCGGGCACGAAAGCAGGTAATAAAGGCTATGAATCCGCCGTTGCTGCGATTGAAATGGCTCATTTATCAAAACAATGGGCATAAAAAATAAAAAAGAGGCTGCGGCCTCTTTTTTATTTTTTTACTTTTTTCCGTACATCTTTTATTAATTCATCCATTGTTTTTCCTTCTGTTTGTATACGAAGCGTTTGTGCTGTTCTCCATACATTCTCTCTTTTCTTCGCTTCTTCTATAATAGTAATTTCTTTTCGCACTTCCTTTAAATCTTTCCCTTCTGTTTTCAATCCAAAATGTTCAGCTTTCGTTCGAAAATGTTGTTCAATTCGTTGTTGCATTTCTTTTTGTTCAGGATTTTCGGCAGCCTTAACTGGATCAGCACTTATTGCTTTTAGTAAAATTAGACAAGTCATAATCGCTAATATATATTTGTGCATGTAAAATCCTCCAACCCAATATAAATTACATATTTACTATGTACAATTGGGGCTTGGAAAATTCGTCCACCAAAATTCTTTTTTTCGCTCAAAAACCAATAGTATCAAGCTTTCAAAACTATTTATTACATTTTATTTACAAAAAAAGCAAACTCTTTTACAAGTTTGCTTTTTATCTATCTTATAATGCACATTCTTCAATCTCAAACCCTAAATCTTCAATCATACCCCAGTCTGCAGTCGGTTCTTGTCCAGCTGTCGTTAAGTAATCTCCAACAAAAATAGAATTTGCTGCAAATAAACCGATTGGCTGCACAGAGCGTAAATTGATTTCACGTCCTCCTGAAATACGAATTTCTTTCGTTGGGTTTACAAAACGCATCATCGCCAGTACTTTTAAACATTCTATCGGCGTTAATTCTTTTTGTCCTTCAAGCGGCGTACCCTTTACAGCAACAAGGAAATTACATGGAATTGAATCTGCATCTATACGTTGTAATTCAAATGCAATTTCAGCACGTTCTTCTATTGTCTCCCCCATTCCAAAAATTGCCCCAGAGCATGGTGAAATGCCTGCTTGTTTCGCTTTTTGAACTGTATCAACACGATCGTCATACGTATGAGTGGAGCAAATACTTTCGTAATTATTTGCATGTGTATTTAAGTTGTGGTTATAACGATGTACACCCGCTTCTGCTAAACGTCCTGCTTGATCTTCGTTTAAGAAACCTAAACAACAACAAATCTTCAAATCTGTCGTTTCACGAATCTCCTTAACTGCTCCAATTACGTGATTCACCTCTTTATCCGTCGGGCGACGACCAGATGCTACAATACAATATGTACCCGCTTTACGGCGAATTGCTTCGTGTGCTCCTTCTACAATCTTTTCCTGCGTTAGCCATGCATATTTATCAATCGGCGCCTCTGAAATAATAGACTGTGAACAATATCCGCAATCTTCAGGACATAATCCAGATTTCGTATTAATAATCATATTCAATTTTACTTTCTTACCAAAGTGATGATGGCGAATGATGTAAGCTGCATTCATAATTTCTAACACTTCTGTATCATCAGCTTCTAATATTGCAATTGCATCCTCTTTCGTAATCATTTTCTCTTCTACTACCTCATGTGCAAGTTTTTTCCAATCCCTTTTTGTTTGTACTTGTTTCATTTCATCTCTTCCCCTCTTTTGTTATATGCATAAATAAAGCATGATACGTCGCCATTATCCCTTCATTTTCCGTGAAGTCTCTTTCGTATATGCGAAGCATCGCACGAAAGAGTGAGGGACTTTGACAATATGATTCTTCATTACTATTGGTCGCTCCTACTTTTCGAATAGAGTGTAGAAACTCCCTAACTTCTGTAAATCTCTCTATGTAACATGTTTCAGAAACATGCACATCCCCTGTTTCTATTTCACACATATGGCGCAACTGATTTTTCGAATAAAAAAGTTGCCCAATCGATGTTTCATTTTGTATATTTTTTTCTTCTTTCGCCCGCTGGAACGAAGCATGCAATTCTTGAAATGTTTCATGTCCAAACGTTGAAAAGAGTAATATCCCATCTATAGACAAATGATGAAATAAATTTCTTATCACTTGTTTTAAATCATTTAGCCATTGAAATGTGGCATTTGAAATAATGACATCATATGTTTCTTCTAGTCGTAATCTTTCGATATCCTCACAGTAAAACGTTACATTTTTCACATTTTGTCTAGTTTTCGCAACTGCAATCATACTTTCAGCAAAATCAATGGCTGTAATATGTGCTTTCGGAAATAAGTTTGATAATTGCTCTGTAACATATCCTGTTCCGCATCCAAGTTCTAAAATACGTATCGATGAATTTGCACTATATCGCCGATTCAATGTAGAAAGTAATGAATGTGCCATCTTTTTTTGTACATTTGCATATTGATCGTAGGATACAGATGCCGCGTTAAACCGTTTTTGAAGTAACGTTTTGTTGATCATGTCGTATCCCCTCTACAAATTGAATTATCTCATTTCCGCAATATTCGAAATTCGTTACGCATAATGCGTGTCCAGCCTCACTTACTACCTTGAGCGTGGCAGTCTCATTCTCAGCCATACTACGCGCTGCAGACAATGGACAAATTACATCCTGCTCTCCGTGAATAAGTAGTATAGGGACTTTAATTTCTTTCAGTTCTTCTCTCATATCTGCTTCTATTAAATACTCCAAACCTAATTGCAAAGACTGAATAGAATCACCTTTAAAGCGTTTTATCATATCTTCAAACCTTTTATTCTCTTTCAGCTCATCTTTTGTAAACATATTTTCATAAAACCGCTTGAGCGTATCTTCTTTCTTTCTCGCTAAATTCTTTTTCAGCCGTTCTACATGCAGAGTATTCCATCCACTCGTATAATCGCTCGTATTTGTAAATTTGGCAGTACCACCAATTAGTACGATACCTTTTGCCTTAACCTTTTTATGAGCTTGAACTGCTGCTAACGCTCCTAGTGACCATCCAACTAAAATTACATTTTCATCTTTTGCTACATCTATTATTCGCCCCGCAAATTCACTTTGTTCTTTCACATTACGCCAATTGATACATTGAACAGAATATCCTTTAAAATACGGCAGAACTAAAGTCCAAACACCTTCTTCCATTCCCCATCCAGGAATAAAAATAACCTTTAGCTCTTTCATACGAAAAACCCCTCTTCTTTACCAATGCGTATAATATGCTGAATAGCCCATTTCAAATCAGCTATTGTATGTTGGGACGTAACTGCAAAACGGACCCGTGAACTATTAACTGGAACCGTTGGTGGACGAATTGCAATTGCTGCAATACCTACCTCTTGCAGCCTTCTACTAAACCGTAAAGCTGCTTCATTTGAACCGACTACAATCGGTACAATATGAGTTGAGCTATTCCCAATATCAAAACCAGCTTCTTGCAAATGTGTCCTAAAATATGCTCCATTCTCTATAAGCCTCTCTCTTCTTTCATTATCTTCTTTCACAATTTCAATTGCTTTTTGCACTGCTCCTAACGTTCCTGGTGGTAAAGCTGTTGTAAAAATAAAGCTTCTCATCATATTTTGTAAATACTCTATATACATTGTATCACCTGTCAAATACGCACCATAACACCCTAGAGCTTTGCTAAACGTCCCCATATGTATATCAATTTTTTGAGCAATATCTTTTTCTATATGAGACAACCCTGCTCCATCAATTCCATATATTCCACTCGCATGTGCTTCATCGACTATAATGATTGCCCCGTATTTCTCTTTCAGCTCCACTAACTCTCTCAAATACGCAGTATCACCATCCATACTAAAAACAGTATCCGTTACGATTAATTTCTTCTTTTTGGGCGGCGCTGCTTGCAACAGCTTCTCTAAATGATCTAAATCATTATGACGATACCTTTTATGCTCTGCTCCGCTTAATATAATCCCATCAACGATGCTTGCGTGATTTAATTTGTCACTAAACACAATATCGTGACGACAGGCTAATGAAGAAATCACTCCAACATTTGCGGTATATCCACTATTTACAACTAAGGCTTTTTCAGTGCCTTTCCATTCGCATATACTTCTCTCAACCTCTTCATACAGTGAATAATTTCCTACAACGAGCCTTGATGCTGTCGCTCCAGTTCCATATTTTCTTGTGCATGCAATAGCAGCTTCTTTTAACCTCTCATCTCCAGCTAACCCTAAATAATTATTTGACGCTAAATTTAGCATCCTTTTTTCATCTCGAATAAGCCATGTCTCTTCTGCTTGTTCTGTTACATGCAAATTGCGATACTGTCCTTGCTCATTTAATTGTTGCAATTTAGATTGAAGATGTGTGCGCCACGTTTGATTCATTTCGGATGAACTCCTCTAATTTTGAAATCATTATATACTCTTTTGCAGATTCCAAGACTTCTTCTTTTGTAAACGCACCTTCAAAGAATGGCAATAAACCTAAAACCGGTACCCCACTTATCTCTTCAATCATTTCTTTATTTTCTTGTACTCTTTCCATTTCACATTCTTTGCAGCCGGATAAAATTACACCTGCTACTGTTAAGCCCTGTGCCTTTGCATAAGCAATTGTTAAAACTGTATGATTTACTGTTCCTAATGTAGGGCGTGCGACTATAATAAGAGGAAGCTGTAATTCCTTTGCGAAATCAATTACTAAAGCGTCTTCTGTATATGGAACAGCCAGTCCACCTGCTCCTTCTACAAATAGGCTATTAAACTCTTTCAATCGTTCATTATAATGATCCATAATGTCTTTTAAATGTACTACTCTTCCAGCTCTTTTCATGGCAAGTCTCGGAGCAAGAGGTTCTTCAATAGAATAAGGGCAAATTTCATCTTCTTTTGTTGGTACACCCGATAATGCTTTTAACCTTGCTGCATCTCCCTCTGGATTTGATGCAACATGTCCACTTTGCAACGGTTTATATACCCCGATGTTATATCCCAATTCTCTAAATACACCTGCTAATGCACCCGCAACTACAGTTTTCCCCACTTCAGTATCCGTTGCTGTAACAAAAAAACCGCCCATTATTCTCCCTCCGTAACATCCGAGATTGCTTTATACAAAATACGTAACATATCATCAATCTCATCAATTGTAGAAGCAAGAGGAGGCATAAATACAATCGTATTACCGAGTGGTCGCAAAATCATGCCCAGCTCTCTTGAACGTTTACATACTTGAACACCGACTCTCTCTGTCCATTCAAACGCTTCTTTCGTTTCTTTATTCTTCACAAGTTCAATTCCAACCATTAACCCGCACTGACGAATATCCCCTACATGTTTATACGCAAAGAGCGATTCTAATTGCGTCGCTACATATTCTGTCTTACTTGCCACTTCTTCTATTAAATTTGTTTTCTCGTATAGCTCTAGATTCGCAATGGCTACCGCACACCCTAACGGATTCCCTGTATAACTATGACCGTGGAAAAATGTTTTTTGTTCTTCATAGTCTCCTAAAAAGGCATTATAAATTTCATCTGTCGTTACGGTGATTGCAACTGGTAAATATCCACCTGTTAAACCTTTTCCGGCTGTTAAAATGTCCGGCGTTACATTTTCATGTTCACATGCAAACATTTTCCCGGTACGCCCAAATCCAGTCGCTACCTCATCTGTAATAAATAAAACATTATATTTTGTACATAAATTACGGAGCCCTCTTAAGTATCCTTTTGGCATTGTAATCATACCGCCAGCACCTTGCATTAAAGGCTCTACAATAATCGCCGCAATTTCTTCATGCTTTTCTTTCAGCAGCTCTTCCATTTCTTCTAAATGTTTTTTCACAATTTCCTCCTTATTATTTCCATAAGGAGAACGATATGTATATGGATACGGCATTTTAATTGCCTCAAATAAAAGTGAACTATACACTTGGTGAAACAAGTCTATCGCTCCTACTGAAACAGCTCCAATTGTATCACCATGATACGCTTCTTTTAATGTAACAAATCTTTGTTTCTTCGGTTTTCCTTTATGCTGCCAATATTGAAAGGCCATCTTAATTGCAATTTCAACGGCGCTAGAACCGGAGTCTGAATAGAATACTTTCTTCAAACCTTCTGGCACAACTTCAATTATTTTTTCTGCTAATAAAATAGATGGAACGTTAGCAAGTCCTAACATAGTAGAATGGGCAATTTTATTTAATTGCTCACGAATTGCTTCATCTAATTCTGGTACTTGATGTCCGTGAACATTTAACCAAATAGATGAAACACCATCCCAATATTCATTTCCATTTACATCGTATAGCTTTCTTCCCTCTCCACGTTCAATAATGACAGGGTCTTCTTCTAAATAATCTTTCATTTGTGTAAACGGATGCCATACATAAGCTTTATTTTTCTCCGATAATTCTTCATATGTATAAGACGATTTTTCAGTCGTATTACTATTAACAGTCACAATTGCCACCCCTATTGTTAACTAATTTATAAATAAAGTTAACATTAAATTTAAATGACTGTCAATTATTTTTAAATCAAATAGTTCTTAAAAAAGAACAACTTATCATACGATAAGTTGTTCTACTTTCCGTGTTGTACCTTTCCGATTTCTAAAATAATCTCTTCATCTTTTTTTCCTTCTGTATCAATTCCAAGTTGTTTTGCATGTTCAATTAATAAATCATGGCGCTTCTCAAATCTTGCGGTATTTACTTCTTTCGTAACCTCTTCTTTTGTTTTCCCTTCAGTAGAAACTCCTAGTTTCTCAGCTGCTTTTTCCATCGACTTCTTCTCTTCCGTTTCTTTCGCTTTCTTCACTTCTAACTGCTGTATTTGCTTTTGTTTCGCCTGCTCTGATTCAGCTGCAAAAGCTGTGTAAATTCCAGCACTTCCGCCAATGACTAGTAAGGTGGTAAAAAGAATTATTTTTTTCTTCACTCTTTCCTCCCCTTTCAAATTCATTATAACGTACAAATTTAGAACATTAAAAACATTTAACCTTTATTTCCCTAAAAAAATATTGAACATTTTTATTGACATATAAGATGAAAATGTGATAAAAATTTAACTAACATCATATGAATCGGCATTGATAGGATTTAGTAGTATTTCGATTTCTGATTTCAGAGAGCTGGTGGTCGGTGCGAACCAGTACAGAGCGAATTATGAATTACCCCCTGGAGCTTCTTTTGCGAAACGTAAGGAGTAGTGAAAGACGGTTATAGACCGTTATATCTAAAGAGTGGTGAAACGAAACTGTTTCACAATTTAGGGTGGTACCGCGAATTTTTCGTCCCTGCATATATTGCAGGGGCGTTTTTATTTTATTAGCGCATATCATACGACCCTTTATTTTGTGATACATTCATTTCACAAGCTAGGGTGGTACCGCGATATCTTCGTCCCTGCATAATTATATGCAGGGACGTTTTTTTATCCAATCATTTCCGTATCATATTGAAGGACCAACAATTACCGATAATTTGTCACAAAATTCTAAATTTTAGAAGGAAATACACAATATTGGCGAATTTTATATAAAAAAGAGCTATTTTAAATTACTTAGGAGGGGAAAACAATGGTTTCAAAAATTGAATCTGTTCTTTTAACATTATTTATCTTTTTCTGTATTGGCTTTAGTGTTATTCAATTAGAAGTTTCACCACACATCCCAATTTTATTTGGTATCGTTCTTTTATTAGCATTTGGATTTATGAAAAAAATCTCTTGGTCTACTATGGAAAAAGGGATGATCAGTAGTATTTCAGCTGGTATTCCATCTATTTTTATTTTCTTGCTTGTAGGCGTATTAATTAGTGTTTGGATCGCTGCTGGAACAATTCCAACTTTAATGGTATACGGCTTCCAGCTTGTATCTCCAAAGATTTTCGTTCCAACTGTTTTTGTTGTTTGTGCAATTGTTGGAACAAGTATCGGTAGTGCCTTTACAACTGCCGCAACTGTAGGACTTGCCTTTATGGGTATGGGTAGTGCTCTCGGATACGATCCAGCTCTAATCGCTGGTGCAATTATTTCTGGTGCATTCTTTGGAGATAAAATGTCTCCTTTATCTGATACAACAAACTTAGCTCCTGCTGTAACGGGTGTAGATTTATTTGAGCATATTCGTAACATGCTTTGGACAACAGTTCCAGCTTTCATTATTGCTTTTATCGCATTTTTCATTTTAGGAGGCGGTACTAGCGGAGACGTTGACTTCACAAACTTTATTAGCACTTTAGAGAAAAATACGACGATTTCTATCGTTACACTAATTCCAATTTTATTACTGTTCCTATTCGCATTTAAAAAAGTTCCAGCAGTTCCAACATTACTTGCAGGAATTGTGGTAGGAATTATTATTCTCTTTATTTTTAAACCTAGCACTTCTTTAGCTGATTTAATGAAAATTATGCAAGACGGATACGTTTCTAAAACTGGTATTAAAGACATTGATAGCTTACTATCTCGCGGTGGTCTACAAAGTATGATGATGTCGATTGCACTTATTTTCCTGGCTCTTTGTATGGGAGGATTATTACAAGGAATGGGTATTATTACGCAGCTCATGAATATCATCTCTAGCTTCGTAAAAAATAGCACACGTTTAATTATTTCTACTGCTTCAACTGCAATTGGTGTAAACTTCTTACTTGGTGAGCAGTACTTATCCATCGTTTTAACAGGACAAGCATTTGCTAATAAATACGATGAAGTCGGTTTAGAACGTCGGAATTTATCACGAGTACTAGAAGATGCAGGTACAGTTATTAACCCTCTCGTACCATGGGGAGTAAGTGGTGTATTCTTATCGAACGTCCTTGGCGTTCCGACATTTGATTACCTTCCATTCGCAATTTTCTGTTTAGCTTGCCCAGTCTTAACAATTATTGTTGGTTTCACTGGATTTGGCCTTTCATGGAAGAAAGAAAAAGCTGTAACACTTTCATAATATATTAAAAAGGATTACCTGAATCGGTAATCCTTTTTATATTTCTCCACTATCTATTTGCTTTCTTTCTTCTAAATAACAGAAGTAATCCCGCTCCAACAAACGCCAAGCCTGCTCCAATTGTAGAAGCAACACTTGTACCTGTTTTCGGTAAATCACGGTCTTCTTTATTTTCACTTACAGTTGTTGTTTCTTTTGAGTTTTGATTATCCGTTGTAGTTTGTCCAGATCCTGCATTATTTGCTTCATTTGTTGGTGGTGTCGTTGGATTTTCTCCATTACTACCTTCATCTGTTGGTGGTGTCGTTGGATTTCCTCCATTATTCCCTTCACCTGTTGGTGGTGTCGTTGGATTTCCTCCATTATTCCCTTCACCTGTTGGCGGTGTCGTTGGATTCTCTCCACCAGTTTCCTTATCATCATCGTTCTTCTTTGTTATATCAATTGCATATTTAGCAAATTCATTTTCAGATGGTCCAACATATGATATTTTCCCATCTTTCTTTATATACTTTTGTGCATTTGGTGAAGAATCGAATGTTGTATGTAATTTATCTGCAACAATCGGTTTAAACGTCCAATTTTTATCTGCTGCTGGATTAATAACTGGTGTTTCTTGCATATACTTCACAATGATTTGACGTGTTTCATCTTGTGATTGGTATACAACTTCGCCTTTACTTACACCTGGGAACGTTTGGCTACTTCCGCGATAGTTATTTGTAGCGACGATGAACTCTTGATTGTCAGCTACTGGCTTACCTTCATATGTCATATTTATAATACGATTCGTATTTGCATTTACAACTTTTCCATCTTTATCGTATTTCGTTGGTTGTGTTACATCAATTTCGTATTTTAAGCCATCTAAAATATCGAAGTTATATGTAGGATAGCTTATATTTACTAACGGCTGTTCTTCTGTTTTCTTTGGATCAATTTGGTTAAACTGACCTGCAGACATTTCAAGCCATTCTTTCACTTGTGCCCCATTTACTTTTACAGCATATAACGTATTTGGATATACGTATAAATCTGCAACGTTTTTAATCGCTAACGTTCCAGCTGGAATATCCGTATAATATGTAGCACCGTTTCGGCCACCTGCTTTAAATGGTGCGCCTGCAGATAAAACTGGAATTCCTTTATATTTGCTATACTGTCCATTTTCAGCAAATAACTTTTCTACATACCATTTTTGTGCATTTGTCACAAGTTGTACAGAAGGATCATCTTGTACTAATGAGAAATAACTATTAATTGGCGCTGTCGTTTTTCCTACAGCTGTATTCACATAATCAATTGTCGCTTGATGATCATCTTTAATTTCATTAACTAATTCTTGATCAGATTGTACTAATGGGTTCCCTTTACTATCAGCAATCGGACGAAGTTGCGGCTTCGATTGCTCTTTTTGTATTTCCCATTTTCCGTTTACCTTTTTCAATTGCATATCAATAATACCTAAGTTACTTCCAAAGACACCAGGCATTACAACTGGAACACCATTAAATACATCCTTCACTTCAGTATGTGAATGTCCCATTAATACTGCATCTACACCAGGAACTTCTGTTAAATAATACGAAGCGTTTTCCATGCCAACGTTGTATCCACTCTTATCAACGCCCGAATGCGCTAGTGCAACGATAACATCTGCACCTTCTGCTTTCATTTTTGGCACCATTTTCTTCGCTGTTTCAACTATATCTTTCGCTTTCACTTTTCCTTCTAAATTTGCTTTATCCCAGTTCATAACTTGAGGTGGAACAAATCCCATTACGCCAATTTTCACTTTTTGTTTTTGTCCTGATTCATCTTCTACTTCTTTTTCAAAAACATGATATGGTTTAAAGTAATTTTGGTCGTTCTCTTCATTAGTATCTTTATCATCTTTATAGACGTTGGAGTTAATAACCGGGAACTCTGTTTTACTAATTACTTTGTTTAAATAGTCTAAACCGTAGTTAAATTCATGATTCCCAAGAGAGATGACGTCATACTTCATTAAATTCATTAAACGATATAATGGATGTGTATAACTAGGATCCACAGGCTTCTTCGGATCATTTATTTTATTCGCTACATAATCTCCAAGTGGTGTCCCTTGCAATGCATCCCCATCATCAAATAGGACAGAGTTCTTCGCTTCTTCACGTGCTTTATTAACAAGTGTTGCCGTTTGCACGAGACCTACTTTATTATCTGTTTTCGTTTGATAATAATCGTAATTCATTAAGTTAACGTGAATATCTGATGTTTCTAGAATTCGTAAGTTAACCGTACTCTCCCCGTTGTTCTCATCCGCATGAGCTGTTGCTGGCAATACTTGCGGCGCTATTACACCTATAGCAAGAGTTGCTCCAGCTAGCATTTTTTTTGACTTTTTCACAAAAAATCCCCCTTATACAATTACCAAAAATAATGAAATAAACTTCTATTTGCCTCTAACCACATACCTTTTTTCTTCTATTAGAGACAAGATTTTCATTTCATCCTGCGCTAATGAGTAGTCCCCTTAAACGCCTGATTAGTGAAACTTTAATTAGTGGGAAATAAAGCCCTACTCATTAAAATTTCACCTTATCTGACATTATCATATATAATGTACTTTCATATCGTCAATATTTTTTGACATACTTCTACAAATTTTCTGTAAAGTTGTTGTAAACTTTTCATAAACATATAATATGCCCTTACATTGTTAATACTGCTGAATATGATACAATTACCAATTACAAGGAGGATGAATATATGAAAAAAGTCATCTTAACAATTGTTTGTCTCCTCCTTCTAATCATTTCTTATTCTTATTTTGAAAAGAACGATGAGACAAAACAAAATGAACCCGAAGAAAACACAGAAAAAACATCTACTCCAAGTTGGATTGATAAGCAAACAAACGATTCCTTTTATCATCTCGTACTAGGTGATTCACTCGCCAAAGGATATGGATCGACACAAGGGGGATTTGCTGAATTAGCTTCTAGACAAATAGAAGCACAAATTCATAAGCCAATTACAGTAGAAAACCTTGGGATAAACGGTCTTACAACAGATCGTCTCGCTAAAAAAGTGCAATCAGAAGATGTAAAGCAAAAAATTAGAGCAGCAAATATCATTACAATTAATATTGGAGGAAATAATTTATTCCGTTTAAATCGTGATGTCGGTGTTATAGATGGTATTAAAATGTTAAATAAAGAAAAAGCTCATTTTGAAGCGGATATAAAAAATATTGTAAAGACAGTTCGAGATCAAAATCCGAACGCTTTACTCATTCTCTCAGAACTCTATAATCCGTTACAACTCGATGACTCCATCGCCAGTTATGCAGATATGTTTTTAGATGGATGGAATGAATCCGTTTATTCCATTTCAAAAGCAAATCAACCATCTATCGTTTTACCAATTCGTAAATTAATATCAAATGATAAAAAAGATTTACTCTTTGACCAAGTGCATCCAAATGATAATGGCTACGCGATTATTGCCGATTCATTTACAAAAAAAGTGTTGGCCTACAAATATTAAAATTTCCATGAAACAATTCTATTTTTATAACATGTCTTTTTTGTTACAATGATAGTGGAAGGGGGCCTTTATATGGAATCACGCGAGTGGGAACGTATTGTTGATCATCTTCTTTCGCTAGTGCCTCTTTTTTATCGCAAATTTATGCTTCCTGGAGAATTTTCTTCTCAAAGACATATGCCGCCATCACATACACAAGTATTGCTACTTCTGCATGAAAATGGTACATTAGCAGTTTCCGAAATCGGCAAGCGGCTAGCGATTTCACGGCCTAACATGACACCTCTATTAAACAAACTGATTCAAGAAGAACTAATAGAGCGTCATTATAGCGAAAAAGATCGACGGGTCATTTTAATTTCCCTAACAGCTGAAGGGAAATTGTTAGTAAATCAGTATCAACAATTCATTTTAGACAAATTAAAAGAAAATTTCCAAACATTATCTGAGGAAGAGCGCGAAAAGCTCATTCACTCTCTTCAAACCATTCAAAATTTAATTTTGAAAACAAACGCATAAAGCTGCTTCTACATAGAAGCAGCTTTATGATTCGTAATAATTACCATAGTATACATTTGAATATGGCCATGTCGTTAAATACGGCTTTCGTTCTTGAACAGGTTGCTGCCCGGGCTGTTGAGGCTGCGGCTGTTGCATTTGCTGTATTTGTTGCTGCGGATATACGCCGAATTGCTGCCTCATATCATTTACAGGATAATAATTTATATATGGATATACTTGAGGTACATAGTAATAATACATTCATTCTCTCCCCCTTTTCCTTAAACATATTCAAAGGAGAAAATGAATGTGACATTCTTTATATTTGCACAAGTGGTTCTCTAACTTGTTTCTTTCTTTTCTTCAAACGTAACTTACGATTCTTTTCATATAAATAATGCACAACGAAATATGAAATTACCCCAAACACAATTCCTATTATCGTCATACCAATTAATACATATACTTCACTCTGTAATAAGCTCTTTAACATCGTAAAAATATGACTCGAAAACAAATCTGATATCGTAAATGGTTCATGATGTATTTTCTGTACATCAAATGGATAAATCATTTTCCCTAACGCATAAGCAAACGGAAATAAAAATACTGGGAGAAACGATATTTTCCCAATAATATTACCAATGACTGCGGCTGGAAAAGATCCTTTTACTAACCTGACAATTGGATAAAATATTAAATATACGAGCGATGCCGTATAAATTACCAACATTTCTAAACCAAATCCAATGGCAAAACCTAACGACACTTTCTTTGCTCCTTCTGGTGATCGAAGCAACTTATAATATTGAAACTTTAATATTCTCCACATCCGCTGAAAAAACGAATATGTTTTCTTAGTTGTTTTCAAATTCATCATCTCTTTAACTATATTTTTTCTATCTAGTATGTCCTTACATGATATGAAAAACAAATTTAGTTTACTCTTTTTATTATAAATGATATAGAGATGGTTAACCAAATATACATACGACATTTCAATATAAAAAAGCACCCCTCCAATTGTTATTCGTGTCTAACAATTGGAGGGGTATTTCAGTTTGGCGACTTTTTTCTTATTTATTCTCCTAATGTTTGTCCCATATCATTTATTTTTATATCAAGACGAAAAAAGCACTTGTTGCCTTTAATCGACAATCAAGTACTTTCAGTTCATATTGTTTTTAAATTGCTCTAGATTTTATCGTAACCTTAAAACTTGTATATCTTGACGATTAATATTCATTTTCTTTTCTGTTCACTTCAAATATATTTTGCTTTAGCCGTATTAGTATTTATGTTTTTATAGCCGCACATTAACATACACTTAAAAAACACGATTGCATAAACTACCCCTTTAAAGCTAATATCTCTTCTCTATTATAGTCGATCATTGCTAAAAAGTACTCGTCAAAATTCTCAAATCTATCTATTTCTTCACCCGCAAACCAAATTATCTCTCCTGGTCTAGAAGAATTAGGTAAACATAAAACAAATAAATCCCTATCAAATTCAGAAACTGCTATTGGTAATAGCTCCTGTCTTAAAACACCGCTTTCTTCTAAAACAACATCATCTATAGCTTCTAATAATACCTGAGCATAATCCATTATAGATGATTCCTTTAATTGCTCCGTACCAAATAAATCCACCGTTTGATAAAAGCCTGCCCAACCATTGGCATATTGAAGAAATTCTCGATACATTAAATCAAGCTTATATCCCAATTCTTGTTCAATAATGCGAATAGATTTTTCATTTGCTCCCACCTCTGGAAAATGGTGTGGCCATATTTTTTCTACATCTTGTTTCATTAGCTCCTGCTTCACTAAAATCATTGTAGCTATCTTATCTTTCCAATTATTCATCATCTACTCCTCCTCTACAAACTTAAATTTTGTAGGTTTATAACCAATTGGATATTTATTAGCCTGTCCACCTATGCTCATATTAACTTTTGGATCAAGGTCTAACCAACTATGAGGCTCCGGTTTCCCCATCCAAGTTGTATCAGGAACATGACCAACATGTCCCTTGTATGCTTCTCCATTATCAGCAGCTCGCTTACCTTCTAGCCTTGCCGCACGTGAAGCTTCTTGTCTTAATTTACCTTTAGTTGATACCCTTCCTGTTGGTGATAAAGCACCAGCTTCTAAGGCTTTATTAGATCCCTCAACATAAGCCTTAACTTGCGCTATCTGTTCATCTGTCGCTCCAGGAGGTGCTTTGACCTCTACAGGTCCCCCAGCTTTACCGGCCCCCTTAACTCCATTGACTTTCTCCACAGGTACTTTTTTAGCTTTATTCACAGCCTCAGTAGCCTTAGCAGTCATTTTAACTCCTTTGCCTACTTTAGCTATCTTCCCAAAGGGTGTAATCCCTGCTACTGCCATTCCTCCAGCAAATACTCTATCCAAAGTAGATAGTTTTTCGCCAGTAGATGGATCAATCCCATCCCAAGCACGACGAATATCATACTCACCACTTATTTCACCTACTATATCCCTAGCAAGTTTTTCACCATCAAAATCCTCTTTTTCTGCTGATAGTGGTCCACACATCGCTCCTTGTTCCATTGTAACATCTTGATTATCTGTATTGCGGAATTTTTCAGCAATTCGTTTCAAATCTTCTTCTACTTTTACAAGTGAATGAATAGATGTAAAAGCTTTTAGTCTCGCATCATTGAACATTTGAATGAACTGTTGATTAGAGGCACCAATCCACTGAAAACACAATTGATCTATTTCATTACATAAATTATTATGTATAGATTCTAATGCGATTCGGGTATTGCTTGCACGATTCGCAACTTCTTCTAGCATTTCAGGTGTAACTTTAATTTGAACCATTTTTTTCCTCCCTCTCCCAATTAAAATTATGAGATAAAAAGAAAAAAATGTAAATACAGAAATTTTAGAACATCCAAAAATCTTTATACAACATAAAGCCTGCTTAACAGCAAATGAAGCCTATGTGTATGTGAAGTAAAGAGTCTTCTTAGTAAACTAGGCACAAAAGGTTATACAAAAAATTTAGTAGCTGTTTCTCTAATAGATATCCCCCCTCTACCCATATAATTAAGTACATTCAGTATATACTCAAAGTAATATCTTTTTATTGTATTTACTTTCTCTTCTAAAAAGAATTTAACCATAAAAAACACCCCAATTGTTATTCGTATCTAACAATTGAGGTGCACTTCATTTAAGAAAGCTCTTCTACATTTTTAAATAAACTTACTAATAATGCTTTTTGCGCATGCAATCGATTACCCGCTTGCTCAAAGACGATAGACTGTGGTCCATCTATAATTTCTCCTGTTACTTCCTCTTCACGATGGGCAGGTAAACAGTGTAAGAAACGATATGTTTGCTTCGCATGCATAACAAGTTCTTTATTGATTTGGTAAGGTTGAAATAAAGTATATTTCTCTTCTTCTCCCTCTTGCCCCATGCTCATCCAAACGTCAGTATAAATGAAATCTGCTTCACTCACCGCTAGTTCAGGGTTATGCAAAATTTCAATTTTCGCTCCTGTTTCTTCAGCAATCGTTAACGCTTTTTTTACAATTTCCTCATTTGGTTCATATCCTACAGGCGTTGCAACAGTCATATGCATTCCAACTTTCGCACTTGCTAGCAACAATGAATGACATACGTTATTTCCATCACCTACATAAGCCAATTTTATTCCTTTAAATGTATTTATTTCTTCATATATTGTCATTAGATCCGCCAGTGCTTGACAAGGATGATGATCGTCCGTTAAACCATTAATTACAGGTATGCTCGATTCTTTTGCAAGCTCTTCTACATCGGCATGTGAGAATGTACGTATCATGATCCCATCAATATAATGAGATAATACTTTCGCAGTATCTGAAACGCTCTCCCCTCTTCCAATTTGCATCTCTTTCCCACTTAAAAACATACCATGTCCTCCGAGCTGTACCATTCCTGCTTCAAAAGATACGCGAGTACGAGTCGAATGTTTATCAAAGATAAGCCCTAATATTTTTCCTTGTAATAAAGGCTCTTGCTTATTCTTTTTTAAATAGATAGCGAACTCAATTAAAGAAATGATCTCTTCTTGTGTCAGTTCTTCTAATGTTAAAAAATCTTTCGTATTTAATTTCGGTACTTGTACAGTTGACATAGAATTTCCCCCTTATATGATTGATACGTTTTTTGTACAAACTACTTTTTTTATCATATATACTGCCTGTTCTAACTCTTCATTCGTTACAATAAGTGGTGGTAATAGTCTAATCACATTAGGTCCTGCTTGTAATACGAGAAGTCCTTCTTTCTCTAGTTGTTCTATACAACTTGCAACTTCATGCTTACACTCAATCCCAATCATAAGCCCCTTACCACGTATATTTTGAATACATTCAACATGTCGTAATTCCTCTCGCAACTTCTCTAATACGTATTCGCTCTTTTCCTTTACTTCTTTTAAAAACGATGGTTTCTTACTTACTTGCAATACTTCTTTCGCTGCAGCCATTGCAATATAATTCCCACCAAACGTTGAACCATGTGATCCTGCAGTAAACGATGTTCCAAGTTCCTTCCGGCCAATCATCGCTCCAACGGGAATGCCATTTCCAAGCGCCTTAGCGGCAGTAACGATATGAGGATCTATTCCCATTTGTTCGTAAGCAAATAATGTCCCTGTTCTTCCAATCCCTGTTTGTACTTCGTCTATAATAAATAAGGAACCGAACTTATTACATAATGTTTCAATTGCTTTCAAAAAAGATAAATCAGCAGGAATGACTCCTCCCTCTCCTTGAACAACTTCTACCATTACCGCCGCTACTTCTTCATTCATTACTTCCTCTAATGCCTTTATATCGTTAAACGGGGTATGTAAAAAAGACGGAAGGAGCGGACCAAATCCTTCTTTCACTTTATTTTGCCCCGTCGCACTCATCGTTCCGAATGTTCTACCATGAAAAGACTGCTGACATGTTATGACGAGAGATTTTCCAGTATGCTTACGAGCTAGCTTCAAAGCAGCTTCATTCGCCTCTGCCCCGCTATTACAGAAAAAAACAGAATCTAACGCTGTATTTTCTGTTAATAATGACGCTACTTCTTCTTGTAAGCTGTTTGTAAACAGGTTAGATATATGCCATATATCATGAAGTTGCTCTTGGACAGCTTTCATAACCTTAGGATGACAATGTCCTAAATTACATACGCCAATTCCTGATGTGAAATCTAAATATTGCTTACCATTTTCATCAATAACTTCCGTTCCACTTCCCTTTACAAGCTCAATATTTCTTCTCCCATACGTTTGAAAAAGATGACTTGTCATACGATACTTACTCCTTTCGTTACCGTCGTTCCGATACACTCGCCCGTAACTTCAGTAAAATCTTTTGTACCGTTCACAATACTTATCTTTTGCACTCCCATTTTTAATGACGTTAGTGCCGCCTGTACTTTCGGAATCATCCCGCCTGTAATAACTCCTTTTTCTATTAAAGTAGTAATTTCCGATTCATCCGTTTTCTTTACTAATTTCCCTTCATGTAATATCCCATCTACATCCGTAATAAAAATGAGTTCTTTTGCGGATAATGCGGCCGCAATTCCAGCTGCAGCTGTATCCGCATTTATGTTATAAATCTCATTATCATGTATCCCGACCGGAGCAATAACAGGAATATAATTCAAATTTATCAATCCTTTTAGTAAGGTTGTTTCGACATAACTTACTTCTCCCACATATCCTATTTCTTCGCTGACAGGTTGAACTTGAAGTAAATTGCCGTCACACCCTGAACAACCTACCGCAAGTAAATTATGCCTTTGCAACTTCATTACAAACTTTTTATTCGTACTTCCGCATAGCACCATTTGAACAATATCCATAACTTCTTTTGGTGTTACTCGTAATCCATCTCTTTTTTCTACTTTGATGTTACAATCTTTTAATTGGGCATCAATTTCTGGGCCGCCGCCATGGACAATCACTACTTTATACTTCTGTTGCAATTTCTTTATGCAATCAAAAAACACATCATTTAATTGATCCAACATACTACCGCCGCATTTCACTACAATATAATCGCTCATCTTCCCTCTCCTTATGTACGATAACAAGCGTTTATTTTCACATATTCATAGCTTAAGTCACAGCCCCAAGCTGATCCTGTCTCTTCTCCTAAATGTAAATACACATCAATCATAATTTCATGTTCTTTTAATTTCTTTTTCATTTCCTCTTCAGAAAACATTTGAGGTTCACTATTTTTCAGCACCGTAATAGATTGAAGAGTAATATCAATTGTATTTGGGTTAATCGTGACTTCACTTTGTCCAATACTGCTAATAATTCGCCCCCAATTTGGGTCTTCACCATGTATTGCTGTTTTCACAAGACTCGAACCGACTATTTGCTTTGCAATTTTCTTTCCCTCTTCATTCGTTCGAGCTCCTAACACATTTACTTCTATTAACTTCGTAGCGCCCTCACCATCTTGTGCGATTTTTTTCGCTAAATCTTCACATACCTTCTGTAAAGCAAATACGAAAGTTTCCCAATCTGCATGTTCCATATTGATTGGTTTCGTTTCTGATAATCCACTTGCCATAACGATGACCATATCATTCGTAGAAGTATCTCCATCTACCGTAATTTGATTAAATGTACGATTCGTTATTTGTGATAATACTGTTTGTAATACGTCATGCTCTATATGAGCGTCTGTCGTAATAAAACTTAGCATCGTCGCCATATTTGGATGAATCATCCCTGAACCTTTCGCAACACCAGCAATCGTCACTTTCTTCCCATCAATCATCATTTCATAGCAAGTTTCTTTCGTTATAAGATCCGTCGTTAAGATTGCTTCAGAAAAAGAATGAGCTTCACTTTCTTCCTTCGTCGGGATAAGAGTTGCAATTCCCTTTCGGATTATATCCATCGGTAAAGGGACACCAATTACACCTGTTGAAGCTACTGCAACGTAATTTTCTTTCAATCCAAAATGTTCCGCTCCTAATGCACGCATCTCGTAAGCATCTTGTAACCCTTTCATTCCTGTACAAGCATTTGCATTTCCACTATTGACGATAATTGCCTGCAATTTCCCCTCAGCTGTTATACTGTCTTTCGTTACTTGCAGGGGAGCTGCTTGTATTTGATTCGTTGTATAAACGGCAGCACATGATGCTGGCACTTCACAAATGATTACACCTAAATCCTTTTTGTCTTTTTTCAAACCATTTGCAGTACCGACTGCCGAAAAGCCTTTTGGCGTTACAATTGAACCATTATCTAATTTTGTAATAGACTCTACTTTAATCATCATGTCCCCCTTATAAATAAAGCGGCATATGCTGTAAACCTGTTGTTTCTTCTAGTCCCGCTACTATATTTGCATTTTGAATCGCTTGCCCAGCCGCACCTTTCATCATATTGTCTATAACAGAAACGACTGTCACTCTTCCGGTTCTTTCATCGTAAGCTATCCCCATATCACAATAATTTGAGCCCCTCACTTCTTTCGGACTTGGAAACTCTCCTTGCGTACGAATTCGAATGAAAGGCGATTGTTCATACGTTTCTTCATATAATTTTTGAAGTTTCCCTATTTCCATTTCTCGTTTTACTTTCGCATAAAGTGTAACCATAATTCCCCGTGATATCGGTATTAAATGTGTACTAAACGTGATTGGCTTCGTTTCCCTATTCCACTCCGCGAGCATTTGCTCAATCTCAGGAACATGTTGATGCTCATTTACTTTATAAATACGCAGGTTATCGTATAACTCAGGAAAGTGAGTCATTGTCGTTGGCGTTTTGCCTGCTCCAGATACTCCTGATTTCGCATCAATAATAATGGAATCTTCTTCAATTATGTCGCTACGAACTAACGGCAATACCGCTAATAATGCAGCTGTAGCAAAGCATCCTGGGTTTGCAATTAAATTTGCATTTTGAATCTCGGACCTTTTCCATTCACTTAACCCATATACAGCTTTACTAAGAACTGCTTCTTTTGCAGCTGTCCTTTTATACCACTGTTCATATATGAAAGGATCTTTCATACGAAAGTCTCCAGATAGGTCAATTACTTTTAAACCTACTGCTAATAATTTTGGAGTTAGCTCTGCTGATACTCCTGCTGGGGTTGCCAAAAATACAATTTCTGCTTCTTTCACTATTTCTTCCGCATCAATTTCTTGTAACGTATGAACAAGAACATTTTGAAAATGCGGATATACATTTGTTATACACTCACCAACTTGCGAAAAAGAATGAAGAGATGCTATCGAAAAATATGGATGTTGCTCTAATAACCGAATTAACTCAATACCTCCATACCCAGTTGCTCCAATAATCGCGACTTTCATATGCTCCTCCTCATATCAATTCTTTAAATTAAGTATGATTATAATATTGTATATTTATAGAGTCAATTAAATATTTATAAATTTTACAAACTTAAAAAACTTAATTTTACTAGAAAAACAATATACACAATAGAATTTTTATACACAAATAGTGTATAGTAGTTTTTTCATTTCACTTCAAGTACAATAAAGTGAAACTATAATCAGTGGGGTTTTGTTCATCCTCCCTGATTATTAGTTGAACCAATCGGGCGTTTAGGGGCAGTCGATCTCCCACCTAACTTCTTTGCTCTAGCCGAATTTTAAGGTGGGGGTTTTACTGCCCGTTAATGCCGGGTAAAACAATACATGTATACATACAGGCGGGGAAAAACATGAATGAGAAATTAATTGAGAAAATGATTATAAAAAGTTTTCAGCAATATCAATGTAATCCTATGTCAAATGAGGATCAGGAAATGCTTATTAAACATATTCAAACGATAATTCATTCAAATACTGAAATTGATGTATACGAGGCAGTTGAGGATATCGTTTACGATTATGTGACTGGAAAATAAAAAATAGGAGATTTCCATATGGAAATCTCCTATTTTTTATTTAATGATTTACCTGCAACACGCTCAAATAAACCTGGGAATAGTGCATAAAGTTTCGGACCAATGCCCATCCACTTCGGTAAGTTTACTTCACGCTTTTTCGTTTGCATCGATTTTACGATCTGCTCTGCTACATATGTTGGTTTTAACATGTACCGTCCCATATTTTTCACATATGTACCGGATTGATCCGCTATTTCAAAAAAGTTTGTATCTATCGGACCTGGATTAATCGCTGTTACGAAAATATTTGTACTAGACAACTCCATGCGTAAACTATTCGTAAATCCTAATACTGCATGTTTCGTCGCTGCATACGCACTCGATTTTGGAGTTGCAATTTTCCCAGCAAGTGAAGCAATATTAATAATATGTCCTTCGTTCCTTTTCACCATATAGGGTAGTACCGCTTTCGTACAAGCTACTAATCCAAATACATTTACTTGGAACATACCTTTCACTTCATCCATTGACGCATCTTCAAATGTTTTAAAAATACCAAATCCCGCATTGTTTACTAATATATCAATACGTCCCACTTCTTGTAATACCTTTGAAAAAACAGATTGTACTTCCATCTCTTCACTTACATCTAATACATAATAATAGCAAGGCGTATTATAAGTTTCTTTAATTTTCTCTGCTAACGCTTTTAATTTCTCTTCTGTTCTAGCCATTAATACTGGAGTCGCCCCCTGCTCTGCAACTTGCATTGCAACTTGCTCTCCAATTCCACTAGAAGCACCTGTAATGACGATTACTTTATCTTGTAAACGTCCCGTCATTGCTGTCACCTACTTTGCATAATAAATCAATTGTTGCGAAGATTCATCAATCATCACTTGTTGATTATATGCTAAAAAGTCTAATTGTCCAACAGTTTCTGAAATAGTAAGCGGCAATTGCTCCTTATATAATACCGGAAATAGTTTTACACATACTTCAAATGCTGTCATTGGTTTTTCCTTTAATAACTCAAGCACTTTAAACGCACGTGTTTCTTGCTTTTGTAATCTCGTTTCAATAAGTTGTTTCACATTTAGAACATCTTCTCCATGTCCTGATAAAATGCGCGAAATATTCATTTCACTTAAACGCTTTAATGTTTGATTATATTGTAATAACGGGCGCGCCCTTTCTGTTTGTCCTTCATATGGTGGTTCTAATATGGGATTCGAAGAAATATGGCTAATGAGAGCATCCCCGCCAATTAATATTCCATCAGATTCTCTATATAATGAAATATGAGTGGAAGCATGACCTGGTGTTTCGATTACTGTAAACCCAGGTAAAGAATCAATACGATCTCCCTCTCTCACAGTATGCGTTAACGATCTATTACAAGAATATTTAAGTGTCTTCGTCGTCAATAACGCCTCGTCCTTCAAAAATGCCGCTGGAACACCAAATTGCAAAGCTGTCTCTCTAAAAAACTCATGATACCACTTTAAAAATTCTGGATTTTGCGTGATCCAAGGCTCATTCCAAGGATGTCCAATAATGTTCGTTTTCTCAGAAAATATATTTAAAAGCCCACAATGATCCGCATGATGATGCGTAATGACTACTGTTTTAATATCTTCTATCGCATATCCTAATGTACCTAATTGCCTTTCTAAAGCACTTCTTGCCTCTTCTGTATTCGTCCCTGTATCAATTAATGTTAATGTCTCCCCCTCAACTAAAAACACATTCACAGTTTCAACTGCAAATGGCACAGGAATCTCCATTCGGTGAATCGCCGTCATGCTTAGCCCCCCTGTCTCTTTCCGGTTCAAAAATGAATACTTCTTCAGTTTACAACTTCTATATATATTTGTCATTATTTTCAGATAAAAAGAGGTGTTTCCTGTAAAAAAACGAATGTATGTACATTTATAAGAATTTCTAACCAAATTTAAAGGAGGAACATCATGTCTATTCAAAACATTTCCTTTCTCGGTGCAGGCTCTATTGCTGAAGCTATTATTGGTGGCTTGTTACATGCAAATGTTGTGAAAGGCGAACAAATTACCGTAAGTAATCGTTCTAACGAGACAAGATTGCAGGAGCTACATAAAAAATATGGCGTAAAAGGTACGCATAATAAAAAAGAGCTACTTACTGATACAACTATTCTTTTTCTAGCAATGAAACCAAAGGATGTTGCAGAAGCGCTTACTCCTTTTAAAGAAGATATACATAATAACCTGCTTATTATTTCCTTATTAGCAGGTGTTTCTACTCACTCGATTAGAAACCTACTTCAAAAAGATGTTCCGATTATTCGTGCGATGCCAAATACATCTGCAGCTATTTTAAAATCAGCTACTGCTATCTCGCCTTCAAAACATGCAACAGCGGAACATATTCAGACTGCCATAGCTTTATTTGAAACGATCGGTCTCGTCTCTGTTGTAGAGGAAGAAGATATGCATGCTGTCACTGCATTATCTGGAAGTGGGCCTGCTTATATTTATTACGTAGTGGAAGCGATGGAAGAAGCCGCAAAAACAATTGGCTTAAAAGAAGATGTTGCAAAGTCACTTATTCTTCAGACGATGATTGGTGCTGCTGAAATGCTAAAAGCAAGTGAAAAACACCCTTCTGTTTTGCGAAAGGAAATTACTTCTCCTGGCGGAACGACCGAAGCAGGCATTGAAGTATTACAAGAACATAAATTTCAACAAGCACTTATTTCTTGTATTACACAGGCTACACAACGATCACATAATCTTGGGAAAACATTAGAACAACTAACAAAAGAAAAATAAAAATGGAGCTCAATCTTACTTGAGCTCCATTTTTTTATTAACATATATTGTTTAGTTATTAGTCTTCCCAAAAATCTCTTCTTGCAGACGGCGACCAGTTGGTGTTGCTGCAAGTCCACCTTCAGCTGTTTCACGAAGTGCTACTGGCATCGTTTGTCCGATTCTAAACATCGCCTCAATCACTTCATCACATGGAATTGTACTCGTTACGCCAGCTAATGCTAAATCAGCTGAAATCATCGCATTCGCAGCTCCTGCTGCATTACGTTTTACACAAGGTACTTCTACAAGCCCTGCAACAGGATCACATACTAAACCAAGCATATTCTTTAATGAAATCGCCATCGCTGTAGCTGCTTGATCTTGTGTTCCACCAGCCATCTCAACTGCTGCTGCTGCTGCCATTCCACTTGCTGAACCTACTTCAGCTTGGCAACCTCCTGCCGCGCCGGAAATACAAGCATTATTCGCAACAACCATACCGAAAGCTCCTGCTGTAAATAAAAATTCGATCATCTCTTCGCGTGTCGGCTGTAATTTTTCTTGCAGTGCAAACAGTACACCTGGCACTGTTCCAGCAGACCCTGCTGTTGGTGTTGCACAAATAATTCCCATCGCTGCGTTTACTTCATTTGTTGCAACAGCTTTACTCACCGCGTCCAAAATCGTATCTCCAGATAAGCCTTTTCCGCTATTCATATACGCCTGAACTTTTACAGCATCTCCGCCAGTTAAACCAGTTGGTGATTTCACTCCGCGAATACCACGTTCTACTGCTTGCTCCATCACGACTAAGTTCTTTTCCATACCAGCAATTACTTCTTCACGTGAAATACTTCTTGTTTTCATTTCACATTGAATCATAATTTCTGCGATTTTTACATTTTGTTCTTTAGCTTGCGCCACTAGTTCCGCTGCGTTCCGAAACATGGTGTGTCCCCCCTGCAATTATTCCATAATAGTTACTTGACAAATATTTTGTTGCGCGTTTATTTCTTCAATCACTTCATCTGCTAATAATTCATCTGTTTCGATAACCATAAGCGCTCTTCTTCCTTTTTCTTTACGAGAAACACTCATTGTACTAATGTTAATTTCATGTTTCGCAAGGATTGAAGCTACTGCTGCAATAGCACCGAAGCGATCGTTATTTACAATAAGTAGTGCTGGACTCGTGCCTGTTAATTGAAGATCGAATCCGTTTAATTCTACAACTTCAATTTTACCGCCACCAATTGAGCAAGCAACAACTTCAATTTCTTCTTCACCTTTATACAAACGAATTCTCGCTGTATTTGGGTGAGGTGCATTTGCATCTTCTTCAATAAATTCTACTTCGATTTTGCGCTCTTTTGCTATGTCTAGCGCTTCTGGAATACGTAAGTCATCTGTTTCAAACCCTAATATCCCACCTATTAACGCTACATCTGTACCATGCCCACGATACGTCTTTGCAAATGATCCATATAATGAAATGCTTACTCTTTCTGGTTCATGACGAAACAGCTGGCGAGCAACTTGCCCCATTCTTGCTGCGCCTGCTGTATGTGAACTTGATGGACCAATCATAACTGGACCAATAATATCAAATACTGAGCGATACTTCATCATAACTCCCCCTAAACCTCTGTGCAAAAATTTTTTACTATTCTATTAAGCTACCGAATCGGTTGCTTTTCCAGTTGTACGACGAATTTGTTCCGCTATACGAATTGGATAGTTTTTGAATAACAGTGAAACAATATATCCTGAAATAATACCAATTATCATAATAAATAAGAAACTTAGCATTACCTTCATTTACTAATCATATAAGCTAATCCACAATAAAGTCTTGTAGCAATCCAAAGTTTAACACAGAACCCCTTACAAGCATAGCATAAACAAGTGAAACTCCCATTGCTTTCATACCTTTTAGTGCTTTAAAGCTAAAAAATGAAAAAAGACTTAGTACAAATAATAGTAATATCCTTCTTATTTATAATTCTCATGTTTCCCTCTCACGATTTAGTCAACTCCACTTGTTACGACAAATGGCTAAAACGCATGTAGCCTACAATAAATTATAATCTGCCCTCATTATATCTTGTTTTTAATAAAACGCTTACTTTTAATAAATTTTAAAAGTTCTGAATAACGATCCGTTTTTGCTATTTGTACCACTCGTATGTCGTCTGACTTATATAACAGTTTCTCTAAACAATCGGTACTATGTATTTTTATCCTATTTCTTCACATCATTAAAACTTTCTGTTTCATCCAATATAAACATAAAATGATAACAGTTTTATTTTAAATTTTTTTTAGAAATAAAAAAATGGCAACCTTTCGTCACCATTTTTTCACACCATTATTATCTATCTACTGGAAATGATTTCAAATCCGTAGCTATTTCTGTATTAGAAAATAGCTCTCTTGCCTCTTTCCATAATTCCTTATATGTATCTCCTTGATAACGAGAACTAATATGAGTCAATATTAATCGTTTTGCATTTGCCTGAAGTGCAATACTCGCAGCTTGCTTAGATGTAGAATGAAAATAATCATATGCTTGTTGTTCATCCTCTGCTGCAAAAGTGGCTTCATGAACAAGTACGTCAGCGTCTTGTGCCAGCTCTCTACTCGCTTCACAATATCTTGTATCACCTAAAATGGTAATAATTCTTCCCTTTTGAGGTGGACCAATAAAGTCTTTTCCATTTAGTATCGTACCATTTTCTAATTCAACTACTTCTCCATCTTTTAAACGTTTAAAGAGCGGGCCAGGTTTCACACCCATCTCCAGTAATTTATCGACTAAAAGAGCACCTTGTATATCTTTCTCTACAATACGATACCCAAAACATTCAATACCATGTGACAATCTTTTCGTTTCCACGTGAAATTCATTATCTTCAAATACAGTACCTTCTTCTATTATCTCCACAATTTCAAGTGGGTATTTTACATGTGTCGTACTTACTGATAATGCCACTTCAATAAATTGTTTAATTCCTTTTGGTCCATACACTGTTAAAGGTGTAGTCCCTCCTTGAAATGAACGGCTTCCTAATAAACCAGGCAAGCCAAAAATATGATCACCATGTAAATGCGTAATAAATATTTTTTCAATGCGGCGTGGGCGTACTGATGTATGTAATATTTGATGTTGCGTCGCCTCGCCACAATCAAATAACCAAGTCTGTCCTCGTTCTTCTAACAATTGCAAAGCAATTGCCGAAACGTTCCTTCCTTTCGAAGGAACACCTGCACCAGTTCCTAAAAATACAAATTCCACTTTCTTTCCTCCAGCTCTTTATATAATCTACCTTTCATCTTACGGAATGTTATTTCAAATGGCAAATCGAATTTACATAACCGATCATCTAGACAACTATATATCACGAACGTTATACTCAAAAAACTTAGTAATCGTTCGTGTTTTATGTTAAAATGATTATACTACATTTTAAGGGAGCGTTTTATTATGAAAGAAGCATTTCGTTTACAAACTGATTTTTCATCTTCATTTGATCGCTGGGTAAGTTCTTTCGTTTCTGATCACCCAGCACAATTAGAATGGACGACTTTGAAAGAATTAATCCATGAATATACAACAACACATACAAATGATTCATTACCAACATATATTTCTTCAGCTTTAACATATTACGCACAACGCGTTTCAACAACAAACAGTTCAGAAATTGTTATTTTTGAAAATGCTACAATCTCATAATCTATAATAAAAAGCACTGGTTACAGTGCTTTTTTTATTTATACTTATTTAGCAAATCGTCATATTCCGTCAAAAAATTTGTATACATACTTTGATCAAACTCATCTAAATTTATCCTTTCACTTGATTTATTAAATAATTCTTTTGCTTGTAGTGCAAAAGAAACAATTTATTTTCTATAAAAACTTTATAGTAAAAAATTTCATAGTTAATTGTAAAAATAAAAGGTGTCATGATATTTACAGCTTCATGACACCTTCTACATAAACTTATTTTCTAATTTTTGCTGAAAAGACTTTTCTTGCTTACGTAATAATTGACTACCTCGTTGTAAAATCGGCATTCCATACTTATCATTAATTTGATCGATGACAGCAAGTAGCGGCTCTTCTTTCGCATCTTCTTCAAATGAAAACAAATCTAATTGTTTCACCGATTCTGTCTTCCACTCTATTTCAGTGGCTGTAACACCTAGTAAACGAACAGAATCACCGTCCCAATGTTGCTTCCATAAACGAGATGCTGCCTGAAAAATATCTCGTTCTTCCCAAATCGCATTTTTCAATTGCTTACTCCGTGTTACTGTCCGCCTATCATGATATTTAATCATAATTTGAATATTATAGCTGACAAGAGTTCGCTTTTGTAATCTTTTACTCACTGATTTTGATAGCCGTTCTAACATATCAAGTAATTCTTTCTCTTCATCCATATCCTTTGAAAAAGTCATCGAATTACCGACACTTTTATGTTGTCCCATTTGACTCGGGTCAACTTCCCTATCATCCATACCTTTTGCCCGCCTTTGTAAATCAACGCCATGCTTTCCAATTTTAGCGCGAATGATATGTTCGTTTCCTTTTGCTAACTGCTCAATTGTTTGTATATGAATATCATTTAATTTTTCAGCTGTTTTTTCTCCAATTCCATGCATTGCTTCAACTGGAAGTGGCCAAATCATTTCTGGAATATCTCGTTTTCGAAGCACGGTAATACCGAGAGGCTTTTTCATATCAGAAGCTGTTTTTGCTAGGAAAAGGTTAGGAGCAATTCCGATGCTACACGGAAGCTGTAACTCTGTTAATAACGCCTGCTGAATCATCTTTGCTATTTCAAGAGGTGAACCGAGTGCGTAGCAATCTGTAATATCTAAATACCCCTCATCTATAGAGACTGGTTGTATTTTTTCCGTAAAACGTGAAAGAATTTGAAACATTTGAAATGAAGCTTCACGATATAATGTAAAATTAGGACGCATTACAACTAATTGCGGGCATAACCTTTTTGCTTCCCAAAGAGGCATCGTTGTACGTATTCCATAGTCTCTTGCCTCATAACTACATGTTATAATAATTCCTTTTCTTTCTTTTTCATTTCCAGCAACTGCTAACGGCTTCCCTTGTAATGATGGGTCATGAGCAATTTCAACAGATGCGAAAAAACAATTCATATCTACATGCAAAATAACACGACCATTTTTCGGATACATTTCTCGCATAGTACTCACTCCCTAATCAGAACGTTCGTTCTTTCATTATATCAAATTTTGCATAATAGTTATAATAATTACTTGTTCTTTTCCTTTCATAGATTTGATACAATTTACATAAAATGTATCAAATTACAAAAAGGGGTGATTATGATGAAATCAACTAATAAACTCAACTATACGTTCCTTGTGATTATATTAATCATAGCCATTAATTATTTACTGCTTCCTATTTTCAACTTTAATACATTTGGATTCTTCCCTCGTCTAGTACATATAGCAACAACTTATATATTGCCATGGATTTTCTTGTATTGGCTGATCCGCCTTGTAAAAGCAATCGAATCAAAATAAAAAGCGTGTAAATCAATTGTGATTTACACGCTTTTTCTATTACATTACTTCGCTACTTCTTCAATAATTGCTATAACTAATTCTGCTGTTTTCGCTAATTCTTCAACAGGAATCTTTTCGTTTGTTGTATGAATTTCTTCATAACCAACCGCTAAGTTAACTGTTGGAATACCGTGTCCTGCAATTACGTTTGCATCACTTCCGCCACCACTTTGGTGAAGAGAAGGTGTACGACCAATGTTTTCAGCTGCACGTTTTGCAACTTCTACAACGTGATCGCCCTCAGCAAATTTAAATCCTGGGTACATAACGTTTACTTCAACGTCTGCATGACCACCCATTTCTTTTGCAGTTGTTTCAAATGCTTCTTTCATTTTCGCAACTTGTGCTTCCATTTTTTCATTGATTAAAGAACGCGCTTCTGCAAAGATTTGTACATGATCGCAAACGATATTTGTTTGTGTACCACCTTCAAAACGTCCAATATTTGCAGTTGTTTCAGAATCAATACGACCAAGTGGCATCTTCGCAATTGCTTTCGCTGCGATAGTAATTGCAGATACACCTTTTTCTGGTGCTACACCAGCATGAGCTGTTTTCCCACGAATAATTGCATTCACTTTCGCTTGTGTTGGAGCTGCAACAACGATTTCACCAACTTTTCCATCGCTATCTAATGCGTAACCGTATTTCGCTGTAATGCGCTCACGATCTAATGCTTTTGCACCAACAAGACCAGATTCTTCTCCAACTGTAATAATAAATTCAATTTTACCATGAGGGATGTTTTTCTCTTTTAAAACACGAATTGCTTCGAACATTGATGCTAATCCAGCTTTATCATCCGCACCTAAAATCGTAGTACCATCTGATACGATATATCCATCTTTAATAGAAGGCTTAATTCCATTACCAGGAACTACTGTATCCATATGAGAAGTAAAGTAAATTGTATCAACACCATCTTTTGTTGCTGGTAAAGTACAAATTAAATTACCTGCACCATGCCCAGTAACAGCCATTGTGTCATCTTCAAATACTTCTACACCTAAATCTGTAAACTTCTTTGTTAATACTTTACAAATTTCTGCTTCAAATTTCGTTTCAGAATCTACTTGTACTAATTCCATAAATTCATTTACTAAACGTTCTTGATTAATCATAAGACTGCGCCTCCTGCACTACCATTATGTATGTAACACTATTAATTATAACAGAATTTCGCAAAAGTTTCGAAATACAAGACAAAAAACAGACGGTTTATATGTCTAGATAACCATCTGCTTTCTATTACTCATTTAACAATACCCAGCGCATATGATCTTCCCATACTCCATTAACCATTAACATTTTCCTAGACACGCCCTCATATTGAAAGCCTATCTTCGTCACTACTTGTATAGATGCTAAATTTCGTGGCATAATCGGTGCTTCTATACGATGTAACTGAAATTCCTCAAAAGCAACTTGAATCGATTTTCTAAGCGCTTCTGTCGTATAACCTTTGTTCAACTCTGCCTTATCTAATTTATAGCCGAGTACACAAGATTGATAAATTCCGCGAACAATTAAATTAAATGAAATACATCCAATTATTTTCGTATCATCACCCTTTTTAAAAATCCAAAGCCTGATGATTTTACCTTCTGCAAACTCTTTTCTATCCTTTTGTAACTTTTTCTTCTGATAATCTAACGTAAAAAAATCATCCGGTCTATACTCTTCCCAAGCTTTTAAAAATTCACGATTTCTGTCGTAATATTGAAGAACTTTTTCAGCATACGACTCATCAATTTCCCTTAAATGTAAACGATTTGTTTCATATATTTTCATCATCGTATCTCCATTCTTCAGCTTGCATAACAAAAAACTTATACTCTATCATTAATTATATATTCTCTACATACATACAAATTTCCTGTTATACTTTACACGCACTTCTCGAATTTTGTCACTTCTCTCCCCTTGTCCACAATATCATTTCTCGTTACAATAATATTGTACTGATTTGCAAGGAGGCTTAACGATGCATAAAAAAGCTCAAAAAGTTATGATTTATGTAATGCTAATTTCTATGCTTGTAACAACATTACTTGCTGGCGCAAGTATGTTTTGGTAAAAAGGACGATGTGTTCGTCCTTTTTTTACTTTTTACACATAACATAATAAAATAAACCATCTCGATATCGAGATGGTTTATTTTATATAAAGCACAATCGCTACAATACTAAAGGAGAATGACATTACAAGTGCTGTTATAAAACTTGTATATTGTTTCTGCTGAAATGCTCCAATAACAAAAGTAAGATTGAGTAATGCCATACATACAATTGCTACAAGATAAGAACATATATTAAAAGTTGCCAATATGAATGTAATAACAAATAGAAATCCCATAAAAAATTGCATATACGAAATTTTTGGATTCAAGTACATATGAGCAACCCCTTTATCTAATTTTTTATCCCGATTGGTGAGGGCTGATAATCCGCGGGTAAAAAACATCCCACTGATTAAAGTTTCACTTTATCTTTCTATACTCTCATTAACTCATGGTTATGTACACATGTCAAGACAACTTATTACAGTAGAAAAAGCCAACCTTTTCGTTGGCTTTTTCATATGCAATGGCTCCTTTTTGTTTTGCCAATTGCTGAAATGATTTTTTCGACTTCACAATCCATACTTTCGTTCCAATTGGAATGCGGTCAAATAAATATTCCACATCGTTTTTCTTCATTCTTATACATCCTTGTGAAATATACTTTCCAATTGAACTAGGTTGGTTTGTTCCATGTATTCCATATTTACTTCCATCAGTTTCTCTTGCATTAAATCCAATCCACCTTGACCCAAGTGGATTTTTCGGTGACCCACCTGGAATATCCTTCGCAATATAATACGGATCCTTTGCTTTCATTACAACATCAAAAGTTCCCTCTGGAGTTAATTCATTTGTTTTCCCTGTCGCTACTGGAAAAACCTTTTGAATCTTTCCATCGTCAATATAAGCTAGTTTATTCGTCGCTTTATTTACAATAATAAAAGGATCTCCAGCACGTGGATTGTCACCAAGAGGCCAAATAGGCGATAAAGAAAGACATAATATGAAAGAGAGAAGATACGGCATAATAATTCCTACCTTCTATATAAGTTCTTTTATATTATCCTTTCCCTTAAAACGGCTTTTAATGAGTAAATATTGTTCCATTTCATACACAAGTTGAACAAGCTTCGCACGTATCTCAAATTCTTCACGTGTAACGGGCAATGGCATGTCTCTAAATAATTCTCTCATTTCTTGAAGCTGTCTTAAGGAAATAACCCCAGTACTCTCAGGGCTAATAGCATTTCCAATGTTTTCAACCACATCCGCAATCATATCAGCTTGTTCATATGTCCATGATAAAGAAGCTGCTAATGGTATCATCCGTTCTAAAATTTCGAATTGTTGCATGCGCATATTAAAATAACGATAGTAATAGCCATCTTCTCGCATAAATGCATTCTCAAGTTTCTTAAACGATAAATCCCTTGCTTCATTTAGCATATTTTCAGTTTCAATAAGTTCTGCCCCGCTCCAGCTACTTTCTCTGTTTCGTAAATACACGACCATTTCAAACAAAATTGTTTTAAAATTACTTTCTATTGTATCCTGATACTCTTTTAGCTTATTTTCACTACTTGGCATATACATATTCACTAATAAAGCCACGCTAATTCCTATCGTTAATATCGCAATTTCATTCCCAACAATAAGCCATGTAATTTGTTTCAATGAATATAGATGCATCACAATAACTGAACTTGTGACAATACCTTCTTGAATTTTAAGCATAACTGCAGTCGGAATAAATGTAAGTAATAATATACTAATTGCAAGTGGTGTATATCCAATTGTTTCAAAAATACAAAAAGCGAATACCATTGATAATACACAAGCTAAAAAACGATGTAACGACACTTGAAGTGATTTACGTTTCGTATTTTGTACACATAATATAACTAAAATGCCCGCTGAACTATAAAATTCTAATCCTAATAACTGCGCAATAAAAACGGCTGCGCCTGTCCCTATTGCTGTTTTTACTGTACGGTATCCAATTTTGAACATAGCACTGCTCCTATATGTATAAACGTATTTACAGTTAGTATAAAAAAAGGATGACACAATGTCATCCTTTTCTACTTATTATTCACGCAACCTTTACATATTACAATATTTTTTGTAAAAATTGTTGCGCACGTTCACTTTTCGGTGCTACAAAAAATTCTGTTGGCGCGCTATCTTCTACAAGCTTTCCACCATCTAAAAAGAGAACACGATCTGCTACTTCTTTTGCAAATCCCATTTCATGTGTAACAATCACCATTGTCATTCCTGTCGTAACTAATGATTTCATAACTTCTAACACTTCTTTTACCATCTCTGGATCTAGTGCTGATGTTGGTTCATCAAATAACATAACTTCTGGTTCCATCGCTAACGCTCTCGCAATTGCTACACGTTGCTTTTGTCCTCCCGAAAGACGATTGGGATACGTATCTTTTTTATCTAATAAACCGACCTTTTCTAAAAGTTTCTCGGCTTTCTTGTCAGCTTCTTGTTTCGTTACTCCTTTTACATTGATAGGAGCATACGTAATATTTTCGAATACAGTCATATGAGGAAATAGGTGAAAATGCTGAAATACCATTCCGACATTTTCACGAACGTGCATAATATTCGTTTTCGGATTCGTTACTTCTTCTGTTCCAATCCAAATGTGACCATTTGTCGGTGCTTCTAGCACATTCATACAACGTAAAAATGTTGATTTCCCTGATCCAGACGGTCCAATAATTGCTACTACTTCCCCTTTTTCAATCGTTGTTGTAATCCCTTTTAATACTTCGTTTTTTCCAAATGATTTATGAAGGTTTTCAATTTTAATCACTTTTCTTCATTCTCCCTTCAATTGCCTTCCCGACTAATGTAAGAATAATGACTAGCATATAATAAATGAGTCCAACAAAAAGTAATGGTTCAAGATATTTAAACGTTTCACCGCCTACAATGTAAGCACGGCGCATTAAATCGGTCGCTCCTATTACTGTTACTACAGCCGATTCTTTCGTAAGTGTCGCAAACTCGTTCACAAGCGCTGGTAATATATTTTTTAATGCTTGAGGGAAAATGATATTTCGCATCATTTTCCCGTAAGGAATTCCTAAAGCCATCGCTGCTTCTGTTTGTCCTTTATCAACCGCTTGAATGCCGGCACGAATTACCTCTGACATATATGCACCTGAATTTAAGCTAAATGCTAATACAGCTGCTACGAATGCTGGTATTTCATAACCAATTATTTGCGGGACACCGAAATAAATAATCATTAATTGCAATACAAGTGGTGTACCACGGAAAATTGATGTATAAAAATCTGCCGCTATATTTAATACTCGTATTCTAGCAATTTTGCAAAGCGCTAATAACGTTCCTAAAATAAACCCAACTAACGCTGATACTGCTACAATTTTTAAAGTAACTTCTAGGCCTTTTAGTATATATGGTATCGAAGGCGTAATCGCCGAAAAATCTAAGTTCATTCTTTTCATTCCCCTCACAGAAAAGTGAAAGGCAGCTTATTTTTCGCTGCCAAACCATTTCTTCACTAATTTATCCATTTCTCCATTTTCTTGCATTTTTTTAATTACTTTATTAAATTCTGCTGTTTTATCACTGTTTTTCGGAAGGGCAATTGCTGCTCCTACTTCTTCTGGTGCTTCTTTAATTTCAATTCCTTGTAATTCTTTCATTTTTTCTAAATAATTTTTAGCAACTGTGTCTTCTATAATTGCAGCGTCAAAACGACCAGCTTTAATTTCTTGTACGATTTCTGGTATACGGTCACGTCCCTCAACTTTGAAATCTACTTGTTTTTTAAATTCTGCTGCTTTCTCTTCTTGGATAGATCCTGTTTGTACCCCTACTTTTTTCCCTTTTAAATCCTCTACAGATTGAATATTAGAATCCTTTTTAGAAACGACCATGTTTTTCGCAACAAAATATATATCTGTGAAATCAACATTATTTTTACGCTCTGCCGTTGGCGTCATACCTGCCATTACGAAATCAACTTTTCCTGAGCTAAGGGATGCTAATAAACCACCAAAATCCATATCTTTCACTTTCACTTCATAACCAAGTTCTTTTCCGATATATTTAGCAACATCAACATCAAAGCCGATAATTTCATCACTTTTTGAAGCTTCTACGTATTCATATGGTTTATAATCTGCTGAAGTCCCCATAACCATTACTTTCTTATTTTTTCCAGTAGCCTTTTCTTCCCCATTACTACAAGCACTGAACATACTTACAATTAAAATAAGTGCAAACGATATTGATAACAACTTCTTCATCTTTCTTCCCCCTAATAATGTATATTTAAAAGTTTAATAGAATATTTATTCGATGTTTGTATTGTATCAGCACTTTAATTTTTATGCAATATATAAAATAAAAATAAATAAAACATCAATACAAACACCATTTGTTATGTATAAAATATTGCATAAAACAACAAAACTATGCATGTCCCATAAATTTTAATACTAAATAAAAAAAGGCGGTACATCCACTTCATTGTGGACGTACCGCCTTTTCGCTTATATTTATAGTTCTTCACAATTCTCTTCGAAATAAGATTGTAGTTTTGCAATAACTTGCATTGGTTCATGACCTTCAATTTCATGACGTTCTACCATCGTTACAATTTTTCCATCTTTTAATAAAGCGAATGATGGAGAAGAAGGTGGATATCCTTCGAAATATTCACGAGCTGTTGCTGTCGCTTCTTTATCTTGACCTGCAAACACCGTTACAAGATGGTTAGGACGTTTATCATAATGTACGGAATGCGCAGCAGCAGGACGAGCAATACCACCTGCACAACCACATACAGAGTTTATCATTACAAGTGTTGTTCCATTTCTTTTAAACGCTTCTTCTACTGCTTCCGGCGTCGTCAATTCTGTATATCCAGCAGAGACAATCTCTTCACGCGCTTGGCGGACAACATCATTCATAAAAAAGTTAAAATTAATCAATCTTTTCCCTCCTCTAAAACTATCTATTTGTATCTTACCAGTTAATGTTTATGAAATACAAGTAAGTTTACTTGTATTTCGGCATAGAAAAGGTGTTAGAGCCCTTGCTCTAACACCTTTTTTTAATGGCCACGATGCTTTTGCTTTGCTTTTTGTACTTTAATTAAACGTCTTCTTTGTTTTTCAGCTTCTCGCTTCTCTTTAGACTGCACTTTCTTTTCTTGTTTATACAATTCATAAGATAAACTAATCGCTTCTTGTGCCTTAGTAAAACGCTTTACATTTACTTCTTTTGCCGCTTGTCGTATGATACGTTTTATATTTTTTGGACGCTGTTTTTCTTCCACTTCCACACCGCATTTTGCAACATGCTGGAAATATGCTAACATTGGACCATTCACAAATATAAGTACTTCTTCATCTGAAGGTTCCATTCCAAAAATATACCTTGCTCCATACAATTTTCCTTTTTCTTTATGCGTAATAATTCCTACGAAAAATTGACCATCGTGATATACTGTCAAATCCATTGACAGCCCCTCCTTTAAAAAAATTAGAAATACTGGACATCCCGGAGGGGAAGGTTACTGACATGAAATCATGTGTCTGGACTACCGACCAGAACTGTGTTTTTGTATCTCTTTCATTATATTATATCTTTTTTTCCATAATTTTCATATATTCAGTAATCATTTTTTTATGCGATCCTACAATATAGTCAGGTAGTTCTGTTAGTGGGAAGAATGTAAGCTGAACCGCTTCTTCTTTATTCATAACAAACTCCCCTTCATATTCATCCGTATAATAGGCTGTCGTTACGGATTGAAATTCATCACCATTTGCTAGTTTTGTAAAATAATTCGCTCCCGAAAATACATTAATTAATCGCAAGTTCTTCACTTCTATTCCTGTCTCTTCATATACTTCACGGCAAGCTGTTTCTTCTGGTGATTCGCCAAGCTCCATTAATCCGCCAGGCAATCCCCATTTTCCGTAAGGCTCTGTTCTTTGCTGTAATAAAACATCCCCATTTTCATTTATAACGAGTACAACAGCACCAACTAAAATTAAAGGGCGATGACCAACTATTTTTCGTAATTCTTCTACATATCCCATCGTATCGCCTCCTTTTTCGTTGTCCACACTATTGTATCATATGTATGAAACGACAAAATGCGTATATTTTTCATTTTTTTAACAAAATATTTATTTTATGTGCTTCATCTACTGTAGCTAACATAATGGATTCAACTTCTGCGTTTTTCTCTAGAAATTCTCTCGCCCACTCTTCTGTTTTTCCTACTAAAGCTAGAACATCTTGCTGAATCCTCCCGTCCTTTACTAATACAAAAGAAACTGGAGATCTTCTTCCCGCCACTTTCAGATCAAGCCGCGAAACTGCTTCATATTCTGGATACTGAAATATAGAAACGACACCGTTCGCTTCCCATAATGCTAATTTAATCTTTTGAATATCACTCACATTTCGCATACGAAGTTCCGAAAATAAATATTCCACCGTAATTCTCGCTTTTTTCAAATTGCTAAAATCAATGGAACCATTGTGTATAAGAATAATAGGTGCTGGCTCTAAAAAGCGTCTCCATCTATCCCATTTCAACATTAAGACTGAGCTTATAATGTGAAGTACAACGAGTATGAACGTTGTAATCATTGATCCGAGTAATCCTACTTTTTCATCAGATAATGCGTTAGAAATATTTCCACCAAGCAATAATACTAATACGACATCTAAAAAACGAAGTTGCGCGATGGATCTTTGCCCCATCGCTTTCGCAACTAATATTAAAAATATGTATGCTATAATAGCCCGAATAACCCATTCACTATTGGAAAGATGCCGTGCCCCTTCAAAAATATGCATATGCATCACTTTGCACTCCTTACCCGTCTCAAACTGCTACTTTGTTTTAGTTTGCAACGTTTAAGAGCATATATGTAAAAAAGCTGATTCGTTTTTAAACGAATCAGCTTTTCTTACTTGACGGAAAACATATACTTTTTATACGTTTTTCGTACGGATAATATGAGACCCATCATAATCATATTCGAGAACAAGGAACTTCCCCCATATGATAAGAACGGTAATGCAATCCCTTTTACAGGCATTAATCCAACGATCATACCGATGTTTTGGAATATTTGAACCGTTAATATTCCGATTGATCCAGCACATAATAATGTACCGAATAAATTATCAGCAGAATAACCGATAATAATTGTTCGATATAGTAGTAATAGGAACAAGAATACAACTAACGCTGCTACGATAAATCCACCTTCTTCGGCAATTGTAGCAAAAATAAAGTCAGTATGCTTCTCAGGGATATAGACGTTCCCTTCGCCAAATCCTTTCCCTTCCATACCGCCACTACCTACAGCTAAGATCGATTGCTGTGTTTGATAACCTTGATCTGTATGTTCAAATGGATCTAACCAACCTAAAATACGTGATTGTTGGTGAGGTTTTAGTAAAGTAACTAAATTATTAAAGAAGAAATCCTCATACCTTACGTAAATAAATATTAACGCCGATACTATGGTCACCGGAATAATTGTACATAACGCTATCAATTTCTTCTGAATACCTGACATAAATAAAATACATGCAATTGCAGCAGCATATAAGAACACCATACCTGTATCCGGTTGGCTATATACAACAGCCGTAGGAGGAATAGCTACTAACATTACCTTTCCTATTAATATTAGGTCTGTTTTAAATGTTCGAACCATATACTGTGCATTATGTTTTACTGCTAAATTTGCTACTAACATAACCAGTGCAATTTTGAAAAACTCCGACGGTTGAATAGATCCAATTACCGGAAACCTAAACCATCTTTTCGCCCCAAGTATTTCAGGTGTAAAGTTTGAAACTGGTAATATCTTCAACAAAATAATCGAAGCAAATGTAGCAATATACAATGGCCAAGATAGTTTTTGTAGCTGATCTGAATCAACACTTGCAACAAGAAGTAACATTACAATCCCAATTATGTAGTTAACACCTTGTTTCAGAGCAAAATTCTCAGCCCCATATTGTCCAGTTTGCTGACTGCTATATATAGCAGCTATACTCGTAACACATAATGCTAACAAAATTAATATTAATTTTACATCTAAACTTTTTAGAAACTCGGTACTTCTTTTCATGACATCCTCCTGAAACATTGTTACAGCAAAATAAAAAACCAGGAGTCAACATTCTTCATGTTTTGACGACTGATTACACATTATCTATAAAACACTTATATAGAATAACTCTCTTTTTCATACAATACAATATATTATACTACAGTTTCGTCAGTAAGATTTGCCAAAAAAATTATTCTTTTCTTATTTTATATCCATATACCATATATCAGCAATGTATTTTCATAAATTCCTAATACATAATCGTTCATTGTAAGATTACTGGGGAAGATATTATACATATAGTAGGATGTAGATGAAGAAATAAGATGATAAAAAGCTCGCATAAGCGAGCTTTTTATTAATATACAGATGTATTATTTTCTGACGTATTTTCTAAAATTTCTTTTACACGTCCTAAGAACTTACCACAAATTAAGCCATCTAGTACACGGTGATCAAGTGATAAACATAAGTTAACCATGTCGCGAGCACCGAACATACCATTATCCATAATTACTGGGCGTTTTACAATTGATTCAACTTGTAAAATAGCCGCTTGTGGATAATTAATAATACCCATAGATTGAACAGAACCGAATGATCCTGTGTTATTAATTGTAAATGTTCCACCTTGCATTTCGTCCGCTTTTAACGATTTCGTACGTACTTTTCCTGCAAGCTCTGTAATTTCACGAGCGATACCTTTAATCGTCTTCTCATCCGCGTGTTTAATTACTGGTACAAATAGTTCGTCCTCTGTTGCAACAGCGATAGAAAGGTTAATATCTTTCTTCTGAACGATCTTATCGCCAGCCCACATTGAATTGATTTGAGGATACTCTTTTAACGCTTGCGCTACTGCTTTTACGAAGAAAGCAAAGAACGTTAAATTAAAGCCTTCGCGCTTTTTGAAATCACCTTTAATTGAATTACGGTATGACACAAGGTTTGTCACATCTACTTCAATCATCATCCAAGCATGTGGCGCTTCGTGTTTACTACGTAACATGTTCGCTGCAATTGCTTTACGCACACCTGTTACTGGAATTTCGATATCGCCAGGCATTGTTGGTACAGAAACTGGTTTTGCAGCTTCTACTTTTGGTGCTACTGGCGCTGCTTTTGGTGCTTCTGGACGTGCTTCTGGACGCGCTTCTACTACTGCTGCTACCGCTTCCTCTTTCTTCGCACCTGCTTGCGGAATATTTCCAGATTCCACTAGCTTTAAAATATCTTTACGAGTGATACGGCCATTTGCTCCCGTACCTTCTACTAAATCTAAATCAACATTATGCTCACCTGCAAGTTTTAAAACAGCTGGTGAAAAACGTGGTTTTCCATCAGTTGGCTGTTTTGCCTTCGGTGCTTTTTCAGACGTAGCTACTTCTGACTTTGGTTCTTCTTTTGTTTTTTCCTCAACAGCTGTCGCTGCTACTTCATCTGCGCCTTCTACTTGAATAACACAAACTACTTCACCTACAGCTAACGTCTCACCTTCACCAGCAATTAATTCTTTCACAATACCAGTGAAAGAAGATGGTACTTCAGCATTTACTTTATCAGTCATTACTTCTGCAAGTGGATCATACTTGTTTACATGATCGCCAACATTAACGAGCCATTTACTAATTGTACCCTCTGTAACGCTCTCCCCGAGCTGAGGCATTGTGATATTTTCTACAGCCATGTATAGTCCCCCCGATTAAAATTCCGCAAGTTCACGCATTGCTTTTTCAACTTTATCTGGATTTACCATAAAGAATTTTTCCATTGTTGGTGCATATGGCATTGCTGGAACGTCTGGACCTGCAAGACGTGCGATTGGCGCATCTAAATCAAACAGACAGTTTTCAGCAATAATTGCTGCCACTTCACTTATAATACTTCCTTCTTTATTGTCCTCTGTTACAAGAAGAACTTTACCTGTTTTAGAAGCTGCTTCAATGATTGCTTCTTTATCTAATGGATATACAGTACGTAAATCAAGAACATGTGCAGAGATGCCATCTTGCGCTAACTTTTCAGCTGCTTGAAGAGCAAAGTGAACACATAATCCGTACGTGATAACAGTAATATCATCACCTTCGCGTTTTACATCTGCTTTTCCGATTGGTAATACGTAATCATCCTCTGGCACTTCACCTTTAATTAAGCGATATGCACGCTTATGCTCAAAGAATAATACTGGATCTTCATCACGAATTGCTGCTTTTAATAAACCTTTTGCATCATACGGTGTAGAAGGAATGACAATTTTTAAACCTGGTTGGTTCGCAAACATCGCTTCCACAGATTGTGAATGATACAATGCACCGTGAACACCGCCGCCAAATGGCGCACGAATTGTAACTGGACAAGTCCAATCGTTATTAGAACGATAACGAATTTTTGCTGCCTCAGAAACAATTTGGTTTACTGCTGGCATGATGAAATCAGCAAACTGCATTTCAGCGATTGGACGCATACCATACATTGCCGCACCAATTGCTACCCCAGCAATTGCAGATTCTGCAAGCGGTGCATCAAGCGCACGATCTTCACCAAATTGATCATATAATCCGTGTGTCGCTTTAAATACGCCACCTTTTTTACCAACATCTTCACCTAAAACAAATACTTTCTCATCGCGTTCCATTTCTTCGCGCATTGCTAATGTAATAGCATCAATATAAGACATTACAGCCATGAAACGTTCCCCCCCTATTCTGCGTATACGTGCTTCAATGCATCTTCAGGTGCTGCATACGGAGCATTTTCTGCATATTCTGTTGCTTCATTTACGATATGCATAATTTCGTCTAACATTTGTTTTTCAAATTCCTCAGTTAACACGCCAGCTTCTTTTAAATAAGCTGCAAATGTTATAATTGAATCTTTTTTCTTTGCTTCTTCTACTTCTTCTTTATCACGATAAACACGATCATCGTCGTCACTAGAATGTGCTGTTAAACGATATGATACTGTTTCAATTAAAGTTGGGCCTTCACCACGACGGCCGCGGTCTGCTGCCTCTTTTACAGCTTTATATACTGCAAGCGGATCGTTTCCGTCTATTGTATATCCAGGCATACCGTAACCAATTGCACGGTCTGATACGTTTTTACATGCTAATTGTTTTTCAACTGGAATAGAGATTGCGTATTTATTATTTTCACACATGAAAATAACAGGTAGTTTGTGTACACCAGCAAAGTTTGCCCCTTCATGGAAGTCACCTTGGTTTGAAGAACCTTCTCCAAATGTAACGAACGTTACTAAATCTTTCTTTTCCATTTTTCCAGCTAATGCAATACCAACTGCATGTGGTACTTGCGTTGTTACTGGAGATGACCCTGTCACAATACGATTTTTCTTTTGACCGAAGTGACCAGGCATTTGACGACCACCAGAGTTTGGATCTCCAGCTTTCGCGAAAGCAGACAACATAAGCTCTTTAGCTGTCATACCGAACGCTAGTACAACACCCATATCACGGTAATATGGTAATGCATAATCTTTCTCTCTATCAAGAGCGAATGCTGCTCCAACTTGTGCAGCCTCTTGTCCTTGACAAGAAATTACGAATGGAATTTTACCCGCACGGTTTAATAACCACATACGTTCGTCGATTTTACGTGCAAGTAACATCGTACGGAACATTTCTAATACTTGCTCATCACTTAAGCCAAGCTCTTCATGGCGCTTTTCTTTTACTTCTGCCATTTTCATAACCTCCTAAATCCACATTTTTATGCGTGTAACGCTTTTCCATCTACAGCTAATGCTGCTTCACCAATCGCCTCAGATAATGATGGATGCGGATGAATTGTATGTGCTACTTCCCACGGTGTTGCATCAAGTACTCTTGCAAGACCAGCTTCAGAAATCATATCTGTTACATGTGGTCCAATCATATGAACACCAAGAATGTCATTTGTTTCTTCATCAACTACAAGTTTTACGAAACCATCTGATTCGCCGTATACAAGTGCTTTTCCGATTGCACGGAATGAGAACTTACCTACTTTTAACTTATAGCCTTTTTCTTTCGCTTCTTGTTCTGTTAAACCGACAGAAGCAACTTCCGGACTGCTATATACGCATTTTGATACCATAGAGTAATCAATTGGTGTAACTTCTTTACCAGCAATATGTTCTACTGCAACAATTCCTTCATGAGAAGCAACGTGAGCAAGTTGTAAGCCACCGATTACATCTCCGATTGCGTAAATATGAGATTCTTTCGTTTGATAAAACTCATTTGTTTGAATGTATCCTTTTTCCACAACGATATCCGTATTCTCTAAACCAATATTTTGCGTATTGGCTTGTCTTCCTACAGATACAAGCATTTTTTCTGCTTTAAATTCTTTATTCTCACCGTTATGTTCAGCTTGAATTGTTACTCCATTATCTTTTACCAATGTTTCTGGTAATACTTTTGCACCAGTTACCACTTTAATACCTTTTTTCTTGAATAGACGTTGCATTTCTTTTGAAACGTCCTGATCTTCTAGTGGTAATATCGTTTTCGCATACTCTAATACTGTAACTTCTACACCGAAGTCAGCAAGCATAGATGCCCACTCAATACCGATTACACCGCCACCAACGATAATAATCGAGCTAGGAAGCGTTTCCATTTTTAGGGCATGATCGGAAGACATAACATACTCTCCGTCTAATTCTAAACCTGGTAATGAATTCGGACGAGAACCTGTTGCAACAAGTACATTTTTTGGAATTAACATTTCATTCTCTTCTCCACTTGCAAGTTCAACTGAAATTGTCCCTGGCATTGGAGAGAAAATAGATGGGCCAAGAATACGGCCAATACCTTCAAACACATCAATTTTACCTTGTTTCATTAAGTGTTGAACGCCTTTATGAAGTTGCGTTACAATCTTCTCTTTACGCTCTTGCACTTTCGCAAAGTTTAGTTCTACATTACTTGCAATAACTCCGAACTCTTCGCTTTTTTTAGCAGTTGCGTATACTTCCGCACTACGTAAAAGAGCTTTACTAGGAATACATCCTTTGTGCAAACAAGTACCACCAAGATTTTCTTTTTCAACAAGTGCAGTTTTTAAACCTAGTTGTGACGCTCGAATAGCAGCAACATATCCACCAGTACCGCCGCCAACGATGACTAAATCATATTCTCTTGCCATTATCTCAACCCCTAGCTACTGTTTGTTTTTCTCGTACAACATACTCTTTCGGCGCTTCTTCTTCACGTAATACACGAAGTGCTCCTTCTGCTAATGCTTGTAATTCATCTTCTCCTGGATGTACGATAACATCTGCAATCCAGTCAACACGTTCTTTTATTTCATCAACAAGAATTTTACTGTACGCAAGTCCACCAGTTAAAACGATTGCATCAATTTTCCCGTGAAGTACAGCGCTAGCTCCGCCAATCTCTTTTGCAACTTGATATGCCATTGCTTTATAAATAAGAGTTGCTTCCGGATCACCTTTTTCAACCATTTGTTCTACTTTGATCGCATCATTTGTACCGATTAGGCTTACAAGTCCACCTTGTCCAACAAGTTTTTTAACCATTTCGTCACGGTAATACTCACCAGAGAAACACATCTCAACTAATTGCCCTACCGGTACTGTACCCGCACGCTCTGGACTAAATGGTCCTTCTCCGTTTAAGCCGTTATTCACATCAATAACTTTTCCTTTTTTATGAGCACCAACTGTAATACCGCCACCCATATGTGTAACTAATAAATTTAAATCCTCGTATTTGTGATTTAATTCTTCAGCTACTTTACGGGCAACCGCTTTTTGGTTTAATGCATGGAAAATACTTTTACGTTCCATACCAGCAATACCGCTTATACGAGCAATCGGCTCCATTTCATCTACAACGACAGGATCTACTATGAATGCCGGAATATTTAATCCAGAAGCGATTTCATATGCTAAAATGCCTCCAAGGTTTGAAGCATGATGACCGCTAAACCCATTTTTTAAATCTTCTAACATCGAATCGTTTACTGTGTATGTTCCGCCTTCGATTGGACGAAGTAATCCCCCACGCCCACAAACTGCGTTTAATTTTGAAATGTTAATACCGTGAGAATGTAGAACTTCTAAAATCGTTTCTTTGCGAAACTCATACTGATCGATAATTCTCTTATATTTTCCAATTTGTTCTTCGTCATGACGAATAGTTTCTTCTAAAACAGGTCTTTCATTATCAAAAACACCAATTTTTGTGGATGTACTACCCGGATTAATAACAAGAATTCGATTTAAAGACACTGTTGCTACCTCCACTAATAAATTCAAAAGGAGGTGGAAACCTCATAAGAGGTAACCACACCTTTTGTAAAAGTAATATATGAATGATTAGCGACGGCTAATAATGTCATGACCGTTGCGTAAGTATGTGCTACGAGAGTTTTTCAAGCTTGCAATGCGCTCTTCAGCTAGACGATCTGCTGCTACATAAGTTGCTATGCCATCACGTTTTGAAATTTCGATTACTTTTGCAATTGTGTCATAAATAGACTCAACACGTTTTAGTGCACGTTCTCTATTGTATCCATATAATTCGTCTGCTACGTTAATTACACCACCAGCATTAATAACATAGTCTGGTGCGTATACAATACCCATTTCATGAATCATGTCGCCGTGACGATTTTCTTTTAATTGGTTATTTGCAGAACCTGCGATTACTTTTGCTTTAAGTTGTGGAATAGTTTCGTCATTAACTGTTGCGCCTAATGCACATGGTGCGTAAATATCACATTCAACACCGTAAATTTCATTTGGCTCAACTGCTGATGCACCGAATTCTTCTACCGCGCGTTGTACAGCTTCTTTATTAATATCTGTAACGATTAATTTTGCTCCTTCAGCATGTAAATGTTTGCATAGGTGATATGCTACATTACCAACGCCTTGAACCGCAATTACTTTTCCTTCTAAATTATCAGTACCGAAAGCCTCTTTCGCAGCTGCTTTCATACCACGGTAAACACCGTATGCAGTTACTGGAGATGGGTTACCAGAAGAACCGAATGATGGTGAAATACCTGTTACAAAATCAGTTTCTTCGTGGATAATATCCATATCATCTACTGTTGTACCAACATCTTCAGCTGTAATGTAACGTCCGTTTAGTCCTTGAATGTAACGTCCTAATGCACGGAACATCGCTTCGCTCTTATCTTTACGTGGATCACCGATAATTACTGTTTTCGCACCACCTAAGTTTAAGCCAGCTGCTGCGTTTTTGTATGTCATCCCTTTTGCAAGACGCAATGCATCTTCAATCGCCGCTTCTTCAGAATCATATGTCCACATTCTTGTTCCACCAAGAGCTGGTCCAAGTGTTGTATCATGAATTGCGATGATTGCTTTTAAACCAGATTCTTTATCTTGACAAAATACTACTTGCTCATAATCATATTTTTCTAAGTATTCGAAGATTTCTAATGTCATTGTCGTTTCCCCCTAGTGTTTTACCCTTTTTGGTTTATTTTGAAGCAGTCGCAACTGCCAATGCTAATGAATATACTTTTGTTTCTGCTGAATCAGCACGAGATGTTAAAACAATCGGTGCTTTTGCGCCAGCAATCATAGCTCCTACTTTTGCATCCGCAAAGTATACGAGTGATTTGTATAGCACATTTCCAGCTTCAATCGTTGGGACGAGTAAAATGTCTGCCTTACCTGCTACATCACTTACTATGCCTTTATGTTCTGCTGCAATTTGTGATACTGCATTATCTAAAGCAAGTGGTCCATCAACGACACAATTTTTAATTTGTCCGCGGCGATTCATTTGAGTTAACATCGCTGCATCAATTGTCGCTTGCATCGCAGGATTAACAACCTCTACCGCTGCAATTGGTGCTACCTTTGGCAAATCCATTCCTATTGCCTGGGCAACTTCTACAGTATTCTGTATAATAGCAGCTTTTTGTGTTACATCAGGTGCAATGTTCATCGCTGCATCTGTAACAAAGATAAGACGATCGTAATTTGGAACTTCAAATGCTGCAACGTGTGAAAGTGTGCTACCTTTACGAAGTCCCCACTCTTTATTTAATACAGCTTTCAAAATATTTGCTGTTGGGATGTTTCCCTTCATAAGCACATCTGCTTCGCCATTTCTTACAGCTTTAACAGAAAGTTCTGCAGCCTCAGCACTTGACACTGCTGCAATCACTTCAATGTGTTCTGAAGTTTGTAAACCATGTTCTTGTAGCATCCCCATTATTTTTTCTTGATTTCCATATAGACGAAATTGAGCTAGCTGTAATTTAATTGCTTTCGCTACAGCTTCAATTACTTCATGATCTTCAGCTACTGCTACAGCCACAGTTTTTTTAGGCTGTCCTGCTGCTTGATCAATTAAGTGTTCTAACTTCATATTTTGTAATCAACCCTTTCCGTCGTCCCTCGTCTATTTATAAAGCAAATACCGTGCCAACTTTTAAAAGTGGTCTTACCAATAATGAAAACGCATTCAAAATGCAGTAAAATCAATACTTTGGAAAATAACAAAACATTCTGTCTTGTTTTGTCGCATTTTGTATACCATGCAATAAATTGCACGGTACGCAATTTATTGCATGCTATTTTTTGCACACTCATACTTTTCTAGCTTGTAATATAAATTTCGAACCGAAATTCCTAATGCTCTTGCAGTTTTTGTTTTATTTCCATCAAACCTCTCTAAACATTCATGAATGATATGCCCTTCAAACTCTGTCACTAATTGTTCAAGTGGCTTTTCTTCTAATTCAGGTAATAAGTTATTTTGTTTTACCTCAGTCTGCTCTTCTGTATGTAAAGGTGGTAAATGATGGACATCAATATATATTTCGTTATAATTCATAAAGATAATAGCTCGTCCTAAAATGTTTTCAAGCTCCCTCACATTTCCTGGCCATTCATATGATTGTAAATATGAAATAGCCGAATCAGTGAGCCCCTCTACATTCCGACCATAATCTTGGTTAATTTTTTGAATCAATCTGTCTGCAATTGCCGGTATATCTCCTTTTCGCTGACGAAGAGACGGAATGTGAATTGGAATTTTATTTAATCGATAATATAAATCCTCTCTAAACTCTCCTTCTAGAATGCCCTTTTCTAAATTCACATGTGTCGCTGCAATTACCCGGACATTTATAGGTATCGCTTTCGTTCCACCAACTTTTACAATTTCTTTTTCTTGCAACACGCGAAGGAGTTTCGCTTGCGTATTTGCAGACAATTCTCCTATTTCATCTAAAAAGATACTACCGTTATTCGCTTCCTCAAAAAAACCTCGTTTTCCGCCTCTTTTTGCTCCTGAGAATGCACCTTCCTCATAACCGAATAATTCACTTTCTAATAAAGTCTCGGAAATAGCAGCACAGTTTACCCGGACGAATTTATTATATTTTCGATTACTTCCATTATGAATTGCATGTGCAAACAATTCTTTACCCGTTCCAGATTCTCCGCGTAGTAATACTGTTGCTGGTGTATTCGCTCCAAGTTTCGCCTGTTCAATAGCGGCCGTTGTTTCATCTGAATTTCCGACAATGTCATCAAATGAATATTTCGCTTCTAACGTTCGAATAATTTGCCTTGCTCTATTCAATTCATTTGTTAACTTTTGAATTTCTGATACGTCACGAATTACACCAACGCTTCCTTTCAATATCCCATCCACTATAACTGGCGCTACGTTTACAATTACATCACGCTTCTTTTGTCCAATCTTCATATGTATTCCGCGTACCGCCCTACGCGTTCGAAGTACTTTCATATGCATACTTTCACCTTCTACAATATCAGTTGTAGCCGGTTTCCCAATAATGTCCTCTTCTGTTAAACCTGTTAATTTCGTATAGGCAGGGTTAATTACTAATCCTCTTCCCTTTTCATCCACGACCGAAATTGCTTCCTCAGACGAGTTGATAATCGCCTCAAGTAACGTTTGAATCTCCTTTAAATCTGTAACTTCTTCCGCAAGATCTACAACCTCTGTTATATCTTTAAAAATCGCAAATGCTCCTTGTACCTCTCCTCCCTCTTTTAATATTGGAATACGGGTTGTAATAATTTTCTTTTCATTTTCTAATGTCAGTTCATAATTTACTTCTATTTGTTTCGTACGTATAATACGAAGCAACTTACTAGTCGGAATAACTTCTAAAATATATTTCCCTACCGCATCTTCTTTTTTATATCCGATAATACGCTCTGCACTTTTATTAAATAGGCGTACTTGTCCCTCTCGATCAATCACAATCATACCGTCATGCGTAGAATTTAAAATTAAATCCCCTTGCTGCGTCTGTTCTTCTAACTTTCCAATTAAACCTTCCTTCTCATGTGCTAATCTCGTAACAATTTTCGCAATATCACCTGGTATAAGAAGAGTATCTTTATGCTTTTTCTTTATTAAATCTTTATGTAATTCATCGTCACCCGTCATATCAAACATTACATCAATATGCATAGAAAGAAACGGCGTTACACTCTCTCCAATTGCAACCCCATATTCCTTAGCCATTTGTAATCCCTTTGCTATCGGCTTTATATCAATAATTCCTATAATTTGAAATATATTTGAACTTTGTAACAGATTCAGCAGTGTACTACCACCTTCACCTGCACCAACAATTAAAACTTTTTGTTTCATATATTACACTTCCTCTCGAAGTATCTCTGCAAAATTTTTCACACCCTTATCTTACTCGTTCAGCCCCCTCTTGACAAACCCCCTTTTCATATAACATCATTGAAATAAACAAAATAATCTGAAAAGGAGCGTTTATATGCAGCGTTACCTTGCTCTATCATTAGCACTCATCCCTATTTCATTAGCTGTGTTTGGCATTAAGTTAATGAGAGATACTGTATTCGGGATTCTATTTCCTCCACTCTCTATACTGTGGTTACAATTTTTAATTGGCGCTCTTTGCTTCGCGCTCGGGTTTTATATTTTTGGCGGCTTCGTCTTACACCGAGACCGTAAACGAAATAAAGTACAAGCTCGCTTTAAAAGATAGGAAAGCTCCACTATTTATAAATAAAAAATGAGACCGTTACACGCGGTCTCATTTTTTTATTGGCAATAACATTCTTGCCGTTTCAGGATAATCAGTAATAATCGCCGAAATATTCATATCAAAATATTTACGCATAAGCGTTTCTTCATTAATTGTATAAGGGCGAACCTCTACACCACTCTCCATCGTTAATTCAGCAACAGCATCTTGAAGATAACGATAATTAGGGTGCACTGCTGTAGCGCCCATTTTTTTCGCATATGCCCACGGACTATGTAAACCTTCGCGATATAAAATCGCTGTTTGAATATCAGGAGCCATCATATGACACCTTTTCATACTGTAGTGATTAAATGAAGAAAATATAACACGATCTTCTAGATTACATTTCCGTACAAGCGTTATAACTTCTTCCTCTAAACCTCTGTATGGAACTTTATTATTTTTCAGTTCAATATTAAGTAGCAACTCTGTTTTATCAATCCATTCTAACACCTCTTCTAAAAGAGGTATTTTACAAAAGCCTACTTTATCACCGAATTTATAGCTGGCATCTAATTTACATAAATCCTCATATAAATAATTACGAACCGCACCTTTTCCATTTGTTGTCCGGTCCACTGTTTCATCATGAATGACGACAACTTTTCCATCTTTCGTTAATTGAACATCAAGTTCAATTCCATCTGCTCTAAAAGATTCAGCTGCTTCAAATGAAATCATTGTATTTTCTGGGTACGTTCCCGCTGCACCACGATGTGCAAATATAAGAGTCATCCTCACTCCCCCAATCTTATGCTATACTATACGAAAAAGGAGGTACTTCTATGAGACCATTACAAATTTCTCCAGACACTGCAGTCCGCCTATCAAAAGCATTAGGTGTTCCACTTGAACAACTTATGCATATGCCGCAGCACATTCTAATTCAAAAGTTAGTTGAATTAGAAAAACAAAATAAAGACGAAGAATAATACAGTCCTGTTTTGCAGGGCTTTTTATTATTTTCTATTATATCACGGATGACTTCCCTACTAAAATCCTTTAACAGATATACTATGATGCGATTTAGCATTCACTTCATCATTTAATAATGAATGATATATCTTCTTTTTTGTTACAATTCATAAAGAAAGAAAAATATTTATTCACAAGTACCCATTGCGCCCTTAAAGCAAGGTAATAATAAAACTAGAAGCCCTTATATTATTTTTTATTGAACGTGCGGAGCATCTCCTGAATCGTATAGTTCTTTCGCTTTTTCCTCCCCGAATGTAGTTAAAATATAATGTTGCTCTTCTACCGCATCCATCGCTCTAGTGGCTTTACAAGTGCTACCTTCTTGGGCATCCGAGAAATAATTGTGATCTTCTACAATTTGACTAAAATCTTTTTTCGCCCATCTATCAGCAATCTCTAAAAACTCATTTTTTTTCGCAAAGCCACTCTTATTTATGATATTTTTTAATTTTTCAGCATTATTTTGAATCATTGGAATGGATTCTGATTTTCGTTCTGCTACTACTTTTTGATGAGTCATGTGATGCATCACTGTAATGACTTCGCTTTCAGTAGAATTTTCAGTAACATACACATCAACAAAGACTCCATCTACCTCTCTACCTACTATCGTTGGATTTTCTTTTTTATCTATTTGAGCATTCACTTCTTTATCTACTGGGTTATCGGCAAGTTCTAACATTCCAAATGTAACTGCAACAGCAAGAACTCCCATAGCTGCTACTATTCCTAGCCAAGTTAATATTTTATTTTTCATTCCCCTTCTCCCTATCTATACCTATTTAATTGTCTTATAAAAAACTCACTTATATGTAATATTACTAAAAACAGGATTTATTTTCCATAATATCAAACGAGCCATTTTCATCTATCCAAATAATTTCGATAAAATCGATATTACTTCCCCCTCTTTTTCTCAACAAAATAAAAAGACCAACGAATTCTAAAATTCATTGGTCATTAAATAAAAAGTTCATTGGTTTTACATTTAATATCGAGTATAAATTTAAAGAATGATTAAGCTTTACTAAAACTTAAATCCCTTACTATCTTTACTCTCAGCTAGCCTTATGTTCAAGTCTCAGCTTATCCGCAACCATTGCGATGAACTCGGAATTCGTAGGTTTTGCTTTTGACATGGATACTGTATAACCGAATAAGGACGAAATAGAATCAATATTCCCACGACTCCATGCTACTTCAATTGCGTGACGGATTGCACGCTCGACGCGGCTTGCTGTTGTATTATATTTCTTCGCGATATCTGGATACAATACTTTCGTAATAGATCCAAGTAATTCGATATCATTGTACACCATAGAGATTGCTTCCCTTAAGTACATATACCCTTTAATATGAGCAGGCACACCGATTTCATGAATGATACTCGTAATGCTCGCGTCTAAGTTTTTCGGTTTTCCATCTATTGTAGTTGCTGAACGGAAAGATGGAAGTGGACGTTTAATGGTAGCGTTCGCCTTACCGCTCACTTGACGAATATGACTCGTTAAATTCTCCATATCAAATGGTTTTAATATGAAATATGAAGCACCTAAGTCAACAGCTTTTGTCGTCACATCTTCTTGTCCAAATGCTGTCAACATAATTACGCTAGGCTGTCTTAGCCTTTCAATATTTCGCATTTTCTCTAGTACAGCTAAACCATCTAAATGTGGCATAATAATGTCTAAAACAAGTACATCCGGCTGCTTATCATTTAATAAATTTAAACACTCTTGACCATTATAAGCAGTACCGATTACTTCCATATCATCTTGAGCAGCTACGTAACTCTCTAGCATTGATACTAATTCTTTATTATCATCTACAAGACAGACTTTAATTTTCTCCACAGCTTTTCCTCCCTTACCGAATCGATTCTCCGACATGTGTATCCTTCTAGGCTACATGAATTGTTCGACAATTGTGTGAAAATTCCCTTTTAAAGTTTGTTACTTTCCGATAAAATCACAAAAAAATATGTTTATCGTTCATTTATTCCCTTTCGCAACACATTCCATCATAGAAATACAACGAAACGTTCAACCCTTTTCTTTTATTTTACAACAAAAAACACCTCTTGCGGAGCTTTTACAAAATTTCAACGAATTTTTCAAAAGAAAAGCGAGCTAATTAATAATTAGCTCGCTTTTCTTTCTTGTTCATAAATGTTAATTCCAGCCTCATGTAACATCCATTCAATATGAACACCATATCCTGACGTTGGATCATTTACAAATACATGTGTAACAGCACCAATTACTTTCCCGTTTTGTACAATTGGACTTCCGCTCATGCCTTGTACGATACCACCCGTTTTCGCTAATAAACGTTTGTCTGTTACTTTTATTACCATGCCTTTTGTAGCTGGAAACTTTTGCGGTACTGTACTTACAACTTCAATATCAAACGCTTCCACTTTATCTTTATCAATAACTGTTAATATTTTTGCCGGTCCCTCTTTGACTTGATGAGATAGTGCAATAGGCATCGCTTTATCCATTACGCCATTTGGTATATTTGTATTCAATTTCCCGAATATACCAAATGGACTATTTATTGTAATATTACCAATCACTTCACGATCTGGTGAGAACCTCGCTAATTTCTCTCCTGGATTCCCATGACTACCTCTTTCAATTGATGTAACTGTCGAACGCATAATTTGTCCATCTTCGACTTGAATCGGCTTTTTCGTATCGTTATCAGAAATGACATGACCAAGTGCCCCATATTTCATAGAATCAGGATGAACAAATGTCATTGTTCCGATTCCAGCTGCCGAATCACGAATATATAAACCAATACGATAAGACGATTCTCCACTGTCTTTTTGTGGTGTTAACTTAGTGCGGATATGTTTTCCATCTCTTAACAAAACAAGATTAAGCGGTTCACCTGTTTCACCACTATTATGAATAAATGGTGCTACATCACTCATTCTTTCAATTGTTTTACCATTAATTTCAGTAATCATATCTCCAATTTGCACACCAGCTGTTTCACCAGGAGATACTTTCCCTTTTTCAGTTTGAATTAAATGATGGCCTACAACAAGTACCCCTTTTGTATTTAACTTCACACCAATTGATTGTCCACCTGGAATAACTTTAAAATCTTTCAATACTTTCACATTTACTTTTTTCACTGGAAAACCAGCAAGCTGAAACACCATATCTGCTTCACCATTTTGATGAGGATTTACCATAAGTCCTTGTTTTTGTTCATTGGAACTTACTGTAAACACATGACGATCTGTAGATGAAGCGTGAAAAACTGGTAATGAAGCTATTTCTGATTGTTGCCCTTCAAAAACAACAAGTTGCTTCGGGGATGAAATAAACGTCCGAAGCGGTTTAAAACACCCAATAAAAACTAAAGAAACAAGGAGACAAAGACCTATTATTTTGCGAAATCTTTCTAATCTCAATTTGTTCACTCTCCTCGCTCCTACCCCACATTCAGCCTCTTGGCTTCACTTTTTAATCTCTCCTTGCAGTGCTTTATTTATAACCGGAAGAATTAAGAAATCATTATTTGAGAAAAAAAGCTATCCATTACTGGATAGCCTCTGCTGTCTGTTTAAAATGATGCGCTTGCGTAAGTAATTCTTTCGCATGTTCTGTCGTTAAATCTGTAATTTCCACACCAGAAATCATTCGAGCTATTTCTGTTACTTTATCCTCCATAGTTAAAACGGTAACTGATGTAATTGTCCGATCATTCGCTACTTGTTTTCGAATAAATAAATGTGAATCCGCCATTGAAGCTACTTGAGGTAAGTGCGTAATACAAAGTACTTGCGAGTTTACTGATACTCGATAAATTTTTTCCGCAATAGCCTGTGCAACCCGACCACTTACACCAGTATCCACTTCATCAAAAATAACAGATGCAACACCTTGATGCTTAGAAAAAATGCTTTTTAAAGCTAAAATAATACGAGATAACTCTCCGCCGGAAGCGACCTTTGAAAGTGGTTTTAGCGGCTCACCTGGATTTGTTGAAATATAAAATTCCACATGATCGTAGCCATCCGCCGTAAGTCTTACCGGGGCACCCTCAACAAGAGGCTCTTCAGCATTTCCTTCTCTCTTCATGATTCTCACTTCAAATTTTGTTTTCTCCATATATAATTCTTTTAATTCCTGATGAATGGCATTTGTAAGATGCTCTGCAAGCTCATGACGCATATTACTTAACGACGTTGCTTCTTGCAGAATAACACTTTCTAATTCCTTTAATTGCTTCTTCGTCGTTTCAATATGAACGTCTTTATTTTCAATCGTAAAAATTTCTTGTTCAATTTTATCAGCATACGCTAAAATCTCTTCTACAGTATTTCCATATTTTCTCTTTAGCATACGAATTTCATTTAAACGCGTTTCAATTTCGTCTAAACGCTTCGGATCATATTCCATCATATCGAGCTTTTCTCTAAGTTGATATGCAACTTCTTCTAATAAGTAGTAGCTATTTGCAATTGAATCATGATTTTCTTGATAAACTTCATCTAAATGTGTAATACTCTCCATTTGTCCCATTGCGCTTCGTACATTATCTAACCCTTGTCCGTCAGCGCTTAATGAGCGATATGCATCGCCTAATGCTTTGTAAATTTTTTCGAAATTAGAAATTTGCAATCGTTCTTCAGTTAATTCAATTTCTTCATCCATCTTTAAATCCGCCTTACTGATTTCTTCATGCTGGAATTGAATTAAATCTAAGCGATGCGCCATTTGTTGTTCATTTTCACTTAACGATTTTAACTGTTTTTTTAATTTCTCATAGTCAGCGTATACATTTTGATATATACCCAATTGTTTAACAATGCGATCTCCATCAAAATGATCAAGCATAAACATATGACGCTCTTCATTCATTAAATCTTGTGTTTCGTGCTGCCCATGAATATCAACAAGTGTTTTTCCAATTTCCTTTAATATACTAAGGGTGACCAGTTTCCCATTTACACGACATACACTTTTTCCGTTTGCAGCGATATCACGCTTCAAAATAATCATGCCGTCTTCTATTTCTATATCCAACTCTTCTGCCTTTTCAATACACGGATGCTTATCATCTTCTACATAAAATAGTCCTTCTATCTCAGCTTTTTCTGTTCCGTATCGAACAAATTCCGCTGAACCACGGCCACCTACAAGTAAACTAATCGCATCAATAATAATCGATTTTCCGGCCCCTGTTTCACCACTTAAAACCGTTAACCCTTTTTGAAAAGAAATATTTAATGCCTCAATAATAGCAAAGTTTCTAATCGATAATTCCGATAACAATGCCCCATTCACCTCGTTATAAACTAATCCCCTATTAAGGGCTTTTCTCAGTTCTTCATTCAAATAGTCAAACTATATGTTTGTATGTATAAATTACTTTTCTAACCGCTCCATTGTACCAAACATTCGTTTTACGGGTCAATCCACCTATTTTCTAATTTTATTCAAAGAAAATATTATATTACAATTAAGAATTCACATTTTTAACCAATAAAAAAATCCTGTTCACTTTCCACTTTACAGAGGAAAGCAAACAAGATTTTTTTTTACAACATATTTAAGAAACGATCAGAGACAACACCTGTATCTTCAGGTGTACGGCAAATAATTAAGCAAGTATCATCACCACAGATGGTTCCGATGATCTCATCCCACTCTAAATGATCAATAAGTGCTCCAAGTGAATGAGCGTTACCAGGCAATGTTTTTAGCACAAGCATATGTCCTGCCGTGTCTAATTTTACAAATGAATCCACTAGATTGCGTTTTAATTTTTGTAACGGGTTAAATCGTTGATCTGCTGGCAAGCTATATTTATAGCGCCCATCATGTAATGGCACTTTCACTAAGTGCAGTTCTTTAATATCGCGCGATACTGTTGCTTGCGTTACATTAAATCCCTCATTACGTAAAATATCAACTAATTCATCTTGTGTTTCAATTTCTTTGTTCGCAATAATTTCCCTGATTTTAATATGGCGCTGACCTTTATTCATACATTTGCACCTCACACTATCTCTTACCATAGTTTAAACATTGGTATACTTCACTTATTTATGTTAACTTATAATTCGTTGCTTGTACACAATTGTTTTTACAATCATTATACAATTACAACAAAAAGAGGAACAACATATGTTATTCCCCTTTTCCTTTTTGTTTTAGGACATCATGCGCCTCTGTAACTACTTGCTCAACAGAAACTGGAGAATGATTTTCGCCATTCTCACGTTCACCATGCCATTTCAGATGAATTAAAAATTCAATATTACCATCCCCGCCCGTAATTGGTGAGAATGTTAAACCTTCTACGTCGTATCCTTCTTTTATAGCAAAGTCGACAATCATTTCTACGACAGCCTCATGTACTTTTCGATCACGAACGATACCTTTTTTCCCAACTTGCTCTCTTCCAGCTTCAAACTGTGGTTTAATTAACGCTGCTACATCCCCATTAGGCATAAGCATTGTTTTTAAAACCGGCAGTATAAGCTTTAATGATATAAATGAAACATCGATACTAGCAAATTGCGGTAAACCACGTTCTAAGTCTGCTGGTGTCACGTAACGGAAGTTTGTCCGTTCCATTACGACAACACGCTCATCTTGACGCAATTTCCACGCAAGTTGATTGTATCCTACATCTAATGCATAAGATAATTTCGCTCCGTTTTGAAGCGCACAATCTGTAAAGCCACCAGTTGATGAACCAATATCTATCATAACTTTATCTTGTAAATCCAGGTGAAATGTCTCCAATGCCTTTTCAAGTTTATAACCACCACGGCTTACATACGGCATAACTTGTCCCTTCACCGTAATCTCTGTATCTTGTGGGATCTTCTCTCCTGGCTTATCAAGTCTCATCTCATTCGCATATACAAGTCCGGCCATAACGGCGCGTTTTGCTTTCTCACGTGTTTCTATAAGTCCTCGCTCTACTAATAGTACATCTACTCTTTCTTTTTTTGCACTCATTTGTTACGCCCTTTTTTGTTTTGATGGAATCATTGTATGAATACGGTCTACAACAGCATCTGTCGTTAAACCAATTTCTTCTAATAATTTTGTTACACTACCGTGTTCTATGAAACGGTCTGGAATACCCATTCGTTCAATTAACGCACTATGGTACCCGTTCTCAGATGCAAATTCAACTACTCCCGTTCCAAAACCACCAATTAAGCAAGCTTCTTCAATCGTTAAAATCGGTATATTTTTCCCTAAGAGATCATGTAAATATGCTTCATCCATCGGTTTAATAAAGCGAGCGTTCACTACTTTCACTGAAACTCCAGCCTTTTCAAGACGCTCAGCTGCTTCCATTGCCATTGGTATTGTCGTACCAAATGTTAAAATAGCCGCTTGTGTACCTTCTTTTAACGTTTCCCAAGTACCGATTGGAATCGCCTTTAATTCTTCATCCATATGAACACCAAGTCCATTACCGCGCGCATAACGTAATGCGATTGGTCCATCTTCATATTGCATCGCCGTATATACTAAATGTTGCCCTTCATTTTCATCTTTCGGCATCATAAGTACCATATTCGGCAAATGACGTAAGAATGAGATGTCAAATACACCTTGATGCGTTTCACCATCTGCTCCTACTAAACCAGAGCGATCGATTCCGATGAAGACATTTAAATTTTGGCGACATATATCATGAACAACTTGATCATATGCTCTTTGTAAAAATGTTGAATAAATCGCTAAGAATGGCTTCATTCCTTGCGTTGCCATACCCGCCGCCATTGTTGTAGCATGCTGTTCTGCAATACCTACATCAATCATACGATCCGGGAATTCTTTTTGGAATTTCTCAAGTTTCGATCCAACAGGCATTGCAGGTGTAATTGCAACGATACGCTCATCCGTTCTCGCTAGCTTAAGTACTGTATCACTAACAACAGCACTCCATGCTGGTGCAACTTCTTTCGGTTTAACGAAGTCACCTGATTCAATTTTATAAGGTCCTGTTCCATGCCAAGTTCCAATAACATCACTCTCAGCTGGTTTATAACCTTTTCCTTTTTTCGTAATAACATGAACAAGCACTGGGCCTTTTGTTTTCTTTGCATATTGCAACGTTTCGAATAACTTTTCATAATCGTGCCCATCAACTGGACCTAAATATGTAAAGCCTAATTCTTCGAAAAAGACACCGGATACTAGTAAATATTTAAGACTATCTTTTATTTTCTCTGCTGTCGCAGCAACTTTCCCACCGACTGCTGGGATTTTCTTTAATATATACTCTAGTTCATCTTTTACCCAATGGTATTTCCCTGCGGTACGTAGACGTCCAAGTACATTATGAAGCGCACCAACGTTTGGTGCAATTGACATTTCATTATCATTCAAAATAACAATCATGTCTGTTTTTTCATGCCCAATATGGTTCAATGCCTCTAAAGCCATTCCGCCGGTTAGAGCACCATCTCCAATGATTGGTATAACATATTCTTTCGTTTTCTTTAAATCACGTGCTAGAGCCATTCCCATTGCAGCAGATAATGATGTTGAGCTATGGCCAGTTTCCCATACATCATGCTCACTCTCGCAACGTTTTGGGAAACCACATAGACCTTGATATTGCCTTAATGTACCGAATTCCTTTGCACGTCCTGTTAAAATTTTATGTACATAGGATTGATGTCCTACGTCCCATAAAAATTTATCTTTCGGACTATCAAATAATTTATGCAGAGCAATTGTGAGTTCTACTACACCTAAATTAGGTGCAATATGTCCACCTGTTTGAGAGAGCTCTTCAATTAAAAACTTACGAATATCCTCACTCAATCCCTCTAGTTCACCGATAGACATATCTTTCAAAAAACTAGGGTTTTGAATTTGCGTTAGATCCACATGGATCACTCACTTTCATTTCATAATCTGTCAACATGTCAAATATTATAAAAAACATTTACACAAAACAAGAAATTATCTTTTTTTATTTTTCACCTTGTCCTGCAATTAACCAGTCTATTGCGCCCTAATCCTATTATAAACCATATTTCTTTAGGCGATGAAAAAAATAGCCGCTAACACGAAGTGATAACGGCAATGTAATCTACATATATTTTTGCCAATAACAAGAAAAGAAAAACCTTTTCCTACATTTATATCATAAAATGATGAATGACTCAACAAATGGAAACGCTGTTATATTAGTTATTACGTTTTGCAATCAAATCGCAAATAGATAGTAAATATTCATCTTGTAATTGCAAGGAACCAATAGCACCTTTTGCTTTTGCAATTGTTTCTTCTAAAATATCCTTTGCTCTATCTACAGTAAATAACGTCGTATATGTGCTCTTTTCGTTGGAAACATCACTACCAATCGGTTTTCCAATCTCTTCTTCGGTTCCTTCCACATCTAAAATATCATCTCGAATTTGGAAAGCTAGGCCGATATATTTTGCAAACGCAAGTAACTTTTCTTCTTGTTCTTCTGTGGCATCAGAAAGTATCGATCCTGCAAGTACAGCGAATTCAAGTAGTTTCCCAGTCTTATGCTTATGAATATACTCCAACTCATCAATCGTAAGCTGTTTCCCTTCAGCTTCCATATCTGCCACTTGTCCGCCAACCATTCCTTCTGGTCCTGCCGCTTTTGCAAGCTCAAGTACAAGTCTTACTTTTTTTTCAGCAGAGATTTCCTTTTGTTCATATGCCATAATAACTTGAAAAGCATACGTCAACAAACCATCGCCTGCTAAAACTGCCATCGCTTCACCAAATACTTTATGATTTGTGGGCTTACCTCTTCTTAAATCATCATCATCCATACAAGGTAAATCATCATGAACTAACGAGTATGTATGTATCATTTCAAGAGCACAAGCTGCACCTATTCCAAGATTTCTTTCTTTACCAAACGCTTGTAATGTCGCAAATAAAAGTAACGGGCGGAGACGCTTTCCACCCGCTTCCAAAGAATATGCCATCGCTTCACGAAGTACATTTGGACATTGTAATTCATTTGCATAGCTTACAAGCTTCTCTTCTACGAAAGTTTTACTTTCTTTCAAAAAAGTATCAAAAGCAATAGTCACTATGCTTCATCTCCTAAAGCAGTAAACGGTTCAAGCTCTCCATCTTCCCCAAGAATAACTGCCATTTGTTCTTGTACGTTCTTCAACTTCTCATCACAAAGCTTAGATAATTCCATACCCTCTTTAAAATAAGAAATTGCTTCTTCTAAAGGTACGTCACCTTGCTCTAGCTTAGAAACGAGGTGCTCAAGTTGCGAAATTGCCTCTTCAAAGCTTAATTTATTTTCCATTATTCAATTCACGCTCCTCTATGCCTGATACGCTACAATCTAGTATTCCATCTTGTAATTGAACTGAAACAGCATCTCCAAGGCTGACATCTTTCACACTTTTTAACACTTGCTTCTCTTCATCATATACAAGCCCGTACCCTCTCATCATTACTTTAAGCGGACTTAACGCTTCAAGTTTTTGAGCAGCTCTTACAAAGGCAAATTCTTTCGTTTGAAGTAATGTTTGCATTTCACGTTGCAATTGCTTTTGCAATGTTTCAACCGCTACCTTCGTTTGCATAATTTTTTGAGCTGGGTGGTGCTTCTCTAAATAAAATGAAAGCTGTTTTAACTGATTTACCTTTTTATCAATATAGCGCTCTTTCGCTAAAACAAGCTGTTCTAACGCTCTATCTAATTGCTCTTCTTTTTGCTCATATACTTGTCTTGGATAACGGAACGCATAAGATTTTTGCAATACTTGTAGTTTTTCTTCTTTTTTATGTACTAACTCTCTCATTGCTCTTTGCAATCTTAGAGTTCTTTGTAATACCTTTTCTTGTAACTCTATAATGTTAGGCGCTGCCAGCTCAGCTGCTGCAGTCGGTGTTGGCGCACGTAAATCGGCAACAAAATCCGCAATTGTAAAGTCTGTTTCATGGCCTACTGCCGAAATAATAGGGATCTCACTCTTAAAGATTGCCCTTGCTACCATTTCTTCATTGAAAGCCCATAACTCTTCAATAGAGCCTCCCCCTCGCCCAACGATTAGGACATCTATCTCTCCCATTTCATTCGCTGTACGAATCGCTTGTACAATTGAGGGAGCTGCTGACTCCCCCTGTACAAGTACCGGAAACACAATAACATTTCCAATTGGATAACGACGTTTAATCGTTGTTATAACATCACGAATCGCTGCCCCTGTTGGCGACGTAATCACACCTATTGTTTTAGCATAAGGAGGAATTGTTTTTTTATAAACTTGAGAAAACAAACCTTCTTCCTCTAAACGAACCTTTAATTGTTCGTAAGCTAAATGCAGGTTTCCGACTCCGTCAGGCTGCATGTCTTGAATATAAATTTGATAAGAACCACTCGCCTCGTAAACGGAAATTTTCCCTTTCACAAGTACCTTCATCCCATTTTCAGGTCTGAATTTAATATTACGATTATGACCCGCAAACATAACCGCTGCGATTCTTGCATTTTCATCTTTCAATGTAAAGTACATGTGGCCACGACTATGATTTTTAAAGTTGGAAATTTCACCTTTTAACCAAACAGACTGCAAATGCGGATCATATTCTATTTTTGTTTTTATATAGCGTGTTAACGCTGTAACGGTTAAATATTGTTTTTCCATTTCTCTCTCCTCATAGCCGACTCAAATTATTTACAAACGACACCTGCACGCTTAGCAGATTCAACAGTATTATGAAGAAGCATTGTGATCGTCATTGGACCAACACCCTTTGGCACAGGTGTAATATACCCTGCAACATCTAACACGTTGTCAAAGTCAACATCACCACAAAGTTTACCTGTTTCTAAACGGTTCACACCAACGTCGATTACAACCGCTCCTTCTTTAATATAATCAGCTGTTACCATTTTAGGTCGTCCAACAGCTACGATTAAAATATCAGCTAACTTCGTTAACTCTTTCATATTTTGTGTTTTAGAATGACAATATGTGACAGTTGCATTTTCATTTAAGAACAATTGCCCCACTGGCTTGCCGACAATATTACTTCTTCCAATTACTACAACATGTTTTCCTGAGATATCAAGATTTGTTTCTTTTACTAATTCTACGATACCGTGCGGTGTACATGGAAGGAATGTATCTTGTCCCGTCATCATACGTCCCACGCTGATTGGGTGAAATCCATCTACATCTTTTTCTGGTGAAATTCTTTCAATGATAGCTTTTTCTTCAATATGTTTTGGTAAAGGTAATTGCACTAAAATGCCATTAATACGGTCATCGCCATTTAAGCGATCGATTTCAGCAAGCAAACGCTCCTCAGTAATTGTTTCAGGAAGTTCAATTAGCTCTGAATAGATTCCTACTTGTTCACAGCCCTTTTCTTTTCCTTTTACATAAGAACGAGATGCTGGATCTTCTCCAACTAGAATAACTGCTAATCCTGGTTCAATCCCTTGCTCTTTCAACTTCACAACTTCTTCTGTTAATTGTGCTCGTTTTTTCTCCGCAACTTCATTTCCTTTGATGATTACTGCTACCATTTTAAGATTCCCCCTTAAAGAAATTACAGTGTATCTTTTATATTAGATAAAACGCCGTTAATAAAACGACGAGATTCCTCATCCCCAAATGTTTTAGCAATTTCAATCGCTTCGTTAATTGTTACGTTGTGTGGAATTTCTTCCATGTATTTCATTTCATACACAGCTACACGTAAAATACTGCGATCAACAATACTAATACGCTCCAGCTTCCATTTTTTTAAGTTTTGACGAATCGCTTCATCAATTACTTCTTTATTTTCTACAAAACCTACTACAAGTGATTCTAGAAAATCATTTGTTTCTTCACCTTCATCTAGCGTGTTTTCCACCGCTACTTTCGGTTCTAATTCACCTGTAATATCCATTTGGTATAATGCTTGCATAGCTCTTTCTCTAGCCGTCCTACGTTTCATTGTAACTCTCCTTTATGCTTCAAGTCTTTCCTTATGCTTTGTTATATTATTATAATTTATAAGCCGTCAATTCACTTACTCTTACAGTTTTCATTGATTTTCCAACCTTATAATACAATGATAATAACACAATTTATCGTTTCATACACGGGTTACAAGGCTGAAAAATAATAAAAAGATTAACTTCAAGTTCCATATCTTATCACAATGTACGTTTTTTGGAAAAACGAAACATCTTCTTTTTGATTTCTTATTTTTTGAAATAGTATAATAATTAGAGGGTTTTAATTTGTGAAGAAATGAAACGATAAAAAAGATGCCTATGTTACTAGGCACCTTTTTCATTCTTACACTGGTTCAATTTCTGTTTTTTGTGTTTCGAATGTTACGCCAACGATGTGAACATTCACTTCTTTTGGCTCAAGCCCTGTCATTGTAAAGAGTGCCTGGCGAATGTTGTCTTGAATCTTTTGTGCAACAACTGGAATTGCTACGCCAAAATACATTACAACATAAAGGTCAACGATAATATCTTCGTTTGCTAATTCAACCTTTACACCTTTACCATGATTTTTCTTACCTAACTTCTCAACAACATCTGTAGCAAAATTACCACGCATTGCCGCTACACCTTCTACTTCAGCAGCTGCAATACCTGCGATTACTTCAATTACTTCTGGTGCAATTTCTACTTTACCAAGAGTTGTATCTTGACCCATATCTAACATATGTTCAGCCATGAAAAAAAACCTCCTTTAATGTATCACTGCGTCACAAGTTCATGCTCTTCCAAAAACTTCGTATTAAACTCACCTTTTACAAAATCAGGATGATCTAGCAATTGCAAATGGAACGGGATTGTTGTATGTACGCCTTCAATGACAAACTCACTGAGTGCACGCTTCATTTTTGCAATTGCCTCTTCACGTGTTTTTCCGTGAACAATTAATTTAGCAACCATCGAATCATAGAAAGGTGGGATTGAATATCCCGGATATACAGCTGAATCGACGCGAATACCAAATCCGCCTGGTGGCAAGTACATTTCTACTTTACCTGGGGATGGCATAAATTTTTTGGCAGGGTTTTCCGCATTAATTCGGCATTCAATTGCCCAACCATTAAATTGTACTTCTTCTTGCTGTAACGATAACTTTTCTCCAGAAGCAACACGAATTTGTTCTTTAATTAAATCCATCCCTGTTACCATTTCAGTAACTGGATGCTCAACTTGAATTCTCGTATTCATCTCCATGAAATAAAAGCTTTTCGTTCTATATTCATAAATAAACTCAACCGTACCAGCACCTGTATAATCAACCGCTACCGCCGCTTTAACTGCCGCATCACCCATCTGCTTGCGAACATTTTCATCAAGTGCAGGTGATGGACTTTCTTCTAGTAGTTTTTGCAAGCGGCGCTGAATTGTACAATCACGCTCTCCTAAATGAATGGCATTTCCATGTGTATCTGCCATTATTTGAATCTCAACATGGCGGAAATCTTCAACGTACTTTTCTAAGTATACACCAGGGTTCCCAAAAGCGGTACTAGCTTCTTGCTGTGTAATTTGAATTCCTTTTACAAGCTCTTCTTCATGGCGTGCAACACGAATACCTTTTCCGCCGCCACCTGCAGTTGCTTTAATAATAACTGGATATCCAATTTGATTAGCAAGCTCGATCGCTTCTTCGGTATTTTTAATAATCCCTTGTGAACCTGGTACAATCGGAACCCCTGCTTCTTTCATTGTATCACGAGCAACGTCTTTTGTGCCCATCTTTGAAATAGCTTCTGGACTTGGACCGATAAAAATCAAGTTACATTCACGGCATAGCTCTGCAAAATCTGCATTCTCTGCTAAAAATCCGTATCCTGGATGAATAGCATCACAGCCTGTTAACTTCGCAACACTAATAATGTTCGTCAAATTTAAATAGCTTTCTTTCGAAATCGTTGGTCCTACACAATACGCCTCATCAGCAATTTGTACGTGAAGTGACTCTTTATCTGCTTCTGAATAAATTGCGACTGTTTCAATATCCATTTCTTTACAAGCACGAATAATTCGTACAGCAATTTCCCCACGATTGGCTATTAATACTTTTTTTATCATCACAAAGACTCCCTTATTACGCTTTTACAAGAAATAGCGGTTGTCCATACTCAACAAGCTGTCCATTATTAACAAGAATCTCAACAATTTCCCCATCTACATCTGCATCGATTTCATTAAATAACTTCATAGCCTCAACAATGCATACGATAGAATCTTTTGATACTCTGTCTCCTACACTTACATATGCAGGTGTATCAGGCGAAGATGAAGAATAGAATGTACCTACCATCGGTGATGTAATTTTATGTAGGTTTTCATTTTGAACCACTTTTTGCTCTTCTTGTTTTGGTACTTCCACTTGTGCTGCCGCTACTGTTGTTTCAACTTCAACAGGTGCTACTGGTTGCACGACTTGTTTTGCTACAGGTGCTTGCACCGCAACAACTTCATTACCACGCTTTTTCATTTTGATTGTCGTACCATCTTTTTTGTATTCAAATTCATCAATATTAGAGCTATCAATTAATTTAATTAATTCACGAACTTCTTGAATTTTAAACATGTAAAATCCACTCCCATACTCTTGTTTGTCCCGTTTTTACAGATTATCGTCACTAAAACTAGATTGACTGTAAAAATACGATGTACTCTATTAGAAAATGCATTTCATTTACTAATAGAAATAATTGCTATTTCCATCTTACGATAAATTTTTTAAACATTCCAATTTATATTTCTTTATAATAAATCGAAACTCCTGTAAAAATATTATTCCAATAAAAATTTATTACCTAGTAATAATACCAAGTTTCACACAAAATTGGCAAGACCACTTCTAAAAAAACATTCCTTACTTTTTTCACAATGCTACACAATAAACAAATCATTACCGCTCCACTCTTCACCTCATCTATAGTCAACAACATATTTTTACCAAATATTTTTTTTTTGTTTACACACCGTTCATCATTCCTTCATATAAGAATAGTATGTTCAAAGTGTAGAAAATATATCGTATCGAGGTGTGGACATATGATATGGCTCATTCTCTTCTTACCTGCCGTAATGGTCTGGGCATTCGTTCTCTTCATCCACGTCAAATCCGGAAAAAGTAATCATCATTACCATGAACCGCTAATCTTTTACTCACAGCGTATTTCTCCGTTCCGAGTTGAACATAATAAAAACAACTACAAAGACGAAACAGAAAAAAGCTATCGAAAATGATAGCTTTTTTTCTATAACTATTTTCAAACAATCCGATTCGTAAAAACTAATAATCCGCGAGGGATTCCCCCGCGGATTATTAGTTTTTATTTTGTTGGTGGATCAAATTTCACACCTACATCTTTTGATCCGCCTTCACTTCTTACAAGCTGTATAATTTTATTCGCTTCTTTTTGTGAATGCTTTGCTGCTTTCACAGTTACTTTAATGTCAGTTCCATCAGCTCTTACAAGGGCATCTTTATATCCTCCTTGAGACTTAATCACTGTCTCAAGTAATTCTTGCTTCGTTTCCATTGTAGTAATTGCATCAAAATTATCTTTCGCTTTACTCTTTTCTGTTGCTGAAGATTTTGCTGAATTCATGACTTCTTGTAATCTTGATTTTTGTTCACTTAGCTGATCTTCCATTTGCATACGTAACGCTGTGAAATTTTCATCACTTGATTGAACTGTTACGTTAGCATCTTTTTTACTTGTTTCTTTGTTAGCACTCTCTTTTTTGTCTGTTTCTTTATTTGTTTCTTTATTTGATGTTTCCTTGCTTGTATTTTCTTTTTTTGGCGTTTCTTTAGGTGCTTCATTTGTTACTGCTTTGTCAGTACCTTGTTTTTCTTGTCCAATCTTTTCACCTGTTGCCGGCGATGCTGTATTCATTTTGTCAGGAGTTGTTACGTAATAAACAGATAGTACAACAACTAAACTTAACATCGTTAATAGCCAAACCGTTTGTTTTTTTAACACTTTATTTCCTCCCTATCAATTTTTCGGTGAAACTGAAACGCGATGGGCTGGTACATCTAGCAGCCGTATGACAGCTTCTTTTACCATCGCTTTAACTTGTATATTATCCACTCCCTTTGCTACGACAAGAACACCTCGCACTTTCGGTTTCTCTGTTCGTAAAACAACGGGAGTTTCTTTATCCCCTTCACGTATAATGACGGTCTTTTCATCAAGGGACTCATCTTCTACTTTCCTCTGACCGCCTGTTTTATCTGTTTCACCTGTTGTTTGTGAACGTTTCACTGTATTTTTTTCTAATATTTTTTCTTCAGATGAATCTAAATTCACTTTAATCGTTACATTTTTTACTCCCGCTATTTCTTCTAAAGCTGCTTTTAATTCTTGTTCATACGCTTTTTCATACTTTTCTACATTTGACATACTATCATTATTTTTTTGTCCAAAAGTTGGTACGTCTTTTTCTTGGTTTTGCGTTTTTTGTTCTTTAAATACAGGTACTTCTTCTTTTTTACTTGAAAAAAGACTACTAGAAAACATAAGCAAAATCCCAAGTATGAGTAGGACAAGTAAAAACTTAGGTGTTATCTTTTTTCCCTTCTCATTGCTTTCTTTTTCATCCCCATTCAATAAGTTTCGAAAAAATGAGAACTTCGAATTTTTATCTTTATTGTCCATTTACTCTACCTGTCCTCCCTTCCATTTGAACTTGGATTTGTTTATTCTCTAGTTGCCATCTGCTTGAAAAGAAATCTTTCATTTCCACATTCGTTTCTTCTACTTTTTTCGGAGGTTCCTTCGTGTTAATTTCAACTGGTTTTACTGTTTCGATTGCATCATTTTTACTACGTTCTTTTTCTTTCAACGTCACAACAACAGTTTGAATATCTTTTGCTGACTTTACTTCCGCTGTACTTTCCGCTGCGACTATTTGTATTTCAGAGACTGTCATACCATACTTTTTCTCGAATTCTTTTCCTACTTCTTTTTTCATTTTGGTAGCCATCTCTTCTAAACTATATGCACGTGTTAGAGCTTGTATTTCTTTTTTCTTCGAATCTATTGAATTTTTTACAGATCCTTCTGCTACGTACTTCTCTTCATTAAAATTTGCGATTACTTCATTCACATCTGTTTGCAGTAGTTTAAAAAGGGGCGTTAAGATTAAAACAACTAATAATAGACTTACAACGAATTTAACGTACTTTTGCAAATTTGAATTTGGAAGAATAAGATGAAGCATTGTCGCTAAGAGTAAAAAAACGATAATATTTCTAATCCACTCTGTAACAAATTGCATACCCTTCACCTCCTACCGCATCATAAGTGTAATGTTCCCCGCAGCAATAATAATTGTGATACTTAAAAAGAACATAAATGATACGATAGCTAAGCAAGCAAATACATAAATGATGCTTCGCCCGATAATATCTAAACATTGAATAATTGCTCCGCTGCCAACTGGCTGTAATACTGCTGCTGCGAATTTATAAATAAACGCGATACAAAAAATTTGAATCGCTGGAAAAGCAACAATTAAGCATAGAATGACGAGCCCGATAATTCCGACTGTGTTTTTTAATAATCCCGATGCACTAATAACAGTATCCGCCGCCTCTGTAAACATTCTTCCTACTACGGGAATAAAGTTCCCTGTTACAAATTTAGCAGTTTTCACAGCTATTCCATCAGCAACAGCTGTCGCTGTTCCTTGTACAGATAATACCCCTAAAAAAATCGTTAAAAAAATACCGATAATCCCAACGCTAACGTTTTGCAGAAGCTTGGACAATTTCGTAACTTTATATTGATCACTCATCGTACTTACAATACTTAATATCGTTGCAAGTAATAAAAGTGGTAGAACGATATAATTCATCAAAAGCCCGCTCGTGTTCATTAAAAAGATGATAATCGGATGAAAAAACGATACAGATACAACACCACCTCCAGTTGCTATGAGTGCAAGCAAGATTGGCAATAGCGCTAATATGAAATCTACCATTGTTTGTATCGTTTCTCTTGCATATGTCATGACGACATAAAAACTATTTAAAGCGAAAATAATAAGTACCATATATACAACTGCATCCGCAATTTTACTTACACTACTCTTTGAAAATGCAGATTGCAGTGATTGCAACAATGCACTAAAAATTGTAAGCATAATGAGCGTTCCCAGCAGCTTCCCATTTGCAACAAGCTCGTGAAATAAATACTTTAATAAACCTAGCATCCACTCTTTTATAGAAATTTCTTTTTCTCCCTTTACAAACTCCATAAAACTACCTTTTTGACTCTCTGGTAAATAACCTCCATATTTTGTAACAAGCCCGTCCCAAAATTGCTTCACATCTTCAATTCCGAGCTTATCCAATTGTTGATCAACGACGTTTGTTTCTACAGGAGAAGCTTGTACAACAACCGGTAAAGAAAAGAAAAGGAAGCAAGCAAATAGCAGCTTAGCTCCAAACCCCCTCAACATTCACTCCCCCTTATCCCGTCGGTAAAAATCCGAGAATAGTTTCAATGACAACCGTCAAAATAGGAATCGCCATTACTAAAATCAAGATTTTTCCAGCTAATTCAATTTTCGAAGCGATTGCCCCCTGCCCTGCATCTTTTGTAATTTGTGCTCCAAACTCAGCAATATAAGCAATTCCAATAATTTTTAGCAACGTTTCTACATATACGTTGCTAACTTTTGCTTCACTCGCTACTCTCTCAATCATTTGTAAAATAGAGTGAATTTGATCAATTAAAAGAAGAAACATCACGCTACCTACGAACACAATAAATAACGACGTAATGCTAGATTTATGCTGATTCAATACAGCTGCTAAAAACGTAGCAACGAGGCCTAATCCGACAATTTGTATAATTTCGATTCGAACCGCCTCCTTTACTGGAAGAGAAAGACACTCTTAATCTTGTCGAATAGCGTATTAATTAAAAATGCCACATGAAATAAAATAACGACAAAACCGACAAGGATAACCCAATTTGCAATATCCTCTCGCTTTAATTCTTTTAGTACGGTATGAATAAAAGCTAAAACAATGCCGATTCCGGCGATTTGAAATATTAATCCAACATCAATGGACATCGCCTTTCTCCCTCCTATAGCAGTAAAATTACGATAAGTAGACCCGCTAGTACCCCTAAGCTCTTGATCATTTTTTCGTATTGCAGTTGTAATGCTTTCGCTTCCTCTTCTTCTCTCTCTAAATGTGTAATACATAAGCGAATATGTTTTTGTTGTGATTCTCGATCATGTTGTCCGAGCGTTTCGCCAAATTGCTGCAAAATTTCGTACTCAGTTTGTTGAAATGCTGTTAGCTTCCAATTTTCTTTCAAACTATCTATCCAAGCTTCTCTTACTGTTTGTTCTCCGCCTTCTAGCCTTCTAGCAAAACTTTGAAATATCCAATTTAACGGCTTAGGCATTTGTTTCACTAATCGCTCGGCAGCTTCAGACAAAGGTGTGTGCCCATACATAATTTCTGCCTCTAATGATTGAAGTGCCGCTTTTAATAATCTAAGTTGCCTTGGTCTCTCACTGTATCTTTTAGCGTATGAAAATCCGAAAAAGGTGCTGACCGCAACGATTAACACTGCACCAAATATTTTTACCATACGCCCTCAGCCTTTCTATGAGGTAATACCGATTTTCCATATTTATCTTTTACTTGCATAACTGTTCCTGGCCCTCTTGCTTTTGATAGCTCCACAAACCTATCAAATATACCGAGCTCCAGCACCGCTTTTAGTGATGGACGTTTCACAACATCATCATAAGAAAATCCATGTGCGCTTATAAAAAGCTGAACCCCAGCATGCACCGCCTCCATAATTGCTTCACTATCTTCTTTACGTCCAATTTCATCTACAATCAAAACATCTGGACTCATAGAACGAATCATCATCATCATTCCTTCAGCTTTTGGACATGCGTCTAACACATCTACTCGTGTGCCGAAGTCATATTGCGGAATACCTTTCACGCAGCCTGCAATTTCTGACCGCTCATCAACAATCCCCACTTTACAAGAAGGAATTTTCGAAACACTTACACCTTGACTCATGCAACGTGCTACATCTCTTAAAAGTGTTGTTTTCCCCGTTTGCGGTGGGCCAATTACCATCGTGTTTAACCATCGTGATTCATACAAATACGGCAAAAGTGGTTCAGCAATTCCTATTTTTTGACGAGCGATACGAATATTAAAGGAAGAGACATCTCGAATCATTTTCACTGCGCTTTTTTCTGTAATGACTTTTCCAGCTAAGCCGATTCTATGTCCTCCTCGAAGTGTCACATACCCACGTTTTAATTCCTCTTCCATCGTATAAATTGAGAATTGACTTAACTTATTCAATAAGTAAATGGCATCCTCTGCTGTAACGATATAGTCATAAAAAAACACTTCGCCATGAGCAATACACTCTAGCGGTCTTCCAATTCGAACACGAATTTCCTCTAGAGCATCGTATTGCTTACAACTTTCCACTAGCTGCTTCATCGTTTTCGGTAAAACTTCTAATACTTCTTTCATCAGCTTCTCCCCACTATACTCGACTTACTATTTCAACAACGCGATAAAAATGCAGCCAATTCCAAGCGCTAGAAAAAAGAGTTTCAAGAAAGAAATCTCACTTGCCACACTCGCTATGCCTATTGTCATTGTTAAAATTAATACGGTCGGTCCAACAAACGCCAACATACCATTTATAAACAATGCTTTCTTCGCATCATTCACATAAAGCATAAGCAAAGCGGCGAATATTTCCGCGCTACCTGAAAACAACCGAAGTAACCCCATTACAAGCACGGATGTTTCCATTGCCGCTAGCCACTGTTTCATTCTCCCACCTTCTCCCATAACGGTTACTAATGCTATATGCTGAAAAAGAATATATTTGTACAACCATATGCAGGGGTTGTCTATTTCAGAAGTAAAAACATAATATTTCTCTATCCGTAGTCCGAATATTCGTATTGTCTAATGGGGTATTATGGTATATTCAGTAGTGATGGGGAGTATAGACGATGCAGCATGAGAGATAGAACTAAAGTCATCTCGTGTACTACATATCGTATCGCGCCATTTTTTAAAAATTGACTATATGTGCAAAATGAGGGGGGAAAGTATGAAGGTATTGAAAATTAGTTTAACAATTGTAATAGAATTAGCTCTTATTTATCTTTTTTCAAAATTGGTCAGTTGGTCATTTATGGAGACCTTTTTCCTTGGTAGTTTAGCGATATTTGCAATTATGTGGTTAATTATTATGAATACTCATAGAAACAACATTACGGATCACGCAATAAGTAAAACACTGACTGGCGTTGAGACTGGCGAAATAAAACCATTTCAAATTGTTTTCACTCCATATATGGCGGGTACTCTTTCACTTGTTTTAGTTAGTTTTATTATCACTGCTATTTACTATCTACCCTATTTCCTATAAAAAAAAAGCACTCGTGATGATCACGAGTGCTTTTCTACTATGCACGAGAAACGTATTTACCTTCACCAGTGTTGATGATAAGCATTTCGCCTTCGTTAATGAAGATTGGTACTTGTACAACAAGACCAGTTTCTAATGTAGCTGGTTTTGTTACGTTAGAAGCTGTATCGCCTTTAATACCAGGCTCTGTTTCTGACACTTTTAATTCAACTGTGTTCGGAAGTTCAACACCAAGTACTTCATCTTGGTATGTCATAATAGATACTTCCATGTTTTCTTTTAGGAATTTAAGTTCGCGCTCGATTTGGTTTTCACCAAGTTCGATTTGCTCGTAAGTTCCGTTATCCATAAATACGTGAGACTCACCGCTCGCGTATAAGTATTGCATACGACGGTTTTCGATGTGTGCTTTTTCTACTTTTTCACCTGCACGGAATGTTTTCTCTTGAACAGATCCTGTGCGAAGGTTACGTAGTTTAGAGCGAACGAATGCAGCACCTTTACCTGGCTTTACGTGTTGGAAATCCATTACTTGCCAAAGGGCATTGTCCACTGAAATTGTTAAACCTGTACGAAAATCGTTTACTGAAATCATGTAAAAAAATCCTCCTGTATATTACAAAATAATAAGTTCTTTTGGTGATTTCGTAATTACTTCATTACCTTCACTTGTTACAATGATATCATCTTCAATACGTACGCCGCCAATACCTGGAATATAAATACCTGGTTCTACTGTTACAGCCATTCCTGGTTCAAGTACTGTATCAGAACGGAACGCTAAACCTGGTGCTTCATGGATTTCAAGACCAATTCCATGACCAGTAGAGTGTCCAAAGTATTCACCATATCCTTTTTCCGTTATGTAATCGCGCGTTAACGCATCCGCTTCACGGCCTGTTAAACCAGCTTTAATACCGTTCACACCACGTAATTGTGCTTCTAAAACGATATTATAAATTTCTTTCAATTTATCAGATGGTTCACCAACTGCAATCGTACGAGTAATATCAGAACAATATCCTTTGTAATAAGCGCCGAAGTCTAATGTAACGAAATCTCCTGTTTCTATCACTTTTTCAGATGCCACGCCGTGCGGTAATGCCGAACGAAGACCTGAAGCAACGATAATATCAAACGAAGAAGATGTTGCTCCTTGTTTTCTCATGAAAAATTCAAGTTCATTTGACACTTCAATTTCAGATACTCCCGGGCGAATGAATGATAGAATATGTTCAAAGGCAGCATCTGCAATCTGTGCAGCTTCCTTTAATATCTTAATCTCTGAATCAGTCTTTATCAAGCGTAACTTTTCTACAAGCCCAGAAGTTGGGATAAATTCAGCATCGATTACTTCTTTATGCGCTGAATAAGAACTATATGTAAGAGTATCTTGCTCAAAGCCAAGCTTTTGAATTCCCAGTTCCTTCACTTGCTTTGCAACTTCATCAATGATTAATCCTGCATGCTGTACAATCTCGTATCCAACCGCTTGTTTACTAGCCTGCTCTACATAACGGAAATCTGTAATAAATTGAGCACGATTTTTCGAAATCAGTACAACACCAGCTGTTCCTGTGAAGTTAGCCATATATCTACGACTATGTTCATTTGTTAACAAAATACCGTCAATACCAGCCTCATCAAATGCACTTCTTACTCTTTCGACTTTCTCCATTACTTTATGCCTCCCTCAATTTCTCCATTAATGCAAATAACGCTAACTTATAGCCATAAAAACCAAATCCAACAATTTGTCCCGCACAAACAGCTGCCGTCACAGATTCGTGACGGAACGACTCACGCTGGTGAATGTTAGAAATATGTACTTCAATAACAGGAATCGAAATGCTCGCAATTGCATCTCGAATCGCATAGCTATAATGCGTAAATGCTCCAGGATTTAAAATGATCCCTTCATATATATCTTCCGCCTCATGAATACGATCGATAATCGCACCTTCATGATTCGATTGGAAACATTCTAACTCCACTCCCATTGTTTCTGCTTCTTGCTTCATATCTGCTTCAAGTGTCGCTAGCGTGCCCTTTCCATATACATTTACCTCCCTGACACCGAGGCGATTTAGGTTAGGACCGTTTACGAGGAGTACCTTTTTCATATGTTTAAAACTCCTTAATATTAAATATCTATACAACATTTTAACATAGGAGTCACTTATTTGAATAGTTTGTCTTCTCTTCCCCTTCTCGCTCAGCTTTATTGGTATTTACTGCGTAGGAAACAGAGTATGCTATAAACACACCATACAATATAAAAATACATATCGTCGTCACAATTGTTTCTTTCGGTAAATGGAGTGCACTTTTAATGGCAGGCGCTATTAATCCCATTCCGAAAAATAGTAACGCCCACCAAAATAGCCCATAAATCATCCCTGGAATAATTCCTTCAAACTTTGCCAAAAACGCTTTATACAAAAAGGCAATTAAAATCGAAAGTAGTCCCATACAAACAATTCCTGACACATTGCCCCATACCCCTTCTTTCCAGCTTCCAAAGGCAAATGGTAAAAGTAAATAGTTCGGTCCTGCTTCCGTAAATGAAAATATATGAAGGAAATACCATATCCCCCCCCAAAAGATTCCACCAAATAAACCAATTTGTACAAAATTCCTTGTTCCTAATTGTTCTTGACTCACATCGACACCTCCGCTCAATAGTATGCCCGAAACTATTTTGAACCATGTTTAAATACTGCGAAATTTGTCTATAAAAAGAATAAGAAATATCCGACTCTCGTAACATTTTTCCTTGTCATATACTTGTATTTGTCGATAAAATAAAGGAAACTCGGTGATTGTCTTATTTCAAAATGACAGAACCCAGTATGACAATTGCCTCTTTTTCTACATAAGAGAGAAACAAATACAGGTTGGTGTTAACATGGCAGAAGAGTCAAAACAAATATATGGCGGGCAAGCAGTCATAGAAGGAGTTATGTTTGGCGGTAGAGAATATACTGTTACAGCGGTTCGTCGTAAAGACAAATCGATTGAATTTTATCGATTACCACGCGTTCGTAATAAAGCATTATCTATCCTGAAAAAAATTCCATTTTTACGAGGGATTGCCGCTATTGTGGATGCAAGTGCGAATGGAGCAAAACATTTAAACTTTGCTTCAGAACGATTTGATGTCCACCCAGAAGAAGACGAACAAATTGCAAATAACAAAGAAGAACAATCGAAATTAACGATGGTATTAGGAGTTGCAGCAGTTGGCGTTTTATCTTTCATATTCGGTAAAGTCATTTTCACAGCAGTTCCTGCACTACTAGCTGAATTAACAAGACCGATTTTCCCTTCTCATACAGGGCAAATCATTGTCGAAAGTGTCATTAAGCTCATGCTATTATTGAGCTATATATACTTTATTTCTTTAACCCCACTTATTAAGCGGGTATTTCAGTACCATGGTGCGGAGCATAAAGTAATTAATGCCTATGAGAATAATCTTCCAATGACTGTAGAAAATGTTCAAAAACAAACTCGCCTTCATTATCGCTGTGGCAGTAGCTTTATTATATTTACAGTCATTATTGGAATGTTTGTTTATTTCCTTGTCCCTACAGATCCACTTTGGGCCAGAGTCGTAAACCGAATTTTATTAATTCCAGTCGTTCTCGGCATTTCTTTTGAAGTGTTACAATTTACAAATCGATTACGCGATATTCCAGTATTACGCATACTTGGATATCCCGGATTATGGCTGCAACTATTAACAACGAAAGAACCAACAGATGATCAAGTGGAAGTAGCCATTGCATCGTTTGAAGAATTATTACGTTTAGAAAACAAACAATAATTATTTAAAATTGGTGTTCAACTCCTTTCCTCATCGTTAATATACTAATTTAATATATGTTTTTAGGAGGTGTCCCTTATGAACGGTCGTTCGTTTACATTCGCTATAGTTATGCTTATTATCGGATTAGCAATATTCGGCCTTGTCTCATCTGTCATTACAAATCCAATGGGTGTATTAAGAAATATTGGGTACATGTTACTTGTTGTCGGTATCTTTTATTTGCTATACAAGATGTTTACAAATTCTAGTGGTTCTGCAAATTCGCAAAGCTCTTATAAGCGTGCAGCGAAACAATCGAACCGCAAACATGGGAAACAAAATGTAGCACCCCTAAGCAATTCTTTCTTGAAATCAAACGCTTCTAATGACAAAGGTAAGAAAGGCGCTCCTTCCACTTTGAAGCGAAAAAGAAAACAATCTCATTTAACTGTCATTGAAGGTAAAAAAAACAAAAAGAAAGACCGTGCTTCCTTTTAGGAAATACGGTCTTTTTTTATATTTTGTAGTACTTCTTTCAAACTTTTATCTTTCATACTTTCAATTCGAAGATGATGATTTTCAAATGGTAAATTCCGTGTCACATCATTAGGTACAACAACGCACTTTAATCCTGCTGCAATCGCTGCTTTTAATCCGTTTAACGAGTCTTCAAATACAACAGCTTCAGACGGATCAATCCCTAAATCTTCTATCGCAATTCGATAAAGTGCTGGATCCGGTTTTACCTTCTCAACATCTTCCCTTGTTTTAATGACTTCAAAATAATCTCGAATTTGTAGCTCTTCCAAAAAAGAAGTAACCCATTCTCTAGATGAACTGGAAGCTAATGCGATTTTCAATCCCATTTCTTTCGCTTCCTCTAAATATTCTTTTACCCCGTCACGAGCTTCTGGTATTTTCATTTTCTCTTTATGTAAAGTTTTCACTTTTTCTTTTAATGCATCCTTGTTAAACTTCTCTTTTAATTGCTCATTTAAATATGCATATAGTACATCATCTGTCGTTCCAATACATTTTGCAAATTCCTCTAAAGGTAACTCCCCACCGTACTCACGAACGGCGTCTCTGAAAGAGTGAAACCATATTGTTTCTGTGTCCACAATTAATCCATCAAAATCAAAAATAATTGCTTTCATAATTTCCCCATCCTTTTCGGTTGAAATAAAAAAGGAAACGACATACGTTCCCCCTTAATTACTTTTCTCTTCATTTGCTTTTTGAACGCCACGAAGTGTTTCCACTCGAATCTCATCTTGTTCAAAATATTGCACTAGATCACCAATGCGGTCAATTGCTTCCCAACTTAAATGATGTTCAATTCCTTCTACATCATTGTAAATTTTACTTTCATCCAAACCGATAATACGCATAAATTGCTCTAGCAAGTCATGACGGTATACGAGACGCTCTCCGATTTTTTTACCTTTTGATGTTAATACAAGCCCTCTATATTTTTCATAAATTAGATATTCATCTTTGTCTAATTTTTGCACCATTTTTGTTACAGAGGATGGATGTACACTCAGCGCTTCAGCAATATCAGATACGCGGGCATAACCCTTTTCATCAATCAACAAATAAATTTGTTCAATATAATCTTCCATACTAGGGGTAGGCATCGGTTTCCTCCATCCAATTTCATTTTGCTCATTCCGTACGAAGCAATCAATAAAATGATACACCAGAAAGAATAACGTGACAAGTTGAAAACAAGCCTAAATATTTAAAAGAAAAAAGAACTTGCATTCCAATACAAGTTCTTTTCATGTAAAATATTGAATTTCTGCGTTAGGAAAAAAGTGATGAATATATCCTCTAATCGTTTCTTCCAATACTTCTGCATCATCTTTTTTATATACGTATTTCCCGATGCCATATCGTCCCCATTTATATTTGCGCTTCTCTTCATCCATTTCAAGCTTCGTATTCGGATAACGCTCTTGAATGACCTTTTTTGCTGGTTTTGTAAAGCGATGTTGAATTAATTCAAATGTTAAATTCGGTATCGACAAATCTTTTAGCGCATTGTACAGTCGCTCAAATAGTTCACGGTATCCTTCTTCCCATCCTTCATGCATATAAAGTGGCGCAACTATAAACCCAAGTGGATAACCCGCGCCCGCTACTTTACGAGCTGCTTCAATTCGTTCTTCAAAAGGTGATGTCCCCGGCTCAAAATTTTTGATTACATACCGTGAATTAATACTAAATCGAAAACGAGTTTTCCCATTATGTTTTGCATCTAATAAATGATCAACGTGCGAATATTTCGTAACGAAACGTAAACGCCCATGCTCACTTTCTCCAATGAATTCAATCGCCCGCTTTAATGCATGTGTTAAATGATCAATTCCAACAATATCTGATGTACAAGCCGCTTCAAACCTTGTTATTTCTGGTGCTCTTTCATCCATATACTGCTTTGCCTTCTCAAATATTTCATCAAGATTGACATACACGCGAACGTAAGGCTTACTCCCAAGTGTTGTTTGCAAATAGCAATAATGACAATGTCCCATACACCCCGTTGCGAGCGGGATTGCATATTCAGCTGACGGTTTTGACGTATCAAACTTTAATGTTTTCCTCACCCCAACGACAAGTGTTGCCTTTGCATTACGATACTTTTGCAAGTCATTTTCACCTGGCAAATTTCTAATTTGATTATGGGATGTCGTTTCACGAATTTCTAATCCCATCTTCGTAAACTTCTCATACAGCTCTTTTCCAAGCGGATATTCGAGTGCCTTCGGTTCAAAGTAAACGAGTTTTGGCATAAATGGTTTCATATACTTCCCTCCTCTCGTTAGTATGGGAAACGATGAAAAATTAACACTCATTAAAGTTTTCCACTCCAGTAACTTGCGTTGCAAGTTACTGAATGTTATAATTTGGATAACAGCTACCTTGCAACGCAAGTTACCTGAGTAAAAGGTGGTGAAATCATGCACAGCCAAATGTTAAAAGGTGTGCTCGAAGGTTGCATCCTATACATCATTTCACAAGAAGAAGTGTACGGATATGAACTGAGTACAAAATTAAATAAACACGGATTTACATTCGTAAGCGAAGGAAGCATATATCCGTTATTGTTACGTATGCAAAAAGAAAAATTGATTGAAGGAACATTAAAAGCCTCCTCACTCGGTCCAAAACGTAAATATTATCACGTAACCGATAAAGGATTAGAACAGCTTGAAGAATTTAAACAAAGCTGGGGAATGGTTTCAACAACGGTGAACAATTTATTACAGGGAGAGTGATAGGGATGAAGGCGAAAGATTTAATCGAACTAAATAACGAAAAGCGTAAATTATTAACTATAGAAAATGAAACCGCCTATAGTGACATGTTAATATACATCCGCTTAGCTAAAGTACCCGAATACCAAACGGAAGAACTGCTAATTGAAATTCTAGATCACCTTATTGAAGCACAACAAGAAGAAAAAAATGCTTATGATATTTTTGGAAAAAACTTACAAACATACTGTGACGAACTAATTGCCGCCCTGCCGAAGCCAAGTTTATGGGAACAATTATCGATTCCTTTATTTATAACTAGTTATCTATTAGCAATATATTTTGCTGTTTCTTCCGTAATTGCATTGGTATTACCCTTATTTTCAAATGAAACACGTTTTAAATTTGTACACATTGATTTCATTTATCTGCTTGTATTTATACTGTCCATACATCTCATCATACGTTTTATCTTCGACTTTATTAACATTGATTTATTTAAAAACAAAACAACTATTTGGAGACATGTAGGGATTTTTTTAATACGCCATAGCCTATGGATACTATTAATCGGGATTTCCTTTTTATTTATTAAACAGCCCTATACTACATTACAAACCTCACCTTGGATTGGTGCTTTACTGGCTATCTCTTGCTATGCACTATACAAAATCTTCTTCAAAAAAGAATATTTTGACTTTAAAAAGGAGTAACGATACGATGACCGAAAAAGAAATGGTTAAGTTAAACAATGAAAAAAGAAAGTTATTAACAGCTGAAAACGAAGCTGCTTACGGTGATATGCTTATTTATTTACGCTTTACTAACGTTCCACAAAAGCAAATGGAGGAATTACTTTTAGAAATATTGGATCATCTTTTAGAAGCACAAGAAGACGGTAAAAATGCACATGATATTTTCGGAAAAGATTTAAAAACTTACTGCGATGAATTGATTAGCTCTTCAGAACATCAGAATACTTTGCAACAAACTGCCGTTATTGGATTTGCAGTTAGTTTATTATTAGCTATTCAAATTGGATATGATACATTCGCTACTCTTATGCAAAAACTATTTTCAGATACAAACGCTTCGGGAATTCCATTTAGTATTCCTGGAACAATATTATCTGCTATCGTTTTAGCAATTGGTGCTTTCATAACTTTTTCTTTATTTAGACGTTTTTCTTTTACAATACTGGTTTCCTGGAAACAAAAAGCAATTCTCTTATTATCAGTATTCGTACCCTTTATCTTATCAGTTTTTTTAAACGTATTTTTTAAAACGAAACCGTATTTATTTTATAATTTATCTATTTGGCAAGGTGCTCTTGTTACACTTTCTTTTTATATTTTGTACAAATTTTTATATAAAACATCTAAATTTTAACAGCCTTTCAAAAGGCTGTTTTTCTTCTGTCTAATTTTACAAATTGAAAAATTTCATAAAGAAAATAAGAAAAATGCAAAATAATTAAAGTTAATTGTTGACGTGGTGCTTTTATTATCGGTATCATAAATCTTCGTGAGCAATTATTTTTCGTTATACGATTTTTTTATTATTACTGAATTTTTGAGAGGAGAAATTAAATGTCAGTTAAGAAGAAAACGCAAGTACGCACCGGCAAAATGGTACGTGAACTAATGTTAGCAGACGAAGATGTAAATGCTTCGCTAATTATGGTATATAGTGAAAACGGTGTAAACGCAGAAATTAAAATCGAGGGCTTAACGCCGAAATGTAACGAAGAATTATTTTTGAGCGGAAACGTGGATTGGAACAAGAGTGTTATTTATAAAATTGTTGATTTCACTGGGAACGCTGAAGTTGGTAAAGTTACATTAACAGCGATGAACAAAAATAATGTTTCTCTAGAAGTTGAACGCGTTATGTGGAGCAAAGAAAATAAAGAAGCTGCTGAGCAAGAAGAAACTGTTGTAGAAGCTACTCCGAAAAAAGAAGTAGTTGTAGAAGCTCCAAAAGCAGTTACACCTGCTCCAAAACCTGTTACGCGAGTAGAAACACCTGCAGCATCTAAACCTACTCCGGTACCGACACCGAAGCCAGTAAGTGTAGAAGCAGCTGTGGAATTATCTACTCCAGCACCTGTGAAAAAAGCAGCACCAACTCCAGTTACAAAGCAAGAGACAGCACCGGTCGCTCCTGCAAAACCGAAGCAACCTGCTTTGACTGAAACAAATACAAAACTACAAGAAAATTATGTGAAACTTGTGAAAAAGACAATTGAAGTTTGTCAAGATTACGAGCTTGGCATCGACATAGATGATTCTATTGAAAGCTTAAAAAAAGAACTACAAAGCCAAGGTATTAGCGTTACATTTGACAAAGAAATTATGGACGTTGTAAATCGCCTTCGTTCTTTACAAGATAAAGGAATCAAAGTAGAAAAAGTACTTAATTTACTATAAAATAATAAGAGGTGGCAATTGCCACCTCTTATTTTTTATAATTCCATTCCTTACTCTCATACTTCTCTTTTGCTAATGTTTGCACTTCATGTAACTGTTCTTCTGTTAATTCATACGGAACAAGCTCTACATCTAATCCTTTTTCAAACCCAACCTCAAACGCTTTAATTAACTGTTCAATTGTAAACGTACGGTCTGTTAATTCATTAATTGCTACCGCTTTAGAAGAGAACATACTCTTCATACGCTCTTTTACACGTTCATTCGGGAATAAAAACAGATCGTATAATTCATCTAAATCTATTTCTAACGGAATCGATCCGTGCTGTAAAATCACACCTTTTTGACGTGTTTGAGCACTACCTGCGATTTTTCTTCCTTCTACTACAATTTCATACCAAGATGGTGCATCAAAGCATACTCCTGAACGTGGATTTTTTAAATTTTCACGGTCTGCTTCTGTTTTTGGAACTGCATAATATGCTTCTAATCCTAATGCCTTAAAACCGTCTAATAAACCTTGCGAAATAATACGATACGCTTCTGTAACTGTTTTTGGCATATTTGGATGATCTTCAGACACAATAACACTGTACGTTAATTCTTTATCATGTAGTACACCCCTGCCGCCTGTTTGACGACGAACGAATCCATATTTCTTTTCGTTAACTACATCCATATTAATATCTTTTTCAACACGCTGGAAATACCCAACTGTTAATGTTGGTACTTCCCATTCATAAAAACGAATGGTTGGTGGCATTTTCTTTTCACTTTGCCAATTTAATAAACATTCATCTAACGCCATATTAAATGCCGGTGAACATTGACCAGAGTTAATATAACACCATTTTTCTTTTCCCATCCTGCACCTCATATAACCAATTATTTTTCACATTCTCTAGTCTACCAAATTCGACAAAATTTGTGAAAGAATACGAAATTTCTTCTTATATGCAAATGAATCTGTTGCATAAATACATACGGGCATTATAATATTGAAAGTAGGATAAGAAAAAAGGGAGCGATAGAACCGTGTCAACAACTTGGATTATTTTATTAGCCGTAATCGTAGCGTTCATCGGCTACACTGTATGGATGTATTTCTATCAGAGAAAATTAATTAAAACACTTTCAGAAGAAGAGTTTCGCGCTGGCTACCGTAAAGCACAGCTTATCGATATTCGCGAAGCAGACGAATATACTGCAGGACATATTTTAGGCGCACGTAACATTCCGTTATCACAAATTCGCCTTCGTCATAAAGAACTTCGCAAAGATCAACCAGTTTACTTATACTGCCAAAGCGGATTCCGTACTGGTCGTGCAGCTCAATACTTAAAAAAACAAGGCTACAAAGATTTCTACCAATTACAAGGTGGATTCAAAACGTGGACTGGAAAAATTAAAAAGAAATAATAACATACAAAAACTAGCTGAATCATTCAGCTAGTTTTTTCATTCCATATTATTTGCAATGTATAATAAATTTTGCTTAATCACATCTTTATCATTCTCTTGTGCATTACGATACAGCAGCTGATATTCAAGTCCTTTCTCTTTCCAAATAAGCGTAGCGAATTCATCTCCTCGCCCAGAGTCATCTTTATTTTTAAAATAAGCGAATGCTCCACTATTCAATTTCATTTGTTCTTGAACTCGCTTCTCTTCCACGAGATTTGGAAAACTATAAGGAAAGTTCGCAACATTTAACTCAATATATTCATGTCTACCTGGCTCCTGCTGTTTATATTTAATCATGACAACAGCCTTCTTTTTTCCAATCGTTCTGACTTCCCCCTTCACATCACTCGTAATGTCATACGGTAAAAACGCTGGCACTTTAAATTTCACTGGAAAATATTTTGGAAGCTCCTTCAGCGGAATTGGATCCGTAACACGATCCATAGTTCCTCCTGTTGTTCCCACAAAGTGTTTTTCTTCTTGCATCGTTTGCTGAAACGAACATGAACTTAGTACGAAACTAGAAAACACGAAACAAATGATTCTTTTTTTCAATTTGTTTCCGCCCTTTCATACCGCCCTCTTAACGAACGAAGCGTTTATATGCTCTTCATATTCGCTTCGCTACCAAACTCCACCTTTGAAAACTTTCCACGTTATTCTCACACATTTTGACAAAACTATTTTGCAAACAAAAAGACCCCTATCATTCTTACGCCCAAGTGAAAAGGTTACGCGAATAAAAAGAAGCCTTATTCATACCATAGTTTGTGAAAAGCTTTTCAGGTCAAGATTTTTTCATTCTTATTATTTTCCCCTTATAATAAGGGAGAGAGGTGATACATATGGCCAATATAAAACAAATTGCAAAAACCGCTGGTGTATCCATATCAACTGTTTCCCGCGTCCTTAATAATCACCCTTACGTAAAAGAAGAAAAACGTAAGCGTGTTCTAGATGCTGTTGAAGAATTGAACTATGCAAAAAATATAAATGCTATTCATTTAATAAAGGGAAAAACATATACAATCGGGGTTATGCTCCCTTTCATTAATCTTCCATACTTCAGTACAATTATTGAAGGAATCGGAAACGAAGCGTTAACAGCTGGATATCACATTAATTTATGTCAAACAAATTACGATAGCCTCGAAGAGATTCGTGTTCTTGAAATGATGAAAATGAAACAATTCGACGGAATGATTATTTGCTCTCGAACGAGTTCTTGGGAACAAATTGAACCTTTCGCAAAATTTGCCCCTATTATTTCATGTGAAAAGATAAAGCATCCCCTCATTTCATCCGTCTACGTAGATCACTATGAAGGCTTCCGTCTCGGCACTGCCTATTTACTCAGTAAAGGCCATGAAAAAATCGGAATCTGTTTAGCAAGAAAAACGAGTGCAAATTCTATGGAGCGCGAAAAAGCATTTGCTGATACGCTGCATAACGAAGGTAAAACGGTACATCCAGATTGGATTTTTCATCAATGCTATACGATGCAGGATGGTGCAAAAATACTTCATCGCATTTTAAACATGAAAAATCGCCCAACCGCTATTTTTACAGCGAACGATCAAGTTGCAGCTGGTTTATTAACAGAGGCGCGAAAACATGGCATTCGGGTCCCTGAAGAACTTGCTATCCTTGGATTTGATAATCATGAAATTTCAAAGGCGTTAGAAATTTCCACAATTGAACACCCCGGTCTCGCAATGGGCTCACATGCTTTTTCTTTATTCCATAAACAAATCCAAAGCGAGCAAATTGCCGGGAAGGCAGAAGAGCTTTCATTCCATTTAATTGAGCGAGATACTGTCTAAAAAAAGAGCGTTACCTGTAGCGCTCTTTTTCAGCTCTTCACCTATTGACTTTATATTTTCCATCTCATATAATGAACCTAACGAACGGTAGGTAGGGGATGAAAATGACAGCAAACCGCATTAAAGCTGTAGCACTTTCTCATTTCGCACGCTACGGCTATGAAGGAACTTCATTGGCAAATATTGCTCAAGAAGTTGGGATTAAAAAACCATCGATTTACGCACACTTTAAAGGAAAAGAAGAGCTATATTTTATATGTTTAGAATCTGCTCTTCAAAAAGATTTACAGAGCTTCACAGACGATATCGAAAAATTTTCAAATTCGTCTACTGAAGAATTGCTCTTACAGTTACTAAAGGGCTACGCAAAACGATTTGGTGAAAGTGAAGAATCAATGTTTTGGTTACGAACTTCTTATTTTCCGCCTGATGCATTTCGCGTACAAATTATCGAAAAAGCGAATGCACACATTGAAAACGTCGGAAAACTTTTATTCCCTATATTTAAACAGGCAAACGAGCAAAGTGAACTGCATAACATTGAAGTAAAAGACGCTCTAGAAGCTTTTCTATGCTTACTGGACGGACTTATGGTTGAACTACTATTTGCAGGTTTAAATCGCTTTGAGACTCGTTTAAACGCCTCTTGGCAAGTATTTTGGCGAGGTCTTTCAAACTGACGGATTGCTCCTTTGCAATGCGTCGTTTTTAAGCCCTTTACCTAACGACTGGTAGGAAGGAGAAATGACATATGGCATGGATTTATGTAATCATAGCTGGTATTATTGAAATCTTTTGGGTGATTGGACTAAAAAAAGCGGAGGCACCACTTGAATGGGCTGGTGTTGCGTTATTAATTACAATTAGTTTCGTCTTATTATTTAGAGCTTATAAAGATTTACCTGTCGGCACTGTATACGCAGTCTTTACAGGAATTGGAGCTGGTGGGATCGTTCTTACAGAGATTTTCGTCTTCGGAGAACCTTTCTCTATTGTAAAAGTTTTATTAATCGGTTTAATCTTCTTCGGAGTAATTGGGCTAAAACGAGTAACAGAAGAAAAAGAAGCGAAGGAGGCCGCATAAAATGGCTTGGGTATTTTTAATTCTAGCTGGTATTTGTGAAATTATTGGTGTACTCTTTATGAAAGTAGCCACTGAAAAGAAAGGCTGGGCACCAAAAGTTATTTTAATCGCTAACTTCGGCGTAAGTTTCTTCTTCTTATCCCTTGCGATGAACACGTTACCGATGGGAACTGCTTACGCGATTTGGACTGGAATCGGAACTGCGGGAAGTGCACTTCTAGGTATTCTTATTTTCCGCGAATCAGCGGATTGGCGTCGTCTTGCCTTCTTAAGCTGCATTCTATGCGGCGCTGTTGGCTTAAAACTATTAAGCTAACGTGAGGTGAATGTCATGTGGAAAGAAAAAGGAAAACAAATGTTAGCATGGATTACACTCGGGAGTGTCATTCTATTGCAAATCAGTTTTCATATAATAGAATGGTTGTTTCATAAAATAGTATCCATTCTTACCTTCCTTCCTAGCATGGCACTTGAAATTGCATCTATTGCTTGGTCAGTTATTGCCTCCATTGCAATCTTCATTATATGGAGTATCGCCAAACTATGGAATAAATTATTTAAAAAGGACAGTACTTCTGAAAAAGAGTAACTGTCCTTTTTTACATTCATTCAGACTTTCTATAGAAGTTTGATGTGATAAGACAAAGAAGACCAACTATGACAATACTTATACCAATTCCTTTATGTAAATTAGGAAATGGTGATGGTATATCTGAGTAAAAATTTGCTAAAATGAGACCGATTGAAAATAAAAATATCCCTATTCTATATAACCATTTTCTTTTGTTCATCATTCTCCCCCCTAAAATTTTTCATACACTCCTTTCTTTTGGACATACTACCTAAAAAAGGAGTGAATACTATGCAAAATTCTATACATAAGCAGATCCTATTTTTATTTTTCCTCTTTCTCATTCTCGTTATCGTTTTCAGCTTTATATTACATACTCCAAAAGATGTTGTACCGAATAGCCTCTCTGTTTATAAACTCTTACTTTCATATTGTCGTTATTGAATAAGGTGCCTTCTATAAGGCACCTTTTAAAATTCTCTCTTCTCATACAATTTCACTGAAACGAAGATAGATACTATGAACATGCATATTGAACTACTGAATAACAAGCTGTTATATAGTTGAATTTGTTCCATGCTGATTTCAAAGAACATAGTACCAATTGCTGTCGGTGCTATTAGTATGAAAACAAAGCCAGAAATCGTAATTACTGTTGTCGTTATAAATTCAAAAGTTCCATCTTCAAATCGATTGATTACTACAGGACTAGACACTATCATACTTATAATAAAAATAATAAGTGCCATTATGTATTTAGCTAACACAATTTGCTTTCTCGCTAGCGGCAAACTATTTACTATTACTTCACTATTATATTTTTTATCGTCATTAAATGTTTTTAAAATTGCTATTACTGGAATTATGGCTGACATAATTATGTAAAAACTTTTCATGTCTATTAATGTCATATACAAGAAAAGAGGGTATATTAAGTGCCATATTAAATACTTCCATTGCACGATAAAGTCTTTAATTATAAGTTGCTTCACAATCACTCCCTCCTTATAAATCACGCTCATTATACAAATGAATTGAGAAAAACATGGACATAACATATAAAAGAAGCAGCCCTGCTATAAAACAAATATTTACGACTAAACTCGTGTTCCAAGCATTTTCTACATCTAACCAGACGTTACTTACAATCAGTCCACTTAAATACCCCAATGCAAGTCCGGCGAACGGAGCAATTTGTTTTACACTGCTATATCCTACTGAGAATTCAATCGGAAGTACAATTATGCTACAAACAACCCCACCTGTTATACCTCCGAGAATTTCTCCACACAGCATAAATCCAGTCATATATTCATTTTGTAGCTGTAGTAAACCAACCACTAGTGAGAAACATCCACCTAAAGCAACTAAAATACTTACAAATACGTATCTCCCTATGACAATATCTTTACGGTCAAACGGTAAACTATTTACTATCAGTTCGCTTTTATTTTTCCCCTCATAACTCATTGACAGTATCATACCAAGAGTAGGTACAAACATGCTAAATGTCATCAAAAAACTATCACTACGAAAATCAACAATGAGCAGGAACAAGAAACATATAAGATAAACAAACCCTAACTTTCTTTGCATCATCATATCTTTTAAAACTAATTGCTTGATCATGTATTACACCCCCTAATATGAAAATGTCCCTTCTATAACTCTGCCTCCTGAAACATTTTCATTGAGAGAAACATTGATATGACTATACTTACTAACACTCCGATACCAAGAACACTCATTGCTAGTGTAGCCTCTTGAGAGTGGAGTACTTTTAACATAATTGTTTTATCCCCAAAAATATTGCACATAAGACCAATCATACCCATTAAAGGAAATAGCATAATCACATTCAAGACAGTAATAGCTTTATATCCCCCAATGTAATTAGCAGGTATCGTTACTACACAATAAATCAAAGTTGCTACTATTGCTGAAAATATTGCATATCCAGGAATAACTATATCTCTGTTCAACAAAATATTTCCTAATATTACGACTATAGAAGTTATACTCAAACCGACTATAATAAATAATGTGCTTGAAATATATTTAGCTATAACTATCTCTTTTCTCATTATAGGCAAACTCACTAATACTTTTTCTGTTTTACTTTTTTCTTCATAATAAAAAGAAATATATATAATCGTACTACATGTTATAAATAATCCTATTGCAATCCCCATCGGTTCTACGGAATTTCTAAAAACAGATAAAATAGGTATTAAAAAATATAAAGGAAACATCTTCTTCTGTAAGAAAAACTCCTTCAAAATCAACTGTTGCATATGAATTCCCCTCTCTATAAATCACGCGTTTCATACATTTTAATTGTAAGAAACATAGAAACGATATAGACACTAGCTAATATAATTCCTCCAACTATAAATACACCAATATGCATAGGATTCATAATCCACTCAAGGAATGAAGGTGTTGTTTCATTCAGCCCATCACTAATAAATATCCAAAGTATACCCCCCACTCCTATTGATGCTGCTGATACTAGACTTCTTGCTACCTTCGATTTTGTACCATAATAACTAGGGAAAAAAGTGACAACCAAAAATACGGCGTAAACAGCTCCATTTATTACTTCATACCATGGAATTTCAATGTATAGATTCGGATGATAGGCACCGATATCACCAATGACCACAATGCCTCTTACAAGAAAAACAACTAACATCGTAGAGAGTATGCCACCAACAATAAATATTGCACTGGAAACATATCTAGCAATTATGATATCCTTTCGGCTTACCGGTAAACTATTTATAATAATGTCACTGTTATTCCTTTCATCCATAAAAGTTAACGTCATAACGGAAGAAAGGGTTATAAATAGACAACTCATCGAAAATAACAATTCACCACTTGGATCTAACATAAATAATACAAGAGGCATAATTAGATTCACTAACCACGTTACCCGAAAAAAGAACAAATCTTTATAGATGAGCTGACGCATAAGCACCTCTCCCTTTTGCGGTGTAAACGATAATATCATCTAATGTAGGCTTTTCTAGTACAACCTCATTTCCAAACCAATCGATAATTGCTTGTTTATCCTTCGCTAAACCTTCGAAACCAAATTTATTTTTTCGTAATCCAACAAATAATTCTTTTCCTTCTCGGTCTAATAAATCATTACTTCCTTTTACGATTACGTAGTTCTCCATTAGTTCATCTTTCTCACCAGTAAATATAATTTCTCCATCATTGATGAACGTAATATAATCTGCGATGCGCTCTAAATCTGTTGTAATGTGCGTTGAGAATAATACAGATACTTCATCCTCCATTACAATTTCTTGCAAAATATCAAGTAATTCACTTCGAACAACTGGATCTAATCCTGCTGTCGGTTCATCCATAATGATAAACTCTGCGTGATGTGAAAGTGCGATAGCAATCGCAAATTTCATTTTCATCCCTTTTGATAGTTCTTTAATTTTTTTATACTTCGGAACTTGTAATCTGTGCATATACGATTGATACTGCTCTTCGTCCCACTTTTTATATAACGGTGCAATAATACGTTTCATTTGTTCACACGTTAAATCTTCGTAGTAATGATTTTCATCATATACAAAACCAATATTTTGTTTTATTTCCTTTTCAGCTTTCTTATTGTCTTTGCCAAAAATTTTTATATCACCGCTATCTTTTCGAATTAAATTCATAATCATTTTGATTGTCGTACTTTTCCCTGCGCCATTCGGTCCGACAAATCCCATAATATATCCGCGTGGTAACGTAAAACTTATATTTTTCACTACAAAATCTTGATAACTTTTACAAACATTTTTTAGCTCTAACATCTCTTATTCCCCCTCATATAAACACGCAATCATCTGCTGTAAATCTTCAAGTGAAAGCTGCAACGCTTTACTTTCATTTACAATCTCTTCCGCTTTACTTTCCAATAGACGAAGCCTTTGTTCTTTTAGTAGTTCATTATTTTTACGTGAAACATAAGTCCCCTTCCCAGCAACAGTTTCTATATATCCTTCTTTTTCAAGCTCCTCGTACGCACGCTTCGTTGTAATTACACTAATTTGTAATTCCTTCGCTAAGCTACGAATAGACGGTAATTGGTCTCCACCCTTTAAACCACCATTTAAAATAAGCTGGCTTAATTGTTTTCTTATTTGTACATAAATAGGGTCTTGGGAAGAATTCGAAATAATAATATTCATGTTTTCCTCCAGTGTGTATATACTGTATATACCTTATATATACAGTATATACACAACATCCTATTTTTGGCAAGAAAAAAAGACCAACATTTTCCTGTTGGTCTTTCGTATATGTATCACTTTTCAAAGCGATCTAACATCTCATCTCTCATTCCGAAACTCACTACCGCAATTCCTACATACATAAACAGAAGGAACGCCGGATGAACTGTGTTGTACCAAGTGCTATCAACAATTAAATAAATCGTTAATGCTACAACAAGAACAAACGCTAAGATAAACATATAAAAGTGTCTTGTACTACCCATAATAAACTCCTCTCTTCTCTCGTCACCATTCAACAGTATATTGTATCGAATAATTCGATATGACTCAAGGTTAACTTTCTGTTATGTAATCAAGTTCCACCTTTACAATGTCCTCACATGCTATTGAAATGATTGTTCCTTTCTTATCAATTGCCGTCACTTCTCTATTATCCATTACACGATGTGCTACTCTTTCTAATACTTTTCCTTGATCTCGATAACAAAATTCTTTTACATCTTTAATCGTTTTTCCGTTTTCTAAATGGTATATCATTCTATAACACCGATATCCCACATTTTCACCCCCAACTTGCTCGTTTTTTCACATATACATAAAAATGAGTCATTCCTATCTCATTGCATCTTCTTAATTTCAATAAAATTCTAACAAAAATAAATACTTTTATCAAACTGACTTTTTCAACAAAATCACCTATGAAACTACTTCTTTACACCATTATGAAACAAAAAATATAAAATTTTAACATTTTCTTCACTAGTTCTGCATAAAGTGAAACTTTAATCAGCGGGGGATTTTTGTTCATCCCCATTGATTATCAGCCCACAAATCGCGGGACAAATTCTCCATACAAAAAAAGAACCCGCATATAGCGAGTTCTTCCTTTGTTATTCTAATTAAACTTGTACAGGAGCTAGCTTTTCATAACGTAAAACTGGTTTACGAGCGGCCAATGTTTCATCCAAACGTTTAATTACCGTTGTATGTGGCGCTTCTTGTACAACTTCTGGATTTTCTTCTACTTCTTTAGCAATTTGAATCATCTTATCAATGAAACCATCTAATGTTTCTTTTGATTCTGTTTCTGTCGGCTCAATCATAATACATTCTTCCACATTTAATGGGAAGTAAATTGTCGGTGGATGGTAACCGAAATCAAGCAGGCGTTTTGCGATATCTAATGTACGTACGCCAAGTTTCTTTTGGCGACGACCTGATAATACAAACTCATGCTTACAATGTCTATCGAACGGAAGATCATAGAATGGTGCTAATCTTCTCATCATATAGTTCGCATTTAATACCGCATACTCCGTTACTGCACGTAGTCCATCTGGACCCATAGAACGAATGTATGTGTATGCACGAACGTTAATTCCGAAGTTACCATAGAATGGTTTTACGCGTCCAATTGCTTCTGGACGATCATAGTTAAAGTGATAGCCATTTTCCGTTTTCTCTAAAATTGGTTTTGGTAAGTACGGAATTAAATCAGCTTTCACACCTACTGGACCCGAACCTGGGCCACCGCCGCCGTGAGGACCTGTAAATGTTTTATGAAGGTTTAAATGCACAACGTCAAATCCCATATCTCCTGGGCGCGCTTGGCTTAATACCGCATTTAAGTTTGCACCATCATAGTATAATTTACCGCCTGCGTTATGGACGATTTCTGCCATTTCTAAAATATTTTCTTCGAATAGACCTAATGTATTAGGATTTGTTAACATAAGTGCTGCTGTTTCTTCGTTTACAACACGTTTTAAATCTTCTAAGTCAACAAGACCATGTTCATTTGATTTTACTGTAATTGTTTCAAAGCCAGCTACAGTTGCAGATGCTGGATTCGTTCCGTGAGCAGAGTCAGGAACAATTACTTTCGTACGGTTAAAGTCACCATTTGCTTCATGGTATGCACGAATTAACATTAAGCCTGTCCATTCTCCGTGTGCACCAGCTGCTGGTTGCAATGTAACAGTATCCATACCTGTAATCTCAATTAAGTGCTCTTGTAAGTCGTACATTAATTCCATTGCACCTTGTACTGTCTTTTCATCTTGTAATGGATGAATATTTGCAAATCCTGCGAAACGAGCTACATTCTCATTAATTTTCGGATTATATTTCATCGTACAAGATCCAAGTGGATAGAATCCAGAATCTACACCGTGGTTACGGTTTGAAAGTGCTGTATAGTGGCGCATAATGTCAAGTTCAGATACTTCTGGTAGCTCTGCATCTTCTACTCGAATATAATCGCTCTCAAACACATCTTCTAGTTTCACTTCTTCTACATCTAATTTTGGTAGGCTATATCCTATGCGTCCTTCTTTACTCACTTCAAAGATAAGTGCTTGGTCTTGATTCTTCATTGGATAGCCCCCATTTCGTTTACAAGTGTGTCAATTTCCTCTTTTGTACGAAGCTCAGTTACTGCTACAAGCATATGGTTCTCATGCTCTTTATAATCACGGCCTAGGTCGTAACCGCCGATAATATTCTTTTGTAATAATGCATCGTTTACTTCCTTCACTGGACGCTTGCAATCTACAACAAACTCATTGAAGAATGGTCCAGCAAATGTTACAGTGAAGCCTTTCGCTTCAAATTGACGTTTTGCATATTGTGCTTTAGAAATGTTTTGACGTGCCATTTCTTTCACACCTTGTTTACCAAGTGCCGTCATTGCAACTGATGCTGCTAATGCATTTAACGCTTGGTTTGAACAAATGTTAGACGTCGCTTTATCACGGCGAATATGCTGTTCACGTGCTTGTAACGTTAATACAAATCCACGTTTACCATCTGAATCTACAGTTTGTCCAACAAGACGTCCTGGAATTTTACGCATAAATGCTTTCGTTGTTGCAAAGTAACCACAGTGTGGTCCACCAAACTGCGTTGGAATACCAAATGGTTGTGCATCACCGATTACAACATCAGCACCAAATTTTCCTGGTGGTGTTAATGCGCCTAATGATAATGGGTTTGAAGAAACGATAAATAATGATTTTTGTTGATGAACGATTTTTTCAATATCAGCTAATTTTTCAACTTGTCCGAAGAAGTTTGGATATTGAACGATTACACAAGCAACTGTATCATCTACTTCACTTTGTAATACGTCTAAATCTGTTACACCATCTTTATGATTAATTTCAACAACTTCAAGATGTTGACCTTTTGCATACGTTTCAAGTACTGCTCTTGATTCTGGATGAACTGCACTAGATACAAGAATTTTCTTTTTGCGAGTATGGCCAGCTGCTAGCATTGCCGCTTCAGCTAAAGCTGTACCTCCGTCGTACATAGAAGAGTTTGCTACATCCATTCCTGTTAATTCACAAATCATTGTTTGGAATTCAAAGATCGCTTGTAATTCCCCTTGTGAAATTTCTGGTTGGTATGGCGTGTAAGCTGTATAAAATTCCGAGCGAGAGATAACGTGATCTACAATTACTGGAGCGTAATGATCGTATACACCTGCTCCTAAGAAAGAAGCATATTCTTTTAAGTTAGCATTTTTACTAGCCATTTGAGTTAACTCTTTTAAAAGCTCTGGCTCTGATTTTGCTTCTTTAATTTTTAAATCCCCTTTAAAACGAACACTCTCTGGAATATCAGAGAATAACTCATCGATCGTTTGAACGCCGATCGTTTGTAACATTTCTTTTTTGTCTTCTTCTGTCATTGGAAGATAACGATGCAACATGAAATCTACCCCTCTCCCCGTTACTTTGAACGTTTATAAAATGGTGTTGGAACAACTACTGCTTTGACGCGTTTATTACGAATTTCAATTTCTACTTCTGTATCAACTGCTGCGTATTTTACATCAATTAGTGCTAAACCAATGCTTTTCTTTAACGTTGGAGATTGTGTACCACTCGTTACTTCCCCGATTTTTTCTTCTCCAATAAATACAGGGTAATGTGTACGAGGAATTCCACGTTCGATTACTTCGATGCCGACTAATTTACGAGGCGCACCGTTTTCTTTTTGCTCTTTTAACGTTTCTTTTCCAAAGAAGTCTGCTTCTTTATTTGGTTTTACCGCAAAGCCGATGCCAGCTTCAATTGGTGTAATATCTTTTGATAATTCTTGACCATAAAGTGGTAATGTTGCTTCGAAGCGAAGTGTATCGCGAGCACCTAAACCACATGCTTTTAAGCCTTCTTCTGCTCCAACTTCAAGAAGTTTTTCCCAAAGTTTTGCAGCATCTTCACTCTTACAGTAAATTTCAAATCCATCTTCACCTGTGTAACCTGTACGAGATACAAGTGCTGGAATTCCATCTACAAGAATATCGTTTTTAAATTTAAAGAACTTAATTTCTTTCAAATCTTCTGACACAACTTTTTGTAAAATGCCTTCTGCTTTTGGACCTTGAATTGCAAGCTGTGCAACTTCACTAGAAACATTGACTACTGTCGCATCGCCAATTACATGGCTAGCTAACCATTCGTAATCTTTCTCGATATTTGATGCATTGATTACTAATAAATAGTCTTCTTCACCACGTTTGTAGATTAATAAATCATCTACTGTACCACCATTTTCGTAGCACATAGCTGTATATTGTGCGCCTCCTACCTTTAAGGTAGAAACGTCATTTGTAACAACACGTTGTAAAAATGCTAAACTATCTACACCTTTTACCTCAACTTCTCCCATATGAGACACATCGAACAAACCTGCAGCCGTACGTACAGCTTCATGTTCTTCTTTAATGCTTGAAAATTGAACTGGTAATTCCCAACCACCGAAGTCGATTGTTTTTCCACCATACTTCGCGTATACATCAAATAACGGTGTACGTTGTAATGTAATCATGCTCTCTCCCCCTTATGCTTTGACAAATCAATAAAAGTTGCTCGCCATATCTAAACATTTTCACTCTGAAAAGATAGGATATACGGAATCTCATTATATTTTTTTATGAAAGCGTAAATAAAAAATCACTTTCTTGGATAAAATACGAAAGATTCCACACATTTCACACCATTATCCTAACATTATTCGCTATATTTCATCAATATTCTAGCATAAAAAATAATTTAGAATTTTTCATTCTTAATCTTATTAAATACAATTTTCAAAATTTAGCCCTTTATCTTTTCCTATTCTTTAATTTTCAGCAAGTGTAATAGAGCCTTATTACAAGGCTTATATAATAAAGATTTTTTTAATAATTACTTTAGTTTATAAAAGGTGGGAGAGTCGTAATGAATGTCGATATTTCCGTAGATAGAACGTGGCAAAACAATTTTTTAAATAGAATTAACGAAGATGGTCCTTGGACAAATTGGGATTTATATCATTTAGCTTATAAAACAGAAAAATCGTTACTTGTTCCTACTTTCGATGGATTACAAGCACCGAAGCATTTATCTCATTTCACACCACTTCCTCATCAATTAGAAGTCGCTCAAAATGTCATTGAACAAATGAATGGTAAAGCGATACTAGCAGATGAAGTGGGACTTGGGAAAACGATTGAAGCTGGGCTTATTTTAAAAGAATATATGGTCCGCGGCCTTGTGAAAAAAGTACTTATACTCGTCCCTGCCTCTCTCGTATCACAATGGGCATACGAATTAAATACAAAGTTTTTTATTCCAGCTGTAGCCCAAAAGAAAAGCTACTCGTGGGAACAAGCCGATGTGATTGTATCATCAATTGATACTGCAAAACGTTCACCGCATCGCGATATCGTTTTGAATTTAGAATATGACCTTATTATTATCGATGAAGCACATAAACTTAAAAATAATAAAACAAAAAACTATGAATTTGCACAACGATTAAAAAAGAAATTTTGCTTATTATTAACCGCTACGCCTGTTCAAAATAAGATTGATGAAATTTTCAACCTCGTTTCTTTATTAAAGCCAGGACATTTAGGCAATCAATCCAACTTTGAAGAATATTATGCTTCAAAAAATCGTTCCGCCGAATCTGATGAAGATTTAAAATCTCTTATTAACAAAGTGATGGTCCGAAATCGACGTCATAATACCGGAATTGATTGGCCAAAGAGACATGTACGTACAATTTTTGTTGAGTTTAATGAAGAAGAGCAAGCTTTGTATAATGGTATTGAAAATTGGCGAGGACAAGATGCCTTCACATCTGCTTTCTCATCGTTAACTTTAAAACGGGAAGCGTGTAGTAGTCGTGAAGCTGTTTACTATTCATTAAAAAAACATGTGGAAAAAAGGCAGAAAGAAAATGAGCATTACATAAAAGACCCGCATATTGATGTGCTAATGGACAAAATTAATCATATTCCTTTCAACTCAAAAGCGAATAAAGCACTAGAACTTATAAAAGAAATTGACGATAAAGTCATTATTTTCACTGAATATAGAGCTTCACAAATGTATTTACAATGGTTTTTACAACAACACGGTATTTCTTCCGTTCCATTCCGCGGCGGGTTTAAACGTGGGAAGAAAGATTGGATGAAGGAGCTTTTCCAAAACCACGCACAAGTATTAATTGCAACTGAAGCTGGTGGTGAAGGGATTAACTTACAGTTTTGTAGCCATATGATTAATTATGACTTACCGTGGAATCCAATGCGTCTTGAACAAAGAATCGGACGTATTCACCGTCTTGGTCAAAAGAATGATGTTCATATTTATAACTTAGCTACAAAACATACTGTTGAAGAACATATTTTGAAACTGTTATATGAAAAAATCAATTTATTTGAGCGTGTTATCGGTGAACTTGATGAAATTTTAACGAGAATTAATATGAAAAACATCGACGCACATATTCAAGAAATATTTGCGCAGTCAAAAAGCGAAGGAGAAATCCGAATTAAGATGGAAAACTTAACATCTATTATCGACTTCGCGAAACGAAATGAAGCTGAGGTGCAAGGCTATGCAGCAACATGAAATTCATAATTACTTATACAATTTTTTTGAGGCGAATAACTGCGAAATTTTAAAGCGCTCCCCTCATCTATTAGATGTACAGTTAACAATTGAGATGGATAAATTATTAATGAACCGTCCTTTTTATTGGCACTATCTTGAGAAAACAGGAGGCGTACCGAATCCGATGCGCCTTACTCTTCTTACAAATCCAGAAAGTGAAGAAAGCGATGGTGAGCTTATTCACTACGGTTCACCACGTCTTCATCAAATTTTCCAAACGACAAAAGAATTAGGCTCTTACATACGTTTATATGAGGAAGTACGGCATAGCGGAGCGACACATACACCACTCCATCCTTGGCTCGGTGTAAATATTAAAGTTTCCTATCAATGTGATCGAAAAAAAGACATCCTTCACTCCATTGGGATTCATCTCATTTCTGGCACAATGATTGCAAACTTTCATGAAACATTAGCTAAAATTAAACTTACACCGAAAATACCTGACTTTTGCTTTACGCTCTCGCCTATCATTAAACCGCAAAGCGGTTTACAACGTATAGAGGATGCTTTAAAAAATATTATTGCAGAAGATGACCATACGTGGGCGAAAGAAGCAAGAGTGCGCTGGAATCACGATTTAGATCTTTTAAATCGTTTTTATGAAGAAAGTGATGAACTCCCCGAAAGCTATGAAATTGAAAAACAAGCCTTGCAAGAGCAATATGAACCACGCATTACAGTACAAATTATTAACGGCGGACTCTTTTATGTTACCGCGAATCATTTTCTTTCTTAAAAAGCCCCTTCTGTTTTAGAAGGAGCTTTTTTTGAGTTATCCTCTATCGCCATTACGCTCTTGTTGTTTTTGCTTTGCCATACGTTTTTGATGCGCACGATCCTTTGCGCTCACATGATTAGCATCAGTTGGAAGATTTTCTTTTGAACGACCAATTCCATTACTCATCTTTATCACTCCTTTTTATATCTTTCAAAATACATCCTTATTTTCAGCTAGAGATACAATCCTTATACAAAAAAATAAGAGCAGCCATTGGCTACTCTTACTCACTCACATATTTTTGAAACATATCATGGATGCCTTTATTTACGAGGTTCGAGATCTGCTCGTCAGATTTATTCGGATAACGATCACGCAATCTGATAGATGCCTTCACCATTAAATTTTCTAATACAGAACGGCCACCTTCTCCATAAATAATTTCAGCATACTTAACAAGCCTTCCATCCTCTACTGTTGCTGGATTATGATTGAAGAAAAATTTACTCATTGTCTCCACCTCTCTATTTTGATAACGTTTACATTTATATAGATTATTTATGTTATTTATTTCACAATATTGTATGCATGTATATTTAATTAGTTTCATTATAAAGCAACATATCGATAGTAAATATGTGATTTTCCGTCCATTTTGTGAACAAACCAAAAAATGAAAGCGTTTCCTTTATTATATACTAAAAAAACTTACTACGCTAGGGGCAATTTTTTCAATCTACTAATCCCTCAAAAAGTGATATATTTTTTCTTTTCCCATTAAACATTATACAATTTTCAGAAATTATATTATAAAATATATGTATGACTTAAGGAGGATTTATATGAATCAAAATAAAAAAGCTATATTAGATCTTGTCTTTTATCTCGTAATCCCATTCCTCATTTGGAAATTTGCAAAACCTTATATCGATCCTTATTACGCGATGTTACTTTCCTCTGTTCCGGGGATTATTTATACACTGTATACCTTTAAAAAAGAAAAACAGTTTAACGTAACAGGATTCTTTATTTTAATTACACTCATTTCTAATACAACGGTAGACCTATTATCTGGATCAGCTGAACGAATGTTATGGAACGATGCGTATTATCACATCGTGCTCGGTATTATCGTTATATGTACCATTTTTATAAAAAAACCACTTATGTTATATTTCGCAGCAGATATTGCCGCATTGCAAGGCCATGACCGTGATAAAAGTCGTGAACTGTATCGTGATAGTCGTATCTATCCAGCACTACAATATTTAACGCTATTTTTCGGGCTACAATTCATATTAAAAAGCTTCTTAAAAATTTATTTCATCTCTGTTTTCGGTGTAGATGGCTATGGTGAAATGAGAGCGATTATGACCGCTGTTGGATGGGGCATTTCCATTTGTATCGGAATTGGATTTGTTTGGGTAAACAACAAAATACATGCTGTTACAGAAGAAAAAGAATCTGTACAGTAAATGAAAATCCCCTAGTAGCATCATACTACTAGGGGATTTTCATTTACTACACATATTACGAAATCGTTAACTTGATTTTTTTCTTTTATTTTTTACGTTTCGATAAAACAAAGCAGCACTAAGCGGCATAACACCAAACCACTTATTCATAAATGGCTCTTTTTCAGCACGGCGTTGTTCTTTCTTTTGTTTACGATCTTCTTTTGGAGCATCCATATACGACACAAACTGCTGTGTCACAAAGCGAACATAATCATTAGTAGACATATTATCATCACCTCTACTTGATTAGTATGTCCACTTTTTTATTCATTAATCTTTTCTTTTAATTCATTCATGATTTGTTTTACCGATTTATTCGTCGTATCGATATGAATATGAGCCTCTTCATAATGAGCTCGGCGCGATTCAAATTTTGCCACAAATGCCTCTATATCTTTCTTCTGAAATAGTGGACGTGTCGTATCTTCACGAAGCCTTTCTGCAATTACATGTGGATCACAATATAAATACACGACAGTTCCATTTTCCTTCATCCACTTTCGGTTTTCCTCTCGCTCAATGATTCCACCACCAGTTGTAATAATTACATTACAACTGGGTAGTGAACGTAACATTTCACTTTCATATTCCCGAAAAGCGATTTCCCCTTCTTCGGCAAAAATATCACGAATTGCCTTCTCTTGCTTCTCTTCAATCTTTTGGTCGGTATCGACAACATCCATATGAAGTTCTTTACTTAATTCTTTTCCAATTGTTGTTTTCCCAGCTCCCATATAACCGGTTATGTATATAGATTTCATGTTCGTTCCTCTCAATCATCCGTTATTATTTGTTATTATAACGAAAGATTACATTATTTAATAAAAAAACGTTTTGTTCTCCTTGTACAATGAAGAACAAAACGTCACATACACGTTTTTACTTATAAGTGCCCCTTCTCACCCACTGCGTTGCAATCCATTTCTCACCTTTCGTTACAGGTGCCCCTCCATGTAACGTAAGCTCATTTAGTGATTGATCTTGATAAAAATACTCAAAGTATACTGCCATTCCCTTTCTAGGGTGCACAGAAAGATTTAATTTCGGGAAGAACGTTTCTCCGCCTTCTTCTACATCATTTAAGTACATGATAAGCGTACTGATACGATTATTAGCAGCTGATCTACTATGTTCCGCAAAATAATCATAATGCGCTTTATATTGTTGATCCACTTCATAATTTAAAATGTGCAATCCTTCTCCATGTGCTACAGGAACATTCATGATAGATGAAATTCGTTTTTCAATCTTTACAGTAAGCTCATTGTCTTCCAAAAATGCACCGCTACTCGTTCGAATATCATTTACATCACGTGATGAACCAACTTTAGAACGTTTCATTTTACTTTTAGACAATTCAATCAATTCGTCGCATTCTTCATCACTTAATACATTTCCTAACACGACAATAAGAGGTTCTTCGAATTTTGAAATAATGTGTATTTCCCTATCTTCCGTCATAATTGCATTTCCTTTATGATCAAAAATAGTTTGTTCCTTATTTTCACCTATTTGATTGTTATTTGTCATTTCCCTATTCTCCCTAAAAAAATATGTTTGGATAGCTTGAATATATCATATTCTTTCTACCTTTCTCTTTTTTGAGAAAATTTAAACTTTCAATTGTTTTATTTATCCATTTCCTATAAAAAAATAACCTATTTTAAAATAAGAAATTATGGTTTTCATCCGTATATTTTACATGCTATCCTTCTATCCAATCAAATATTTTCTCATCCTTTTTTCTATACCGGAAACTAACCTTGTAGAAAACTTCTTGTTTTATTTTACACTGCAACGAAACGAGTATAACATCGTTTTCAAAGACGTAATTCCCACTTGCTTCGCCTTTTTCATATTGAAAGAAAAAAGTATCTTCCTTTTCTTTTTGCTGTAAGTCTTTTTTTATATTTGTAATAGATCGATTTAGTAGTTCTTCCAGTACAAACTTTTGCTTTATTTCAATATAAAATTTTTTATCTATAAGCAACATATTCGTTTCGTATACAAAGAACGAAGTTAATAATACAAGAAAAATGATTGTTCCTGGCATCGTAAATCCATCTTGTTTTCTCATATATTTATTTCCATTTCGCTATATCTTACAGCTACACCTTCATATATTTTCCCACTCCTATCTTTCACATTTATAAAGAGCAGATGAGGTGTTACTTCGTACGAAACCATTTCAACATTTTGTAATATAACTTCTCTTCCGCGCATATTCACTTTTCTTATAAGATGATTATTCAATTTTTCATACGTCACTTCATCTCCAGTGCGAAGACGGAAGCGCAAAAGATTATCTTTATTTTCAGGGACTATTTTTTCTACAAAAGATACTTCACGAAACTCTAACTGTACTTGTCCTATAAACACATCCCATTCCCAATTATTTAATCCTTTTGATTGGTTGTTTTCTATTCCAATAAAATTCAAACGTGGTAAAAGTAAAAAGAACAGTGATAACAGAAAAAAACATACGATCATTTCTATTAATGTAAACCCAACTTCTAATTTATTTTTTCTCCTGCATAAAAGCATTGTTCCATCATTCTTCCTTTCACATCTTTCCACGTAGCACAAACTTCATTTCCTCCCCAATATGTGTAATATACATTTCCGTTTACGACTTTTTCTTGCGGTCGTTTCGCCCCATTCTCATACATATATAAAGCTGCTTCCCTTTTTAATAATACAAATGCTTTATAACGAATTTGTATGTTTTTTCGTTCCTGCATAACCAATACTGTTTGCGGAAGTAGAAAAGATACTGCCATCATTACTATACTTAATGCTACAAGCATCTCAGCCATCACTGACCCTTTTTGACATTTCACGATACGTAAATCTCCCTCTCCCAAGCTGAAATACAATCTCATATTTATAACTTCGATACGAAAGTAAAATAGTGCCACCTCTATTAATATTTCCACTCGGATTATATGTCATCGGATTTGGAAAAGTATTCAAATCAATTTGTATATCGCTATCATATTCTCTTTTAATGATAGTAAGATTCTCACTTAGCTCCCCTATATAATACGTATGTCTATCTTTATACCATCGTAATGTATAGTGTTTTTGACGGTTTATCGCTAATTGTTGCATATACAAAATATCGTTTGAAAACTGTCTTAAAAATTGTTCCACTTTTTGTTTTTCATATAATGAATGTACGTTAAAATACGTGACCATACTTAGTACAGAAATTGCAAATAGAACGAGTAGCATTTCTAAAAGAGTAAAACCTTTTTGTTTCACAGTTTCCCAGTTGTTACTGTGCCATCATTTGAAATATGAATGGATTCACCATTCGGACACTCATCAGCTGTAATATATTTTTCATCCCTTAGCTCTTTTAGCGAGGGAATTTTATTATGTTGTAAATGGTATGCTTGTATTTGAGCTTCTATAGATTTCACATAGGCTTTACATCCTTTTCCTTCGACGGATGAACGCTGTGTAACTACATTCGGAATAATTAATAGTAATAATACAGTTATGACGACCATAACTAATAACATTTCTAAAAGGGTAAACCCTTCTTCATTCTGCATGTAAATGCCTCCTAAATAGAATTCATCATTTGAAACATTGGCATAATCATCGCTAAATACAAAAGAACGACTATTCCTCCAATACACGTAAATAAAATTGGTTGAATGATCACTAACATACGTTTAACTTTTTGCTCCATCTTTTCCATAATAAGATCGCTATAGTCACCTAATTCAATCGCCAAATTACCGTTTGCTTGTCCATGCGTAATAATATAAGAAAGTTCTTCCTCATAATATCCGCTTTTAGCAATAATAGATTGCAACGGTTCTCCTGCAATTAATTGGCGTTCAATTCGACCCGCTTCATATTGAAAGAACGGATGATAATTTTGCTCCATCATTATTGTTAGGGCCTCAAGTACTGATAGTCCACCTTGTAATAAACCGCTCAATTGAGTGGCGAAATAATGTGAATGCTTTAAAATAAGAAATGTTTTTACGAGGGGGATACGAAGCATAATTTTTACCTGCTTCATATGCGGGAGTTTCCGAAAGTAAAACATATATACACTACATCCAATCATAATGATAAAAATAGTGCTAAAAATAAGGCTGGGTAGCTGCTTAATTACACTTAATATTTGTTCTGTAAATAACGGTGCTGTAGAACCGAATGAACTATATACCATGTCAACCTGCGGTAATAAAATGCGGTTAAAAACAAAAATCATGATTATTAAAAAGAACGCCAAAAACATAGGATACTGCATTATTTTCATCATATCTTTCCTATACTTATCCTTTTTATAAAGAAGTGCGCTCCCTTGTTGCAACGCAAAAGAAATATCACCATGTTGCTCAGCATAAAATAAATAACTTAACACCTCCTGATGAAACATTAATTGATGAAAAGAATCGTGTAGACTTTTTCCATCTTTTAATCCATCAATCATGCACTGCAATTGTACTTTCTTTTCTAAAGGTAATTGAAACCGTAAAAATTCTAATGCCTGCAAAAGGGAGTATCCTTTTTCTAATAGTTCTCCTAATCGTTTCAGCAATACTACTTGATCACTTAAACTCCATATTTTCTTAAACATACACATCCTCTTCTAAAAATCCTAAAGCGTATCCTTTTCGTATCGAAGATTCTAATGTTTCGTGCTTGTACGTGACACATTCCCCGTTTGCTTCTTTAATTGCTTGTTTTAACTCATATCCATATAACAACTCATAAATACTCGCTTGTCTTACCTGCCTCATTGATTTACATAAAGTTGAGCACTTTCTTTGACAAAACGGACACTTCAATTCGACAAGTCGCTGTGCAGCTATAGCCAATAAAGATTGTTCAATCTCTTGCCTCGTTATACCGAAATCCATAAATCGGAGTATCGCCCCTTTCGCATCACTAGTATGCAGTGTCGTCATTACTAAATGTCCAGTCAAACTTGCTCTTATAGCGATTTTCGCTGTTTCTTCATCACGAATTTCACCGACTAAAATAATATCTGGATCATGACGTAAAATGGCCTTTAGTCCCGCCTCATATGTGATACCTGCTTTTTCATTTATTTGAATTTGTAATACATCGTCATTTCTTTTTTCAACTGGATCTTCAAGTGTAACGATGCGACGTGTTTTCTTTTTTTTAATTACCTCTAATAAAGCATACATTGTTGTTGTCTTCCCCGAACCAGTCGGTCCAGTAAATACGAGTAACCCATGTGAATAATGCAAAAAAGAAAGTAGTTTCTTCGCTGTACTTGGAAATAACGAAAGATGAGATAACGGCTGAATAGATGCTTGTAAATGAAGACGAATAACGAGACTTTCTTGGTATACGGTTGGAAGCGTGGAAAGGCGTAAATACACTTCTTGTCCATCCATTTGTAAATACAGTGAACCATTTTGTGGCTTCCGTCTCTCCCCTATATCCATGGATGCTAAAAATTTAAAGTGTGAAACAAGTTTTTCTCCAAATTCCTTTTCGATACAGCGTTTCGTCATTAAATCTTTTCCTATACGCAGTTGAACCACTACATCCTTCTTCCTGGGCACAATATGTAAATCCGAAGCTTGTACCCTACACGCCTCTTTCAAAATCATATTTGCAAAGCTTTCAATTCCATTCATCATTTTTCCCTCCCCACTATGTATATAGCATGAAAAAATCCATCTGAAAAATCGGTATTTTTACATTTTCACTAGAGAGAAAAGGAAAAATATGTTTGTGAAATTATGAACAATTTCCGAATTATTGTCTGAAATTACCTATATGGAAGTTTATCTGTATTATAATGTTATTATCTTGGATAAAGTGATAAAGGTGGAGATCCTCATGGAACAAGCTTTAAAAATTACAGGCGTATTATCTGACCCAACTCGTTATTACATTTATAAATATATTTCTCAAAAACATAGTTACGTAACTGTACAAGAAATTGCAGATGAGTTTGAGATTCATCCAAACGTAGCACGTTTACATTTATCTAAATTAGAAGATGTTCATATGCTGAAATCGGAAACGAAAAAAACTGGAAAAGGCGGAAGACCAAGCAGATTATATGTATTATCTGAAGATGTGATTCAATTACAATTTCCATTCCGCGATTATCAATTGTTAGCAAGAATAGCATTTAATTCTTTACTTAGCCTTGGCGCCGCTGGTGAAAAAGCGCTATACGAAACAGGAAAACAATTCGGGGCCGAGTTAATGCAACAACATATGCAGCGTTTACATGTGAATGAAGATGCTTTAACAGTAGAGCAAAAAGTCCAAATTGCAAAAGAAGCTTTCTCAACAGCTGGTTTATCACCTGCATTTGAATTAAGTGCAGATGGAACGAAAATTTTCTACGATGTACACAATTGTCCATTTAAAGAAGTTGCTGTTCATCACCCAACTGAAATTTGTAATATGCACGGAGATATGATGAAAGGGATTTTTGAAATCCTATTCCCTAACACGGAATTAACACGAAATGATAGTCTACTAGATGGATGTAAATCTTGTAATTACAAACTAACAATTTAATTTTCTCATATAAAAAGAAGCCAATTATAATTGGCTTCTTTTTATATGAACGAATATTTACAATAGTAAGAAAAATGAACTATAATGAGGTGAGGTTTACTTTTTTTAGAAAAGGAGGGAGATGGCATGGAGCGCATGTTTCGCGTTCTCGGCTTTTGGACTGGAATTTTCTCGGTTATGTTTTACGTAGGGGATATGCAACAGGCTGCACTACTATTTTTAGGACAAACGGGTTTCTTCGTACTTTTAAGCTATTTAAATTTAACAGAGCGTATGTATATATACGTATTCGGGGCATATTTAACTGTTTTCTTCATAGGATTTACATACTACACGACGTTTTTACTTGTCCCTGGAGCTGGACATTAAAGATGGCATTTTGCCATCTTTTTTTTAATTCCGCAATTCCCTAGTTGACTTATAGGTTTTATTGCCTTATATTCTATATAACAGATTGGAATTAGGGGGAATCAATATGAATACACTGCTTGTCGGAATTAACGTTGCAGTCATGATCATCTTAGTTGGCGTATTATATTATATGCAACGTAAGCATGTATCTTTTAATAAACGTGTATTTACTGCTTTAGGAGTCGGAATTATATTCGGTCTTATATTACAATTTATTTATGAGCCAACTTCTAAAGTAATTATTGAATCAAATACTTGGTTTGGATTAATCGGTAGCGGTTATGTGAAATTACTTCAAATGATCGTTATGCCACTTATTTTAGTATCTATTATTTCCGCATTTACAAAATTACAGTTAACGAAAAACCTTGGTAAAATTAGTGGTCTTATTATCGGAATTTTAATTCTTACTACAGGAATCGCTGCAGCTGTCGGTATTGCTGCAAGTGCAGGATTTGATGTATCAGCAACAGGCTTGCAACAAGGTGATGCAGAATCTGCTCGTCTGAAGCTAGTTGAAGAAAGATTTACTTCTATTGAAAAAACAACAATTCCAGATAAATTATTAGAGCTGTTACCTACAAATCCGTTTCTTGATTTAACAGGAGCTCGTCCAACATCAACAATTTCTGTTGTAATATTTGCAGCCTTTATCGGTATCGCCTTTATAGGTGTAAAACGAAAATATCCAGAACAAGCAGAGCTATTTAAGAAAATGGTTGATGCTGTATATGCAATTGTAATGCGTATGGTAACACTAATTTTACGCCTTACTCCATACGGCGTATTAGCTCTTATGGCAAAAACAGTTGCTGGTAGCGATATAAATGCTATTTTAAAACTTGGTAACTTCGTGTTAGCGTCTTACGTGGCACTTATCGTAATGTTCGTTATCCACTTATTATTAATTGCTCTATCTGGTTTAAATCCAATTCAATATTTAAAAAAGGTGTTCCCTGTATTAACATTTGCATTCACATCTCGCTCTAGTGCTGGTGCAATGCCATTAAATATTGAAGCGCAAAAAGAAAAGCTTGGTATTTCCGAAGGGATTGCAAACTTTGCGGCATCATTCGGAGTATCCATCGGACAAAACGGTTGCGCAGGTATTTATCCAGCAATGCTTGCAATGATGGTCGCTCCAACTGTAGGAATCGATCCATTACAACCACAATTTATTTTAACTTTAATCGCTGTCGTTGCGATTAGTTCATTCGGTGTTGCCGGTGTTGGTGGTGGTGCAACATTCGCAGCGTTAATCGTACTATCTACAATGAACTTACCGATCGGCATTGTCGCTCTTGTTATCTCAGTTGAACCATTAATTGATATGGGTCGTACAGCTCTTAACGTAAGTGGTTCTATGACAGCAGGCCTTATTTCTAGTAAATGGCTTGGTGAATTAGATCAAGATACGTACAATCAAGATGATACAAAAACTGGTAAAATTGCTTCTTAATAAAAAGGACGCTAACAAAAATGTTAGCGTCCTTTTTTAGTTCTTTCCATCTTCCTCTTTTTCTTTTATACATAAGGCATAACATATTGTCTCAAACACTATGTAAAATCTCGTTCTTTATACTTCATTTCCGTCTCCTTACACATAGAAAAAGAGAATACAATAATATATTCTCTTTTCTCAAATATATTTCATTATCTCACAGCCCGTCCTTTTCACAAATAACCATTTTGTTCGCACCATTTATGAAATTGTCCTACGTCTACTCCAACTAACACGATATCCTTTAGCTCTACATCAATGATTTGTTCTCCAATTACAATAGCAAACTGCGATTCTAATTTTGTCTCGCTGTTCTTTACAATTCCAATTCGGTTCCGATGCGGTCCATCTTTTATATATGCTTTTTGTCCTACAATATCAAAGTTCAAGTCTCTCACCTCTTTTATTGCGCTTAAATTTGAAATACGAACTCAAATTCGGAAATTTTCCTTTCCTTGCACTATTTCTCTATATATATGACGAAACAATAAAAGAGTCCTCCCTTCTTTACAATTATTTTTTCTTTGTTTCATTTTTGTGATTGAAACGTAAAGTTTATAATAAAATACACTTGGAAGCGCTTTCTATGTAATTTTTTATGTTATAATATATAAGTAGAACTTCGCAAAGAGGGTTAAAAAAATGAATACAAAAATGATTAAAAAAGTAATTGACGCATTAAAAGTATATGGCTTTCAGAATGTATCATTCTGTGACAAAACGAAACAATTTTTATTTCATAACGAAATGGATATTATGAGCGGCTATGCAGAAATAACATATAGTAGTCAATTTGAAAAATTCAACGTACAAATTCATCCGATTGAAACACATCACCAAGCAGAGTTACAAGAGGTTGAAAGACATATACAGGCCTGTATAAGAAAAGTGGAATATTTAAACGCACTTCTTAGCGGACAAACAAAACTAGATGACAAAATTATTATAATGTAAAAAAAGAACGTGAGGATATCACGTTCTTTTTTTACATTATACGTTCATCTTTTCCTTCAGTTGTAATCCTGTAATGGATTGTAATACATCCATTGCTTCTCCAAATGTCATATCAAAAATTGTCTTATCTTCTATGTATGGAAATTGTCTAAAGCGTTTTTCTAACATTTTCACGGCGTCCGACGTAAAGTGTACACTATCAATGCCAAATTCTGTTTCAAGAAGAACGATCCAATCTAACACATGAAAACCTAATCCATTTACGAATGAAATAAGTTTTTCTTCTGGCTGTGAAGATAAGAATACGTGTCGTTCCATCTCATCGAAAAGTTCTTCACCTAAAACTTCTGCTAATTCATCATCATGTTCGCGTTCAATAATCTCTTCATATCCGTAATCATCCACAAGCTCTTCTACTTCTTCACTGTCCTCACAAAGCAATTGACTAAGAACGGCCCCTTTCTTAAATTCGCTATTTTGTACAACTTCTAAAAAGCTCGTTTCCCATCCATTTTCTAATTTCATATTATATACTCCTTTATATACGTTTCTTATCATCACTGTTCCCAAAAGATCACTTTTATAACCTTTTAGGTCGTTACTATTATTTCACATGATTCATAACATAAGATGCATATTCAGTTGCATCTCCTTCAAAAATATTTATTTCTGGCAAATGATAGAACGTTGTTTGAAGCGGGTTTCTTTCATGATATACATATATCTTTTTCTCTAGCGCAATCGCCATTCCAAACTCTGTATGGCTCCCGTTTCCGCCATCTAATATAAGTAAAAAGACATCCGCTTCTTTAATAGCATTCTTTTCTGCCTGACCAATTTCTCTTAATTGATCTTGATTCACTGCTCTTTCGTTTCTTGTCCAATCATATGTATGGTGCCATCCTGCATGTTTCAGTTCATTTGCTATAGAACGTACAAGATGTTTATTTTGGAATCCTGAGGCGACATAAAAATTCATTTATATACACTCCTTCATTATGTACGGGAAACTCCTTTTAGCGTTACTTGCTATAAACATAATAAAGAACTAAAGAACGACTTCAAAAAAAAATCCCCATCTTTAAAACTTATTTGCGTTTAAATGATGGGATTCTTCATGCTCTTCTTTTATTTTCTTCTTTTTATAACTTTCATCAGCTAACATTTCTAGTTCAGCTGTTATTTCTGATTTTTCAAGCTCTCTTTCTTGCGAAAATTTCCTTGAAATATAAACAATAACACTACCAACGTACAACACAAAGCATATAATAAGTGCAGTATTTTCATAGAGACTTAGCTCCAACACAGTCACTCCTAATCCATTCGTATTTTCACGCTTCATTAATTGGAATTTCCCTACTAATCCATTTGTTATTGTAACATAAAAATATCAATCCTTGGAATCTTTCATCCTACTAAAAAAGACATGATTGTTTCATCATGCCTCTGAAATATGTTGAATGATTGTTTGAATTGCTTCTTTTCCATTATATTTTTTTAGTGCTGTTTTATACATCTCATTATTTTGATTTAATTCTTCGACATGCTTTATAAGTGATTTCACAGTCACATCTTCTTCATACAATACGGAAGCATATCCTTGTCTTTCAAAAGACTCTGCATTTAGTATTTGATCTCCACGACTTGCAAATTTCGATAGCGGAATTAAAACCATCGGCTTTTGCAATGTTAAAAACTCAAAAATGGCATTAGAGCCCGCACGTGAAATAACAAAATCTGTTATCGCTAATATGTCTGGCAGTTCCCCATGTATATATTCAAATTGTTTATATCCTTCTTTATTTTGTAAGCTTTCATCAAGATTACCTTTTCCGCAAAGATGAACAATTTGATATTTTTTCAGAAGTTCTGGTAACGCTTCTCGAACCGTTTCATTAATTTTCTTTGCGCCCAAACTTCCTCCCATAATTGTAATAACTGGCTTTTTACGTGAAAAACCTAAAAACACTAAACCTTTTTCACGATTTCCCTTTAGCACTTCTTCACGTACAGGAGATCCTGTATAGATTACTTTTTCTTTCGGTAAATGTTTCGCAGCTTCTTCAAATGTAACAAATATTTTCGAAGCAAAACGGAGCGCAATTTTGTTTGCTAGTCCTGGCGTCATATCAGATTCATGTAATAAAACAGGGACTCTATTTAGCCAGCCTCCAATTACGACTGGTACAGATACGAAACCACCTTTTGAAAAAATCACATCCGGTTTTAGTTTTCGAATCCTTACATACGCATCCATAACACCCTTCATTACAAGAAAAGGATCTTTTATATTTTTTAAATCAAAATAACGACGTAGCTTTCCACTTGAAATACTATAGTACGGAATGCCTTCCTTTTCTATAATCGTTTTCTCAATCCCTTGATGAGAACCAATATACGAGATATCCCAATTCTGTTCTTGTAAATGTGGAATGATGGCTAAATTAGGTGTTACATGCCCTGCCGAACCGCCACCTGTAAAGACTATTTTCTTCATACGTCTCCCCCTTCTACACTATAATACACTAAAATATCTTGCCTCAGGGTGAGAAAATACCATAGCCGTTACAGATGCTTCTGGCTCCATCATAAATCCTTCTGTTAATGAAATACCTATTTCTTCTGGATGAATAAGGCGAAATAACTTTTCTTGATCCGCAAGTTCTGGACATGCTGGATAACCGAAAGACACTCGTATCCCTCTATATTTCGTACGGAAACGTTCTTCCATCGTCAGTTCTGGTGAATCTGGAATACCCCAGCGATCACGAATGAGCATATGTGTTTTTTCAGCAAGACCTTCTGCTAGTTCAAGCGCTAACGATTGGATCGCATGACTGCGTAAATAATCCCCCTTCGCCTTCCACTCTTCAGCAATGTCCCGAACGCCTTCTCCAACCGTAACAGATAGGAAAGCAACATAGTCCATCTCATCTCCAACTGGTCGTAAATAATCACCTAAAGTACGATATGGTGCTTTTCCTTGCCTTGGGAATGTGAAACGCTCTATAACACGTGTATGATCTTCTGGATCATATATTACAATGTTTTGTCCGTCACTTTGCGCTGGGAAAAATTGATACACCGCTTTCGGTTTTAACCAAGATCGTCCTTCCTGCAATAATTCATCTATTAAATCATTTAATTCGTGTGCTCTCTTATCTCCCTCTCGCAAAAGCTTCTTCACATTTCCTTTTAATCCAAGGTGATGTCCAAGTAGCATTTGTCTATTTAAAAATGGAGCGAGATGTGCAACTGGAATATCTCGTAATACAATTCGCTTTGTTGAATCAGGTATCATAACCTCAGCCTTCGGTAATGGTTCAATTACTGCTGGAATTTCTACTTTCTTCTCCTCTTTTTTTACGATATGAAGATGACGCTCTTTTTTATCTTGTTTCATCTTCTCGCGCTCTTCTTCTTTTTGAAGCTTATTAATAATATCAAGCCCGGTCATCGCATCACTCGCATAGCATACGAGCCCTGTATATGATGGGGATATACGGTTATCTGTAAACTTTCTCGTTAACGCTGCCCCGCCTACAACGATTGGAATATCAATATTTGCCGCTTTTAAATCTTCAGCAGTCGTTACCATTTGTTGCGCTGATTTTACTAATAAACCAGAAAGGCCAATAATGTCAGGCTTCTTTTCTTGTACTTCTTGTACAATTCGATCTGAGCGAACATTGATTCCTAAATTAATAATCTCATATCCGTTATTCGATAAAATAATTTCAACGAGGTTTTTCCCAATATCATGTACGTCACCTTTAACAGTTGCTAATAATACTTTCCCTTTTTTCGCACTCTCGCTAGATTCCATATATGGCTCTAAATAGCTTACGGCAGCTTTCATACTTTCAGCACTTTGCAATACTTCGGCAACGATAAGCTCATTATTATTAAATAATCGTCCCACCTCATCCATTCCTGTCATAAGTGGGCCATTAATAATATCCAAAGGTTTTCTTCCTTCTGTAAGTGCGAGACTTAAATCTTCTTGTAGCCCTTGTTTCGTACCTTCTACAATGTAATTTGCCAGCCTTTCATCAAGAGTTAATGTTTCTTGGATAACGACATCTTTCTTTTTTGCCGCACGATAGAAATTTGTAAATTCTTCTAACGTCTCTTGCGTCGTTTCAAAAAGTAATGCATCTGCAAGACGTTTTTCTTCCTCTGGAATTGACGCATACCGTTCTAATTTTTCCGTATTCACAATTGCGTAATCTAATCCTGCTTTCGTTGCATGATATAAAAAGACGGAATTTAATACTTCTCGGCCAGCTGGTGGTAAACCAAAAGATATGTTACTTACACCTAAAATCGTTAAACACTCTGGCAAGGCTTCTTTAATAAGGCGAATTCCTTCTATCGTCGCTGCCGCTGAACCAATATATTCTTCATCACCTGTACCTACAGGAAATACAAGTGCATCAAAAATAATATCTGACGGGCGTATACCATATTTCGTCGTCAATAACTCATAACTTCTTTTCGCGATTTCGAGTTTTCGTTCTGCACTAACCGCCATACCATCTTCATCAATTGTTCCTACAACAATAGCAGCACCATATTTCTGAAGAAGCGGCGTCACTTTTTTAAATCGTTCTTCTCCATCTTCTAAATTAATTGAGTTAATAACAGCTTTACCTTGAATATAAGTAAGAGCTCGCTCCATCACATTTTCATCTGTTGAATCAATCATAATCGGTACTTTTAACACTTTCGTAACTTCTGCCAAGAAGTTTTCCATATCTTCTATTTCATCGCGATCAGGATCTGCCATACAAATATCAATAATATGAGCATTTTTCTTCACTTGCGCTCTTGCGACTTCAGCAGCCTCTTCAAATTTCCCTTCTGCTACTAATCGTTTAAATTTACGTGACCCAATAACGTTTGTTCTTTCACCAACAAATAATGGTCTCATAGAGTCATCATATTGAAGTGCCTCTAATCCACTAACCCCGTGTCCATCTCTTTCGTGGTGTTCACGCGGCTTAAGAGAAGCTAACGCGGATTTCATTGCTTTTATATGTTCTGGTGTTGTGCCACAACAACCACCGATAATATTAACCCATCCTTCTTCAGCAAATCGCTTCACTTTTTCAGCGAGAGAAGATGGAGATTCATGATAATGTCCATCTTCATCAGGAAGACCTGCATTTGGATAACAAGAAATGTAACACTCCGACAAATCAGATAGTGAACGAATATGGTCTCTCATAAACTCCGGACCAGTCGCACAGTTTAATCCAACAGATAGTGGCTTCATATGTTCTACTGATAAGTAAAAAGCCTCAATTGTTTGCCCAGCCAGAGTCGTTCCCATCGGTTCAATCGTTCCTGAAATCATAATAGGTACAATTATATTTAGCTCGTCAAAAGCTGCTTGAATTCCAATATAAGCAGCCTTCACGTTACGCATATCTTGACTCGTCTCAACGAGTAATACATCTACGTCGCCATTCAATAAGCCTCTAGCCTGCCGTGTATAGGCTTCAATTAATTCTTCAAACGTCACACCACCTGTAACACTAATCGCTTTCGTTGTCGGCCCCATTGCTCCCGCAACATATACTTCCTTCCCGCTTGCTTTGACCGCTTGCTTCGCTAAACGTGCTGCCTTCTCATTTAATTCCTCATCTAAATGAGACAACTCATAATCACTTAATACAATATTCGTCGCCCCAAATGTATTTGTTTCAATAATATCCGCTCCAGCTTCAATATAAGCTTTATGAATCTTTAAAATGACATCAGGCCTTGTTTCTACTAAATATTCATTACAGCCTTCGTACTCTTCTCCTCCGAAATCTTCCGCAGTTAAGTCCTCTTGCTGGATCATTGTTCCCATTGCACCATCTAATATTAAGATGTCATTTTTTAATTTTTCTTCTATACATTTCATCAGTTAATACCTTCTTTCACTTCTTGCTTTTCTCTCACATATTTAACAAGATGTTCTGTAATTTCATATTTTAGAAATGGTGTAATAAGATAAATGCCGTTAAAATATTTCATCGCCGCATCGATCAATTCTTGTGAAATGCGAATCCCTTCCTCAATTGCTGCCTCTTTCGTTTCATGTCCATCCATTCTCTCCCTTATTTCTTCAGGTAGAGTAATACCCGGCACCTCAAAATGAAGGAAATCTGCATTCCTTTTACTTATTAATGGCATAATCCCAATAAAAATAGGTTGTTCCAAATACTTTGTCGCTTCATACACTTCTTCAATTAACGCGATATCATAAATTGGCTGCGTTAAGAAATATTCCGCTCCAGCATCTATTTTCCGTTCCATTCGCTTAACCGCTGCTTTTAAATGTCTTACATGCGGATTAAACGCACCTCCCACTGAAAACCTTGTTGCTGGACCAATTGATTTCCCTAAAATCGAGCGCCCGTCGTTCATTTCTTTAATCATTTTAATGAGCTCAATAGAGGACAAATCATATACAGAAGTAGCACCTGGAAAATCACCAACGCGTGCTGGATCACCAGTTAAAGCTAACACTTCTTCCATACCTAACGCCGATAAGCCTAATAAATGAGACTGTAGTCCAATGACGTTATGATCTCTACACGTTAAATGCGTCAATACCGGAATATCGTGCTTCGTTAATAATGCCCCCATTGCCATATTCGAGATGCGAGGCGATGCTAATGAATTATCTGCTAGAGTAATAGCATCTGCACCAGCTCTTTTCAATGCTCTTGCGCCTTCAAAAAATCGCTGCGTATCTAACGTTTTCGGTGGATCTAATTCCACTACTACTGTCGTTTGTTTTTTTGCTTTCTCTGCTAATGTGACATGAGCTTTTGAACGTTTCTCGTGTGTATGAACTACTTTCGGTCTTTGAATCGTATCCTTTTCTATTACAGGTGTAACATTTGCAATTGCACGTTTCATACTTTCAATATGTTCTGGAGTCGTGCCACAACAACCACCTAATAACCGAATACCTTGCTCAATAAATTTCGGTGTCATCGCTTCGAAATAAGCTGGACTTCCCTCATATACGTAACGTCCCTCCACATAATTTGGGAGACCTGCATTCGGATATGCTGACAAGTAGCCATTTTGCGGAATCGATATCATTTTAAAAGCTTCCGTCATGTGAAGTGGTCCTAGTTGACAGTTCAATCCAACGACATTTGCACCGTAATCTAAAAGCTGTTTTAATATTTCATTTACATCATTTCCATTTTGAGTCGTACCTGCCTCATGTAACGCTAATTGAGCTACAATTGGAATATTCGTTTGTTTTCGTAACACCTGAACAGCATGAAGTAATTCAAACTCATCATAGAAAGTCTCTAATAGCAGTCCATCAACCTGTTCTTCTAGTAATGCACTTGCCTGTTCCAGTAACATAAATTCTCGCTCCATATCAGTTGTCGTAACAGCTCCGATATGTTTCATACCACCAATTGTCCCTAAAATTGCATTTCTATCTGTAACAGATGCTTTCGCAATCTTCACTGCCGCTTTATTAATTTGAACAACTTGATTCTCTAAGCCATACATACGTAATTTCGCTTCATTTGCTCCGTACGTATTTGTTTGAATCACATCTGCCCCAGCAGCTACATATTGTTTATGAATCGATATAATTAAATCTGGATCAGATATATTCAATTCTTCAAAACTACTTTGCAAACCATGTGAATGTAATAATGTCCCAACCGCACCATCACCTATTACAATTCCTTTTGATAATAAATCTAGTAATTTCACAAATCTCCCTCATTTCTATCAATATAAAAAAACCCCTCTTCACTTTGAAGAGGGGGACATAATCGTTCCTCCTCTTATTATGCAAAACATTCGTTTTGCAGGTATTAGCACCGTTTCAAACATTTCGTTTAAAGGTTGCCGGGTTTCACAGGGCCTTTCCCTCCACCGCTCTCAATAAGAGTTTGTCTTTATTATTTTATTTATGTAGCTAAAAGGAAATACGTTCCCCTTTTAACAATGTTTGTTAATTTTTTAATAAATTTAGCATGCACAAATGCAAAAGTCAATGACACTTGCGGAAAAATAAAAATTATTTAAAATAAAGTTGCAATTCAATTATCTTTTGTTGTAAAGTTAAAAACATAATAAAATTTCATACGAACATTCTTATCTAGAGAGGTAGAGGGACTGGCCCTTTGACGCCTCAGCAACCATTAACATTTGTTAATAAGGTGCTAATTCCAGCAAATTGTGAAAGATTTGACAGATGAGAAGAAGACTCTATTCAAACCGAAAGCCTTCTTCTTTAGAAGGCTTTTTTTATTTTACATTCACTTAATTGTTAATTTAAAAAGGAGGAATTTTCACATGTCAACTATTGAAACAAAACTAGCACAAATCGGAAACCGGAGCGAAACTACAACAGGAACTGTTAACCCACCTGTTTATTTTTCAACTGCTTATCGTCACGAAGGAATTGGTAACTCTACTGGCTTTGACTATTCACGAACTGGCAATCCAACTCGCGGTCTTTTAGAGCAGGCAATCGCAGATTTAGAGTACGGTGAACAAGGTTATGCCTGTAGTTCAGGGATGGCAGCTGTTCTCCTCGTCCTTTCCCTATTCCGTTCCGGAGACGAACTTATTGTATCTGAAGATTTATACGGGGGCACTTATCGATTATTTTCTGAGCACGAAAAAAAGTGGAATGTTCGATGTAGATACGTAAATACACAATCTATTAAACAAATTGAGCAAGCTATCACAACTGAAACGAAAGCTATTTTCATAGAAACTCCAACTAATCCGTTAATGCAAGTTACTGATATTGCCGCTGTCGCAACTGTAGCGAAAAGACACGGACTCCTTCTTATTGTAGACAACACATTCTATACGCCTTATATACAGCAGCCATTAACAGAAGGTGCCGACATTGTACTTCATAGCGCAACGAAATATTTAGGGGGACATAACGATGTCCTAAGCGGACTTGTCGTTGCAAAAGGAAAGGAACTTTGTGAGGAAATCGCTCATTATCATAATGCCTCTGGTGCGGTCTTAAGTCCATTTGACTCATGGCTATTAATTCGTGGTATGAAAACGTTAGCGCTTCGCATGAGACAACATGAAGAAAATGCAAAAGCAGTTGTTGCTTATTTAAATGATGAAGACGGGGTGACAGATGTATTTTATCCTGGAAGAGGCGGCATGATCTCATTTCGTCTGAAAGATGAAACATGGATTAATCCATTCTTACAATCTTTATCCTTAATTACATTTGCTGAAAGTCTTGGTGGTGTTGAAAGTTTAATGACGTATCCAGCAACGCAAACACACGCTGATATTCCTGAAGAAATCAGAACAGCAAACGGTGTATGTAATCGTCTTCTGCGATTTTCCGTTGGCATTGAAAATAGTAACGATTTAATTCAAGACTTAAAGCAAGCCATTAAACTTGTAAAAGAAGGTGTAAGAATATGAGTTATTCTATAGATACACTCTTACTGCACAACCAATATAAACATGACTCGCAAACAGGAGCTGTTAACGTTCCCATCTATAATACATCAACATTCCACCAGTTTGATGTAGATACGTTCGGAAAATATGACTATAGTCGCTCTGGTAATCCAACTCGTGAAGCTCTTGAAGATATCATTGCTTTATTAGAAGGAGGAACAAAGGGATTTGCCTTCGCATCAGGAATTGCAGCGATTTCTACTGCATTCCTCCTTCTTTCACAAGGCGATCACGTACTCATTTCAGAAGACGTATACGGAGGAACTTACCGAATTATAACTGAAGTGCTCTCCCGTTACGGTGTGTCACATACATTTGTTGATATGACAAATGTAGAAGAAATAAAGCAAAACATTAAGCCAAACACAAAACTCTTTTATGTGGAAACACCCTCTAATCCACTTTTAAAAGTGACAGATATTCGTGCTGTTTCTAAACTTGCAAAATCTATTGACGCCCTTACTTTTGTTGATAATACATTTTTGACACCACTATTCCAGAAACCACTTGATCTTGGCGCCGATGTCGTTCTTCATAGTGCCACAAAATTCATTGCCGGTCATAGTGATGTTACTGCCGGATTAGCGGTTGTAAAAGATGCCGAACTCGCTCAAAAACTTGGATTTTTACAAAATGCATTCGGCGCTATTTTAGGTCCTCAAGATTGTTCTCTCGTACTTCGCGGTCTAAAAACATTGCATGTACGTCTTGAGCATTCAGCTGCAAACGCCAATAAAATTGCACATTATTTACAAGAGCACGCTAAAGTTAAAAATGTCTATTATCCTGGCTTACAAACATATCTTGGATTTGATATTCAACAATCTCAAGCTACATCAGCCGGAGCTGTCCTATCTTTCACTTTACAATCAGAAGACGCACTCCGCCAATTTTTATCAAAAGTAAAATTACCTGTCTTTGCAGTTAGTTTAGGAGCTGTCGAATCGATTCTTTCCTACCCAGCTAAAATGTCACATGCAGCACTGTCGCAAGAAGCTCGTGATGAAAGAGGGATTTCTAATTCATTACTTCGGTTATCCGTCGGCCTTGAAAATGTTGACGATTTAATATCCGATTTTGAAAATGCCCTTTCTTATGTAGAAGAACCTGTAAATGCATAGAACGAACAGAAGATATGAAATTAAGTTTTCATATCTTCTTTTTTATACCGTTAAGTATATTTTTTACTTTTCGTATAGTCCATAAAAAAACAAAAGAGCACCATCTATTTCTAAATAATGAATTAATTGATATATTAAGAAGTAAAAAAGGGGGCAAAAATAATGGATACTTGTGCAGATGTTTTAATCGTTATCGATTTACAAAATGGAGTATGTTATAGCGAAGAGCATTTATTCGATTTACAAAATTTACTTACAAAAGTAAATAAAAGAATTTCTTCATACAGAAAATCAAATAAACCAATCATTTTTATTCAACATTGTGACGATGATTTAGTACCCGAAAAAGAACTTTGGGCTATTCATGCTGATCTAGATGTTCAGGACCAAGATTTTTTTGTAAGAAAAACACATGCCAATTCATTTTATAAAACAAACTTGAAAGAGATTTTAGAACAATTATCTGTACACCGTATTGAATTTTGTGGTGCCCAAACAGAGTACTGTATGGATGCTACGATTAAATTTTCCCATGGACTAGAATACGAAAACTTCATGGTACAGAAAGCAACCTCTACGTTAAATAATCCATTTATGTCCGCAAAAGAGACAATTGATTTTTATGAGAACATATGGAACCGCAGATTTTTAAAGCTGATAAAAGATGAACTCTAGAATATATAACTAATGTCTTGGTAATTCTAAAATTTATCAGCTATACTCAAATATTTTGTTATCACCATAAAGAAGCTGACTATATTCAGCTTCCTTTCTTTTAACCTGTTTTATATTCTATATATAACATTATAATTCCTTTTTCTTATTATTTTAAAAATTTTGTATATTCATTTGAAAGAATAAGAAAATCATGATAAAATTGTGTTACAAATATATCTATATCTTTCAATTTTTAAAACGCATCGAAATTTTCGCCCAAAAATGTCATTTTACAAAACCATGCAAATTTATCTACTTTATTTACATCAGGGTCTCTTTTCTTACAATTTCTTTACTTTAGGACTTTTTTTCTGCAACAACTGTTTCCTTTTCTTTAATTTTTTGGTATGTATAGTATGGTATAACAGCTCACACGGAGGTGGAAAAGAACATGTTAGAAACCTTTCAAAAAGAAATAGAACTATATGAAAGCAATGCAGAATTATTGAAAGTACTTGCTCATCCTGTTCGCTTATGTATTGTAAAAGGATTAATTGAACGTGGTCCAAGCAACGTTTCTACAATGTACACTGGCTTAAACATGCCACAATCTACAATTTCACAGCATTTAGCAAAATTAAAAAGTGCTAAAATCGTTTCAAGTGAAAGAAAAGGATTGGAAATTTATTACAAAGTAGAAAACGAGACAATTATTCAACTCGTTCGCGTATTATTAGGTTAAGAGCTCATAAACAGAGAAAAAGGGCGTATTTTATATTTTTTATCTCATATCTTTAATATAAATATATATCATGAGAGGAAATATATGATGCTACATAATTAAAAAGTCGTATTAAAAAACAAGACACAGAAATATGCTGTGTCTTGTTTTTTTATATTTTCAAATACTGATCCAAGTGTAACTGTTGCATATGTTTCGTATGTATCACAACATCAAATGCACTCCCTAATCCTCCGCTCAAAATCATAGAACGAACTGCACGATTTTGTTTTTGAGTTTCAGAAAAAGGATTTCGATCTTGGTGACCCGTAAGCTGATCTAATATTCCTGCTGCTAACAAAAACTCAGATTGCTTCTTATGCCATACTATATTCATGCCTTGCAGGCTAAACATCTCTTTCAGTTCGTCCCAATGAATATGAGTAGTAAGATCCATTTCACCTGGATGCTCTAAAGGATTACGGATTAACTTATGCTCGTAATATCCTCGTAAACTTCCTTCTTGATGTGCAGGATGCATCCATTCTTCTTTTGTGTATCCATAATCAACGGTAATACATACACCTCGTTGAAACCATTTCGCAATTTCTACTATATATTCTTCCATCGCAAGTGGCACTTCAAAACGCTGACCTTCAGCAAGATGAATATTATATTTCAATAAGTATCGACCAATATTTTTCTGTAGCGGTCTACATACTTCTGCGAGTTTCCCTTCCTCTGTGTACGTAACGCGTACTTCATACAATATTCCATTTCTCTTCTCAATTACTTCAACAGGAAATGCATCAAATAACTCATTCGAAAAAAGAATCCCTTCGAATGATTCTCCCATTTCACTATGCGACGTATAATACGACACATTAGAAAACGAACAAAGATTTTTCTGCTGTAAGTTTCTATGAAAAGGGCTCATTTCAATCATTGAATAGTTTAAATCAATAAAGGTTTTTGGAGATACTTGCTTCCACTCTTGTAAAACATCATAGGCAAACCTTCCTGTTCCCCCACCAATCTCACAAATATTCGGAGCAACTTCACCATTTTCAACAAGACGAATAAAAAACTTAGCAAATGTTTTTGCAAAAACAGAGGATACGTTGCTACTTGTAAAAAAATCCCCTTGTCTTCCAATTTTTTCACGTTCCTTCATATAATAGCCATGTCCCTCTGTGTACAATACGAGGTTCATATACGTACTATATGAAATTGAATAATCCTTCTCTTTCTCCATCCATTCTTTTAAAATGAGCTCCATCTCCATACTAGCTCCTTACTGTAAAAATGGATTATTTTCTTTTTCAAAACCAATGCTTGTTTCTGGACCATGTCCACATAGCACCGCTGTTTCATCTGGTAATACAAATAATTTTTCTTCAATACTTCCAATCAATTCAGCAAAACTTCCACCGGGTAAATCTGTTCTTCCGATGCTCATTTGGAACAATACATCACCAGAAAATACAGCATTCGCCTCTTTACAATAATAAGAAATACTGCCTGGAGAATGTCCTGGCGTCTCAAAAATCTCAAAATTAAATGAACCAATTGCTAATGCACCTTCTGCATTAATAATATGATCTGCTGGTTTTGCTGTAATACTGCGATTCATCATAAAAATTTGAGAGCCATTTACAGTTGCATCGCCTAACCAATCTGCTTCTTCTTTATGTACGTACACAGGAATATGAAAAGCGTCTCTTACCGCGTCAACAGCACCAATATGATCAAAATGAGCATGTGTTAATAAAACAGCAAGTGGCTTTAATTGTTCTTCTTGTAAATATGTAACGAGCTTCTCTCCTTCGTGACCAGGATCAAAGATAATACACTCATTTTGATCATTCGTTAAAATATAAGCATTCGTTTGTAATGGGCCTAACGGCATTTGTATCCATTTCATATGAAAATCTCCTCCAATTATTAAACTTACTTTCAATGATACAACATTTTTTTCTCTTAGGAAAAGAAAGGATGCTATCTCGACAATCATTTTTAAAACATGTACAATATAAAAGAGTTAATATTCTAAAAACTCATATTGAGGAATGGGTAGACAGAGGAGGATATTGTATGGGCCTTGTTATTATTTTTGCGCTAGTCACTCTGTTAGCTGTATTCGCTACGCTTAGAACTCTTCGCGAAAAAAACTTATTCGCGGGCGGCTTTGCAATTGCAACTGTACTCGTTTTCGGATGGTTTACGATCATGACTGTTCTATATAACGGGTACCCACCAGCAGCTTAATTCATTTACATGTTATTCTTCATCAAGATTTCACACAAAAAGAGGAAGGGTTTCCCCTTCCTCTTTTCATATTTCACAACTTATACCATCTTCGCTTCGTATTTGTGCTTTTTTACAAGCCAAGCTCCTCCGATAACACCTGCATCATTACCAAGTATTGCAATCGCTAACTTTGTGCTCTTTACAGCACGTGAGAAAGCATATTGCTCGAAATAACGTTGAATTGGCTCTAATAGTGCATCTCCAGCTTTAGACACGCCCCCGCCAATAACAATTTTCTCTGGGTTCAACGTACTAGCAAGGTTCGCTACAGCTAACCCTAAATAAGAAGCTACTTTTTCTACTACTTCGCCTGCTAGCTCGTCACCTTGTCCAAGTGCTTCAAACACATCTTTTGATGTAATACGCCCTTCTTCTGCTAACATAGAACGTAGAACACTCTCTTTATTAGTCTCTTGTATTTTTTGCATAGCAACACGCACAATACCCGTTGCAGATGCTACAGTTTCTAAGCAACCAGACTTCCCGCAATTACATGGGAAAGCATTCTCTGTAACTACTGTAATATGTCCAATCTCACCAGCAGCTCCGCTTACGCCGTGTACAATCTCACCATTGGCGATTACACCACCACCAACACCAGTGCCAAGTGTCATACAGATTAAATCTTTTGCTCCTTCACCAGCACCTTTCCACATTTCACCAAGCGCCGCTAAGTTTGCATCATTATCAATAACAACAGGTAATCCTGTTTCTACTTCTAATAAATCTTTTAACGGATAGTTTTTCCATCCTAAATTGACCGCTTCATAAATCATTCCAGACGCCACGTGTACAGGACCAGGAGCTCCCATACCAATACCGATTAACTTGCTTTTCAATTCACCTAACTCTTCTAACTTTTTATCAATAGCTTTCGCTACATCAAGCGTAATATGTTTTCCTTGCTCATTTGTATTCGTAGGGATTTCCCACTTATGTAAAATTTCACCGTACACATTAATAAATGCTAATTTAATTGTTGTACCACCAAGGTCAACCCCAACTAACCATTTCTCTTCCATGTTGCTTACCTACCTTTATCTAATTCTTATTTAGCTCTTTTTGAATTTCTTGCTTCAATAAAAATAAAGCTGTTTGATAGTCTTGTGGATCGATTAACTGTGATTGATTTAATTCACGCAATTCATCTTGCATTAATTGTAAATCTGCAATTCGATCACCCGTATAAATAATCGTACCAAATTTCTTTAGCAATTGCTGAATATCATAAATAGATACCATTTTATCACCCTCTATGCTCACTTACTATAAAAAATTATAATAAGAAAACGTTCACATATTTTATTATAATCAAGAAGAAAAAGTCTCGTCAATTTTTATTTGTCTATACAAGCCCATTTTTAACCATTGTTCCTTTTTCTGTAATAATTTTTTCTACGTTTTTATCAAACGGCTCTACTGGAATATGTTCTACTATTTGAAAACTATAAGCTAATGATAGCGTTTTCCCTTTATAATGCAAGAGATAACGATCATAATACCCACCGCCATATCCAATCCGTTCTCCTCGCTCTGTATAAGCTACACCTGGCACGATTTGAAGATCAATGTCATCTGCATTCACTTCTTCCGTACGCGCTGGAATTGGTTCACGTAAATTCATATACACTATTTCTAATTGATCAAAATTACTAATTTGCCGGAAAGACATTGTTCGTGTTTCTTTATTACACTTTGGAACAACAACTTTCTTTCCTTCTTCCCAAGCTTTTTCGATAATAGCATATGTATTCACTTCATTTTCCATTGAGAGAGTGATTCCAACTGTTTTAGCTTCAACCCACTCTTTTTGCGCATACAACGAAAATGCAATTTGCTCTGATAAAGTTGTATACCGTTCTTCTGATAAAGAATTCATGTGCTCTATTATTTGTTTACGTAAACGTACTTTCTCTTCTCTCACACACTTTCCCCCTCACAGTGATACTTTTCTCTACGATGATAGTGTATCACTTTTAACAGAGGAATCGAATAAAAAAAGAAACAGTAGGAAAATATTCCTACTGCTTACTTTGTTTCACGGTGTAACGTAGACTTCTTGTCACGCTTGCAATACTTTTTAAGCTCGATACGCTCAGCGTTGTTACGTTTGTTTTTCTTTGAGATATAGTTACGATCTCCGCATTCTGTACATGCTAGAGTAATATTCACACGCATTCTTATTCCCTCCAGTACTAATAACTTAAATCAGACTATACTATAATACCACTTTTAAAATAAAAATTCTACACCTTTTGATATTGTCTAATTTTTTCTATAAGATTTTTCATGTTTTCCCTTGCTATTACTGGGTTTCTGGCATGCGAATACACTAAAAATTTCGGTTGTTTTGTGTCAGAAACGATATAAGACCACTCTTTTTCGGTATATCTGAACTGTACTCCTTCAAATATACCTTCTTCCTTTCTTTCCATATCAGCCAATAATTTCCTCATTACTTTTCCTTTTTCATTCCATGAACATACAACTTCATCACAAAGTAGATAAAGCGGCGGTGATTGCTCTACTATGCTGAGAAATGTTTTCCCCTGCAATGCTATTAACTCGAATAATTTTCCAATTCGATATAAAATATCTCGCTTCCATCTCGCTTGAAACGACTTTTTTTCATCCTGCGTATAAAATAGAAGGTAACATTCGCCTAATTTCAAAGACATCGGGTAAATATTTCCTGCTGATTCAAGTAATAAATCTGGAATATCTACCTCTTCAAAATCTGTTCCTTGGTAAATATTACTATGATTATCATATAACTCGAAATAATTTCCTTGCTCTGAAAACATAAGTGCCATATTTGCTTTGCTTGATTTCATCAAAGCTTTCACATGATCCTTTTGTTCGCCCGCATAAATCCATGTAACTGTGCATCCGAGCCTTTGTAAAAAGAGCATCAATAAATGTTGTAACATATCATTCCTCTTATTAATAAGAAGATGAAACTTTTGTTTTTGTATTTTCTCAATATCAACGCGCTCTAATACAGCCTCTATATAATCATGTAAAGAAACGTGGACTAGCTTATTCCGCCCCATTTCTTTCTCACATACGTAATAAAACGACTCAGACATATATACTTGTTCTATCGCTTTTTGCTGCTTATACGTTAATTGTACCCCCTCCTTACCATATAACTTTATAACAACCTCTTTTTCGTTTTCCACTTGAATGAAAACCCCACCTGCACATTGTAAATCCTGAATGCTATACTGAAAAAGTGACTCGTTTATTTCTTTGCATTCCATCGTATGAATCCCGATACCATGAATCGCATGAAGAAAGAGATTTTTATAAGAAGTCGTTTCTATATGTTCTTGACTCCCAATTAATATACTTTCTCCTTTGGCAAAAAGAGATCCATACGCCATCGCAACCTTCACAATAAATTGAGGAGTGATTTCAACATTACCTCTTCCTACAATGCGGCTTTTTTGCAACCATCCTGCACTCTTTTCACTTTCTTGAACACCAGCCGATCCTACTACTGAATAGCTGTCAATCGCCTTATATGGCCATAGTTTTCCCTTTTGCTTAATTACCGTACTTTTCCCTATATGACAATGATCCGCTACAATGCTTTTTTGAAACAGTGTAACGTCATCTTCCACCATTGTATGCTCTCCTATGGTCGTTTCTAATAGCTCGCAATACTGACCAATGTGCGCATTTGCAAAAACAATACTTTTTTGAAGATGAGAATAACTTGAAACAACACTATTTTTCCCGATAATAGAGTATGGCTCAATTACAGCTCCAACACCAATCTTTGCTCCTTCTCCAATAAAAGAAGGACCGTGAATTTTCGTTCCTTTTCCAATCGTCACACCTTCCCCCATCCATACCATCGGCAATACTTCCGTGTAAGGAATAGGTACTTGCAATTTTTTCGTTAACAAATCAAATTGTGCTTGTCGATATTGATCAAATGTACCGATATCTAACCAATAACCTTCTGACAAATATGCAAATAACGCGTTCTTATTTGCCAAGAGCGGAAACACATCTTGACTGAAATCGAAAAACTCTCGGGGCGGTATGTAAGAAAAAATTTCTGGCTCCATAATATATATACCTGTATTCACAATATTAGAGACTACTTCATTCCAGCTCGGTTTTTCTATATATCGTGTAACCTCTTGTTCTTTGTTCATTACAACTAAACCGAATGAGAGTGGGTTTTCTACTTCCTTTACAAACATAGTTACCATTCTTTTCTTTTGTTCATGAAACGTAATTCCTTCTGATAATTGAAAATCAGTTAACGCATCCCCGCTTATCACAACAAACGTTTCATCTAAAAATGTTTCCGCTTGTTTAATACTCCCTGCGGTTCCAAGCGGGGGAGAATCTTCAAAGTAGTACAAGTTAACTCCCCATTTGCTACCGTCTCCAAAATATTGCTTAATGGCCGTACTCATATACTGAACAGTAATTGCAATTTCACGAATCCCATGCTGACGTAATAATTCAATATTGTATTCCAAAACTGGCTTTTCTAATAACGGTAACATCGGCTTTGGAGTATTACATGTTAATGGTCTAAGGCGTCGTCCTTTTCCTCCAGCTAAAATAACCCCCTTCATATACTTCAGCCTCCACTTATATAATGATCAGTAACTTCATATACGATATGTATATTATCTACCCCGCATTAACTAGCAGTATAAAATGAAACTTTAATTAGTAGGGATTTTGTGCATCTCCCACTGATTATTAGCCCTGACCACTCGGGCTTTTACAGGCGGTAAAACTGTCTATATACATGTACCTTTTCAACACCACAAAAGAAAGCGTTTACCATTAACTTAGTAAAATATCCCTTAATAAGTGAAAAACATATATGTCCTATTTTTTCCATTATATTATGATACATCTTATCATCATAAACTAAAGGAAACAACGAGCTTTTTTTGTCATGTTTTGACTAAAAAAAGCAGGTGATGTTTCACCTGCCTTTTTCTTTATTCATTTAATAAGTAATGCTTTCCTTTTACTAAATAAAAAACATTTTCAGCAATATTTGTAATATGATCTGCTACACGCTCGATATATCTCGCCACAAAGGATAATTGTGTAATTTGTGTAATTGCTTCTGGTTGTTCTGGAACTGAAGATATAAATTCACGAATCGCTTTCCCATATATTTCATCAACTGAATCATCCATTTCGGCAATTTGTTTCGCAAAAGTTAAATTTTCTTGCTCATATGCTTCTAGCGCTAACTGTAGCATCTTATTTGCAATTGCAAACATTTCATCAAGATTGTGCAAACTCACAACCACCTCTTTTTCCCCAAGACGAATTGTTGATTTCGCAATATTAACAGCATGATCTGCAATACGCTCTAAATCTGTCGCTGTTTTAATTGAAATGAAAATCCTTCTTAAATCACTTGCTACAGGTTGCTGCTTCGTAATAAGCATAAGCGCAAGATCATTTATTTCCTCTTCTAAATTATCCATACGATAATCACCATCTATTACCTCTAACGCTTTCTCTACATCCCTTTTATGAAGACCTTCCATAGCAAGCAATAATGCTTCCCTCGCTAGCTCTCCAAGCTCAATCACCTTTAGCTGTAACATTTTTAAATCACATTGAAACTGTTCTCTTACCATTGTTTCTTCCCCCTCAATATTATGTGCCATTATATATAGATCTCCTACCTAGCCTACTTGTAATAAGCCTTAAGATAGGAGAAGTATTACTTCTCTAATTAAATGAGGTAAAAATAAGAAATACCCTCTGTTAAGAGGGTATTTGCTCTTAGCCTTGCAACGATATCAACCGAATCGGCCTGTAATATAGTCTTCTGTACGCTTATCTGAAGGTGTCGTAAATAATTTATTTGTATCTGTATATTCCACAACTTCTCCACTTAAGAAGAAAGCAGTTTTGTCTGAAATACGTGCTGCTTGTTGCATGTTATGCGTTACGATCACAATACTAAAGTCTTTCTTTAACTCTTGAATTAATTCTTCTACTTTTAATGTTGAAATTGGATCTAGTGCCGATGTTGGCTCATCCATTAAAATAACGTCTGGTTCAATTGCTAAACAACGTGCGATACATAGACGCTGTTGCTGTCCACCAGATAAACCGTATGCATTATCATGCAAACGATCTTTTAACTCATCCCAAATCGCTGCTCCACGTAAACTTTTTTCAACAATTTCATCCAATGTTTTTTTATCACGAATACCATGAATTTTCGGGCCATATGCTACATTTTCATAAATAGATTTCGGAAATGGGTTTGGCTTTTGGAACACCATTCCCACATGAGTTCTTAATTCTTCAACTGGGTATGATTTTTCAAATATATTGCGCTCTCTGTATTCAATTACACCTGTAGTTCGCACGATTGGTACTAACTCTACCATACGATTTAATGTTTTTAAGTACGTTGATTTACCACAACCACTTGGCCCGATAATTGCTGTAACTTCATTCTCATGAATGCTTAAGTTAATATCTTTTAAAGCATGGTCTTCTCCGTACCATAAATTTAAGTTTTTCGTATCAAATACTACTTTCTTTAGTGCAGTCTCGATTTTCTCCTCGTTTTTCACCTGTACATTTACTACTGTTGCTACCATTTGAATTCCCCTTTCATCCATTTCCAACTTATTTTCGATTTCGTAACCATAAGACAAATATATTGATAAAGAGTAATAAACCTAACAAAACAATCATCCCAGCAGCTGCTACGTACTGAAATTCTTCTTGCGGTCTACTCATCCAATTAAAAATTTGAATTGGTAAAACTGTAAATCTATCAAACATACTAAATGGAACATAATTTGCAAATGCAAGTGCCCCGATAACTAATAGCGGTGCCGCTTCTCCGATCGCCCTTGATATCGCTAACGTACAACCCGTTATAATTCCTGGGAAAGCAGATGGCAATACAATTTGATACATCGTTTGCCACTTCGTAGCACCTAATCCGTAAGAGGCTTCTAATAATGAACTTGATACAGATCGTATCGCTTCTTGACTCGCTACAACAACTGTCGGTAAAACGAGTAAACTCATCGTCAGTGCCGCCGCAATAATACTCTCACCTAAATGAAGAGCATATACAAAAATAGTTAAGCCGAGTAATCCAAATACAACGGAAGGTACTCCTGCTAACGTTTGATTATTAATTTCTATTACCTTTTTAAATATAGATTCCTTCGCATATTGCTCTAAATAAAGAGCAGTTCCGACTCCAAATATAAAGGAGACCGGTATAACAATACTCATAAATAATATTGTTCCTGACAAAGCTGCAGCAATCCCAGCTTCTTTCGGATTACGCGAAGCGAAGTTTGTAAAGAAATCTAACGAAAGGTAACTTATACCTTTTTCAAAAATTTGAAAAAGTAAAATAAGCAGTATTACTATTGAAAACAAAATTGCTATATAAAATAACAATTTGTAAACTCGGTCTTTTAAAAAGCGTGATGCCATATTCTCTTGTATTTTTTTATGATTCAACATTCGCATATTATGTCACCCTCCTAAAGCGGCGCATAATAGACTGCGAAATGATGTTCATGATAAAAGTAAATAAGAATAAAGTTGCGCCTACAGCATACATGCTGTAATACGTAATTGTTCCATGCGGAGCATCACCTAAACTCACTTGCACAATATAGGCTGTTAGCGTTTGAATAGAGTGTGTCGGATCGAGCGATACATTCGGTGTAGATCCCGCTGCAATTACAACTATCATCGTTTCACCAATTGCCCTGGAAACAGCTAATATGATCGCTGCCATAATCCCTGTAAAAGCCGAAGGAAACACGACTTGTTTTACCATCTCAAACCGAGTTGCTCCAAGTGCTAACGAAGCTTCTTTCGTTCCTTTCGCTACAGCTCTCATCGCATCTTCAGATAGAGATGCAATTGTAGGTATCATCATAAAGCCAATAACAATACCTGGACTGATCGCATTAAAAAACTGTAAATCTGGTATAATCCGTTGTAAAAGTGGTGTGACAACTGTTAATGCAAAAAAACCATATACAATTGTCGGAATACCTGCTAATAGTTCTAACATCGGTTTTAATACTTTCCTTGCACCGTTTGAAGCATATTCGCTTAAAAATACGGCACAGGCTAAACCGATAGGAATTGCTACGAGCATGGCAATTCCTGTTACAAGGAACGTTCCACATATAAGTGGTAATATACCGAATTTAGGATCTTCAAAAAAAGGTAACCATTCTTTTCCCGTCAAAAAGGAGAGTAATGGTATTTTTTGAAAAAACATCAATGTTTCATTTGCCAATGTAAAAATAATTCCAAGTGTCGTTACAATAGATACGCTAGCAATTATTTTTAGTAATAATGGAACGATTCGATTGATTCGCTGCGTTTTTTTTCTTTGTTTTGTATTTCTTTCAATCAAATGTTGTACAGAAAATGTAATTTGACTTTTGTCATTATGAGCCAAAGATGAAAACCCCTTTCCACCCTGACATTACCTTTTTGTTTCTGTTAACATCCGCAGCTGTTCATTGTATTTTTCTTTTGGTAATTTTACATATCCAACCTCTTCAGCAAGATTACCTACATGCTGAATCATAAACTCAATATAATTTGCTACATTCATTTCATTTCGGATAGATGCATCATTTACATAAGCAAATAACGGCCTAGATAATGGCTTATACTTACCTGATTGAATGGTATCTTTTGTCGGAAGTACACCATTCACTTTTATTGCTCTCACCTTATCTCGATTGGCCATATAATAAGCATATCCTACAAAAGCAATGGCATTTTTATCATTCATTACCCCTTGCATAATAACTTGATCATCTTCAGACAAAGAGACTTTTTTTACAATGCGACTATTTTGTAAGATGACATTTTGAAAATAATCATACGTACCAGAGTCTACACCTGGCGCATAAAACTTCACCTGTTCACGTGGCCATGATGAATGAATTTGTGACCATCGCTTTTCGCTTCCATCTTCACTCCATAATAGACGTAACTCGTCTACCGTCATATTGTCTACCCAAGTATTTTGGCGACTCACAACGATCGTAAGGCCATCGTAAGCGACTTCAAACGGTGTAAACTGAATGGAGTTTTTTTTCATCTCATTTTCTTCCACTTGTTTCATTGCTCTCGAAGCATTATTTATATCTACTTCTCCTTTACTGAAACGATTAAATCCTCCTCCTGTTCCAGAAACACTGATGGAAATTTTCACGTTTGGATGCACCTTTGTATATTCCTCCGCTACCGCTTCTATAATAGGAAAAACTGTTGAGGATCCATCAACTCTCACTTCTCCCATTTCATTCACAGCAAATGCAGTAGACGTGCCAACATAAAAGAAACATGTCGACAATATGAAAACTTTAATCGATGCACTTATCCATTTCACGTGTTCTTCCTCCTAGAAGTAACCGGAAATAACAGGATTACAGATATAAGAATACTGCTAAACTATTAATTCGGTTTTAATTGTTTGTAAAAGTTTTGTAAAGTTCCACAAGAATCAACATTAGGTGAAATTCTAATCCGTAGCCATTGTTCATCTTCACTGATGATTGGTCCATAAAACCGTTATCCTCCAGAAAGATGCATAAGTATCATTTATGAGGCCCCTTAATTTTCCGCTATGATACGCTTGTCCATTTTATTAAAACGTATGCATGAACCATAAAAAAAAGCACACTATCTTTTCAGATAGTGTGCTTTTTTTACAACTTTTTTATTCATCATCTTGCTCTTTATTTTTCTTATCTATTTCATCTTTTGTAGCTTCGCCATTTTCTACCTTTTTCAAATCAAAGTACGCGTCCATAATGTCACGGCTAATATATCCATTAATACCTGATTTATCATCTACCCAAGGTACAACAACAGAAAATGCTACTTCAGGGTCTTCAAATGGCGCATAACCTACTAACGTTAAGTTATATGTCTCTTTGCGCTCACCTTTTGCATTTCTACCAATCTCTTTATCTCCGCCATACACAGTTTCGGCTGTACCTGTTTTACCAGCAGCTTTATACGGTGCACCTGTAAAGTATTTCGCAGCTGTACCACCTGTATCGTTAAATACTTGTCTAAATCCTTCCTGAACACGTTTAATTTGTGATTCAGGCATATCTACACGGTTTAGTACTTTCGGTTCCATTGAATGAACAACTTTTCCAACTTCATCTGGTTTCACTGCCGGTTGACGAATTTCTTTTACAACTTGCGGCTGCATACGGTAACCACCATTTGCAATTGTTGAAACATATTGTGCTAATTGAAGTGGTGTATACGTATCATACTGTCCAATTGATAAATCCAATAAGAAACCTGGCATATGATCTGTTCTACCTCTTTGTCCAGCCGTTTCATTCGGTAAATCAATGCCAGTTTTTACACCAAGTCCAAATTGACCGAAATAGTAACGCATCGTATCATATGATTTTTGTTTTATATCTAACGTACCGCCTCTTACATAGGGAACACCAGCAATATTCATCGCTGTTTTAAACATATAAACGTTTGAAGACATTTTTAACGCTGTAAGGTCATTAATATATCCCATCGTCTTCCAAGACGATTTTTTTAGCGGTCCTTTTAATACAATTGGTTCATCGAGTTGAACTGAACCTGGTTGAATCGCGCCTGTTTGATATCCAGTAAGTATTGTCGCGCCTTTTACAGTTGATCCCATCGGATAAGAACTTGTCATCGTTCCTAATGCGAAATCTTGTACTTTCGTTTCGCCATTTTCATTCACTAACTGTTTCCCTGCCATAGATAAAACTTCACCATTTTTCGGATTCATCATTACAACGAATGCACGATCTAAAAGAGGTTGCCCACCTTTATATTTCAATAAACTTTTAGTGATAATTTCTTCTACACGCTTTTGTAATTCCATATCAATTGTTAAATTCAAATCATTACCACTTTGCCCTTTTGATACATTAATCGTTTCTAAAATATTACCGTTTTTATCTGTAATATTTTTCACTTCCGCTTTCGTACCGTGCAAACTATCTTCATATTGCTGTTCAAGATAACTTTTTCCTACTCGTTCATTTCGATTATAATCACGAACAAGATAGTAATCTAGTCTTTCTCTCGGTAAACCTTCATCAGACGTTGACACCCCGCCAAGTACACTTCGGAATAAATCATCATACGTATATTTTCGATCCCAATCAACATTCGTATCTACGCCTGGTAATGCTGCTAGGTTTTCACTAATAATCGCATATTCTTCTGGTGTAGCATCTTTTTTTATAACTTGTGGTGTCATTGCATATCCGCCGTCCATTTTGCTTTTAATCGCTAGTATTTCTAAATCTTTTGCGGATAATTGATTCACTTCTTCTTCTGTCACGCGACTTCGTTGACGCTCATCTAATTCTTTATCGTCAATTTTTTTATCTTTTAACTCTTGACGATCTTTATTCGTAATTTTTTCTTTCGCTTCCTCTTTATGCATAGCAAGCCAATAATCTTTTTTATCACGATCTGTTAATTTATCTGTCGGTACTTCAATCAAATCTGCCAGCTTTTTCGCTGTTTCTAAGCGAGCCTCTGCAGTTGATCCTTTCATTTTTGTAAATGTAATCGTACGTACAGCTGCATTATCTACTACAGCTCGCCCATAACGGTCAAATATTTTCCCACGTGGTACAGGATTACTTATCGTCGAGTTCTCTTTCCTCTCCACTTCATTCTTATATTCCTCACCGCGAACAATTTGTACATAACCAAGCCTTACAATAACCGCGGAGAACATTAAAAACACGCAGAAAAACAGCACGTTTAACCGAAAAGGAACGTGAGTCTTTTTCTTTTGTTGTTTCTGCTTCTTGCTCATACAAACCCCCTCTACCAACAGCTATGTAATGTGAAAGGGACACCTTCATACAGGTGTCCTCACTGCTGTCTTACATCTTTTTCTATTCTAGCATAAAACAACCGAGAAGTTAACCTTCTGGTTCTGTTTGATTCTGCGCATTTGCTTGCGTTACAACACTTGTTTTACTTGCATTTCCCTCATCATATTTGACATTTTTAACTGCAAAATAAATAAGAAAATGTCCTGCACCTAAAATACATAATAAGTAAGGTAAACTTTTTTCGGGCGGAAAGAATAGTACAGCACATAAAAAACTTAAAATCGAGCAAATCCTTCCTGCATTTAACCATAATTCTCGGACAACTACATACTCTACACGCCACTCTCTCGCATTTTTTGCTCTGCCAATTACATCATATGTCATGGACCCGTACGGAACAAGCAAAATAGGGTATGCAACCGCAATACACGCTGCATAAATAAGTAATTTTGCGTATGTAACGTTGAATATAACTAAAAATACGACAGCATATAAAATAATGCCTCCAAGCAAAATTGCTTTTTTCCGCCACTCTTTCTTTAACATACGAGTGACTAAGTAGTAACATACAAATGATACAGCAGAATTTACTAAGCTATATTTTCCTAAGGCGAGTTCGCTATCCGTCGCTAAATACACGTACACGGAAATCACAAAAATAAACGTTCCCTCTCTCAACCCTTGGAAAAAATGAGCACGTGTAATTCTTCCCCAATTTTTATCAATCTGCCGCTCTTTCAATACTTGTACAATTTCATACCGTCCTTCACATTCTCTCTTAGATACAAAAAAGCTTAAAATAACAGCAATTGCAAATAACACTAACGAAAGAAAGAATATGACCGTATAGCCACTCCATTTTTCCATACGTGAAATTGTGTATCCAGCTGCTATCGGTCCAATCATGCCAGAGAAGGATGTAAGAAGTCCAAGAAACCCATTAAAGAAATCTCTTGTTTCTGGTTCTGTAATCTCAAATGTTAATAAGTTAAACGCGAGCCAGTAAAAACCATATCCGACTCCTAAAAGAGCCCCCATTAATAAAATATAGTGAGAAGCGCTTTTTCCCGCTACTAAAACAACGATAAAAAAAATAGCTAACGTGCCTACGCCTATTCGTAACAAGATTGAGCGATCAATACGCTTCGCTAATTTCCCACCTATAAGAAATGTGAGAGGCTGTAATACAACGCTGGCCAAATTATACAAGCCAAGATTCACATAATTTTGTGTCTGTTTCCATAAATAAATGTTAACAAACGTATTCGATAAAGAAATTGCGAGCGTGTATAAACCTCCAATAAGGAGCAACAACACTAAATCCCGATTCACTTCAACGTCACCAATTATATGTTTCCACTTCATACACAACTCTCCTTTACTTCATGTTCTAGTCTTCCAAAGACAAGCCCAATTATGTAAAAGGAAAGCATAGAAAAAAGCTAGGAGCATTCTCCTAGCTTTTTCTATCGTTATTACAATTATTTTGCTTCTTGGTAACGTTTTTCAGCAGCGTTCCAATCTACAACGTTCCAGAATGCACCGATGTAGTCAGGACGACGGTTTTGGTAATTTAAGTAGTAAGCATGTTCCCAAACATCTAAACCTACAACTGGAGTTTTACCTTCAGTTAGAGGAGAATCTTGGTTTGGCGTGCTTGTTACTTCTAACTCACCATTGTTTACTACTAACCAAGCCCAACCAGAACCGAAACGAGTTGCGCCAGCTTTTGCGAATTCTTCTTTGAATGCATCGAAGCTACCGAATTTCGCTTCAATTGCAGTTGCAAGTTCGCCTACTGGTTGTCCGCCGCCGTTTGGAGATAAGATTGTCCAGAAGAATGTATGGTTAGCATGTCCGCCACCATTGTTACGTACTGCTGTACGGATTGCTTCTGGTACTTCGTTTAAGTTTGCAACTAATTCTTCTACGCTTTTGTCAGCTAATTCTGCATGACCTTCTAAAGCAGCGTTTAAGTTTGTAATGTAAGTGTTATGATGTTTTGTATGATGGATGTTCATTGTTTCTTTGTCAAAGTGAGGCTCTAAAGCATCATACGCATAAGGTAAATTTGGTAATTCGTGTTTTGCCATTGTTATATTCCTCCCAGTTTATGTATTGCCACTTAAGTGACATACAACTTCATTCTACCCTAATTGCCATAGGGTGCAAACAAATAAATCACATTGTCTTGCTATCATTAACGTAGCAAAAATCCCACTTCTTTTCAATTAAAATGCTCATATATTCCGTAAAAAAAGCTCCCTTCTACAAGGAAGCTTCCCACTGACATAATAAACATGCGAAATGGATATGGACCCTGTAGGACTCGAACCTACGACCGGACGGTTATGAGCCGTCTGCTCTAACCAGCTGAGCTAAGGGTCCACAATTATGTGTGTAACAACATATCAAATAAAGGAATTCCTATCGGATATATCCTTTAAGAAATGTAAGATAAATTTACCATATGGCAAAGAAAAGTGTCAATTGTATTTTTCTCATATAAAAGAAGAAAATTAATAAAAAGAAATTTAGTTATCTCCACTATATGTAAATATAATATATCTTGAGATTCTCTAGATTCCTACGTTACAATGATTTTATACATACATAAAGGAAGTGAATCTATGTCCATATTTACCCAATTAGCAAAAAGCGTATATTCGCCTAAAGATATGGCGTTATTCCGTTTTCAAAAAATCGGAAAAACCATTTTGTATATTATGCTACTTTGTCTAATCACTACTATTCCAAGAACATTCTTTTACGGCAGCTTTATTCAAGATAGTGTTACCATGGTAAATCAAGCAATTGAAAAAGATTTACCTGATTTTAAAATCGAAAACGGTGAACTAAAAGCAGATATTGAACAACCTATTCTAAAGGAAGAAGGAGATGCTCTTTTCGTATTTGATCCCAATACAACAGATATAGAAACATATCAAAACAAAACTGGTTTATTTATTTTAAAAGATAAAGTAGTTTCTATAGGAAATGGTCAAACACAAACATACTCCTATAATGATTTATTAGGGACATCTCTTGAGAAGAAAGACTTGCAAGATTTCATTTCTGTATTCGATAGTATTTATCCAATTTTACTAGCTGTTATCGGCGTGTTAGTATATCTATTCCAATTGTTTATTACTTTCTTAGGAATTACTTTACTTGCGTTTATAGGTTCTGCTATGAGTGGTCAACGTAAATTATCTTATAAGCAAGTATGGACGTTAACTGCATACAGCTACACAATTCCAACAATCTTCTTTATGATTATGGATCTATTCAAAATTGTTGTACCTGGTTCAACATTCATTTATATCGCAGTTGTTTTAATTGTTCTTTACTTAACGATTAAAGAAGTTCCAAAACCGAAAGAAAAATAAAAACGAAAAAATGCCTAAATAGGCATTTTTTTTTTGGACAAGCATATATTCCTAGCAAAGGAGTGAAGAATATGAAAAGATTAGGTATATTCTTATTCGTGCTTGTTCTTGGTTATATATTTTATTACGATATAAAAATCGGCACTTTACCGATGTTAAGTTCATATAAAAAAACAACCGCTGCCCAAACGATAAAGCAAGAAAATACAGATACAAAACAAAAGAAAGAGAACAAAGCAGAAAAAGAAACAGATGTAACTTATAAAACAATCGAAGTCAAAACAGGTGAGACAGTTCTTTCTATTACCGAACAAATTAATAAGAAAAAAATCCCTTCCATTGAAAAGGTAATTGATGACTTTAAACAACTAAACAAAAGTACATCTGCTACAAAAATACAAATTGGAAAGTCTTATAAATTCCCGTTATATCAATGAGCAATCACTTAATCCTTGTCAATTACATAAAGGCGCTGATACAATAGTAAAAGTGAAACCGAGCACTTCGGTTTCTATAGCCCTGTATCACGTATACTTTCATTGATATGAGGGACTAAATAAGAAACTTCTTTTATAAGGAGAGCGATCTATTCGTGAATGAAATGACTCATCGTACAAAAACACGTCCAGTTAAAGTCGGTAATTTAACAATTGGCGGTAATAATGAATTAATTATACAAAGTATGACAACAACAAAAACACATGATGTTGAAGCAACAGTTGCTGAAATTAAACGTTTAGAAGAAGCTGGCTGTCAAGTCGTCCGTGTTGCTGTTCCAGACGAACGCGCAGCAAATGCTATTGCTGATATTAAAAAACAAATCAACATTCCACTTGTTGCTGATATTCATTTTGATTATCGTCTTGCTTTAAAAGCAATTGAAGGTGGCATTGATAAAGTACGTATCAATCCAGGTAACATTGGTCGTCGCCATAAAGTAGAAGCTGTTGTAAATGCAGCAAAAGAACGCGGTATTCCAATCCGTATCGGTGTAAACGCAGGTTCATTAGAACGTCACATTTTAGAAAAGTACGGATACCCAACTGCAGATGGTATGGTCGAGAGCGCCCTACATCACATTAAAATTTTAGAGGATTTAGATTTCCACGATATTATCGTATCTATGAAAGCCTCTGATGTTAACTTAGCAATTGAAGCATATGAAAAAGCTGCTCGTGCTTTTGATTACCCATTACATTTAGGTATTACAGAATCCGGAACATTATTTGCCGGAACTGTAAAAAGTGCCGCTGGTCTTGGCGCAATCTTAAATAAGGGCATCGGAAATACACTACGCATTTCATTAAGTGCTGACCCAGTTGAAGAAGTAAAAGTTGCGCGTGAACTATTAAAGTCATTCGGTCTTGCATCTAATGCAGCAACACTTATTTCTTGTCCAACTTGTGGTCGTATTGAAATTGATTTAATTAGCATCGCTAACGAGGTGGAAGAATACATCTCTACACTAAAAGTACCAATTAAAGTTGCAGTACTTGGTTGCGCTGTAAACGGTCCTGGTGAAGCTCGTGAAGCTGATATCGGTATTGCCGGTGCACGTGGAGAAGGATTATTATTCCGTAAAGGGCAAGTTGTTCGTAAAGTACCAGAAGAAATAATGGTAGAAGAACTGAAAAAAGAAATTGATGTAATTGCTGCTGAAATGGCTGCTGAACGAGAAAAAGAAAAAGAAACACAAGAACAATAAAAAGAAGGTTGCCACAATATTTGTGGGCAACCTTCTTTTTTACGTAAAAAAGCTCGTCAGTTATGTAACCGACGAGTTCTTATTTTGCACATTTTGGACAACGGCCATATATTTCAAACTTATGACCGGTTACTTCATAACCGTTAAAATCTTTATTCATAAAATCCATCGGGCAGGAAGTAATCTCTTTCGTTCCCCCGCAATCTAAACAAATAAAATGATGATGATGTTCCATAATAGAACATGTAAAACGAAAATGTTTTTCACCATTTAATTCCGTTTGTTCTAAAACACCGATTTCAGCAAACACCGTTAAGTTACGATAAATCGTATCAAAGCTAAGACCTGGATAATCATCCTTCATATGCTCTAAAACGTCTTTCGCCGTTAAATAACGATTGTGAGCTGCAAATAACCTGAGCATTTCTTCCCTTTTCCCCGTATGTTTGTATCCTTTATCTTTCATTAGGCGTAAAGCTTCTGTTAGATTCATATCTATCCCTACTTTATGCAGTTTTTTTCTTTTTCCATAAAATCGCACCAATTAAAATAAGAACTGCTATCATAACAATTGTACCACCTGGTGCTAGATCAAGTTGATATGAAGCAAACATTCCACCAATTACTGAAATTTCACCAAATAAAATGGAAAAGAAAATTGTTTGTTTAAATCCATTTGCAATACGAATACTTGCTGCAACTGGTAACGTCATTAATGATGATACGAGGAGAACCCCTACTACACGCATTGATACTGCAATAACAAGAGCAACCAATATAATGAAAATAAAGTGAATCCACTTTGCACTCAAACCGGTTGATACAGCATATTCCTCATCAAACGATAGTAAAAATAACTCTTTGTATAATAAAGTGATCGTTACAATAACAACAATTGCTACAATGCCGATGATTATTAAATCCGTACTTGTTACAGCACTTACACTCCCAAATAAATAACTAAATAAATCAGTGTTAAATCCATTTGCAAGTGATATAAAAATAACCCCAATCCCCATTCCTGCTGAAAGAATAATCGGAATTGCTAATTCTTGATAATGTTTATATACAGTACGTAATTTTTCAATTAGTAACGCCCCACCAATAGAAAAAATCATTCCCATATATAACGGATTTAAAAATCCTCCTGTGAAAATTGTTTTTTCTAGTAGTAAACTTGCAGCAATACCCGATAATGTCACGTGACTTAAAGCATCCGCAATAAGCGACATTCGGCGAATGACAACAAATACACCGATAAGCGGCGCAACAAGTCCTATTAAAATCCCTGCATATAAAGAGTTCCGTAAAAAGTCATATTGTAAAAAATCTTGTATCATTATATCCTCCCGTGATGCTCATGCTCGTGTTCTAAACGATGAACATGATGTCCATATAAGACGGACATTTCTGCATCTTCTAACTCTCGGAACTTCTCTACATTTCCATGGAAATGTAGATGTTGGTTTAAGCATGCAACATGTGTTACCTTCTCTGTAACAGCTCCCATATCATGAGTAACGAGAATTAATGTGATTCCTAACCTTTTGTTTAAATCCTCTAATATCTCATAAAAACTTTCTACATTCTTCACATCGATTCCAACAGTGGGCTCGTCCAAAATAAGTAATTCAGGATCACTAACGAGCGCACGAGCAATAAATACACGCTGTTGTTGTCCACCAGAAAGTTCTCCGATATTGCGCCCTTGAAACGCACTCATCCCTACATCAGCAATCGCTTTTTCTACCTTTTCCTTATCGTTTTTCGTGAAAAAGCGAAACAGCCCTTTTTTCGAAACGAGTCCCATTGATACAACTTCAAAAACAGTGGCCGGAAAACCAGAATTAAAGCTATTTGCCTTTTGCGACACATAACCGACTTTGTTCCATTCTTTAAACTTCTTACTGTCAACACCAAACAAACGAATACTTCCCTGTTTTGGCTTTAAAACGCCTAATAAACATTTTAGCAAAGTAGATTTCCCAGAACCATTTGGCCCAACTAAACCTAAAAAAGCTCCCTTCGGAACTTGCAAATTAATATCTTCTAACACATTTCGATCTTCATATCGAAATGACAATCCTTCTATTTCTAATATATTATTCATAGCATCTCACCTATTTTAATTCAGAATGATTCCGATTTATATCTATTTGAATTATAGTACAGCTTATTATAGTTGTAAACCAATCTGCCTAAAATATATCAATTTTTTCAAGAAACCTTACTATTATAACAAAAAGCAGAGAAAAATTCTCTGCTTCCGAAAAATATTCCTATAAAATGAAACCTTAATCAGATGAGGCCATCCCCTAACGATTGGCGAGGGTTTTTACTGGATAAATTTTCTAGTGGATAGCCGATTTAAACTTGCCACCATTTGTCTCTTGTGTATTCATAATCGTAACAAACGCATTCGCATCAATTTCATACACAATTGATTTTAACTTCGTCACTTCCAGACGCGTTACAACTGCATAAATAACTTCTTTTTCTTTATCCGTGTAACCGCCTTTCGCTACAAGCTTTGTAGTTCCACGACCAAGACGATGCAAAATCGCATTTGATACTTCCTCATATTGATCCGATACAATTAAAACTGCTTTCGTTTCATCTAAACCTTGAATGACTGTATCAATTGTTTTGAATGCGATATAGTACGTCATAACAGAATACATAGCTTGTTCAACACCAAATACAAATGCTGCCCATGCAAAAATGAATAAGTTCACAAACATTACAAATTCGCCAACAGAGAAAGGTAATTTTTTCGTTAATAAAATACCCATAATTTCTGTTCCGTCCATTGATCCACCATGGCGAATAACGAGCCCTACACCAATACCTAAAATAAGACCACCAAACACTGTTGCTAAAATCGGCTCTGTTGTAAATGGCGGAACAGCATGTAACGTTGATTCAATAAACGCTAAAGCTACAATACCGAACGCCGAAGATAACATGAACGTTTTCCCGATTTGCTTATAACCTGAATACATAAATGGGATATTGAGAATAACGACTAAAGTAGAGAAACTTAACCACCAAATATTAGGAGTAAGATAATCTAATATAAGAGAAATACCAATAATTCCACCATCAATAATTTTATTTGGCATTAAAAATAGTTCAATCGCTACCGCTGCGCATGCTGCCCCAAAAATAATCATAACTAAACGATAAATAAGATGGATAACACTTTCTTTTCGATGTTGCTTTTGTTCCATAGGTCCTCCTTATACTCTTTTTCTATAGTTTTGTCCTTATATTATAACATACGCTTCTTTTTCTCATGGAAAAAGAAACTCTATACGAATATGTACAAGCTACGTACTCATATATTTCGATAGAAGAACGTGTGAAGGAGGATAACTCGATGAACCTCATTAAACAACTTGTAAATAAAAAATTAAATCATATTTCTACAAAAGAGTTATTGAAATATAGTAAAGAATATGAAGTTTCTATTACGACTGCACAAGCGGATCAAATTGTTTTACTTATGAAAGGAAAGAATATTAACATTTACGATAATGACGAACGGCTAGAGCTCTTAAAACAAATAGCAAAAGTAACCTCCCCTGCTACTGCCCAACAAGTAAATACTTTATTTCAGCAACTACTAAAATAAGGAGGGGAAAATCCCCTCCTTATTGCTTATTGCGCTTTAATTTTCTCAAGAATTCCTTCATCAAAAGTACCATTTTTCAGCATTTCGATTTCTAATTTATATGGTGGCTTCTTATCTTTTTTATCTTCACCTACATATGGCGTTTCAAGAATTTTTGGTACGTGCATTAACTGCGGATGATGCACAATATGATGTAACGCTTTATAACCGATATGACCGAAGCCGATATTTTCATGACGGTCCTTTCCTGCGCCGCATACATTTTTACTATCATTAATATGAAGTACTTGCAAACGATCCATACCAACAATCTTATCAAATTTATTTAATACGCCGTCAAAATCATTTACAATATCATATCCTGCATCGTGCGTATGACACGTATCAAAGCATACTGATAATTTTTCATTATATTTTACACCATCAATAATCTTTGCAATTTCTTCAAAGCTACGACCGCATTCTGTTCCTTTTCCTGCCATCGTTTCTAACGCAATGTTAACCGTCTGCTCTGGCATTAATACTTCATTAAGCCCTTTAATAATTTGTTGAATACCAGCATCCGCTCCTGCACCAACGTGCGCACCTGGGTGAAGAACGATTTGTTTCGCTACACCTAATGCCGATGTTCTTTCAATTTCCATGCGAAGGAAGTCTACACCTAATTGGAATGTTTCTGGCTTCGTCGTATTCCCAAGATTAATAATATATGGCGCATGTACGATAATTTCCTCAATACCGTTTAGTTCCATATGTTTTCTTCCTGCTTCTATGTTCAATTCTTCAATTGGTTTTCTTCGTGTATTTTGCGGTGCACCTGTATAAATCATAAACGTCGTTGCACCGTATGAAACAGCCTCTTCACTTGCTGCTAATAACATTTTCTTACCACTCATAGAAACATGAGATCCAATCTTTAACATACAATCACCTCTTCAATATACAATAGATATAATGATAGCATAATTTGTAGAAATATGTAGCGAATTGTTTGTTCCTAAAACACTACGCAAATTGTAACTAGCTACACCGAAACTTTAATCAGTGTTTTTTCATTCCCCACCGATTATTATCCCGCAAATATCCGGATAAAAAAAGATAAGGGGGCTCCCCTTATCTTTTTTTATTGCTATATTTTTTCTTCACTTTATCACGTTCTGTTGCAAGTTTACGTTTATAGTTTGGTTTTACTTTTTTCGGCTTTTTAATAACTTTCGTTGCCATAACATCAAGTTCATCATTTGGTTTTTTACGGCTCTTACGACGACGACGTTCACCTAAATCCGCCCACTCATCTCCGCGTAACTCTACATGCTTGAACTCAATATGACGTTGTTTTTCTAAACTATCTAACGCTTCTTCGTTTGCTGGATCATAAATCGTCACTGCAATACCTGAATGCCCCGCACGTGCTGTTCTTCCAACGCGGTGAACGAAGAAATCTAAATCTGATGGAAGTTCGTAGTTAATAACATGACTAATTCCTTCAATATCAATACCACGTGCTGCTAAATCAGTTGCAACAATATATTGGAATTCAAGATCACGAATTTGTTTCATCATTTTTTTACGATCACGCGGTGATAAATCTCCGTGAATTCGTCCAACTTTTAAGCCACGTTCCATTAATCCGTCAGCAACCTGATCCGCCATCTTCTTCGTATTCGTGAAAACAACTGCTAAATACGGTTTAAATTGTAGCAACATTTTTTTCACTAAATCGATTTTGTTACGATGTTTAGAAGGTACTAAATAATGCTCAATATTCCCAGCCGCAACTTGTTTTGGATTGATATGAATATGCTCTGGATTCTCCATATATTTCTTCAGAAACGGTTTTAGTTTTTGAGGAATTGTTGCAGAGAAAACTAGCATTTGCAGGTTTCTAGGCATGCGTGATGCAATTTTGTCTACATCATGAATGAATCCCATATCAAGCATTAAGTCTGCTTCATCGACAATAATAGTATTTGCTTTATGAACAAATAATGCTTGTGCTTCCACTAAATCTTTAATACGTCCTGGTGTTCCAACTACAATATGAGGTTGTTTTTTCAACTTTTCAATTGATCGTTGTTTATCAGTTCCACCAATTAAACAACGTGCTGTAATCATTTGATCTTCCGCACAAAACTTTGTTAATTTCACGATTTCTTCGTAAATTTGTTGTGCTAACTCACGAGTAGGCGCTGTAATAACAAGTTGTACTTCTTCACGACTTGCATTAATTCTGTTCAATGTAGGAAGTAAGTATGCATGTGTTTTCCCAGAACCTGTTTGGGATTGTCCAATTACACTTACACCTTTTTTCACGACCGGGAAAATTTTCTTTTGAATTCCTGTCGGCTCTGTAAAGCGTAGTTCACGAACTGCATCTATTAAAAATGGTTTAAAATCATACTGTGTAAAAGTTTGTTGTGTCATAAGTTACACCTTCTTTCTAAATTTCTACTGCGCGCACAAATCAGCCAAGTCTACATTATATCGAAATCTACAAGTAAAATCCATCTTTAGTTTAGGTTTTTACTTCAAAAACTAACCTTCTTCCCTCTTATTGCATATTGTATGTGTATATACCTAACTGAAGAAAGGAGGATTTCTCACATGTTTCCAAAATCCCATACAAGGCAAATGTATCCGAATCAAGGACAGCAACCTTATACACCATATCCAATTCCACAACTACCACCGATGGCACAAAAAAAGAAAGGGTTCCTTGCTAAACTCTTTAAAAAACACGATCCAACCGAGCCTTTCATGCAAATGGTTCCACCTTATCGACAAATGGATGGACCGCCGCCAATGATGCACCAGCAACCGCCGCCCCAATATCAACAACAATACCAATACCAATACCAACAACAATACCCGCAGCAATACTCACAACAATATCAACCATACATGCAGCAACACCCAGAGCAAATGATTCCCCCTCAAATGTATGAATCAAATGAAACGCGCGGCGGTGCAGCAACTACAGCAGCATCAAGTAGCGGCATCGGCAGTTTTTTTGCAAATTTAATTTCGAATCCAACTAATATGATAAACAATATTGAAAAAGTATCCCAAGTCGTTCAATCTGTAAGCCCTGTCGTCGAACAGTACGGTCCTATTATGCGTAACCTACCAAGCATTGTTAAAATCCTCACCTCTGGAAAAAGTACGGAAGAAGATCCAACTAAAAATCCAACTGAAGACATAACAGAAAAGGTTGAGGTAGCAACTCCGCCTCCTCCACAAAAAAAAAGAAAAAGAAAAAAAATAGTGATTGAGCCTGTCATAGAAAAAGAATTACGAGAGGAGCCTGTTCAAAAAATAGCAACAAAACCAAAACTATATGTGTAACAATCCTTTGTTTTCTATCCATTCCTCCTTTATAATGTAAAAGACTATGCACAAAAGTATCCCTTGTTTAGAAGGAGAGGATTACTCATATGAAAATTGTTAAAATTTCCCCTCGTGGTTATTGCTACGGTGTTGTGGACGCGATGGTTATTGCACGTAACGCCGCATTAGATACATCATTACCAAGACCTATTTATATTTTAGGTATGATTGTTCACAACAAACATGTAACAGATGCATTCGAAGAAGATGGCATCATTACATTAGACGGTCCAAGTCGATTAGAAATTTTAGATAAAATCGATTCTGGTACTGTTATTTTCACTGCACACGGTGTTTCTCCAGAAGTTAAACAACGTGCAAAAGAAAAAGGTTTAACGACAATCGATGCCACTTGTCCAGATGTTACAAAAACACATGACCTTATTGAAGCAAAGAAAGCTGAAGGTTACCATGTCATTTATATCGGCAAAAAAAATCATCCAGAACCAGAAGGTGCAGTTGGTATTGCACCTGACATCGTTCACCTTATCGAAAGAGCTGATGATTTAAAAACATTAGAAATTCCAACAGATAAAATTTTAGTTACAAATCAAACAACGATGAGCCAATGGGATGTTCAACATTTAATGGAGGACATTCAGAAGAAATTCCCAACAGCAGAATTCCATAAGGAAATTTGTTTAGCAACTCAAGTTCGCCAAGAAGCTGTCGCTAAACAAGCTGATGTTGCAGACTTAACAATTGTTGTCGGTGATCCGAAAAGTAACAACTCAAACCGTTTAGCACAAGTATCACAAGAAATCGCTGGTACGAAAGCATACCGCGTTGCAGACGTAAGTGAGATTAAATTAGAGTGGCTACAAGGTGTAGAAAACGTAGCTGTTACAGCAGGTGCTTCTACTCCAACTCCAATTACAAAAGAAGTTATCGCTTTCTTAGATCAATATGATCCAATGAATCCCGCTACATGGGAGAGAGTTCGAAAAGTACCATTACAAAAAATATTGCCTCGTGTAAAAGTGAAAAAAGAACAATAATAAAAACCGTTGCCTATAAGCAACGGTTTTTATTTTTCTTATACAAATGTAAATGGATCTGTATGTAATTGCGAAGCATGAATGTGTACATTGAGTTTCTTGTCATCCAATTTTTCTTGTAATTGCTTTTGTACACCTTGCTTCATTACTTTTTCAACGTTATGTCCTGGGTCAACTATATTTAAACCGAGCATCATCGCATCATGAGCAACATGATAATACATGTCACCTGTTACATATACATCCGCTCCTTTAAATTTAGCTTGATTGATGTATTTGTTACCATCGCCACCAAGTACAGCTACTTTGCGCACTTTATCATTTAAATCCCCAACAACTCGTGCACCCTTTACATCTAATGATTTCTTTACATGTTCCGCAAACTGTCCAAGTGTCATTTCTTCTTGTAAATATCCTATTTTTCCAAGCCCTAATGTTTCACCTTTGTTATCAAGTGGATACACATCATATGCTACTTCTTCATATGGATGTGCCGTTACCATTGCTTTAATCACTTTTCGCTGTAGTGAAGCTGGAATTATCGTTTCGATTCGCACTTCTTCTACGCGTTCTAACTGCCCAGTTTCCCCGATATAAGGATTTGTTCCCTCTTGAGGTACAAACGTACCTGTACCCTCGCTATTAAACGTACAGTGGCTATAATTGCCGATATGACCAGCACCTGCGTCTCCTAATGCTTTTCGTACTTCTTCTGCATGAGTTACTGGCACAAACACAACAACTTTTTTCATTTCTTCTGCATATGTCGGTGCCAAAACTTCTGTATTTTGCAATCCTAACGCCTCAGCAAGTAAATCATTTACCCCACCCTTAGCAACATCCACATTTGTATGTGCTGCATAAATGGCAATATCATTTTTAATACACGTTTCAATAATTCTTCCGTACGCTTTATCTGTATGAATTGCTTTTAACGGATTAAAAATTAAAGGGTGATGCGCAATAATGACATTCGCCCCTAATTGAATTGCTTCATCCACAACTTCCTCCGTTACATCTAACGCAATCAATACGTGTTGTACGGGTTTATTAAGCGCTCCAATTTGCAGGCCAATCTTATCTCCTTCCATCGCCAAATGCTTCGGATACATACTTTCAAATAAAGAAATAATTTCATGGCCATTTGGAATTTTACTCATGATAAAACCTCCCGTATCATTTTCATTTTCGCTTCTACTTCCGCACGCTTCGCTTTTGTTTCTTCAGAATCAGCCGCACGTTCTAACTGCTTTAAAATATTTTGGAAGTTTTTCAATTCCCCTTCCCATTTTTCAACGAAAGCTTCACCTTTTTCTTTTATTAAAAATGGTCCCATAAATAATTCCGCTTGTTTATTTTCAGAATAAGGCACCGCAACGTCTCCTCGCTCGCCTACTAAAATCTCGTAAATTTTCCCATCTTCTTTTACGATTTTTTCATGGATAAGCTCCCATCCATTCTCAATAAACCATTCACGAATGTGATGCGCTGCAATATTCGGCTGTAAAATTAAACGAGTTACCCCTTCTAATTTTTCTTTACCACTTTCTAAAATGTCACGAATTAACGCTCCGCCCATTCCAGCAACCGTAATTACATCTACTTCTCCTGGCGCGATAACAGCTAATCCATTCCCTTTACGCACATCTACTTTATCTTGTAAGCCACTTTCAGCTACAGTTGCTTGTGCAGAGCGAAATGGTCCATCTACAACCTCTCCAGCAACTGCTTTTGTAGCAATATTATTTATAATTGTATAACACGGTAAATACGCATGATCCGATCCAATATCAGCTACTGTAGATCCTACCGGTATTTCACGCACTACTTCTTCTAATCGTTTTGAAAGCTTTACTTCATTCATGTATTTCCATTACTCCTTCTCTTGTCAGTCTGTCTCCATGATAATGAATTTATAGTCGTTGTTGCAAGCCTATAAAAACAATTCACTTCTCTATCACTCATCGTATTTTAGAAAATATAGAAAAACAAGCCCTTTGCATAAGCAAAAGGCTTGTCATACGGAACTTTATTTTTTCTTCGATAACCAATCAGCTACTTTAGCGGCTTGATCAGCTGGAACTATATTTGGTGGCATATTTCCTTTTCCTTTCGAAAGAATTTCTTTAATTTCATCTTTTGAAAGTTTTCCACCAATTTTTTGTAAATTAGGTCCTACTGCCCCTTGTAACTGATCACCGTGGCAGCTCGTACAGCTTTGCTTCACAATATCCTCTGGTTTTGATGCTGTTTGTGCTGGCTTCCCGCCATTTTTTGCATCAGCTAACTCTTTAGATTTATTTAGCCCCTGAAATGAAAATACAAACATAACGATAATACCTAATGCTGCAATAAGAGCGAACGGAATCAGCGGATTACGTTTCATATCTCTTCTCCCCCCTCTATACCCCTAAATAGTTAGATGATTCAGTCATTTCCATTGTACTTGAAAACGCTCTATCAGAAAAGAGTAAACTACTAATCGTTAAAAATATTCCATAAATTCAGTTTATTGTTTTTTATTGTTATATCGCTTATTATTTCGATAATTATTAACGTTTCTCATCATATTTTTCACTTTTCTACATATATTTTTGTATAGAATACACAAAATTAATCGAAAAATCGAAAAATGAGCATTTGCAAATCAAAAGACAATTCTGTAAAATAAATTACAAGAAATTGTAATCGTTGCTGATAGCTAAAGTTTAACAAAAGTTAACAAAATAAAAAAGTTTACTTCACAAAGGTGAAGTAAACTTAAAGGTAGCCTATTCTAAGAAATCCTTAAGACGCTTACTACGGCTTGGATGTCTTAATTTACGAAGTGCTTTTGCTTCAATTTGACGGATACGTTCTCTCGTTACGCCGAATACTTTCCCAACTTCTTCAAGCGTACGAGTTCGTCCATCATCTAAACCAAAACGAAGACGTAGAACATTTTCTTCACGATCTGTTAGTGTATCTAACACATCTTCTAATTGTTCTTTTAGCAATTCATACGCTGCATGGTCCGCAGGCGATGTTGCTTCTTGGTCTTCAATAAAATCACCTAAATGGGAGTCATCTTCTTCACCGATCGGTGTTTCAAGAGAAACTGGCTCCTGTGCAATTTTTAAGATTTCGCGTACTTTTTCTGGAGCAAGATCCATTTCTTCACCAATCTCTTCAGGAGATGGTTCGCGTCCTAAATCTTGTAGTAATTGACGTTGTACACGAATTAACTTATTAATCGTTTCAACCATATGAACTGGGATACGAATTGTTCGTGCTTGGTCTGCAATCGCACGTGTAATCGCTTGGCGAATCCACCAAGTTGCATACGTACTAAATTTGAAACCTTTACGATAATCGAACTTTTCAACCGCTTTAATTAGACCCATATTCCCTTCTTGGATTAAGTCTAAGAAAAGCATACCACGGCCCACGTAGCGCTTTGCAATACTTACTACAAGACGTAAGTTTGCTTCTGCAAGACGACGTTTCGCTTCTTCATCGCCTTCTTCAATACGCGTTGCAAGTCGAATTTCTTCTTCTGCAGATAGTAAATCTACACGACCAATTTCTTTTAAATACATACGAACGGGATCATTGATTTTAACCCCAGGTGGTACACTTAAATCATTAAGGTCAAATTCTTCTTCCGCTTTTGTAATTTGGCGATTATTAGGACCTTCGTCGTTATCATTGTCACCAACTAAGTCAATCCCTTGTTCACCTAAATATTCATAGTATTCATCCATTTGATCGGATTCAATTTCAAATCCATTCATGCGTTCTGCAATCTCTTCATATGTAAGAACGCCACGTTTTTTTCCGAGCTCAGTGAGTTGTTCTTTCACTTGCTCAAGGGTCATTTCAGTTTCAATTTGTTTAGAACGAGCTGGTTTGTCAGCCATCTGTTCCCCTCCTTACGCGAGATACAAACATTCATTATACTAAAAATTTATCAAAAAAGCTATTTTCTCGCTTTTTGATTTTGTAAATATGCTACATAATATTTAGCAGCCTCTACAGGATCTGTTTTTTCCATTTGTTTTACCTTAAAGATGATTTCCATCTTTTCAAGTTTTTCTTGATGACGGCTGAGCGTCTCCAAATGGCCTTGTAACACTTCTTCTGTGTATTCTGGATTAATAAATTCATCCGTCGAAATATCAGTGATAATATTTTTCAACTTCTCATCAGAGAGCCAACTTAAAAATGTTCCGACTGAAGGTTCATTTCCCTTTTCATAATATGCGTATAGTTCATATAAAATCCCTTTATGTTCTTCTGTATGAAAATCTTCTATGTGGGATTCCATACGAACAGCCACTTCTGGACTTTGCAACATATGATAAATAATTTCTCTTTCTGCCCTTTCAAAACCTGTTAACTTCGGTTTTGTTTGAACAATTTGAGACGGCTTAGAAACCTGCTTTACTTGTTTTTGCTGTACCTTTTGTTCTTTGCGATATTGGTGCAATTGATTCAAAAGAGTTTCCATTGAATACGAAAATTCTTGCGATAATGACTTCAAATATGATTCTGCCTGCATCGCATCCTGTAGCAACGATAACTCTTTTAAAACACTTTTCACATATTCTTCTTTGCCAGACTCATCTTGCAAATTTTTCCCTAAACGCAAATAATTTATTTTAAAACCAACAAAACTTATACTTGATTTCACAAGATTTTCAAAAGCAGTTGTCCCATATTGTTGCACATATTCATCAGGATCAAGCTTATCTGGCAAGGATGTAACTTTCACTTGGCAACCAACTTTTAGCAATAATTGCCCTGCTTTCATCGTTGCTTCTCGCCCTGCTTTATCACCATCATAGCAAAGAACAACAGTTTCAACGTTACGTCGCAGAAGTTTTGCTTGTTCTTCAGTTAAAGCTGTTCCCATTGTCGCGACAGCTTCTTCCACACCACTTTTTACCGCAGCCATTACGTCGGCATACCCTTCAAAAAGGACCACTTGCCCACGCTTTCTAATAAACGGCCTCGCTTGGTGGAAGTTATACAACAATTTACTTTTATGAAAAATCGGTGTTTCAGGGCTATTTAAATATTTTGGAGTGTCATCTCCTAATGCCCTTCCACTAAACGCTATCACTTTACCTTGTAACGTATAGATTGGAAACATAACTCTTCCACGGAAGCGATCATAATGACTACCATCCTTCTCGCTTCTTATGAGAAGACCAGCTTGTTCCATACTAGACAGCGATAAACCTCTTTTTTGTAAAATTTTCGTTGCTGCATCCCAAGCAGGTGACGCATAACCAATTTCAAACTTCTCAATCATCTCTTTCGTAATACCACGTTTTAACAAATACGAAAGTGCTTCATTTCCTTCTTCTGTATTTACTAATAAATGATGATAGTACTTTTTCAAAAGTTCATGAGCCTGTTGCATGATGACAGTGTCATCAGATATGTCTTCTTGTTGTCCTTGCCCTGATGTATACTCTGCAACCGCCATTCCATTTCTTTCACCTAGCTTTTGAACAGCCTCGGTAAAAGCCAATCCTTCCATTTTCATTAGAAAGGAAAATACATTTCCACCTTCTCCACATCCGAAGCAATGAAAAATTTGCTTATCAGATGAAACAGAGAATGAAGGAGAATTCTCACCATGAAATGGACAAAGGCCAAAATAGTTACGCCCCTGTTTTCTAAGTTGAACGTATTCACCAATCACTTCTACAATATCCGATGACGTCCGAATCTGTTCAACAACTTCTTCGGGAATTCTGTTCCCCATAAATCCATCTCCGTGTCGTATTTTGTATTCGATAAAAATTAAAAAATTCCTTTATAATTCGACAATATTTTTTCTAAACTTATTAGAAAGTGTTGTCGATCACGTTATCAAACGATTTTGTAGGCCCTTTTCTGCGTAATTTCGCAGATACGTACCTACTATATAAAATTGTATCCATTTGCTCACCTGTTACAAATGTACCTCCTGGAGACAATACATATACACTTTTTACAAGAAGACTAGCAAGCACCATATCCTATGTGATCACGAGATCTGTTTTTTTTGCATGTTGATACATATAAAAAATCAACTGTAGCTTATTCAGTATCTACGTAGATCCAATTTCCCTTGCTACTTCCTTAAACGATGAGCATACGATGTGACAAACAAAATTTCGACATGAACTTTCGTTCCAACTTGCACAATTTTCAGCATTCACAGGCTATGCATCTGCATCAACTAATACGATATTGATGTTTTGCATATTTCTGTATTCTACATCCCTTCTGCGAATCCTTCCATAATGTGCGTTTTCTTGTATAGATTTTGTCGATTTAACGTAATTACATGTCTTTTCGTAAATCCTATCCCTAGTTTATTCTGAAAAATTAAAGTCTAAACGTAAAATATAGGTTTTTATCACAATTTTTTATTATAATATATTTTCTTCAACTACGCTACATATCCCTTTATTTTTTCATCTTCTATTTCAGGATAACGAAACCCTGCCTTTAGCATAATAAAAAGACAGAAGAATATAAGTATAACCACTCCGCTATAATCTATTACGAAATTAACAGGTATTGTGTTTCTCACGAGCGAAAAAAGCACATTCACCTTTGGTAAATGTGCTAAAACAATTTTTGGTTTTGCACTGCATTCACAATAATGTTGGCTGTTTCTTCAATCGCTTTATTCGATACATCAATTACTTGACAATTTATTTTACCAACTACATTCTCAAAGTGATCAATTTCTTCTTTAATACGATTAATATTGGCATATGTTGCACCATCACTTAGTCCAAGTGATTTCAATCGCTCTTTTCGAATATGATTCAACTTCTCTGGCGTAATTTTCAAACCGAAGCATTTTTCTTTAGCCACTTGATATAACTCTTCAGGCGGATCTACTTCTGGTACGAGCGGTACATTAGCAACTTTCAAACGTTTGTTATGAGCTAAATATTGAGAAAGTGGTGTTTTTGATGTGCGCGAAATCCCAATCAACACGATATCTGCTTTTAAAATACCACGCGCGTCTCTACCATCATCATACTTTACAGCAAACTCAATCGCTTCAATCTTTTTAAAGTATTCTTCATCTAATCTACGAACAACACCCGGCTCATATCTTGGTACTTGCCCTGTAATTTCTTCAATTTGATCGATAAGAGGCCCGATAATATCATATGCCTCTACGCCTTCTTTCGCAGCCTCTGTCACTAAATACTGACGCATGTCAGGCTTTACTAACGTAAAACAAATAAGCGCTTGATTGCTCTTAGCAATCGAAATCACTTCTTTTAATGTCCCTGTATCTTCTACATACGGTACACGTCTAATATCAGGAGCAAATGGGAATTGCCCCATCGCTGCTCGAACAACCAAATCAGCCGTTTCTCCAACAGAGTCAGATACGACATATACGATTTTATTATCCATTATATTACCTCACTTTAAACAAATTACACTTATTCGTTATTTACTAAGTTTACAAACGCACGTGTAATATTTGTTTTTGTAATTCGTCCAATCACTTCTAAACCTTGCTTCGTATCTTTCACAACCGGCATCGCATCAATCTGTCTTTCTATTAATTCCATCGCAATATCATACAAAGAATCCTCTCTACGACACATCGCAATGTTTGGCATCCTTGTCATGATAATATTAACCGGAAGAGAGGTTAAATCCTGCTTTCCAAGGCTAGCTCTTAATAAATCTTTACGAGACACAACACCAACTAATAGAATCGCCTGATCTACAACAAATAAGGTACCTACGTCCTCTAAAAACATTGTACAAATCGCATCGTATACTGATACATTTTTATCAATTACAGCTGGTCTAGATTGATAATCTTGTACTTTAATTTTCTTAACAGCCTCAGATAATAGCTGCCCCCCGGTTTTACCCGTATAAAAATAACCTACGCGTGGACGCGCTTCTAAATAACCAGCCATCGTTAAAATTGCTAAGTCTGGTCTTAGTGTTGCACGTGTTAATCCTAATTGCGCAGCAATTGACTCCCCTGTAATAGGACCGTGATCTTTTACAATCTGAATGATATGTTCTTGCCGTTTATTCAGCTCTATGATAATCACCACCTTTAATGCACAACGAAAAAAGTTATACTATCTCTTAAATATTATATACTAAATATGCTATTTGAAAAAGATAGGATGTAAAAAGGACCGTATACGGCCCCAAATTATATTTGAAACTTATCAAGTTGTTCTAAGAAACGTCTTGACTTCAAATAAATCCCGCAATATTCATCATAATATGTATTCAATACTAAACGCATTTGTTTTTTTGTGCTATCCTTCACCGATACATTGCCAAGTCTATGTAAATCGAAGTGGTAGAAAAGACGTAATAATTTATGAACAGCTTCCCCCACTGGTATACGATACTGGTCTTGCTCAGCATGACGCGAGCACAGAAAACCGCCTTCCCGGACAGAGAAGGCGACAAAATCTGTTTCTTGATGACAAATCGCACATGTATCAAAGTACGGGCGCATCCCTAATACCGGAAGCATTTTCGTTTGATAAATTAATGATAATACTTCTGAATCAACACCCTCACACATATAATGCAACGTTTGATATAACATTTCAAATAAATATGGATTATGTTTTTTATCTTCTGTTGCTTTATCAGTTAACTCAACAATAAATGATGCATAAGCAGTTAAAAATATATCCTCGCGAATTTCTTTCATAGTTGAAATAATCTCGCCTTGTTGCAAAGTTCCAAGTCCAGATCCCATTTGAATAAGAAAATTACCATGGGTCATAAGTTGCGAAACAGATGCTAACCGGCTTTTCGGTTTTTTCGCTCCTCTTGCCATTGCACTTACCTTACCCAATTCTCTTGAGAATATTGTAACAATCTTGTTCGTTTCTCCGTAATCTGTCGTACGGATAACGATGCCCTCAACTTTTTGAAACATGTTCGTCACCATCCAAGGTTTGAACAAAACGGGTCAAGAAATTGGAGAGTCTAGATGCGCTAGCTCCTCTTCATGTTGATCCATCTCATCGTTTACGTCTTTTTCCATTTCTTTCAAAAGCAAGTACGTTTCAATGCTTCCTGTTTTGGAGAAAAACTTCCAGGTAAAATCTAGCATAAGAATCCACCTTTCTCAATAAGCGTAGCCTATAAACCAATTTCCTTTGTTGTTATTAAATTGACCCATTTTGTCCATTTTCATGTGAGAAAAATTTTTCCTAATTTATCAAAACTCATAAAAACCAATAATCAGCGGATGAACAAAACATCCGCTGATTACAGATTTACTCTATTTTAGTACTCGTCTTCGCGGAAACCAAGGTCACGAAGCTGAGACATTTTATTACGCCAATCTTTTTGCACTTTTACCCATACTTCTAAAAATACTTTAGAACCAAGTAATGCTTCAATGTCAAAACGAGCTCGCTTACCGACTTCTTTTAACATCTTTCCTTGCTTACCTATAATAATTCCTTTTTGTGATGCACGTTCAACAACAATCGTTGCGTTTATATAAACCGCTCCGCCCTCACGTTTTTGAATTGCATCAATAACAACCGCTACAGAGTGCGGCACTTCTTCACGTGTTAAATGTAATACTTTTTCACGAATAAGCTCTGAAATAATAAATCGCTCTGGATGATCCGTTACTTGATTATCTGGATAGTATTGCGGTCCTTCTGGTAAATACTTTTTAATTGTTCCAATTAAAGCATCCACATTATTGCCGTCTAATGCAGAAATTGGTACAATCTCTGCAAACTCATATAGTCTACGGTATTGATCAATTAACTCTAATAATTGCTCTGGATGAAGTTGGTCAATTTTATTAATTACTAAAAATACTGGTTGTTTCGTTTCTTTTAATTTCTCAATAATGAATTCCTCACCGCGACCAAATCCTTCAACTGCATTGACCATAAACAGAACAATATCAACTTCTTTTAATGTCGTTTGAGCCATCTTCACCATGAAGTCGCCTAATTTATGTTTAGGTTTATGTATTCCTGGTGTATCAATAAAAATTACTTGTGAATCATTTTCTGTATACACGCCTTGAATTTTATTACGAGTTGTTTGTGGCTTATCACTCATAATGGCAATTTTCTGGCCGATAATACGATTTAAAAATGTAGATTTCCCAACATTCGGTCTGCCAATAATAGAGACAAAACCTGATTTATAACCTTTTCTATTCATGTAAATCCTCCGCTAAAAATGCTCCTGGTAACAATTCTCCGACTGTCGTCTCTTGAACGTCACCATGTAAATTTGATAGGTATACTTTCGTATCCTGTTTACATAATTCTACCATAACTTGTCGACATGCTCCACAAGGAGGTACTGGACGCTTTGTATCCGCCACAATCGCGATAGCTACAAACTCTTTATCTCCTTCAGAAACCGCCTTAAATAAAGCTGTTCTTTCTGCACAGTTACATAAGCCATATGATGCATTCTCAACATTACATCCACGATATACTTTTCCATCCTGTGTTAATAATGCTGCACCTACTTGAAATTTAGAATATGGTACGTACGCTTGTTTACGCGCTTCGATTGCTTCTTGAATTAATTGTTTACTATTCATATTCCCGCATCCTTCCTGTCCACAGCTGTGAATAGATACACTCTCTCATTAAAGGCCTTTACGGCACTTTCAAAGCTTCATAAAAGCTTTGGAATGCAACTATACCACATACGGCAAAAAGATAATAGCACCAATTATAACGGCTATTATCGCAAACAATAAAACCGATCCGGCTGCGACATCCTTTGCAATTTTCGCAAACGGATGTATATCGGTAGTCGCTAAATCTACTGTTTTTTCCACAGCCGTATTTACCATCTCTAAACTCATTACAATTCCTATTACAATAAGTAATACCATCCACTCTACTTTCGTAATATGGAAATAAAAGCCGCAGCATATAACAATGACTGCGGCTACATAATGAATTTTCATATTGCGTTCATGACGAAGACAAAAGAATATACCTGCTATAGCATATCCAAAACTATTTATAAGTTTTCCTTTTTTCATCGACCTAATCCAAATGCCTCTAAAATTTCTTTTTGTCTTCCAAACATTTCTTTTTCATCCTCTTCTGTCATGTGGTCATAACCAAGTAAATGTAAAAAGCCATGTAACGCTAAAAAGCCAAGTTCACGATCAAAAGAATGTCCATACTCTTCAGCTTGTTCTTTCGCTCTCGGAATAGAAATAATAAGGTCACCTAACATACGAGGCATCTCTGCACCTACAATTTCCATTTCTCCTTCTCCCATTTCTTCCATAGCAAAGGAAATGACATCAGTAGGCTGATCCTTATCTCGGTAATCTCGATTAATCTCGCGAATGCGTTCGTTATCTACAAATGTCACTGATAACTCCGCACCATCCTCTATTTTTTCCATTTGAGCTGCTTTTTCTAATATCTCACGAATTAAATTCACATATTCTTCTTTCACTTCTTCTGTTTCATCAATGAAATCAATTAATAAACTCATTCTTTCTCCTTCTCTTCCGGTGGTTCCGGATATGTAATACGCGAATGGAAAATACCATTTAACGTTTCACATAACGTTTTTCCAACGATTTGTAGTTCCTTAAACGTCAAATCACATTCACTAAATTGCCCATCTTGCAGGCGATCTTTAATAATACTTTGTACTAAATTATTAATTTGATCTGGCGTTGGGTGATTCATAGAACGTACTGCCGCCTCAACACTATCAGCAATACCAACAATTGCCGACTCTTTAGAAGTTGCTTTTGATCCTGGATAGCGAAACATCTCTTCTGTATATTTTTCTTTATCTTCTTTAATCGCCTTATAATAAAAATATTTAAGTAATGTTGTACCATGGTGTTGTCCAGCAATATCGATAATTTCTTGCGGAATATGGTATTCTTCGAGCATTCTGACTCCATCTGTTACATGAGCAATGATAATATCTTTACTCGTCACAGGATCTAATTTATCATGTGGATTTTCAATTCCCATCTGGTTTTCAATAAAGAATTGCGGTTGTACTGTTTTTCCTACATCATGATAATACGCCCCTACACGTGCTAATACACCATTTGCTCCAACCGCTTCACACGCTGCCTCAGAAAGATTCGCTACCATTACACTGTGGTGATACGTTCCTGGCGCTTCTAACAAAATTCTACGTAAAAGCGGATGATTCGGACTTGATAGTTCCATAAGCTTCATGCTTGATACAATTCCAAGTCCACTCTCTAAATATGGTAATATCCCCATAGCCAAAACGGATGAGATAATTCCTGAAACGGAAGCCATCAATAATTGCGTTCCAATTTCAAGAGGTGAAAAATTCCCATTACGTAATAATAATAACGCCGCTAAGACGACCACATTTAAGATAGAAACGAGTATACCAGCTTGCAAAATCATCGTACGACGATTTTTTTCTCTTAAGAAAATGCTTACTGATAATGAACTTAACAACACATAAATACCTACACTATAATTCAGTGTACTTGTTACCCCTTCATTAAACATAATACTTCCGCACACAGAAAAAATCATACTTGTTAAAAATACAAATCGGTCGCCAATCATTAGTTTTACAAGTATTGTTCCCATCGCAACCGGGACAACATACGCAATTCCTGCATATTCAAGCTTTTGAAACAAACTAATCGTTTTCATTAAAACAATCGTGATAGATAAAATTGTAATATACGCTAAAATATACGGTCTATCTTCTCTTTTACGCTGTAAAAATACTTCAAACTGCTTATGCATAAAGTACAGTAACACACCAATGAGCACTGCTAATCCAACATAAGGCTGAAAACTATTACCTTTCTCTAATAAACCGACTAATTTCAACTGATTATACATATCACTTGAAATTGTTTCACCTTCTCTAACAATAACTTGTCCTTGAAGAATATAAACAGGTGGAATTAAATCTTCTTCCGCTTTCTTCTTCTCTTTCGTTACAGCCGGATCATAAAAATAATTTGCTGTAATCGCATATGATCCTAGCGCGTTCACAGCTTCCTTCAATCCACTATTCACATTGAGGCTTTTCATTTCATTAACAAATCGCTCTTTTGCTGCTATTTCTTCGGACATTTTAATATTTCCACCCATAATAACACTAATAGACGTTAGAGCCGCGTTCTTTGCTAATTCTAATTGATCCGGTTCTGCATTAATAAAATATAATAAATTCTCATCAGATAATTCCTTTGTTAAATTAGATGGCAACTTCTTCTTCAATTTTTCTAATTTATTTGCATCGGTCATCTTTTTTTGCTCTTCAGGTCCAGCAGCTTTCATCTCTTGAATCGCTTCATTTACCTTAGCAAAAACATCATTTACAATATCTACTCTATTTTGTTTATATTCACTTCTATATGTATATTGATCTCCAACTTTTTGAGCGGCCTCTTGTTTTTTTCTGTCCGTTATAACCTTATCTTCAATTTTAATAGGAGAATGAATTGTTTTTTTTGCAATAGAATACATATCAACATCTAATTGCTCTGGTTTTACATTATTCATAAGTGCAAAAAACAGCACTGCTCCTAATAAAACGTAAGAAATCCAACTTAGTTTTTTCGAATGTTGTAAATTACGAAACCACTTAGAAATTTCTTCAGATCTTAACATGATTTCAATACCTTCTCCTCTCCAGAAATAAAGTGAAACTATTTATAGCTTTCATTTCTTCTAGCCAACAATACTTTTAAGTAACATTTTGATACACCAGCACCTATAGTTTATTTCTCTTATCTTTTATGATAGTAAAAAATATGCCGTTCGCCAACCTTAATACAAAAAGAAATGATCCTGACAAATAGGATCATTCCATTTTATCATATGCCTCAATAATACGTTGCACCAGCGGATGCCTCACAACGTCCGTTTGTTCTAATGTAATGAATGAAAGACCTGATACACCAGATAAAATGTTAGAAGCTAGCGAAAGCCCTGATTTTACCCCTTTTGGTAAGTCTACTTGTGAAGGGTCCCCCGTAATAACCATTTTAGAACTAAAACCTAATCTAGTTAAAAACATTTTTATTTGTGCACCCGTTGTATTTTGCGCTTCATCTAAAATAACAAATGAATCATCAAGCGTACGCCCTCTCATATAAGCAAGAGGTGCAATTTCAATTACCCCTCGCTCCATCATACGTTGCGTATATTCTTGTCCAAGAATATCGTGCAAAGCATCATACAATGGACGTAAATACGGATCTACCTTCTCTTTCAAATCTCCTGGTAAAAAACCTAAACTTTCTCCAGCTTCTACAGCCGGTCTCGTTAAAATAATTTTCTTTACATACCCTTGCTTTAAAGCTCTCACAGCCATTACTACAGCTAAGTATGTTTTCCCAGTCCCAGCAGGTCCCATTCCAAATACAATATCATTCTTCTTCATTGCATGAATATATCTTCTTTGCCCCATTGTTTTTACACGAATGGATTTACCTTTTGCCGTTTTAAAGATTTCTTCTTCATATAACTCTTCAAATTGAGCAATTTTCCCTTGTTGTGCGAGCTGAATTGCATACGCAACATCTCTTTCAGTAATTGATATACCTTTTCGAATAACAACAAGTAATTGCTGTAAGATTTTTTCTACGAGTGTCACAGTTTCAACTGCTCCAGATGCATGAACAGTTTCACCTCTAGTTACAATCGATACATTCAATTCCCGTTCAATTACTTTCAAATGAGCATCATTGACTCCAAAAAGAGCGATTGCTTCGTTAGCATTTTCCAATTGTTGGTTCATTTCTACTAATTGTTCTGCCATTACTCAGTCTCCTTGAATATCGGATTCGGATATTGGTTGTGGCTCTGCAATATTTTCGATCACAGTATAATGCAATGTGACTTTTAGTTGATCCGCCTCAACCTCTTTACTCAAAATCTTATCACTTACAATCATAGCATGTTCATCCAATTTTTTCTTTAGTTCTTTTTCAGCCATCTCTTTCGCTACTTTCATTGCCTGTTTTTCTGTATATTCCCGATTCGCTTCTTCCTCTTCTCGTACAATATCTTTTTCATACGCGATCGGCAGTGTAAAACCAAATAGTTTCACATCGTGTTTTACACTTTCAGTACGAGAGCGTTTATACTTATCATGTTGAAATCCCCATATTTTTATTTTCGCACTCCCAAATGTAAGGTAATGCTCATTATACGCATTGCCAGTATATACTTGAAATTGCGTCTTTAGTGGTACACTCACCTCAGATGTGTACCACGTTTCTCCATATACAATACCTTTCGCCGAAACAATCGTCGGACTCTCCTCATTACCGTATATCCCTGATACGAGAAGCTGTCCTTTTTCGACATGGTCATTTTTCAAGACAACTGGTTTTCCTACTTCAACAAATGTTTTTGTCACAATCGCTTCTTTTTTTGCAACTAAATTTTGCGGTCTTTGTTCCTTTTCTTTTTTCGGCTCGTTTTTTTCAACAATTTTAAAATGGTACGTCGTTCCTCTTATTTCTAATCCCGCCCAAGTAATCGCATTAATATTGTCTGTCAAATGACGTTGTACATCTTCTACATTAGGCATTTGGAATTGTAATTTTCCTTTTTTAATACCCATTTTGTCCAATTCTTTCATCAATATATATTCTGTTTCAGGTTTCGCTCCTGTAATTTCAATTTTCCAAACCATATTGGATAATGCAATCATGCCAAAAAAGAAAATTAAAAAACCAATTAAGAATCCACTATTTTTAATTAAACGCTTATTCAAAAAAGGAAAACCGTAACGCCCAATAAAATATAATTTACATTCATTTTTTCTATAAATTGGTTTTATTTTCTTCACATCTCGTAATAACATACAAAAAACTAACGTTTCATCAGCAATTTTCTTAACATCCCAAACTAATAATTTTCTACGTACACATTCGTTAACGAACCGTTCTGCACCTCTACCTTCAATTCGTACTTTTACATATCCAAGCCACTTTATAAACCATTTATTTTTCATCTACTATCTCCACTACCTTTCCAAAAGTATACACACTACTTTTTTCACTTTAATTAGCAAAATAGCTCGTACGAAAATGAAATAAAGAGTTCTACCACCCATAAATAGCGAGATAAACTGAATAGTAAGGTCGAATCACGAAAATAACGAAGAAAAACTTCACATATGGAAGTTTCCCTCACTCCTCTTTTTTTTCGTTTTCTAAAAATGTCACTTGCTCAATTATTCCTTCAAGCAAAAGTTCTTCTGGAAGGATTGTTTTAATAATAAAGGATTGCCCTTTAATTAATAATTGACCGTGCTTTAATAACAATCTTACTTCTTTATCTGAAAACACTAATAAACCCCGATGATTTTCTATATAGATATGCACTTGCCCAACAAGCGTGATCCGAGGTAGATCCATTAGCACATCCACTGGCAGGTCTATTTGCTTTGTTAACCAATTCTTCATTTGTTCTAATTTTTTCATCTCAAAAGACCCCCTCTCATCCCATATGTATGAAAAAAGAGCTTGTAATATCACGTCCAAACTGAAAAAAGCATAAAAAAACGTCTCATACGAAATGAGACGTTTTTTTATGCTAATAGCTGGATAACCAACTTATTCACAAGTGATCCGTCTGTTTTACCTTTTACTTTCGGCATAACAGCAGTCATCACCTTACCCATATCTGCTTTAGAAGTTGCACCAACTTCAGAAATAACTTGCTTAATTACATTCGCTAGTTCTTCTTCTGTTAATTGCTCCGGCAAATATGCGCTTAAAATCTGAATTTCACTTTGCAGTTTATTAACAAGGTCTTCACGACCAGCTTTTTTAAATTCAAGGAGGGAGTCCTTATACTGTTTTACTTCACGAGCTAAAACTGTTAATTCCTCTTCTTCAGTAAGAGTATGTTGCAGTTTAATACCTTCATTTTGTAAAGCAGCCTTAACCATACGAATAACGGTTAATTTTTCTTTTTGTTTATTCTTCATCGCTTGTTTCATATCATCGTTTAAACGACCGAGAAGACTCATCACTTACACCCTCTCTTAGAATTTACGCTTTCTTGCCGCTTCAGATTTCTTCTTACGTTTTACACTTGGTTTTTCATAAAACTCGCGCTTTCTTGCTTCAGCAAGTGTACCAGTTTTAGAAACCGATCTTTTAAAACGGCGAAGTGCATCCTCCAAAGACTCGTTTTTACGAACGACTGTTTTTGACATTCTCTTTCCCTCCCTCCGAAACATCACACTTACATACTAATTTCAGCATGCAAAAAGAAACCCTTCTTCAGCATGTCTTTTACGATTATAATACATTTTATCACTTCAGGTCAACTATTTGGCAGAATAAAAGAAGAATAGATGCCCTTTCCTGTTCAAAAGCTACGTAGATAGCTATTATCCATTTCCCCTGAAGACAACTATATTTTTATCATTACATCTTTTTTAATGCAGGAATGTACGAAACAACTACTCATTCGACGTACCTGCCTTTTTCAGTACTTAACTTCTCCACGAAAAAAAGAAAGCATGCAAATCGTTTCCGTTTGCATGCTTTTTTTATTCCGCTATTTGCCGGGCAGTAAGCCCCCCCACCTCAAAATTCAGCACAAGCAAAGAACTTAGGTAGGAATCCGGCTGATAATTAGTGGGGAGGAACAAAAACCCCACTGATTAAAGTTTCATTTTATGCGCTTGCTGATTCTTTTTTTACATCATCTTCAAGAACACGAACAAATTGCGCTTCGTTATATGGATAACCAGCTTTCGTAATTTTCACTTTCACTAGCTTACCAATTAACTCTTCTGATCCTTCAAATACAATTTTTAAGTAGTTATCCGTATAGCCTACATATAACCCTTTACGGTCGCCCTCTTTAAATTGCTCTTCCGGAATGATCTCAAGCACTTCCCCTTCAAACTGTGACGCATACTCTTTCGCTAATTGGTTAGATAATTCAATTAAACGATGAACACGATCATTCTTCACATCTTCAGGAACTTGATCTTCCATACGCGCTGCAGGTGTTCCTGTACGCTTTGAGTAAGGGAATACGTGTAACTCAGAGAAGCGATTCTCTTTAATGAAATTGTATGTTTCCATGAATTCTTCTTCTGTTTCACCTGGGAAACCAACAATTACATCCGATGTAATCGCAAGGCCTGGTAACGCTTCTTTCAATCGATCTAAACGCTCTTGGAAAAATTCCATCGTATACTTACGACGCATACGCTTTAATACAGTATTAGATCCAGATTGCAATGGAATGTGCAAGTGGCGTACAACTACTTCAGACTTATCTAACACTTCAATTACTTCATCTGAAATCTGACTCGCTTCAATAGAAGAAATACGAAGACGTTTTAATCCGCCTACTTCCGCTTCCATATCACGAAGTAATCCAGCTAAGTTATAATCTTTAATATCTTCACCGTACCCACCTGTATGAATACCTGTTAATACGATTTCTTTATAACCTGCATCTACTAATTGCTGCGCTTGTTTAATAACTTCTTTTCCATCACGAGAACGCATTAAACCACGTGCCCAAGGAATAATACAGAATGTACAGAAATTATTACAACCTTCTTGTATTTTTAAAGATGCACGTGTACGATCCGTGAAATAAGGTACATCCAGTTCTTCGTATACACGTGTTTTCATAATGTTGCGGACCGCATTAATTGGTTGACGCTCTTTGCGGAATTCTTCAATGTATCCTAACATCTTTTCACGATCCTGTGTACCAACTACAATATCTACACCTGGAATCGCCATAATTTCCGCTGGAGATGTTTGTGCATAACATCCCGTTACACAAATAACCGCATCCGGATTTTGACGAACAGCACGTCTAATAACTTGACGGCTTTTCTTATCCCCCGTATTCGTTACTGTACACGTATTAATAACATATACATCAGCTTTCTTTTCATATTCAGTTCTTTCATATCCACCTTGTTTAAACAATTGCCAAATGGCCTCTGTTTCATAGTGGTTTACTTTACAACCTAACGTATGGAACGCAACAGTTGACATTGATCATCACCCCATCAATTCAAAATGATACGAAGCAGCACTTAACGCATATAACGGTGCCGTTTCTGTTCTTAAAATTCTTGGTCCTAAACTACATGGTACAAATTTATGTTCACGAAGCGTAGTAATCTCTTCCTCCGCTAAACCACCTTCTGGTCCAAATACAATCAATAGTTTTTGGCCTGGTTTCATCGTCGTTAAAGCTTTAGCAAAATTGGATTTCTCACCTTGTTTTGCTTCCTCTTCGTACGCAACAAGACATACATCATACTCATTGCTCATTGAAAGCAATTGCTTAAATGATGCCGGAGCATGCACTTCTGGAATTTCGCTTCTATGCGATTGTTCCGCAGCTTCTTTCACAATTTTTCTTAAACGCTCAACTTTTTTATCAGCTTTTTTCGCATCCCATTTTACAATAGAGCGAGATGCTTGAAATGGTAAAAATGCGGCCGCCCCAAGCTCAGTTCCTTTTTGGAAAATTAACTCTAGCTTGTCTCCTTTTGGCAGTCCACTTGCAATCGTCACGAAAACAGGAAGTTCACTTGACGCCTCTACCCATTCTACAATAGCCGTATTAATAAATTCACTGGTAATTTCATCAATTGAACATACTGCTGTTTTTCCGTTTACACAGCAATAAATGTGATCACCAGCTGACATACGCATCACTCTTGCGATATGATGTACGTCATCACCTACAATGCGAATACTTGTCTCATTTACATATTTCTCTTCTACAAAATAACGTTGCATATAATCACCTTAGTAGAGTTTCGTTCCTTTCGTAAGTCAACACTTACGAAAGGAACGAAACGTTATCATTTTTTCATATAACAAACGGCAAGTCCCTCACCTTATAGTGAGAGACTCCCCTTTTCATTATAAACTAAAATCTATATTACGCATTTCGTGCAATAATTGCTACCCAATCTTCCATTCGTAATACTTCTTCAATTGTAAATCCAGCTTTTTCTAGCGCTTCAGAAATTATCTTTTCCTTCGCTGCAATAATGCCCGATGTAATAAATAATCCGCCCGACTTCACAACTCTTGCTGCATCCTCAGGGAATAAAAGAATAATTTCTGCTAATAAGTTAGCTACGATTAGATCAACAGGACCTTCAATACCTTCTAAAAGACTATTTTGCCCAACAGACACGATATCATCTGTTTTATTTAAACGTACATTCATTTCTGCACTTTCCACTGCAACCGGATCTAAATCATACGCTTGAACAGAAGACGCACCTAATTTTGCCGCTGCAATACTAAGTACACCAGAACCTGTTCCTACATCAATGACAGTATCACCTGGCTGAACTGTTTTTTCTAAAGCACGAATACACATCGTTGTTGTCGGATGAGTTCCTGTTCCAAACGCCATACCTGGATCTAATTCAATAATTTTTTCTTCCGGAGAAGCTGGTGTATATTCTTCCCACGTCGGCACAATTGTGAATGTATCAGAAATTTGTACTGGATGGTAATATTTTTTCCAAGCAGTAGCCCAATCTTCTTCATTGACTTCGTTAACGGTAATATTTCCAGTACCAATTTCGATGTCGTAAGATGGAAGCATATCAATAGATGATTTTACACCCGCAATCGTTTCCTGTAAAGAATCCGTTTGTGGGAAATATGCTTTTATTAATACACCTTCCGCCGGATATTCATCTGGGTTCAATGCATAAATTTCACCATATTGTTGCTCGCGCTCTTTCGTCAACTCCGCTGGATCCTCAATCGCAACTCCACTAGCACCAGCTTCATGTAAAATATGAGAGACAGCTTCTACTGCTTCTTCTGTTGTATGAATACTAACTTCTGACCATTTCACAATTTACCAACTCCATTTTTCATTTCCATTATTCCCCTTTGAAAGCACGTTTAAGCTTTCCAAATAAACTATCATCCTGCTCTTCTTGTCCCGCAAATTCACGTAATAACTCTTTTTGATGTGAAGTTAATTTCGTCGGTACAACAACACGAACGACTACATATTGATCTCCTTGACCGTATCCACGTACGTTCGGAGCACCTTTTCCTTTTAAGCGGAATTCTGTTCCTGTTTGTGTTCCTGCTGGAATTTTCAGCTTCACTTTCCCATGAACAGTAGGAACTTCCACTTCAGCACCAAGTGCCATTTGCGCAAATGTTAATGGCATTTCACAAATAATGTGATCTCCTTCACGCTCAAAGAATTCATGATTTCTCACATGAACAACAACATATAAATCTCCTGCCGGTCCGCCATTTACGCCCGCTTCACCTTTTCCAGATACACGAATTTGTTGACCATTATCAATACCTGCTGGAATTTTAACATTGATTTTTTTACGTTTACGTACTTTACCAGAACCGTGACATGTCGTACATTTTTCTTTAATCATTTGACCAGTTCCTGAACAATGACCACAAGCTTGACGGTTTACGATACGACCAAATGGTGTATTTTGTTCTACACTTACTTGCCCTGATCCTGAACAATGTTTACATGTTTCTTTTGAAGTTCCTGGTTTCGCTCCGCTACCTTTACAAGTATCACATGGATCTTCTACTGGAATCTCAACATTTAATTCTTTACCAAAAATAGCTTCCTCAAACTCTAAAGTAACTTGATATTGTAAGTCAGCACCTTGACGCGGAGCATTTGGATCACGACGTCTACCGCCACCGCCGCCAAAGAACGAACTAAAGATATCTTCGAAACCGAAGCCACCGCCGAAGTCTCCTCCGCCGCCAAAGCCACCGAAACCTTGATTTGCACCAGCATGACCAAATTGATCATATTGCGCGCGCTTTTGATCGTCGCTTAATACTTCGTATGCTTCTTGTACTTCTTTAAACTTTTCAATTGCATTTTCTTCTTTACTTACGTCTGGATGGTATTTTTTAGCCAAACGACGATACGCTTTTTTTATTTCATCTTTTGAAGCACCCTGGCTAAGTCCAAGGACCTCATAATAGTCTCGTTTACTCATAAATTTACAACCCCCGAATCTTTCACATAAACGTAATTTTAACACCGAAAGAAAGTGCTTTGCAACAAAGTTTCCTCACTTACAGTATGCAAAGTAAAAAACTTAAGAACCTCACACTTTTCTTTTCATTCGTGAAAAAAGCCAAAGTCAAGGCACGCTTGACTTTGACTTTTTGTCATCTTACTTATTTATATTACTTATCTTCTTTTACTTCTTCGAACTCAGCGTCTACTACATTGTCTTTCTTCGCGCCAGCATCTTGTGCTCCTTGTGCACCTTCTGCTTGCCCTGCAGCTGCTTGAGCTTGCTCGTATAATTTAACAGTTAATTGTTGTACGATTTCTTGTAAAGCGTCTTTTTTCGCACGGATTTCCTCAAGCTCGTTCTTCTCGATCGCAGCTTGTAATGCTTCTTTCGCTTCTGTTGCTTTTGCAACTTCAGCCGCATCCACTTTACCTTCTAAATCTTTTACAACTTTATCCGTTTGGAATACAAGTTGGTCAGCTTCGTTACGAAGTTCAACTTCTTCCTTACGTTTTTGGTCAGCGTCAGCATTTGCTTCCGCTTCTTGTACCATACGATCTACTTCTTCATCAGAAAGACCTGAAGAAGATTGGATTGTGATAGTTTGCTCTTTGCTTGTTCCTAAGTCTTTTGCACGTACGTTAACGATACCGTTCGCATCAATATCGAATGTTACTTCGATTTGTGGAATACCACGTGGTGCTGGTGGAAGGTCTGTTAATTGGAAACGACCTAATGTTTTGTTGTCAGCTGACATTGGACGCTCACCTTGTAATACGTGAATATCTACTGCCGGTTGGTTATCAGCAGCTGTTGAGAATACTTGTGACTTACTTGTTGGAATTGTAGTGTTACGCTCGATTAATTTCGTGAACACACCACCCATAGTTTCAATACCTAAAGAAAGTGGAGTTACGTCTAATAATAGTACGCCTTCTACATCACCAGTAAGTACGCCACCTTGAACTGCAGCACCTAATGCTACAACTTCATCAGGGTTTACACCTTTATATGGTTCTTTACCAGTTTCACGTTTAATAGCTTCTTGTACAGCTGGGATACGAGTAGATCCACCAACAAGGATAACTTTATCTAATTCACTTGGAGCAAAACCAGCGTCTTTTAATGCACGACGAGTTGGCTCTAACGTTCTTTCAACAAGACCTGCTGAAATCTCTTCGAATTTCGCTCTTGTTAACGTTAATTCTAAGTGTAATGGACCAGCAGCTCCAGCACTAATGAATGGTAATGAAATTTGTGTTTGTGTTACGCCAGAAAGATCTTTTTTCGCTTTTTCAGCTGCATCTTTCAAACGTTGAAGTGCCATTTTATCTTGGCTTAAATCAATGTTATTTTCTTTTTTGAACTCAGCTACTAAGTGGTCAATAATAACTTGGTCAAAGTCATCTCCACCAAGACGGTTGTCACCAGCAGTTGAAATAACTTCGAATGTTCCATCTGCTAACTCAAGGATAGATACGTCAAATGTACCGCCACCTAAGTCATATACTAAGATTTTTTGCTCTTCATCTTGTTTTTCTAAACCGTAAGCAAGCGCTGCTGCTGTTGGTTCGTTAATGATACGCTCAACTTCTAAACCAGCGATACGACCAGCATCTTTTGTTGCTTGACGTTCTGCATCGTTGAAGTATGCAGGTACTGTAATAACAGCTTTCGTTACTGTTTCACCTAAGTATGCTTCAGCAGAAGCTTTTAAGTTTTGTAAAATGATTGCAGAAATTTCTTGAGGTGTATAATCTTTACCTTCAACTTCTACTTTGTAGTCTGTACCCATATGACGTTTAACAGACATGATTGTATTTGGGTTTGTAATTGCTTGACGCTTTGCAACTTCCCCAACTTGACGCTCTTCATTTTTGAAAGCTACAACAGAAGGTGTTGTACGGTTTCCTTCTGGATTTGGGATAACCTTTGGTTCTCCACCTTCCATAACAGCTACACAAGAGTTTGTTGTACCTAAGTCAATACCGATAATTTTACTCATGGCGAATCCTCCTACTTTTATGTAAATTATTGATTTACTTTTACCATTGATGGGCGAATCACACGGTCTTTTAGTTTATAACCTTTTTGGAATTCTTCAACTACCGCGTTTGATTCAAATTCACTATCTTCCACTTGCATAATAGCTTGGTGTTCATTAGGATCAAACTGTTTACCAACAGCTTCAATCGCTTCAACGCCTTCTTTAGTCAACGCTTCTAGCAATTGACGATGCACCATTTCCATACCTTGTAACAAGGATTTCGTTTGCTCATCAGTTGCTTCCACTTGCATCGCTCTTTCAAAATTATCAAGAGCTGGCAAAATATCTGAAACTAGACTTTGTGCTCTATATTTTTCAGCAGCCTGTTTATCCATTTGGACACGACGCTTATAATTTTCAAAATCAGCTTGTAGACGTAATGTGCGACCTTCCGTTTCCGTTAGCTTCGCTTGTAACTCATCTACTTTTTCTTGTAAAAGAGCAGCCTCACTTTTTTCTTCTACAGTTTTTTCACTGTTTTCTGTCGTGACAGCTTCTTCAACTTGCGCTTCTTTTACTTCTTCTACCACTTGTTCGTTACGCTCTTCCACAATATTCACCTCCTTAAAAGGTATTAGGTATTATGCTGAACACAATTCCTTAAGCATTATATATTACACACAGCAATGAAAATTTCATTACTTGAGCGAATGTATTACTCTCATTTACTTTTTAAGTCCATCAGTAAATTGTCTCGTAAATAACTGTAACAAACTAATTACCCGAGAGTATTGCATTCTTGTCGGACCTAAAATAGCAATTGTTCCAAGCTGTTCTTCTCCAATCGAATATGTTGCAGAAATTAAACTACAATCTTCCATGGCCGTCGCAGAGTTTTCCCTACCAATGTTCACTTGAATACCTACTTGTTTATGACGCAAAATGTCATAAAACTCGGCTTCATTATCAATCATCGTCAGCAAGGATCTTACTTTGTGAATGTCATGGAACTCTGGTTGCGAGAGCATATTTGCTTTGCCTCCAAAGTATATCTTTTCCGATAAAGGAACTTGAAATGTACCATCTAACATTTTTATTGCACTATCGTAATTATGAACATATCCACGTAAAACTGTAACAATCTCTTTAAAGATTTTGTTATGCAGTTCTGCCATTGGTACACCCGACAGCTTTTCATTTAAAATATTAACCATTTTTTCTAAATCTGATAAATCAACAGATTCCGGAACGGTAATCGTTTTGCTTTGTACATGCCCTGTATCAGTTACAATAATAGCGACTGCAGTTTGACGATCAAGCGGTACAATTTGTACGTTTTTAAGTTTATTTGTGCTTAACTTCGGTCCAAGAACAATGGCCGTATAATTCGTAAGCTCTGATAAAATTTGAGCAGATTGCTGTGCAATCTTTTCCGCTTCAAAAATTCTTTCAGCAAATAAATCTTTAATTTGTACAATTTCATCGTTCGGTAAGTTTTGCGGCGCTAAAAGATGGTCTACATAAAAACGATATCCTTTTTCAGAAGGAACACGTCCTGAAGAACTATGCGTTTTCTCAATAAATCCTAGTTCCTCTAAATCAGCCATTTCATTTCGAATAGTAGCTGAACTAAACGTAATTTCATCTTTCTTAGCCAACGTCCTCGACCCAACAGGTTGCGCTGATCCAATAAAGTCATCAATAATTGTTTGTAAAATTAAGAGCTGACGTTCCGTAAGCATCTCATCATCACCTCTGTTAGCACTCTTTGTCTTCGAGTGCTAAATCTATTAATAACTTACCAAAATTGACATTCAATTGTCAACGGAAACGTCACGAAATAATGAAACTTTTTCACGTTTATGGAACATTTAATTAGTCAATCAAAAATGATTGGAATACTTCATTCCCTAATAATTTTCCTTTTCGCGTTAAACGAACATATCCATCTTTCTCTTCAAGCAATCCTTGTTCTTGATTTTTTTGCAACTGCTTCGCGAAAACTTGATTCATCTCCATATTAAATTTCTTTTGAAACAATATTTTAGATACACCTTGTGTTTTTCGAAGTCCTAAGAACAACTCTTCTTCCATCCTTTCTTTCTCCGTCACCGCGTGAACATCTAAATACGGAAATCCAGTTTCATCGATTTTATTGAAATATTGCTTGAGCGGCCCTACATTTTGGATACGTTCTCCATTTACATAACTATGCGCTCCAGCTCCAAATCCATAATACTCCTCATTATTCCAGTATGTGAGATTGTGTCTACTTTCATTATCACCTTTTGAGAAATTGCTAATTTCATACTGGCTATAGCCGTGTTTCTCCATTTCATCCATTACCATTTCATACATTTTTGCTTCATGATCTTCACCTGGAAGTCTTAATTTCCCTTTATTCATTAAGTTATAAAACACAGTTTTCGGTTCCACAATTAATGAATATGCTGAGAAATGTTGTACACCAAGCGTAAAAGCAATGTCTAATGTTTCTTTTACATCTTCTATCGTCTGCCCTGGCAGAGCATAAATAATATCTACATTTATATTTTCAAAGCCCACTTCCTGCGCTTCTCTAATTGCTACAAATGCATCTTCCCTCGTATGCTTACGCCCAATTTTCTCAAGCAACTCATCCCGAAATGTTTGCACACCAAAACTAATTCGGTTCACTCCACCTTCTAGCAATACATTTAACTTCTCTTTTGGTAAATCACCTGGATTCGCTTCAAATGTTAATTCACAATTTGGAGCAAACGGACGTAAGCGACGGTTTATAATATCTAGTAACTTTTTTGTCTGTTCCATATTTAACGCTGTCGGAGTTCCTCCACCAACAAAAATCGTTTTCATACTATCAAACGGTACTTTTTGAACTGTATTTATTATTTCTTTCTCTAAATACTCTAAATATTGATCGACCGGTTGGCGTTCAATAAACACTTTATTAAAATCACAATAGTGACAAATATGCTGACAAAATGGAATATGAATATATGCAGCTTGAACCAAATATAACTCCTACCTTTCTAAAAAGAAAACCTCCGCACTCCGGAGGAATCTTCACTTCTCTAACGTATTACGAATTTGTTCCATTCGCATTTTTCCCCAATCATACATCATTTCAACAATCGGTAAAAGCGACATGCCTAATTCCGTCATATAATACTCTACTCGCGGAGGAATTTCTGGGTATACCGTTCGGTCAACAATCCCATCTTCCATTAACTCTTTTAATTGGTTCGACAAAACTTTATGAGAAATGCTTGGGAATAATCGTTGTAATTCACTAAAACGATGAGGCCCTTCCACACCAAGATGCCACAGTATCACAACTTTCCACTTCCCGCTAATAATAGAAAGCGTCAATTCCTTTTCACAATTAAAATTGCCATTTTGTATTTTTTCGTGAATATCTTTTCGAATATTTTCGGACATTAATAGTCTCCTAACTCTATATCAATCATTCATAAATATAGCCACCTCACTATTGTAAATGAGAGAAGCTACGTTGTCTAAAAAGTAATTATACATAAAAAAGAAGCCGTATAAACGACTTCTTTTTTTATCTCAATCCGCATGAAATAACAATCAATTATTAGTTGTCATCCATTTTCAGTACAGCCATGAATGCTTCTTGCGGTACTTCTACAGAACCAACAGACTTCATACGTTTTTTACCTTCTTTTTGCTTATCAAGAAGTTTACGCTTACGAGAAATGTCACCACCGTAACATTTCGCAAGTACGTTTTTACGCATTGCCTTAATTGTAGAACGTGCTACAACCTTGTTTCCGATAGTCGCCTGAATTGGTACTTCGAACTGTTGTCTTGGAATTAATTCTTTTAATTTCTCTACGATTACTTTACCACGATCATACGCTGAATCACGGTGTACGATAAATGATAGAGCATCGACTTGTTCGTTATTTAAAAGAATATCCATTTTCACAAGTTTCGATGGTTTGTAACCAATTAACTCGTAGTCAAACGATGCATATCCTTTCGTATTTGATTTCAACTGATCGAAGAAGTCATATACGATTTCTGATAACGGGATTTCGTATGTTAGTGTAACACGTGTTTCATCTAAATATTGCATATCAATAAACGTTCCACGTTTACCTTGGCAAATTTCCATTACAGCTCCAACATAGTCATTCGGAACCATAATTGAAGCCTTCACAAACGGCTCTTCTACACGATCAATAGACTGTGGATCTGGCATATTAGATGGATTATCAACAATAACATCTTCACCGTTCGTTAAATAAACTTTATAAATAACGCTTGGTGCTGTTGTAATTAAATCGATTTTAAATTCACGTTCAATACGTTCTTGAATGATTTCCATGTGAAGAAGTCCTAAGAAACCACAACGGAAACCAAATCCTAGCGCTTGAGATGTTTCTGGTTCAAACTCAAGAGCAGAATCGTTTAACTCTAATTTTTCTAACGCATCACGTAAGTCGTTGTAACGTGCAGAATCGATTGGATATAAACCACAGAATACCATCGGGTTTAATTTACGATAACCTGCTAACGCCTCTGCAGCCGGACGTTTTGCATGTGTGATCGTATCACCTACGCGTGTATCACCTACGTTTTTAATAGATGCTGCTAAGAAACCTACATCACCTACTGTTAACTCGTCACGTTGCGTTGTTTTCGGTGTAAACACACCTACTTCTGTTACTTCAAATTCTTTTCCAGTTGCCATCATACGTACTTTATCGCCAACTTTTACCGTTCCATTTACAACACGGATATATGCAATTACACCGCGGTACGGGTCATATAAAGAATCGAAAATCATACATTGTAAAGGCTCTTCTGAATCCCCTGTTGGAGCTGGTACCTTTTCAACGATTTGTTCTAAAATATCTTCAATACCAATACCAGCTTTCGCTGAAGCAAGTACAGCTTCCGATGCATCTAAACCAATTACATCTTCTACCTCTTGACGTACACGTTCTGGGTCCGCACTTGGTAAGTCGATCTTATTAATAACTGGTAATATTTCTAAATTATTATCAAGCGCTAAATATACGTTCGCTAATGTTTGCGCCTCAATCCCTTGTGCTGCATCCACAACAAGAATCGCACCTTCACAAGCCGCTAAACTACGAGATACTTCGTACGTAAAGTCGACGTGTCCTGGAGTATCGATTAAGTGAAGAATATACTCTTCACCGTCTTTCGCTTTATACGTTAGTTGTACTGCATTTAATTTAATTGTAATACCGCGCTCACGCTCTAAATCCATAGAGTCAAGCAATTGAGCTTTCATTTCACGTTGTGTTAACGCGTTTGTTTTCTCTAAAATACGGTCTGCTAACGTTGATTTTCCGTGGTCAATATGAGCAATGATAGAGAAATTACGGATTTTGGACTGTCTTTTTGCTCTTTCTTCTTTGTTCATCTATGTTCTCAACTCCTAATAGTCTCGCCAATATACACTAGCACTGATTATATCAATAGAGCAGCAAAGATTCAATGAAAACTCGTGCTGCTTACAATACAAATCATTCTATTTATATCTTATGCGAACAAACCATAAGAGACAAACCTTTTTCAAATTTAAAAACGGCTGTCGTACAAAATGGTAAGACAACCGTTCTTCCTGCTACCCTTAACTAAAAATCTCTCTCACTTTCCCAACAACTATATCCGTTCCGAACTTTGTTACTTCATAAGTAGCACTTGCTATTGCCATACCAATTCCTTCTACAACATTAAAGCTTTTCAAGCTTTCTAATTGTTTTTGTTTTTCAGCAACGGAAAACGAACTTCCCAAAATTTCTGATTCAGCACCCGCACCCTCTGTTCCTGTCATATGAGCGATTTGTTCATACGACATTTGCTGATAACCTTTCATACTTTTCAAACCATGATTAGCAAGTGCCACCCCTGCTATTATCATAAGTAAACATAAGGCCGCACTACATATACATAAAAGCGAAAAACGGCTTAAACGATTATCGTCTCTTCCCATCAATGTGTATATGCTCCTGTATTATCTTGGTCAATTTGATGATGCAAGGCTGCATTTAAACCACTCGCTATTACATTCGCCATATCCTCTATGAAAGCATCCACTTCTTTCGGAGTCACCATTAAATTATGACCAAGAGGAGATAACACTTCATAAATTAATTTTCTCTTCTCTTCATCTTCCAGTGTACCTACAGCACCTAAAAACATATTCCGACTCTTTTCATCCGGCATATCTTCTTCTGTTAATTTTTTCTTTTCTCCAAATGTAAAACCGGCTGGCAACAAAGAACGGGAAGGTTTGTTTCCTTCTTTCATCTCCCGTCCAAAATGTTTCAAAATAAAATCAATTGTATCGCTTGTAATCGAAACTGCATCAACCACAGTCGGAACACCAATGGCGATAACAGGAATACCCAATGTTTCTTTACTAAGTTCCTTACGCTTATTCCCAACACCCGATCCAGGATGAATTCCCGTATCAGAAATTTGTATCGTACTATTTACTCGTTCAATAGAGCGGGCAGCTAATGCATCAATTGCAATGACAAAGTCTGGCTTCGTCTTCTCAATGATTCCATAAATGACATCGCTCGTTTCGATTCCTGTAATTCCCATTACCCCCGGCCGAATTGCACTAACAGGCCTAAACCCTTCTTCTACACTTTCAGGCTGCAATTGAAACAAATGTCTCGTTACCAATACATTTTCTACAACGATTGGTCCAAGCGCATCTGGCGTTACATTCCAATTCCCAAGGCCAACAATTAAACAACTCGCTTCTTTCGTAACGCCAACCTCTTCTAAGAAATAAGAAAATTCTTTTGCAAAAATGCGCTCTACTTTTTGTTGCAGTTCCGTATCTTGTTGACGTATACCTTGTACTTCAAGCGTTAAATAACTCCCAGGTTTTTTACCCATCGATTCAGAGGCAATTTCATCAATCGTTACTTTTGTAATGGTAATACCTTCTTCTTCCCTCTCTTTGACAATAACTCCTTGTATCCCTTTTTGCTCTTCTTGACTCTCTTGCAGCATTTCATGTGCCTCTACAGCAAGGTCCGTTCTAACACTATATTTACTTAAATCTAATGGTTCTTTCATCGTATCTCCTCCGTAATTCATAGTAAATATCGTTAGATTTCCCAAAGTTATATAAGGTCATTCTTTCCTTTACGTGAAATTTCATTGATATACTATTGCAATTCTCTTCACCGTTTGATAGAATATCACTTGTTCTATGTTAAGAATCGAGTCATTCGATTGCACCAGGGAGGTGAAAAGTATGGCAAACATCAAATCTGCTATCAAACGCGCTAAACTTAGCGAAGAGCGTCGTTCACATAACGCTTCTATCAAGTCTGACATGCGTTCTGCTGTTAAAACTGTAGAAGCTTTAGTTACTAATAACGATCTTGAAAATGCTAAAGAAGCTTTCAAAACTGCTTCTAAAAAACTTGACAAAGCAGCTCGTAAAGGTCTTATCCACCAAAACGCTGCAGCTCGTCAAAAATCTCGCTTAGCGAAACAAGTAAACGCGTAAGGCGTTTAAAAAACGATCCATTTGGATCGTTTTTTTATATACAAAAAGTTCACGTGCTAAGCACGTGAACTTTTTGTTTCATCACATATGATTTAACCGCATTAAGAAAAACTCAAGCACAAGTTTCTTATCCATTTTTCCAGTCTTCATACTATAATCAGCTTCCGCTAATTCTATAATCACTTTTTTTAATTCTTCAAAAGAGAAAAACTTCGTTTGATTCATCGCTAACTTTACACGATATGGATGCACACCAATATGAGACGCAATTTGATTTTGTCCATAACCACGCTGCTGTAACTCTTTCACTTGATAGAGCAAGCGGAATTGACTTACTAATAACGCAAGCAGTTTAATTGGTTCCTCTTGCTGCGTAAATAATCCATCCAAAATTTGCATCGCACCCGCGATATCTTTTTTTACCACTTTTTCTGTCAAAGCAAACACATTTTGTTCAACCGATTTTGGCACAAGCTCCCCAACAAGTTTCGGTGTAATCTCTCCGCCCATACCGACGTATAACGTTAACTTGTCCATTTCCTTCGCCAACATTGTTACATTACTTCCCACAAGCTCTAACAACAAACTAACAGCTGCATTATCTATATGCACATGCACTTCATCTGCACGAGCAACAATCCACTTCTGAACATCCTGCACTTGCATCGCATTCGCTTCTACTACGTCCGCTGTTTTCTTTAATAGTTTTGTAATTTTTTTTCGTTCATCAAGTTTTTCGTAAGGCGCAACAAAAACAAGAATAGAAAATGGAGAAGGCTCTCCAATATATTCTTCTAAAATTTTTATATTTTGCTCTAATTTTTCTTTTTGTGAAGTTAAAAATAGTGGTGATTTTATTAATATCACTTTACGTTCCCCGAAAAAAGGAAGTGTACGTGCATCCTCAACCACATCTTCTAAATACGCTTCTTCTAAATCATATGTCACAACATTAAACTCGCGATCTTCCTCTTCAAGCGCTTCTGTTGTAATAAGCTTTATCGTTTCATTTATAAAAAACGCTTCCGTTCCATACAGTAAATACACTGGAGCAAACTGCTTCTTTTTAATCTTTTTATGTATATCACTCATACTTTTTCCTACTCCCTAACTTGGCAATATATATTTATACTAATGCCCTAGCTTTCGTTTTACAAGTACAAAGGAACAGGCTTTATGACCCGTTCCTTTATTTATATTAAACGCCACGCAATAAGCCCCGGGTTTCTTATTGGTGTGCGGTAATCACCTTCCCTTTATTATTCACAATAAAAATTCGAGTATAAGTGCCAACTGTTAACATGCTTGGAAACAAAAAACTCGCGTTCCTTAATGATCTAAAGTAGTAAAAACGCTCGATTTCTCTTCATATGGAAATTGTAGATTTTTTTCTGACAATATTTTATACTAAAGTGGAATGTTGGGGAGGGATTCTAAATGAATGATTTTGAACAGAACGTTCAAAGTAAACGCAATGACGCTATTGATTCAGGGGTAGGATTTATCGTCTCATTTGGTTTTTTCGCAACACTTTTCATCATTGCAACTGTTATTAAATTTATCGGTTCTTAAAGACTGCTGCTTACTGGCAGTCTTCTTTTTTATCTATCATGTGTTTCATCATATGTGATTTTGCTACGAAAGGTTCCGTGTTCCACTTTAAAAACATAGGAAATAGCGCCTTGCTTATCCGTACGCCATATTTCAATCCCCATCTTCTCCAAACGCTCTATCACTTCCTTATGAGGATGCCCATACCTATTACGCTCACCGACAGAAATAATCGCTACATCAGGCTGTACAGCGCTCAAAAAAGGCACTATAGATGACGTATTACTCCCATGATGAGCAACCTTTAAAACATCCGCCCGTAAATCTGGATACGTAGCTATTAAAAATTTCTCTCCTTCTTCTTCTAAATCACCTGTAAACAGCCACGTTGCCCCTCCTAATTTTGCCCACATTACAATTGAAGCATTATTTTCACTTCTCGCTTTTCCTGTTGGAGCTAACACAAAAAATTCCGCTTCATTTACGCTCCAACTCTCTCCTTCCCCCACTTCACTTATTTTCACTTCCTTTTCTAATGCCTGTTTCTTTAATACTTTTTCTAATACCGCATCTTGTTCTTTTCGGCCAAATACAACTTCTTTTACGGTTATATTTGATAATAACTCTTGCGCAGCACCTATATGATCCGCATCTCCATGCGTTACAATTAATTTATCAATTGTTTTAATCCCTTCCTTTTGTAAATAAGGGATTAAAATATCATTTCCAACAGAAAATTCATGCTTTTTCCGTTGCCATTCTTCCTTATTTGCACGCATTGTGCCACCGGTATCAATGAGGTAAATCTCTTTATCGTACGGGAGGCGAATTAAAATTGCGTCTCCCTGTCCAACATCAAGAAATGTAACACTCCCACTTTCTCGAAAATACGGATATACATAATGACATGTACAAACGAAAAGAAATATACCCGAAGCTACGAACATAATTTTCTTCGACACCCGCCTTTCCCAAACCATCAATATACTAACAATACTCGCGTAATATAGAGCTACAAGAAGTATAGATGTTTGCCCGAAAACAAGGCGGATAAACGGTAAATTTTCACAATAACTTAGAAAATCATTAGAAAGATTCAAACCTATTGATAGTACATTCGCAAGTCCTTTCGCAAGAAACGGGACGATCGGTATACATACCAAAACGATAATACTACACGGCAATACAATAAGAGATAAAAACGGAACGTATAGGATATTAAGAAAAATACTATATGGAGAAAAATAACCGAAGTGATATAACAAAATCGGAGTACTAACGAGTTGTGAAATAAAAGAAATATAAATGGAATTTCGGATTACTCCATTGCTACTATCTAGTAAAAGCGGGGCTGACAAAAGCAAGGCGAAACTACCAACGAACGAAAACTGAAAGCCAATATTAAAGACAAGATACGGATCAAATATAAGCATACATATAGCTGTAACACTTAAAGCATCTAAGCTAGATAAACGAATAGAACATATGAAAGCAATCAACATCAACACTCCTGTTATAGAAGCTCTTATAACAGACGGTGATGCTCCTGCTAAAATCATATATAGAGGAATGCAAAAGATAAGACATACTGTTGCTATCTCCCTCGTCACACCACTTCTTAGCAAAATAAAATACACAATTACCATTAACAATACGATATGCGATCCTGAAATCGCCAACAAATGTACAAGACCAAATTGCTGATATTGCTCTTCAACTTCAAATGTCATTTGTTGTCTATCACCAAATACTAATGCATTCATAAAAGCACCTGATTGCTCCGGAAACATTTCTGTAACGCCCGAGATTGCTTGCTGTCTCAAAAGAAGAATCCATTGCACGAGTGACAACGATGTTTTTTGGCATTCAGAAATATGTATAGCCTCCAATATGAAATGAATATTTTGCTTATACAAATAATCACGGTAATTAAAACCATGAAAGTTCCGAGCTATTGGTGGTTCTTTCCTCTCACCTTCGAATACACATGATACTCCTGCATGTAATTGTCGCAGTTGTTTCTTTTCCAAGGCCGATTTAATTTTGTAACTTAACTGCACTATATTTTTATTCTGATCTTCAACTTGAAATGTTAGGCGATCCCCGTTAATAAGAGGTGTATTTTGTATTAGCCCCCTTGTAACTTCGTAAGACTCTCCTAGAGGCTTGTTTTGCCCTTGAATATACGTAGTGTACATAGCGCCACTAAAACACGCTAACATACAAAAAAAGAAGGTTTTACGCGAAGTACGGTATAAACAATAGAAAACATACAAAACGAGACAACAAGTCAGCAATAAAACTGAAGTGGAAAAGGCAATTGCAATCCCTATGATAAATGAGATTGCAACATAACCCCATTGTCCATACAACTATACTCACTCCTTATAGCATCATTTTTGCTTTCGTGAATACATGCTGTAATTCTTCCATTGATAAGTTTTCTTTTTCTAAAGATGCAAATAGTTCTTTTAACTCCATATGACGCTTTTGATCCTCTAATGCTGCAATATTATATTCTAGCGGAACGTGTTTCACTGTCACATCCGCTTTTTCAAATAACTCTACGGCATATGGATGATTTTTATAATCCTGCGCATAATAAACTGCTGTAATACCACTTTGAATAATCGCCTTACAGCATTGTAAACAAGGGAAATGCGTAACATAAATTTCCGCTTCCTCCGTTTTCACACCGAATTTTGCACACTGTAATAAAGCATTCATTTCTGCGTGAATTGTACGAACACAATGATTATCAATAACGTAACATCCATCATCTATACAATGTACGCCACCTTTAATTGAACCATTATATCCACCAGCAATAATTCGTTTATCACGAACGATTGTCGCTCCTACTGCAAGCCTTGTACATGTACTACGTAAAGATAGCAGATGGCTTTGCGTCATAAAATATTGATCCCATGAAATTCGTTCCATATTTTTCACCTACTTTTTTGTCTACTTGTAGTGTAGCGAATGAAGAAAAACTTCGTCAATCTTTTACGGAATAATAATTTGATCTTTTATTCTTTCCAATGACTTCACACCGATCCCATCAATCTCCAACAAATCTTCTATTTTCTGAAAAGGACCATGTTCTTCTCGATATTTCAAAATACTTTCTGCTTTCCGAGAACCAATGCCTGTAATTTTTTCAAGTTGTTCTTTAGAAGCTGCATTTATTTGAACTTTCCCCTCCCCCTTTGCAATAGCAGCTACCTCTTGCACTTGTTCGTTTTCATTCGGTACATAAAGGATCATTTGGTCTTGTACCATTTGTGCTAAATTTACCTTCTTCCTATCTGCCTCAGGTAAAAAACCACCTGCCTTTTCAATAGCATCCTTGACCCGGTCCCCTTCTTTCATTTCATACACCCCCTCTTTAACAACAGCCCCTTTCATATCAATTACAATTATTTTTTTCTGCTGCTTTGTATCCGATATTTTCGGTTTACTTTTCTTCTCTAGCTCTTTCGCTTGAACATCCGTTGCAATGACCGTTCGCTCTGTATGCTGGTTCGTTTTCCAAAAAAGAAGAAAAAGTACAGTTCCAATAATAGCTACTAATCCTAACCATTTCTTTGGAAAATCCCACATCATTTTACACCTCTAATCATAAATTTATAACATCATTCATATTGTTTAGGAGAAAGCTGTTACGAAGGAGGGATGAAACATTGAACATAGGAATTATAGGGACAGGGAACATGGGGAATATACTAATCGACGCATTTTTAGAAACCCGTGCTGTCAAACCTTCGTGCCTTACAATGATTAATCGAACGCCCGCCAAAGCATATCATATAAAGGAAAAACACCCTTCTGTTCATATCGCCAAAACTATCGATGAGGTAATCGAACGATCACATCTTATTTTTATTTGCGTAAAGCCGATAGATATATACCCGATCCTACAAAAATACGCTGAACATTTTTCTGATGAAAAGTGCTTAGTTTCTATCACAAGTCCAATATCTCCGTCACAATTAGAGACGCTTGTACCTTGCCACATTGCACGTATCATTCCGAGCATTACAAACCGCGCCCTGTCTGGCGCATCACTATTTACATTTGGAAGTAAATGCTCTGAAGAGTGGCAACAAAAGCTATTTCGCCTATTCAAAAACATTTCTACTCCTCTTATGATAGAAGAAGATATAACGCGCGTTTCATCTGATATAGCAAGCTGCGGCCCTGCATTCTTTAGTTATTTATTACAATGTTTCATTAACGCTGCTGTAGATAAAACAAATATTACACATGAAGAAGCCACTACTTTAGTAAGTGAAATGGTCGTTGGAATGGGGAAACTACTTGAAAAAGAGATTTTCACATTGCCTACTTTACAAGAAAAAGTATGTGTTAAAGGCGGCGTTACAGGAGAAGGCATTCGTGTTTTAGAAGAACATGTTGGGGATATGTTTCATAAATTAATTGAGCGGACACACGAGAAATTTGATGAAGATTTAAAATGCGTCGATCAGCAATTCAATAAACACACATAATAAATACGTCATCGTCATTCCAAATCCTTTTTATAAATACTTACTTTTTTACATTACATTTTCACCTAAACTAGTATTTTCACACTTCACGTATATCATCTTCTTATTATGCTAGAACTAAAATTACAACTTCTTTACAAAACAAAAGCAACCTTCTCGGTTGCTTTTGTTTTATCCGTTTTTCTTCGCCATGAAGAAAATACGCTCTGTTTGTTCTGTAACTTCAAGTCGCTCAAAATCACCAGTGACGCGAAGCACGGTAAAACCAGCTTCTTCAAGCCATGTCGTTAACTCTTCGACCTGATATGCACGTTGCACGTGACATTCGTCAAAACGATGGTACACATCTTCTTCTGGGTCTTGAACAAAGAATGTTAAATCATGTTCTACACTATTTGATTCTTCACCAGGGAAGCAATTCCAAATAAGAGATATTTCTTCTCCATTCACTGTGTATGTTTCATTTTGAAATACATGATGTATTTTATATAAAGAATGTACATCAAATAAAAACAAACCATCTTGACGTAAATGGTGAAACACTCTTCGAAATGTTTCTTGCACTCCATCTTCTTGCAATACATAGTTTAATGAATCACAAAAGATCGTTACACAGTCAAACTCACCTGGAACGTCAAGCTCTCGCATGTCTTGTTGGTAAAAAGGAATAAAGTATCCTTCTCCGCCTAGTTTTTGCTGAGCGACCGTTAACATCTCTTCTGAAAGATCGACACCGATTAAATCGTAACCCTTTTGTACAAGCGGAAGTGTTACATTACCAGTACCGCATGCTACATCAAGAATCTTCGCCTCTTTCATATCCGCTTGCTGTAAACTTTCCTCTGTGAATTCCACCCATTTATCATAAGGAACATCATTCATTAGTTCGTCGTACAACAATGCAAATTGTTCGTATTTCATTGGTCTAGCTCGTCTGTAATATCCTCACGTGGCACATCGCCCCAAAGACGCTCTAAATTATAGTGATTACGCTCATCTTTATGGAATACATGAGCAACTACATCTCCAAGGTCAACTAGTACCCAGCGTGCTTCGTCAAAACCTTCCATACGTTGTACGTCGATTTCAAACTCATGTGCTTTTGATTTAATTTCACGCGCAATTGCTTGCACTTGCTTATCTGAGTTACCGTGACAAATAATGAAATAATCTGCAATTGGTGAAATACCTTGCATATTTAGGACAACCATATCTTCTGCTCTCTTATCATCAGCCGCTTTTGCTGCTAATACTAATAAATCTTTATCTTTCATTTACTAATTTCCTCCTTGATAACTGCGTTGTATGTTTGGAATGTTAATGGATAAATCGTTTGATTTTTTTCCATTAAAAATTGAATTGTTCGCTTTAACGCAAATAATAAAGCTTGATTTATATCCTTATATGCGAGTTTACGAGCTTCCTCCACCCCTGGAAACTTTCGCCCAGGCTCAATGTAATCAGCTACATAAATTACTTTATCTAACATCGTCATTTTCTCATGACCACTTGTATGATATGTAATAGCTTGCAGGATTTCAGAATCCGTAATGCCTACTTCTTTTTCTACTAAGTATGCCCCAACAGGTGCATGCCATAACTCTTTGTTATAACAAAGTAAATCTTTCGGCAAATCTTCACTTTTAATAATCTCTTCCATCTCAGAAATCGCTCTACACTTCGCATAATCATGGAATATAGCTGCAACTTCAGCCTTTTTTTCATCCACACCGTATAACTTAGCAAGTTCAATTGCTGTCTCCATTACACCTATTGTGTGTATATAACGTTTTTCATGCATTTGTTGTTTGACAATATGAAGTGCTTTCTCACGATTCATACAACCCATTCCTCTCGATATACACCTGTACTTTTTCGGGAAGTAAATATTTACATGTTCTCTTCTCTTTATATCTCTCACGCAATAAAGATGAAGAAACTGCAAACTCCGGAATTTCCACAGTGGTGATAGGATAAGGCGTACGCAATGTATAACCAGGTCTTGCAACCCCAACAAACGTCACAAGATCGAGTAACGCTTCAATGTTATACCACTTCGGTAAATACTCAACCATATCTCCACCAATAATAAAGTGAAACTGCACATCCGGATACTTCTTCGTCAATTGTAACATAGTGTCATACGTATAAGATGGGCCCTTTCTGCTTAGCTCTTCTAAACAAATAGAAAAATGTTCCTCCGCCTCAGTCGCAAGCTCTAACATTTGTAAGCGATTTTCTACACTTGTAATATTCCGTCCTTGTTTATGTGGTGGAATTTGGTTCGGTAAGAACCATACTTCTTCTAAATTCAAAGCGTGATATACTTCATTTGCAATTAGCAAATGCCCATAATGTGGCGGATCAAATGTACCGCCAATGATGCCAATTTTTCTCAAAAGAAACGCCCCTTCCTTTTACCTACAGTAACTCTCTTCATTCCTATCCGAAGAGAGTTCACTGTTAATAAAAGTTCAATTGGTTTCGCTCTCTACATCATTACGCACTAACGATAAAAAATAGCATATGCTATTCTTTTGATCGCGGAAGTTTAATTTGTTTATTTTCTCTAGATTCTTTGTATAAAACGATTGTACTTCCAATTACTTGAACGATTTCAGCACGTGCGCCTTTTGCAAGTTCTTCTGCAACTTCACGACGATCGAATTCACAGTTTTGTAGCACACTTACTTTAAATAGTTCACGAACTTCTAAAGTATCTGCGATTTGTTTAATCATATTTTCATTTACTCCGCCTTTTCCTACTTGAAAAATTGGTGTTAAATGATGTGCTTGTGCACGTAAAAATCTTTTTTGTTTTCCTGTTAACATATATGTTAGCCTCCAAGCTTTCTTATAACTAATTGTTTCATTCTATCGATATTCGGTACACGCCCTGTCCACATTTCAAATGCAAGTGCACCTTGATAGACAAACATATCAATACCATTTTGAATCATTGCACCTTGCTCTTTTGCCTCACATAAAATTTTCGTTTCAAATGGATTATAAATTATATCTGATACAATCGTCCCTTTTTTTAACGAAGAAATTTGTAATGGCGTATATTCGACGCGTGGATGCATACCTATTGTTGTCGTCTGAATGATAATATCATAATTTCCTTGTTCTTCTGTTGCTTTTTCTAGCGATAAAGCAACAGAATTAACAGTAGCCGTACATGCAGCAATAAGTTCTTTCGCCTTATCTGCTGTACGATTAGCTACATCAATCTCTTTCACACCTACATCAGCAAGAGAAAAATAAATAGCTCGACTAGCACCACCTGCGCCAAGCAATAAAATACGTTTCTCCTGAAGTGGTTCACTACTAATTGACTGCAGCGCTCGGACAAAACCAATTCCATCTGTATTGTAGCCAATCAATTTTCCATCCTTATGAACCACTGTATTTACTGCACCAATTTGTTTTGCTAGCGGGTCAATCTCATCCAAATAATCCATAATAGCAACTTTGTGCGGCGTTGTTACATTAAATCCTGAAATACCTAATGCTTTTAAACCTCTTACTGCTTCCCCTAGCACTTCCTCTTTAACAAGAAATGCATGATAATGGGCATCCATATTCAAGTGTTCAAATGCATCGTTATGCATAACTGGCGATAATGAATGTCCAATTGGATTTCCGATTACACCATATAATTGTTTCATAAATCCCTCTCCATATTAAATTAAAGATTTACGTAGCGAAACACTTACTCCTTTTGGTACGTGTGCAACAATTTTTGCTCCCGATTCGTTTACCGTAACCCATCCTAACCCAGAGAATACAACATCCGTTTTTGGTTCACGAATATTAAATTCGTATTTCACTAACTCTGGCATATTTTCTAATTCTTCTGGTGTTGGCGGGCTTAGTAAATCCCCAGCATGATTTTTATACAATTCATCTGCTTTCTCAAGCTTTGTACGATGGATTGTTAAACGATTCGAGAAGTGACAAGTAAATGCACGACGACCACCACTTACATAATCAAAACGTGCCAATCCACTGAAGAATAGTGTTTGTTCTTCATTTAATTGGAACACCATTGGCTTAATTTCTTTTGTTGGTGTAATAAGCTTTAAGCTTTCTTTTCCAACATAATGAGCCATTTGATGGTGGTTAATAATACCTGGCGTATCATATAAAGAAGATTCTTCGTCTAACGGAATATCAATTAAATCAAGTGTTGTTCCTGGGAAATGAGATGTTGTAATTACATTTTCAGTCTCATCACTAAATTCTTTAATCATACGATTAATAAATGTTGATTTTCCTACATTCGTACATCCAACAACGTAAACATCTTTTCCGCCGCGGTAATACTCAATAGCATCTGCCAACTCAGCAATCCCTTGTCCCTTTGCTGCACTAATTAAAAAGACATCTTCTGGCTTTAATCCTAGCTGCTTTGCACTATAGCGCATCCAATGCTTTACTTTATCATGTTTTACTGACTTAGGAATTAAATCAGCTTTATTTCCAACAAGTAATACTTTATTATTTCCCACGAAACGATGTAGGCCAGGTAACCAGCTACCATTAAAATCAAAAATATCTACAATTTTAACTACTAACGCATCCGATTTTCCAATTCCATTTAGAATACGTAGGAAGTCATCATCTGTTAATGATACATCTTGAATTTCGTTATAATGTTTCAAGCGAAAACAGCGTTGACAAATTACTTGTTCTTTCTCTAAAGATGAGGTAGGAGCATATCCCACTTCGTTTTTATCTTCTGTTTGAATTTCTACACCGCAACCAATACACTTAATTGTTTCAGTCAAACTTTATTCCTCCCAGTTAATTAAACCTTTTTTCTTCATATTTCTCATAATTCTTCGTTCAATTTTTCGATTAAAGCGCGTTACTAATCCGTCCGTTTGTGCTACCGGTACAACTAAAATTGTATGAAGTCCCACTCGGTTTCCACCTAAAACATCCGTTAGTAACTGATCTCCAATTACTACAACTTCATCTGGTTGCAGGTGCATCTCTTGTATCGCACGCTTAAACGCGCGAACAAATGGTTTACGCGCACTATGAATAAATGGAATACCTAATGGATCAGCAAAGTCTTTCACACGTTGCTCATTATTATTTGAAACGACCGTTACTTGAATACCTTGCTCTTTCATTTTCAAAAACCATTCTTCAAGTTGTGGCGTTGCATTTGGACGATCCCATTCAATTAACGTGTTATCTAAATCAGTAATGACACCTTTAATTCCACGTTTTTTCAAATCTTCTGGTTGAACATGATATACATTTTTCACATATTCATTTGGTAAAAATAGCTTCAATTTCTTTCACCTCTTTGAGGAGTTTTCATAAAAATTTTTCGACAACATATTTCGATATATGACCTGTGGATAAAATTGTACACATTTTCCACATTAATTTTTCAGCCAATTTGGAATTTACTAACAATCTATACACATTTTATCCACCTAGGTATGTGGATAACCACTCGTTTGTGACTGTCATATTTTTTTGGTACATTAAATGCAACAACGAATCAATCCTTAAATTATTAGGAGGTGACTCACCTTGAAAACAAAATATATGGAACAGTTGTCTACTGAGTTACTCACTGAGTCTTATTATAAAGCAAAAGAACTAAAATTAAATCCCGACTTCATTTTACTTATAAAACAAGAAATGATTAGACGCTCATTAGAGGACAAGCTTGTCAAATCGTCTTGATTACATATAAAGTGAAATTTTAATGAGCTAACTTGTAAAAAGAGCCATCCTGCGATGGCTCTCGAATAAACAAGTACTCCCATCTAGGGAATTTCATCATTAAGCATCTTTGTCCATAACTCTTGCTTACAGTTATAAAATGTTTTCTTTACTTATGAGCCGAACGAGTAGCAATTTTTTCACCAAGACGAAGCTCTTGTCCACTCTTCAATTCCTGCACTACTTCTATCATATCTTTTTCAAACAATAACACAACTGTTGAGCCAAATGTAAAGTATGCCATTTCTTCACCTTTTTGAACAGTGTCTCTTTCATGCAACAACTCAATACTATTAACAAACATAGCTCCTACTTTTACAAGTGCCATATGTTCACCGTCACTATTTACTTCTGTAACAGAGCGATAATTTTTTGACAATGGCTCTTTCCCATATTCCATACCAGCTGCATTTACCGGATATGACTTTCTACCAAGTACAAACCTTTCAGTCACAGAACCAGAAAGCGGACTATGAATACGATGATAATGACTTGGGCTTAAATAAATAACCATGTATGTACCACCTGCATATCGCTTTGCACGTTCTTCATTACCTAGCATATCCACGATTGAATAACGCTTACCTTTAATATCAAATGTTTTTGTGTCCTCAATAGGACCGTGATCAGCAAAAACACCATCAACAGGACTAACGATACTCGATGCATCTGTATCAACACTACGCTTTCCTTCTTTTAGCTTACGCGTAAATAATTCATGCAATGTTCTATATTCCTTCAAACCCTTTTCCATCTCATCTTGGTTAATTTGAAAAACTTTCGCATACGATGGAATAATGATAGAGCTCAAACGAGATTGTGCAAATTTACGTAATATATAAGAAGTAAAACGACCATTTGTAAGTTCGATCATAAGTCGATATAATGTACGTCGCAAATTGCGAAACCTCCTAATCAGTCTATAACTTTAGCTTCCCCTTCTTTTCCTTCTATATCATATGTAAAATTGGTTCTTATTCCCACATATCATATAGAACTGTTTCATTATACATGCGGAAAACTAAGTATGGTATTATTCTTAAATTGTTTAGCACCCTCTAATATTACAGATAGAATCCGTCATTTTCAACAGTGAACATAGATTTCTTCTGAACACAACTCTTTTTCTTTCCTTATTTACAAAAAGAAAAGCAGCCCATTTTAAAATATGGCTGCTTGCAATGTACATTATTCTTTCGCTTTTTTCTCTTTCTCAGCTCTTACAAATTCATGGAACATTTTCATTAAAGCGCGCTTTTCAATTCTTGATACGTAGCTTCTGGAAATACCAAGTGCCTTCGCAATCTCTCGTTGCGTTTTCTCCTTATCAAGCCCCAGTCCAAAACGCTTCACGATTACTTCTTTCTCTCGTTCGTCTAAAATATCGATATACTCTTTAATCTTTTCTAACTCCATACTAAGCTGAATCATATCAATTACATCTTCAGACTCTGATTTTAATATATCGATAAGCGATATTTCATTCCCCTCTTTATCTTGCCCGATTGGATCATGAAGTGAAACGTCTTTTTTCGTTTTTTTCAGTACACGTAAATGCATTAAAATTTCATTTTCAATACATCGTGCTGCATACGTCGCAAGTTTTGTGCCTTTTCCTGCCGAATAGCTCTCGATCGCTTTAATGAGCCCAATTGTACCAATTGAAATTAAATCTTCTGCATCTTCCCCTGTGTTTTCAAATTTTTTAACGATATGAGCTACAAGCCGTAAATTATGTTCAATTAACAGATTTCTCGCTTGAGCATCACCTTGCTCCATTAACTCTAAGTACTTTCTCTCATCGTCTGATGATAACGGCTGCGGAAACGCATTATTCTTCACATAAGAAACAAAGACAAACACTTCTCGAACCATATATCCAATTGCGGCGAATAGACTCAAACCTTTCACCTCCGCCAAAATAGTGGTCTTTACTATGTGTATGTGGGCGTGAGGTTGTTTGTGTCTGTACAGTTTATTTATAAAACTCAACACTTCCAATATTTAAAATAATTTATCGTTATATTATAATTATATTAATTATTAGTTATATATGAATATGCTATTAAAGGGGACACTATTCATGCTTACATTAGATCGATTATTAAATGTAACAATTTATTTAGGGGTATTTTTACTTTTCATTTCGTTCATTACTTTTGTTATTAAGAGAGGGCCTGATTTATTATTTTTTCAATTTGGAATTTCTTTGTTTTTTGGAGCTCAAATTATAATTGGAATGAAATTTCTTCATAACTATGGTTTCTCCTTTCACTCAAAATTAGAACTACTTATCTTTATTTTCTATGTAATTGGATTTATTACATGTATACTATTGTTCTTTCACTTTCAAAATCACTATCGAATTTTTTTATTAATTTGTAGTTTTTTATTTTTAACTGGATCCAATTATTACTTTAAAGAAACATTAAAGTTTAGTGAAAAAATTCCAAAGCAACATAAAACTTTTTTAAATACAAAAGAAGAAGACTCTTTCCCAAAAGAAGTCCGTAAATTTTCCGAGGATTACAACAATATAATACGGAATGATTTTTATGAAATACCGATGATTCCCACTGAATTACAGATTACAAGCAAAAAAGATTCTTCCCATAGTACATCTTTCTTAGTTGAACTTCATAATATGGAGGATGAAATTACTGATGACTCTGTACAATTAACTCCATCAGACCGTTTTTATATACTGTTAAATACACAAAAAACAAAAATATCAAAAATAGTATATGAAGGGCGAAATTTTTTCACATTAACAGTCACACTAAAGGCTCTTAATTTACAGCAAGAACCAGAAATTCATAATATGTTTTTAGAAATAGATAAACGTAGAGCAATGAATCTTCTTGATTTCGAAACTAAAGCTCATTCTAAAGAATGGAAAGTAACATTTAAAAGTGATAGTTCTCCTTGCAACCTTCCTATCACATTTACATTTGAAAAACGAACAGGCAAATTATAAAAATAAAAAGAGTTATTTTCTTTGAAAAATAACTCTTTTTATTTTACTTGCTCCAAATTTTCTCCCCCGTATGCGCATCAATATAACGAATTTCTCGACTACAATCGAAGGATTCTTTATAATTTTCATCCGTCGTTTGTTTATACAGTAGTTCGTAGTTCGTTTCCTCTACGTCATTTTCTAAAAACCATTCTAAATTAACTCGCATGGCCCCTCTGTATATTGCTAACGCTTTTTCCTTTTTTACTTTTGGTGTTGTTTCGTATGTAAGCAATTCTTTTATAAGGTTGCTAGACTCTCCGGAATAATGCACCACAGCCCCATTTCCCGCATTGATATTAACCATAAATTGCTTATACTCTGCCGGAATGCCATTCACATATACGGAAAAAGTAAATCTTTCAATCCCATCTTCTGCTTCTTCATGTTCTTCCCAAAGACGTAGATATTGTGTGACATCTGGAATAACTTGTTCCAAAAATTGAAGTGCTTTTTGTAAACATTCCTCTCTAGGAAATATTTGCTTTACTTCTTTATCGTCTGTCAGTTTTATAAAACCAGTTAATTCATTGGTAGATTTATCAACCGTAATGCCAATTAAATTATTATATTTTAACATCGGTAAATGCTTTTTAAAGAATTCATTCATTAAATATGGATTCTTTTCTTCTTTCTGTTTTTGTAATTCCTCTTTCGGAACAAATTTCATTCTTATTTCATCATCATTTTCCGTCTCAGCTACTTTTGTAAAATTTTCTTTATTCCATTCAAACAAATCGAATATATCGTCTGGCCGGCTACCTTTTTTCGGTTTTTCAACAGCTACAGTTGAAGGCAATTTATAATGATCGGGCCCAAATAAATCTTTACCTGTACTTGCATTAATAAACGCATGACTAGGTTCTGGTTCATATACAAGATGGTACCCGGTTCCTTCTTCTCCACTTTCATATTTACATGAAGAGAATGTCAAATCTACAAATACAAGTCTCATATCTTGTCTAGCTTTTAAATTCTCTAAAACGATGTTCTTCTCAACAATTTCATTTGGCCATAGCGGTTTTTCTTGTATAGCTTTTTGTCCATTATAACGAAAATGCACAACATTACCTGAAGGATGAACTCGCACAACACACCCTGTATTCGGCAATGGATAGCCATTTACTTCTTGCATATAATTTACTTCTTTCCGACCACGCCTGTCGTCCTTAACCGTTACATATATATAAAATTCATATCCTTCTTTTGTATATTTTTTTAAGAATGCATTTGCAATCTCTCTTGCTTTATTCTCTCCTATTGCTTCCTTACCACTCGAACTCGAAAAATATTTTTTATCATCTATACTAAATTCGATTAAATTACCAGTATGTCTATTCAGCGTAATTTGTATCGTTCTCTCCTCATCCTCTTTATGTTCCCACCATAATAGATGATATGGGTCATCCACACCTTCTTGATCATCTACGACAAGCCTATAATCATCTGGAATATCAATCATATGAGCCACTTGCTCTTTTCTTTCTTTATCTTTTTGATTCATCATACCTCTCCTTCATTACAATTTAAGGTAATTATAACAAATAAAACTAAATGACTATAAACAAAAAAGACTAGAGATATCTCTAGTCTTCTACTTCGTCTCACGATGTAGCGTTACTCGCTTTAATCGTGGACAATATTTTTTTAGTTCGATGCGCTCTGGATTGTTTCGTTTATTTTTTTTAGAAATATAATTACGATCACCGCACTCTGTACAAGCCAATGTAATATTTACACGCATATGTAATTCTCCTTTCTTTCAAAGATCGCAAACTAAAACGTAATGATTACGATTTATATGTTATATAAGTTTATTCTATTTGTCAATTACAAAAAAAGACAAAAATCTGAAACAATTAGTTCATACGAAATTCACACGAATCTATTACTATAAGAATTGTACATAGTGAATTTATTAACAATCACGTTTATTCATATAGAATCTTACTCGAAAGGAGTTGAAAGTATGAAAACTAAATATCGTTTTATGATCTCCTCATTTGCTGCTTGCGCTTATATGCTTTGGTATTTAGTATAATAACAACCTCACTTGTAAATAGGAAAAGGTGTGTATATAAATGGAATATAATCAATCAACAGTTAACTACTGGAAAGCTTTTGTACTACCATATACATTTGCTTTAGAAGAGTTAAAAACTAAATTTGAAATTATGAACCGGGAAGCTCAATTTTTAGAGGATTACAACCCGTTTGAACATATAAAAACAAGATTAAAACAACCTGAAAGTATTATTAAAAAACTTGAACGTAAAAATTTATTACCGACAGTTGAGAATGCGCAAACACATTTACAAGATATCATCGGCATTCGTATTACATGTTGCTTCGTAGAAGATATTTATCATTTAAAAGAAGTCATTCAAAAGCGTGAGGATATGGAAATCATAGAAGTAAAAGATTATATCGCTAATCCAAAGGGCAACGGATATAAAAGTTTACACATGATCATTAAGTATCCTTTATCACTGAATTCTGGTACAAAAGATGTATTTGCAGAAATCCAGTTACGTACACTTGCTATGGACTTTTGGGCAAGTTTAGAACATAAACTTTATTATAAATATGAGGGGAAAATACCTGAGTATTTAAAAGATGAACTACATGATGCAGCAATGAAAGCTGAAGATCTTGATAATAAAATGGCAACAATTCGCCAAGATATTGATGATATCGAAGCATGTTCAAATCAAATTCTATTACCACTATAAAAAGGTTCTCTCCAATGAGAACCTTTTTTATTTCGCTATTTACGGGCAGTAAGACTCCCTGATTAAAGTTTCACTTTATTTCTTCCCTATCGTGCGAACCTCTTCAATTTTCCAGCCATCTTCTTCTTTTCCAAGCGCATACTGTACATTTTTCTGAAGAGTGACCTCCCCATCTATTTCCTTTTCCTTTGTTTCAACTACAACATACCCTGCTTTACTAGCTTTCATGTCTATATGTTCCAATTCAATTTTCTTATTTCCCTTTTGAAAAGCGGCTTCTTTTTGTGTTTTTAAATCTTCAGCACTAGGCATCTTCTTTGAGAATAACTCCATATGTTCAGCAAGATTTTTTTCATTTGTCGTCCGTACAAATTTCTCCATAACATCTTGAATCGATTTCTCTTCTTCTTTCGTTATTTGTACCTTTTCCTCAGTTTTTATAATAGTAGATTTTTGTTCTATATGATTCTCCTTGGATTGACACCCGACTAGCAATACTACAACTATTAGAAGGGATCCTATTCCCATGAAAAAAGCCTTCATCTTTCCCATCTCCTAAAAAGAAAAGTGAGGCATTTCGCCTCACTTTCATTTATAATTAGCGTCTTCCTTTATTCGGATCGCCACCACCAACAATATCAAAGACACGTTTAGCGATATTTGTATTCTCTTGAACGCCAGAGAACAAGTATTTACCTGGGCCAAATGCATATACGTTTACATCTTCCCCTGTATGTCCACCTGTCGTCCATCCTGTAACCGAACGCTTATTGAAAATATCCTCAATCGCATTATCAATCTTTGTTACATCTTTTGAAGGAGCTATATCATTTACCGCTTTAATTTCTTCTGGTGTTAACTGTAAATCAATATATTTTTTCAATGTTTCTTCTACATTTGCACCTTTTGCAATCTCATTTGCCATGAAGTCTGGTGTGCGTTTTGCAGCTTTAATTGGATCTACTTTAAAGTTATACTCACCATTCGCACCTAAAGATAATCCGCCAGTAGCGTGGTCTGCCGTTGCAACGACTAACGTATTTTTATCTTTTTTCGCAAACTCAATCGCTGCTTTAAATGCTTTTTCAAAGTCTTCCATTTCACTCATTGCACCTACGATATCATTATCGTGTCCAGCCCAGTCGATTTGACTTCCTTCAACCATTAAGAAGAAACCATTTTTATTTTTGTTCAAACGCTCAATTGCTGCATTTGTCATTTCTTCTAATGAAGGTGTTTTATCGGTACGGTCAATCATTTTATCTAAACCGCCTGATGCAAATAAACCTAGAATTTGATCGTTTTTATCATTTAACAATTGATTTCGATCTGTTACGTAGCTATAACCAGATTTCTTGAATTCTTCTGTAAGATTGCGATCTTTTCTAACAAAGTTATTTACACCGCCGCCAAGCATAACGTCTACTTTATGCTTCCCTTTAATTTTCTCATCAAAATAATCATTTGCAATTGCGTCCATATTTTTACGACTAATGTCATGCGCACCGAAAGCCGCTGGTGTTGCATGTGTAATTTCAGAAGTAGCAACGAGTCCCGTTGATTTCCCTTTTTCTTTCGCTTGTTCAAGAACAGTTTTCACTTCTGCTTTATCATTATCAACTGCAATTGCTGCATTATATGTTTTAACTCCTGCTGACATAGCTGTTGCTGCAGATGCAGAGTCTGTAATATTTTCATGTTCATCTTCCGGATATGTCTTTTGCGTTCCTACAAGATGCTTATCAAATTCTGTAGATTCCATCTCAAAAGTTTTTGGATTATCTTTCATATAACGGTGAGCCGTCATATATGAAGGTCCCATACCATCCCCAATTAATACAATGACATTTTTAATCTTTGCATTGCTTCCGCTCTCATCTGCATTTACTTCACTAGAACGTGTAAAATTCCATGTTGCCACCGAAGTAACTGCTAACGACGCCACAACTGCAAATGGCCATGCTTTTTTCACAAACTTTTTCACTGTCTTGTCCCCCTAATTAGGTTATTCATTTCCCACTATCAAATTTAATAGAAGACTATTAAGAGAAAATTAGTTATATGTAAATTTTTTGTTAACTTATGTAAATATCAGTTATAATTTGTATAAGTTTGTCCTTTCATAGCAACCTCCTTCCCCTTTACAATTAAAATATAAACAAGTTGGATTTCATGTAACGTAAATCTCTTATTTAACATTTTCAATCTACTTTTATGAAAATTAATAGAAATGTGGGGCGTATTTATGAAAACAATAAAGCTAGATGAATCTTTTATTTTTGATTTACTCGACCTTTGTAAAGCTATTGGATGGTTACAAGATAAAGAATTTATGAAAAAACAATTCGAAATGTATCTTTCTCTCGGCACACTTATCGGTTATATGCATGAAAATAAACTGATTGCAGCTGGAGGAGTATTTCCTTTTAAAGATAGTTTTTCTACTATTGGCATGTTAATCGTCCATCCTAATTTTCAAGGCCAAGGCATCGGACGTATTTTGCTAAATTGTTGCTTAGAGCACACTCATCCAAAACAACCAATTGCACTTATTGCAACAAAAGCTGGCGAGCCTCTTTATACATCATGCGAATTTCAAACAGTAACGACGATTCATCGTTTTGAAAAACAAACTACTAAGACACATATTGCTCATACACAACAAGTAAAAGAACCAGATCTTATATCACTTATTTTTCTCGATCAAATTACAACTGGAGCTAATCGTTCCTTACTTTACTCATCGCTATTACCAAGAGCCATACACTCTTTTAAAATTGAGAGAAATAACTGTATAGAAGCTTTTTCCTTATGTATACAAAAAGGTAATATATTATGCGTCACTCCACTTATCGCAAAACAAGAGAAGGATGCTATTCAATTATTCAAGAGAATCTGTGAATGTTGGAATGGCACAGTAAGGATTGATGTCCCACATTCACAATTTTCATTTCGTAAATTTCTTCAAACAGAAAATTTCCAAGAAACGCTCCTTTCACCTCTTATGATAAAAAATGGTAGCCAACTTCCTGGAAATCGTAATATGCTATTTGCTATGATAGACACAGCGTTATGTTAGAAAGGGGACACCTAATTGAAGCGATTTAGCTATTTTATGGTAGGTTGTCTTACTCTTACACTATTAGTAGGATGTAGTGCAGCAGAAAAGCCAGTAGAGCAAGTAAAACAAGTGAAAAATACACTTACAGCGAAACTAGCTACCGAGGAAAAAATGGTAGAAATAGATGGTCAAACCATTTACTTTAAAAAGATTGGTAATGAAAAACCACCTTTACTTATGATCCATGGATTTGGAGGATCGTCAGATGGTTTTCAAAAGATTTACTCAGACTTAGCAAAAGATCATACAATTATTTCTGTAGATGCTTTAGGATTCGGGCGCTCATCTAAGCCAATGGATTTTTACTATTCTTTCCCAACCCATGCAAATTTGTATTATAAATTAATGAAAAAACTAGGTTATGATTCGTTTGCAATACTAGGACACTCAATGGGCGGAGAAATTTCTCTTAATTTAACCTATTTATATCCTGAAGCCGTTACCCACCTTATTTTAACTGATGCTACAGGCGGTCCTCATACATTCGTTAATAAACAAGGTTCACCAAAACCACAGTTGTCGACTGATTTAAATACTGTTTCTACTATTGCAGATTATGATGAAAACAAAGTTAAATCCAAGCGTAATGATGAAGAGCATTACAATAAAATGAAATTATGGCCTAGACGTCTTCAAATCAATGCAAATGAAATTAAACAACCAACCTTAATTATATGGGGAAGAAATGATAGTAGCGTTTCTTGGAAAGAAGGAGAAACGTATCATCAATTCTTAAAAAATAGTACTTTCCATATTATCGAAAAAGGTTATCATGCACCATTTCGTCAAGAGCCACAAGAATTTGTAGGTTATGTAAAAGAATTCTTTAAGAACAATAAAGTTGAAAAATAACATAAGCGGGTATCTCATTTTGAGATACCCGCTTTCATATATTAAGCAGCTTGCTTTTGGCGCTTTTGAGTTTTTGATCCTAATACTTTCGGAATAACGAAACCATCTATTCCAAATTTACCAGCATTCATACCAGAGACTAGAACGAACATTGATAGGATAACCATTTCAGGATTTACACCAATTGACCCACTAAGCATATAGGAAAAGTTCATTACAAGACCGAAAAAGACCGCTGTTTTTGTTAAACAGCCTACAATTAAACCAATTCCGACTAAAATTTCTCCCCACGTTACAAGTGTATTAAATAGATCAACGTTTGGAATTGCGAAATCTTGTAAAAATGATGCCCACCAAGATTGAACAGCCGGTTGTGCTCCTTTAGATTTTTCAATTGCACCTTGTAAATAACCAGTTGCATCGAACCCTTTTCCTTGTAGTTTACCGATTCCAGCCATTAACCATGTATAACCAAGATACACTCGAATTACTGCCAACACAAAAGAAACTGCTTTGTTTTCTCTTAAAAATTGAATAACCATATCTTCCTCCTAAAGTTGTAATTAAGTTAGTTACAGATAATATAATATCATTAGTTACTTATTTTTAAAATGTTAATCATGAATAATTTGTGACATACATAAAAAACATTAAATACTAATATATAGTAACTTCTATTACCTGTAAAAACTTGAACATATCATACCATAGGTGATAATCATTTTCATTGAAGAAAATGTAAAAAAAATGTGAGTTAAGTGTGAAACGCATTTATTCAAATATAGAATAAATGCGTTTTCACTATTTATAGAATTGAAATGTACGTGTCTCCTCATCGATTAATTTCGCCTCTTGAAAAGCATCTTCTAACGTTTTTTCATGGCTAATAAGCCCATAAAATAAGCGTATTGTAAACATAAGTGCTGCATTCCCATCTACATAATCTATCGATCCAATATACGATTTCGCCCCACTATGTAAGAAAGATTCTGCTAGTTTTCGCTCCCCTAACGTACACCCGCTATTTACAATATGTGTATTATGCAATTTTGCATATTTATAAATTTCTGCTGCACCAAAGTATCCCCTCGGTTCATCTTGCTCATATATATCTTCACCTAACTCTTCCATGACAAACTTTCCTTCCTCACCATGAAAGCAAAAAATAACATACTTGATATCATTATATAAACCTTTTCCAGAAAGAATATTAATGAACTCTCTCGGTCTACCAATCCAGTATGTTACAACTTTTGCCCCAAAATATTCAAGCGATGCTCGGATTGATTGCGCCTCTAAATCCGAATTGAAACCAACTACTAATGCAACATTCAACATACACCCTCCATCCTATAATTAGATCTCATCAATCAGACTTTTAAAAGATACATCCATTTCATATATACCTGTTTCTTGCAAAAAATCAGATCTAGTTAAAACGACTTTCTGTACATATTGCCTATACGCTGTAATTGTCCCGTCGTGAGATACAATGCAAATTCTTTCAGCGCCTAGCTCATAGCACCAAAGAAGAAAATCATCTACTATTTGCTGAAAACGATTCTCTGAAATAGTATTTATACCTTCCGTCCATAACTGCTTATTTGTACTTTTCTCTATCGAAAAATGTGGAAATAAATTTGCTATCATTTCCTGATCTACTATGTCATCACATGGTAATGTTTTCGCTCCTTCTCGATAAGGAAAAATACGTGGGGATACATATGGATGGACGATTTTTTGACAAGCTACTTTCGCACTCCATATTGCCGCTGTTTGTAAAGTTCTACGTGTAGGACTAACAATTAATATATCCGTTTCTTGTAATGGCACATTGCATTGAAGTAATTTAGCCTGATTCTTTCCCTCATCCGTTAATGGCGGATGAAGCACTTGTAAACTTGACGGCAAATCCTTTGTATGTTCACCTTCTCCGTGCCGAACAAAGACAAGCTTCATATCCAGCCTCCTCTCTCTATGAAATCCTCTTACATATTTCTTCCCTATCTCATTCTTTATTCCTGCTATATGAAAAACTGGTATGTAAAAAACATTTGACACAATTAATTAAAAAACATTACAATTATAATATGTAAAATACTTTTTACAAGAGAGAGGTGAATCACAAATATGAAATGAATTATCGCCTTTATCGGAATGATCATATGGGGATACATAAATGGATTTTTTAATAGTGATAAAACTGCTAATCCTTGGATTACAGATGATGAACGTGAAACAAAAATTAAACAGAAAGCAATTATTGCAAGCTGGTCTGGTGTTTTCATGTTTTGTATCATTAACCTCTTAAACAAATGGTTAGGTTTAGGAACGAGTAATACATCACCTTACTTACCATCTTCTGTCGCAACTATTTTAAAAGAAAATGTAGAGTTACAAGTTTTACTTATGCTATTTATTACGTATGGCATATTTTACGTATACTATCGAAGAAAATTAAGCGCTTAACTTTTATCTCATGATTATCCTCCTAAATGGTTATAGTAATTAGGACGAAATGAAAGGAGCGATATAAAAATGAGTAACTCGAATGACTTTTTAGATACACTACATGAAAAACAAGCAAAAGATGAACAAAATAGAAAGCATCAGGGAAACGGAAACCCCGCGAAAAAAAAGCCAAATAAAACACATAAATAACAATAAAAAAAACTGCCTAAAATTATCTTTTAGGCAGTTTTTTTTATTCTTCTTTCACCGAGATAACATTTTCCCAGTTCCATTTCTCATAATACCATTCTGGTACATCTATATTTTCAATCCACTTCTTTTCCTGTTTTCCATCACTACTGGAAAGCCATACATTGGCTTTCTTACGGTCTGAACGTATCCATATCAATTGATTGTTCTTCTTCATAAAGATGGGATGATAGTCACCTTGCTTATGGGGTGGCTTTGTGATTTGATGTTGTTCGTCGCTTGTACTATCGATCTCATATAAGGATGGCAGTGGCCTTTTTTCTGGCGGAGTTTCTATCCCTGCCTCTTTTGCTCGTGAAACGATCATTACTTTATCGTTCTTCCATACAAAATCCCAATCGACATATCCTTTCGGCGTAAAGGTGTTCTGCTGAAGTGCCGGCAGCTCTTTTACTTTTAAATGTTTATTCTCTAACGCAACTCTTCCGCTTCCTTCAATATAAGCTAAAATATTCTTGGATGGCGCCCATTTGAACCATTGTGTGTTTAATAACATTTGATCTACTTTTTCAAATCGACTGCCATCTGCTCGAACTAAGCAAAGCGTATTACTATCAGCTGACCACGAAGCTGTCGGTACCGCTAAAAATGAAATCCACCTTTGATTCGGTGACCACTCAAACCCACTTGCAACTAGCGCTAGAAAATCATCATGTTCATTTGGTAATGCATACAAATGCTTCATTTTGTGAGGATTCATATGTGCATCTTTTTGCACTTCATATAGCTGAGCTCCTGTCCATCCTGTTGGAAGTAAGTGTGCTTCAGAAGATACAAGAAACTTCTTTCCATCAGGGTACCATGCATAATCACCTACACCAGCTGACACATTTTCAAAATCTGTATTCTTATTTTTGACATCAAACGTATTTAATGTATTTGCAAATACAAATGCAATTATATTCTCTTTCGGTGACCATTGATAATTCGATACCTCAGATTGCAACGGCCTAACTTTTTTTCCATCTTCCAGTCGGTACAACTCCAAGGTGTTTTGCTTCTTTCCTTTAGCATAAGAAATCCATTCTCCATCATGAGACCATTTCGGCCCTGTTATGTACTCGCCTTTTGTTATTTGTTTTTCTTTTCCATCAATTTTAACCCAAAGATCATGATGACGAATAAAAGCAACCTTCACCCCATTATGTTCCGCACTAGTACTAAAAATTGAAGATAAAAAAATAAACAAAACCACACTACTACTCACGATAATTTTTTTCATATGTCCCTCCATTTTTCTTATAGCATTCCTCATATTCCGCTTACTATATGCTAATTTCGCTCCATATTAATTGCACAATTGTTGTGGATTTATACACAGTAAGGATGTGCTTCCCCCCACTGTGTATGAGCCATTCGACATAATTCCAAAAAATTTCCCAAGAAATTTTTAATTCAAAGAGGATTGGTATGAATTATGTCGAAAGTATAGTTTAGCCAACATTCGATTTTATATTTCAGAACAAAAATGTAAGATAACTTTTCGGAATATTGGCACTTTTTATTAGGGGGAGTTTCAATGAACAAAACTACATCTGCACTATTAAGTATGGCGCTTGTCTTTTCTAGTTTTGGAGCTTTAAGCGCGCATGCTGAATCGCTACAAAAGGAGAAGCAATTTAGTCCACAGTTAAAAGCGAATATTGAGCAATGGGGAGAAAACAAAATCGCGCAAAATGTTGAAACAAAAACATCAAAAGAAATTTCAGTCATTGTAGAATTGCAACATGCTCCGCTCGCTTCACAAAGTAACATTCAGCATGCTCCAGATTTAAAAAATGGAAATGTGCAATCATACCATGCACAACTAAAAAAGGCGCAAGAGGATACAACAAAGAAAATTAAAGAAAAAGCACCAAAAGCAAAGATAAAAGAAACGTATAGTACGTTATTTTCTGGATTCTCTATTTCTATCCCAGGAGATCAAGTTGCTGCTTTAGCCTCTTTACCTGAGGTAAAAGCTGTTTATCCGAACTTAACATATAAATTGCATGAAACAGCAAAAAGCGCAACTAAAGAAGAAGCGCCAAATATCGGCGGACCGACAATCGGTGCACCTGAAGCATGGAATTTAAAAGATCCATCTGGCAAACCGCTTGATGGAAAAGGTATGAAAGTCGCTATTATTGATTCTGGCGTAAACTATACACACCCCGACTTACAAGCAAACTATATCGGTGGATACGATACAGTCGATGAAGATAACGATCCGATGGATGGTAACGTACACGGTACTCATGTAGCTGGTATTATTGCTGGTAACGGAAAAATTAAAGGCGTTGCTCCAAATGCGTCTATTCTAGCCTATCGTGTAATGAATGATAGCGGTACTGGTACGACCGAAGATATTCTTCAAGGTATTGAGCGCGCTATTCAAGATGGTGCAGATGTTTTAAATCTATCTCTCGGTCAAGATTTGAATGTCCCTGATCAACCTGTAACAATGACGTTAGAACGCGCAGCAAAACTTGGTGTTACTCCAGTCGTTTCAAATGGAAATGATGGACCAAAACCTTGGTCTGTTGATGCTCCTGGTAACGCAAGTAGTGTCATCTCTGTTGGCGCATCAACTGTTTCTATTCCATTCCCAACATTCCAAGTAGCTGGTTCTAATAAATCTTATCAAGGATTACCGTTATCAAAAGCAGATTTCCAAGTAGGAAACGATGCTCAGCTTGTCTATGTTGGCTACGGTAATTCAAGCGATTACGCTAAACAAGATGTGAAAGGTAAGTTCGCCCTTGTTTTACAAGGAACTTCGAGCACGTTAGTAAAGGCAGAACAAGCGAAACAAGCTGGAGCTATCGGGGTGCTACTAATTTCTAATGAAAAAGAAATTAATATTATGCCTGAATATTTTGGCCGTGAAGAGATAGCTCTTCCAGTTATGCAACTATCAAGTACAAATGGCGAAGAATTGAAAAATTTAATTACAAAAAGAAAGAAAAATATAAAGATTGGACAACCGAACAAAACAGAACTTATTGGTAACTTCAGCTCAAGAGGACCATCACAAGGAAGTTGGCTCATAAAACCTGATGTTGTTGCACCTGGCGTACAAATTACTAGTACGGTACCAAGGGGTGGCTATGAATCTCACAACGGAACAAGTATGGCTGCGCCACAAGTAGCAGGAGCTGTTGCCTTACTACGTCAAATGCATCCTGATTGGACGACAGAACAATTGAAATCTGCTCTTGCCAACACTGCAAAAACATTAAAAGATGTCAATGAAAATACATATCCTGTTATGGCACAAGGATCAGGTTTAATTAACATTCCGAAAGCAGCTCAAACGGATGCGTTAGTAAAACCGAACAATGTAAGTTTCGGTCTTATTAAACCGAATAGCGGCAAAGTGAAACTAACACAAAATATTACGTTACAAAATCTTTCTAACAAAAAGAAAAACTTTTCAACTCGTATTGAATTACTAGATACAAAAACAAAAATCCAAACTTCTTTCCCTTCTTCTATTAGTATGAAACCGAATAGTAATATTGAAAAACCTTTTACTATTACTGTAGATAGCTCCTTACCGCAAGGCGTATATACAGGGAATCTGTATGTAAAAGAGCAAGGGAAAACTGAAGAAATGCGTATTCCATTTACATTTAGTATCGATCCGAAAGAATACAAGCGTATTGATGGCCTTGAAATCGTTAATTCTACTTTCAGTCCAAATAATGACAAAATATTAGATGACAACCTAATCAATTACTATTTAGTTACACCAGTTGAAGATATAGCGTTTCATGCCAATTTAATCACGAAAGACCGTGTGACATATCAAGGCACGGTATATCAAGGTAAAAACGAAACACCAGGTTATAAATCTTTCAAATGGAATGGTACAAAAACTGATGGATCTCCTCTACCTGATGGCTTATACCAAATCGAAGCTGTCGCTTCTACCTCGGGTGGAGAAACAAAGCAAACAGGAGCTGTATTTATCGACCGAACAGCCCCTAAGTTAACACACGAAATTGATCAAGAAAATCTTGTTATTAGAGGGAAAGTTGACGATATCCTACTAGATTGGATGACAGAATCTGGTTGGGTTGCACCTGGTATTCCAGTGAGAATGCAATATGAAATTAACGACAATGGTGTGTGGGAAAGTGCGTTCCTGAATCCTTGGGAGAAAAGTTACGACATTTATTTCGATCGTAACCAATTACAAGAAGGAAAAAATACTATTCATATTGTAGCAACTGATGCAGCTGGAAATACATCTAATTTAAATGTTGATTTAGAAGTGAAATAAAGTGAAACTTTAATCAGCCCTCACTAATCGGACGTTTACGGACAGTAAAGCTTCCATCTAACTTCTTTGCTCCGGCCGAATTTTGAGGTAGGAGTTTTACTGCCCACAAATAGCGAGATAAAATTATTGTTGACAATCTTTTAAAAATAGTTTTATAATACGAAACATAGTTTAGTTGAACGAATTATATATCGGCTTTGAAGGAATACTAGTAGCGACTTATATCCCTGTCTCAGAGAACTGATGGTTGGTGCGAATCAGTACATATACAAGCGTGAATTACAATTCTGGAGCTTCTTTCCCGTAGTGCACATAATGCATGAAGAGAAAGGCGGATCTTTCCGTTATCTTAAAGTGAGTGGTAAACAATTTTTCTGTTTACAATTAGGGTGGTACCGCGATTTTTATCGTCCCTATCGGATTTTCCGATAGGGGCTTTTTTGCGTCCTTCCCTTTTGCACAATTTCATATATACGCGTTGAAAGAATCGCAGTAATATCTTATATCCCTGTTACAGAGAGCTAATGGTCGGTGGAAATTAGCACATATATAAATATGAATTACAATTCTGGAGCTTCTTTTTCGTAGTGCTTGTACGCATGAAGGAAAAGACGGAGTTTTTCCGTTATCATTAATTGAGATGTAAGTATTTTTTCACTTACAAATAGGGTGGTACCGCGATTCTTTCGCCCCTATCGGATTTTCCGATAGGGGCTTTTTCTATTTCTCACAGAAACAAATGTTAAATAATTCCGAATCTTATGATAAAATTTTATAAGCGCTTACAATTTTGAAAGGTGGTGGTTCCAGCTATACCCAACCAATATTCAATTTTATAGAAAACAAGGAGGATGTCTAAATGACAAAGAAAACAGAAATTCCATCGCATTTAAAACCATTCGTATCCACGCAGCATTATGATCAATATACACCGGTGAATCACGCTGTTTGGCGTTACATTATGAGACAAAATCATAGTTTCTTAAAAGACGTTGCTCATCCAGCCTATGTGAACGGACTACAATCATCTGGTATAAATATAGATGCAATTCCAAAGGTAGAAGAAATGAATGACTGTTTAGCACCAAGCGGATGGGGAGCTGTAACAATTGATGGACTTATTCCCGGCGTAGCATTCTTTGATTTCCAAGGACACGGATTACTACCAATCGCAACAGATATTCGCAAAGTAGAAAATATCGAGTATACACCAGCTCCAGATATCGTACACGAAGCAGCAGGACACGCACCTATTTTACTGGATCCTACATATGCGAAGTATGTGAAACGCTTTGGACAAATTGGTGCGAAAGCTTTCTCCACAAAAGAAGAACATGATGCTTTTGAAGCTGTTCGTACATTAACAATCGTAAAAGAAAGCCCTACTTCTACTCCTGACGAAGTTGCCGCTGCTGAAAATACTGTAATTGAAAAACAAAAATTAGTTTCTGGTTTATCAGAAGCTGAACAAATTTCACGTCTTTTCTGGTGGACAGTAGAATATGGGTTAATCGGAAATATAGATGCTCCAAAAATATATGGTGCTGGTCTCCTTTCTTCTGTTGGCGAAAGCAAACATTGCTTAACGGACGCTGTAGAAAAGGTTCCATTCTCTATCGAGGCATGTACAGGTACAACTTATGACGTAACAAAAATGCAACCACAACTATTTGTTTGTGAATCATTTGAAGAGCTGACTGAAGCACTTGAGACATTTGCTGAAACGATGGCCTTTAAAACAGGTGGAAAGGAAGGTTTAGAAAAAGCGATTCGCTCTGAAAACTATGCAACTGCTGAACTAACTAGTGGATTACAGATTACAGGTACATTCAGCGAGACAATTGAAAACGATGCAGGTAAAGTGATTTACATGCGAACAAATTCACCAACTGCATTAGCAATTCATAATAAACAACTAGCGAATCATTCTACATCTATACACAGTGACGGCTTTGGAACACCAATTGGATTACTCACTGAAAATATTGCATTAGAAAATTGTACAGATGAACAACTACAATCATTAGGAATTACAATTGGAAATATTGCTGAGTTTACTTTTGCAAGTGGTATTCATGTAAAAGGAAAAGTAACAGATATTATAAAAAACGATAAGAAAATTGCTCTTATTTCCTTTATCGATTGCACAGTTACTTATAACGCCCGCGTATTATTTGATGCTTCATGGGGCGCATTTGATATGGCTGTTGGCTCACAAATCATTTCAGTATTCCCAGGAGCAGCAGATGCAGCATCATTTTTCCCAATTGATGAAGAAACAGAGGAAACTCCAGCACCTCTTGCATTAACTGAGCTGGATCGTATGTATCAAACAGTTCGTGATATTCGAGGTGGAGGTATTTTACACGACGCACATGTCGATCAATTAGTAGCAATTCAAGAGGTATTAAATAAATTTTATCTGAAAGAATGGCTGCTTCGCCTTGAAATATTAGAATTACTTTTAGAGCATAACAAAGGACACGAAACATCAGCAGCATTATTACAACAACTTTCTACTTTCACAACTGACGAAGCTGTAACACGCCTTATTAACAATGGTCTTGCACTACTGCATGTAAAGGATGTGAAAAATGATGCTACGATTAACTGAAGAAGAAGTTCAAGGGGAATTATTAAAGGTGGATAAATGGATGATAAAAGATGAAAAATGGATTGAACGAAAATATATGTTTTCCGACTACTTAAAAGGAGTCGAATTTGTCTCTGAAGCCGCCAAACTATCAGAAGAACGTAATCACCATCCATTTATCCTTATCCAGTATAAAGCAGTCATTATTACTTTGTCATCTTGGAATGCAAAAGGTTTAACGAAACTAGATTTTGAGCTTGCAAAGCAGTTTAATGAACTATTTTTACAAAACGAAAAAGCAATTATAAGAAAGTAAAAAAAGAGAAGCCTTTTTTAGGCTTCTCCTTTAATTTTGAAATGGATACAATGTCCAAATGGATCTTGGGCTTGTAATATTCCATCTTTGTACGTAGCAATCTTGCCAATATTTTTTAAGCTTTCACATACTTGCTCTTTTTGTTTTTCATCTGCTAGTACAATTGTGAAATATTTCAAGCCAACAGAATTTGGCATTTGCGGCGGTATTCCTTCACCATGCCACGTATTTAAACCGATATGGTGATGATAGCCACCTGCCGATACGAACAACGCGCCATTACGAGCTGGGATTGTTACTTCAAAACCAAGACCATCCACATAGAAACGTTTCGCTTCTTCCAAATCAGCTACATGGAAATGAATATGCCCCATCACAGTACCAGCTGGAAAACCATTCCACGCAATTCCTTGCTGCAATAATTCTTCACCAGCTAACGGGTTACTAACAAATGGTAGTTCTCCATTCTCATCACGCCAAACTTCTTTTTGGCGATCATGATAAATTTCAATCCCGTTTCCATCTGGATCAGCTAAATAGAGGGCCTCACTAAAGTAATGGTCGGCTCCGCCGTGCAGTGGATATACCATTTCTACAAGATGACGAAGAATATTCGCTAAATCCTGTCTACGTGGTAGTAAAATTGCGTAATGATATAACCCCGTTCTCCCTCTTTGCTTTGGTAAAGCTTCTTTCTTTTCTTCAATGATAAGGAGTGGTTCGTTATTTTCATTCCCAAATGTAACGACCATTTCATCTTCTTTTAGTACTTTCATACTTAGTACTTCTGTATAAAACTCTAGTGATTTCTTTATATTTGATACATATAAATGAACAACATCAAGTGTTGTATCGGGATGAAGTTGAAAACTCATCTTGTTAGCCCCCCATTTAATTTAGTTCTTCTTTGACATTTTCTCTTTTAAGAAATTATCTACAAAACCGTCTGCTTTCGCAACAAATAAGTACGCACCCATTGCTAACAATGCAAGTTCTAATTCGAAGCCAGGATTTTTTCCATCCCCTAATAAACCAGCTGACCATTTTACTTTTACAATTGCTCCAACCATTACAAGTGCAAATAATAATCCAATATATCTAACACCTAAACCTAGAATTAACAATATACCACCAACTACTTCCGCTGTTGCTACACCGTATGCAAGACCTCCTGGTAAACCAATGCTTGTAAACCACCCTGCAATATTGTCAATCCCCGATTGGAATTTTGTTAAACCGTGCATAAAGAATGTTACCCCTAACACGATACGAATAATTAAGTTACCGATATGTTGATTCATTTCATTCTCTCCTTTATAGTTTTCTTATACAAAACTTTTATTTACATTACAAAACATACACTAATTTTTTTTATTCGTCAATTCATTTTCACTGGGAAAAAATATATTTTTTTTGCTATGATACAAATAGTTGTTTACAAAAAGGAGCTTGATTTTATGAATATTGGTTCTGCAATACGTGAAATTCGTCAACGTAGAGGCATAACAATCGCACAAATTTGTGAGGGAACAGGTCTTTCTAAAGGATTTATGAGTCAGGTTGAAAATAATAAAACATCACCATCTATCTCAACTTTAGAAACAATCTCCAATTTTTTAAACGTTCCCCTTCCCTATTTATTATTAGAACAAAAAGATCGGTTGAAAGTTGTCAAAAAGGTAGAGCGTAAATACAGTGTATACGGAAAAGATGAACAAAGAATTGAACATGTTGCAGAGCAAGGTGGCCTCCGCCTAAACCTCGTGGAAATTCCTGCTGGGTTTCCGAAAGAAAATATACCAAATGCCCATGAAGGGGAAGAATGTCACCTTGTATTACGCGGAAAACTAGAAGTTCAACATGGAGAAGATATTGCAATAGTAGAAGAAGGTGATTCTTTCTCCTGGAATGCATGTGTTCCTCATATCGTTCGTAATATAGGGGAAGAAACTGCATTATTACTCATCTCTAGTCATGCAGAAAATCGAAAACGTGTTTATTAAATAAAAAAGAAGCCTGTAAATCAGGCTTCTTTTTTATCCCCTTATAACGCCATAACTTGTCCCAACTAGTACAGTCTTTTCATGTTGATTGCGATAAACTGACTCGATTGAAACCTTTTTATATCCTTCCATCTGTTCAATATTTGTTAAAGTTAATTCACAAGTGATCGTATCTCCTGTAAAAACCGGTCTAATAAACTCACTTACTAATTCTCTTGCTATGTAATGTAATTCTTCTCCTACTTTCGTTCCAATACTAGCAGTTAATAAACCATGAACCATTAAACGTCCTTTTTCATCATATTCCATATGATGCCTACCTTTATCTCCTGTAATATTTGCAAATTCAAAAACCTCTTCCTCAGTAAATCTTCTTTCGTATTTAAATACATCCCCAACTTTTACATTCATTTTTATCCCCCGTTTAATAAACAGAATTTTCTTTTATTTTATCATAAAATGAGTCTCAGTTCAGTTTATATTATTAAAATAGCATCCTTTTTCTACACTATCTTACTTTTATCGGTGCCCATCTTTTTTTGCTACTTGATACCCGTAGTACGCACATGTTCCATTTCTCGATAATTCTCTCACCTCAAAACCACAACTTCTATAAAAATCAAAATTACTCGCAGATGTATGTGCAAACCAGTCTCCATGTGGCAACTTTTGCAAACAAAGAGCGACAAGTTTCTTACCTAATCCCTTCCCTCTATATTCACATTTCACAACTAAATTTACTATGTTCGCGATCATGATTCCATCAGAAATGACTCTAACCATCGCAATCATCTCTTCTTCATCCCAAATTGTGAATGCCCATGTTGAATTTTCGAATGCTATCGTGAATTTTTCAATTTGCCAAGAAGGGATATCATCATTACTCCAACCAGCATCTTCGAATAAAGTTTTAATTGCATATGCTGGCACACCATTCGTTCCCTCACGAATAATAAGGCCATTATGATAAATATACATGTAATCCCCCCTTTATTTTTATATACCATTCTTCAAAAGATGCAATTTACCTTTTTTCATCCAACGCGTTTAATGGAATAAACAAGAACGTCCATCCCATGAAATGAAGTTGTTTTCTCATAACTAAGCCCTGTTTTTCTAGCAACAAAGATTGAGGCGGGGTGATCCGGATTAATAAGAGAAATTAATTTATTCATTCGTAACGCTTGGAAACCATAGTCTCGAAATGCTGCCGCTGCTTCTTTCGCATACCCTTTTCCCCAATACTGAGGTAATAACCAATAACCAATTTCAATTTCTTCTTTTCCATCTATCTGCTGCTTTACTAACCCTGCATGACCAATTCGTATTCCCGTTTCCTTTTCAATCAATACAAATAAACCAAGACCGTTTTTATAGCTAGGAATCACCCACTCCTCCAAACTTTTTTTACATTGCATATATGTTTTTAACGTCCCATTTCCAATATAGCGCATTACCTTCTCATTTCCCCATAGCGAAGCATAGAACTGCAAATCATCCATTGTATATTTGCGAATTTGTAAACGATCTGTATGAAACATCTCTGCACTCCTTCCCACGAATTTGTACTTAACTACACGATCATGTTTTGTATATATACTAAAATGTTACTATCTATTATAAATGAACCAAGAATAAAATACAGAATATTCAATCCCTCAAGAATCTAAAAAAGGCAGTAGACAAAATATTGTCTACTGCATCCATATCATAACTAGCATAAAGAAAACTACAATTGAGGGGGGTGTAGGATTTTCAAATATACTAGATACTTATCCCGTTCTAACGGGCGGTAAACTTTTCAATTATATGAAAGTGAAAAGTTTACCGCACATAAGAACCTTTGCGGTCATTAAGAGATCACCGTTAAGTACTCAAATACACGCTGTGCTTGTTCTCCACCCATTCGTGCATGTTGAAGAAGGGAAATACCATGTGGACCCGATGCACGCAATGCCTCTGGTTGTGCTACTAAAATAGCTTGTACAACTTCTAATTCTCCAAGCATCGCGGCCGCGAAAATGTCCATTCGAGCACCCTTTTCTAGTAAATAGAGAGCAATATCTTTACGACCTACATGTGCCGCCGCTCCTAACGCACTTTCCCAATCTGATCCGCCCCAATTGTAAGAGGCATGAAGTAAGCTTGGCGATTCAGCCAACAGTTCTTGTACTTTTTCTAAATCTCCGTGAGCTGCCATAACAAATTCTCTTACTAACTCAGTGGTAATACATTCTTCTGTTCGCATCTTGCTCCTCCTTTTTTAGAAATTCGTTTTGGTATGAAAAATGGCTTGTCACTTCCTTGAAAAATATCTACCTCTATGCCGAACACACGTTGAAACATTTCATGACATAACACTTCTTCTGGTATACCGTCATACTGAAGCTGCCCTCGCTTTAATACGAGTAAACGATCACTATATTGAGCCGCTTGGTTAATATCATGTAAAACCATTACAATTGTCATGCCAAACTCCTCGTTTAACCGTTTCACAAGTTCCATTACTTCCAACTGATGAACGATATCTAAAAAGGTTGTTGGCTCATCTAATAATAAGACATTTGTACGTTGTGCTAGCGTCATTGCAATCCAGGCACGTTGTCTTTCTCCTCCTGATAAAGATTGCAAAAGGCGATATTCATACCCTTGAAGATTTGTAACAGACAATGCCCAATCAACAATTTTTTCATCGTCTTTATTTAAGCGACCTCTCCATGATTTATGAGGTCCTCTTCCAAATTCGATTAATTCTTTCACTGTTAAATCTAATTGATGATCATGCATTTGTGGTAACATCGCTAATTGCTTCGCTACATCGGCACTTTTCATCGTATGAATACTTTTTCCATCTAAAATGATATCCCCTTCACTTTGTTTAAGTAGTCTTGCCATTAAACGAAGCAAAGTAGATTTCCCTGATCCATTCGGTCCAATTAAACTAACGACCTCTCCAGCTTTAATATGTACATTCATATTTTGCATTTGAAATCTTTCAGAATGTGCGTAAAACACTTTATTAACGGAAATCACGTTGTTTCCCCCCTCTATGAATTAAATATAAGAAGAACGGACCGCCTAAGAAGGATAATAAAATACCGACAGGCAATTCAATTGGATCGAACCAACTTCGAGCTATCGCATCCGCGAAAACAAGTAATATCCCTCCACCAAGGCATGATAATGGCAGTAAATATTTATAGTCATTTCCAACTAATAAACGTAACATATGTGGTACAACAAGACCGACAAATCCAATAAGACCAGAAACACTAACTGCAATTCCAGCTAATAGTGTACTTACTACTATTAAATAAAACCGGCTTCTCTCCACGTTATGACCTAATAATTTCGCCATTTCATCTCCAAGCATTAATACTCGAATATGCTTTATACCAAAGAAGGCTAATATAATAGCGAATAGTGCATAATAAATAATCATGTTTAAATGTGCCCAACTTACACCACCAATGCCACCTGCTAACCAGGGTAACACCGATTGTACTTTGTCACTATGTAATAACATTAACGCTGACGTCGCTGCACCAATTAATGCATTGATTGATACACCTACTAAGACAATCCTTGAAGGCGGCGCCCCTTTTTGCCATGATAAAGCATAAATGACCATCGCCGTTATGAAAGCTCCTATAAACGCCCCGAGCGGTAAAAATGCCATATGCTGAGGGAATAAAATCATAATTACAATTGCTACAAGGCCTGCTCCAGATGAAACCCCGATAATACCAGGGTCTGCAAGAGGATTTCTCATAACCCCTTGCAGCAGTGCACCAGATGCTGCTAAACATGTTCCTACTATAAATCCAACGAGCACTCTCGGTATACGAAGGTCCCATACAATTCGATGAACCGTCGAACCTTCATCTTCTATCCCTGTTAGAATTTCTCGTAAAGAAAAGGATAGGCTTCCTGCGAAAAGACCGTAAAAAAGACCTAGAATCGTTAATACAACTAAAGTAACTGCTATTATCCATCTTTTTTTCGCAAAAGGATGTTCCTTTTCCCTTACTACTTCACTACTTTCCATACGTATCATTTCCTTACATCTTGTATACTTTTATACATAAAGTCCATTGCTTCTGTAACTTTTGTTCCAGGATTTGATCCAAATAAGTCTGGTGGCAAAATAACTACACGATTTTGTTTTACTGCATCTAAATTTTTCCACGCTTCATTTTTCATCATTTCGCCTTCAAATGCTTTTTTAACGCTATTTGGATCTCCATGTGTAATTAAATAAATCACATCTGGATTTGCCTCAATAATACGTTCTACACTTAGCTGCGCATATTGCGGATATTCCTTCATTTCCGGAAAATCAGCTGCAATATTTTTTCCGCCTGTTTTTTCTAAAATATTACCTGATAAAGATGTTGGTAATGCTGCTAAATAAGTACCTGGTGCTCCGTATACTAACAGTGCTTTCACATCACTCTTTTTCTCATATGTCTTCATTTGATCATTAATTTTTTGATTAAGTTCTTTTGCTTTATCTTCTTTCTTCATTATCGTTCCATATAGTTCAATATTCTTTTGAATATCTTGTACAGAATTCGCAGAAGAAATCATTACTTTCGTTCCTTGTCCTTCAACCGTTGGAACATTCTTTTGAAACCCATTGTTAGCAATAAGTACATCCGGTTTTAAACTAGCGATTTGCTCAAAATTCGGTTGATGTGCATTCCCGATTACTTGTACTTTCTTTACATCCTCTGGAAGAGTTATTTTTGCATCCGGACGACCTACTATTTTTCCGCCTAAAGCATGAATAATATTCATGTCCCCCATACTTAATGTTGCAAAACTCTCTGGCACTTTATCGAATGTTACCTTTCTTCCTGATAGGTCGGTAACTTCGATTTTCTCTTTTCCTTTTTCTGTTTTTGTTGCAGATGCTTTTTCGTCTCCCTTTGCATTGCAACCTATTAACAAGAAAAAAATAGATAAAATCGCTGTGAATAGCGTAATAGATTTTTTCATTCTTCCACCTCTAAATGATAATGATAATCATTAACTACTATTCTACTTTAATTGATAAGGATTATCATTGTCAATATAAACCGCATACATTTTTTACAAAAACAAAAAGCACTACAAAAAGATTCGTTCTTTTCGTAGTGCTCTATTTCATAATATTACTCACATTCGTTTCCCTCTAACTGTTCTCGCATCATTTTCACACGCTGAAAGAAAAAGAATGATAAACTTAAAAATATAACGGTACTCCCCATCATAACAAAAGATTGTATTGCTTCTTTTGCTCCATTCGGAATCAATAAGCCAACCATTAACAATGTACTTACAGCGAGAAGGATTTGTCCGAACCGAGTATAATCTTCTATTTTTCCTTGTAATTCTTTCATTATATTCTCACTCCTCTATTTCACTGTATCATATTCTATTAAACTTAAAGACCAGTAAATACAGCCATTCTGGGAGATGTTTTCCAAATGAAAAAGAGCCGCTTTATTGCGACTCTTTCATACCCATTACTCCCCTTTATATGCTTCCATATAAATTTCTTTCAACTCTGAAATGAGAGGTAATTTCGGATTAGCTGTTGTACATTGATCTTCAAAAGCTCTTTCTGCTAATAATCCAACAACCTCTTCAAATTGGTCTTTAGCAACTCCTTGTCCTGCAATACTCATATTTATATTTAAGCTTTTTCCAAGCTCAATAATTGCTTGGACGAGGGATTCCACACCTTCTGCTGTCGAGCCTGCTGGAAGCCCGAGCATTCTCGCAATATGTGCATAACGTTCATCAGCCACAAAGTGCTCATATTTTGGGAACAATGCGTGTTTTCTTGGCTTAATAGCATTATAGCGAACTACGTGCGGCATAAGAATTGCATTCGCACGCCCATGCGGAATATGAAATTCCGGTCCAATTTTATGTGCTAAGCTGTGATTAATACCTAAGAAAGCATTTGCAAATGCCATCCCTGCGATTGCAGAAGCATTATGCATTTTTTCTCGTGCTTCTTCGTCATTTCCATCTTTAAATGCTCTTGGTAAATATTTAAATACGAGATCAATGGCCTTTAATGCTAATCCATCTGTATAGTCATTTGCTAGAACAGACACATACGCCTCGATTGCATGCGTTAATACGTCCATACCAGTGTCTGCTGTTACATGTGGTGGTACTGTCATTACAAACTGTGGATCAACAATTGCTACATCTGGTGTTAATTCATAATCCGCGAGCGGATACTTTATATTATTTTTCTTATCTGTAATAACCGCAAATGGTGTTACTTCTGATCCTGTTCCTGATGTTGTTGGAATGGCAACAAACTGCGCCTTACTTCCTAATTCCGGATATTTACATGTACGTTTTCTTATATCTAAAAACTTCTGTTTAATTCCATAGAATGTTGTTTCTGGTTGCTCATAGAAAAGCCACATCCCTTTCGCTGCATCCATAGCTGAACCACCACCAAGTGCGATAATTACATCTGGCTTAAAACTTCTCATCATTTCCGCACCTTTAAACACAGTTTCATCTGATGGATCTGGCTCGACCTCAAAGAAAACTTCGACTTTTACATCATTTGCATGTTTACGTAAATAATGCGTAACCGTATCTACATATCCGTGCTCAACCATTCCTGGATCCGTTACAATAAATGCACGTGAAATGTTAGGCATATTTGCTAAATATGCTGTCGCATGTTTTTCAAAATAAATTTTTGGTGGTAATTTGAACCACTGCATATTCTTTTTTCTATTTGCCAACCTTTTTATATTTAATAAATGCGTCGCTGTTACGTTTTGAGAAACTGAGTTTTTCCCATACGAGCCGCAACCGAGCGTAAGTGATGGAATAAATCCATTATATATATCACCGATTCCACCTTGTGATGAAGGAGCGTTTACAATAAGACGGCAAGCTTTCATACGTAATCCAAATTGTTTTTGTACTTCTTTATTTGTAGAATGAATGACTGCTGAATGTCCTAAACCACCAAGGTCTAACATGTCTTCGCAATATGTAAGTCCCTCTTCTAGTGAATTTGCTTTTACACAAGCTAATACTGGACTCAGTTTCTCACGAGATAGTGGATATGCTTCTCCGATACCTTGTATTTCAGCTACAAGCATTTTTGTATTTTCAGGCACAGTAATTCCAACTAATGCGGCAATGTACTGTGCTGATTTCCCTACAATATCACTATTTACTGCACATGTATTTTCATTAATAACAAGCTTTTCTAATTTTCTTCTCTCTTCTTCTGTTACAAAGTAACAATTGTTTGCAATCATTTCTTTTTTCACATCATCATAAATTTCCTTGTCTACAATGATTGCTTGTTCTGATGCACAAATCATACCGTTATCAAATGTTTTTGATAAAATTAAATCATTAACAGCTCGTTTTATATGCGCTGATTTCTCTATATAGCATGGTACATTACCAGGACCTACACCTAGCGCTGGTTTTCCAGTAGAATAAGCTGATTTCACCATACCTGCTCCTCCAGTTGCCAAAACAAGCGCAACACCTTCATGGTTCATTAATTGTTTCGTTGCTTCGACAGAAGGTCTTTCAATCCACTGAATACAATGTTTTGGTGCCCCGGCCTTCACCGCTGCATCATATACTGTTTTCGCCGCTGCAATGGAACAGTTTTGTGCTGAAGGATGAAATGCGAAAATAATTGGATTTCTCGTTTTCATCGCGATTAATGCTTTAAACATTGTTGTCGACGTTGGATTCGTTACTGGCGTTACCCCAGCTACTACACCGACAGGTTCCGCAATTTCTATTATTTCTTCATGAGGATCTTCGTGAATAATCCCTACTGTTTTATCTTTTTTTATGCTATGCCAAATATATTCAGTAGCAAAAATATTTTTAATACATTTATCTTCATATACACCACGACCTGTTTCTTCAACAGCCAACTTCGCAAGCGGCATATGTTGATCAACACCTGCTAATGCCATTTCATGAACAATGTTGTCAATTTGCTCTTGTGTAAAACTTTCTAATGCTTGTAAAGCCTTTCGACCGTTATTCACTAACGTATCAATCATCTCTTTTACTTCCTGCATTTCATTTACAACTTTCTCTTTGACTACCATGTAAATTCCTCCTATTCTGCTATCATGGACTAAATAAGACCCTATAGGTCATAATGAGTCCCGATTAGCGCAAAAAAAATAGAGTTGCTTTCCTACATGAACCTCATTGTTTGTGAAATATTTCACAAGTTTGTTCGTGAGTAACACTTCATGAACTTAATATACATGAAATGATTTCATTTGTGTATGTCTATTTTGTGAAGTTTTTCACAAAAAGATGTAATAAAAATGCACTGCCTATATGAGCAGTGCATTTTTACTATGCTAACGCTTGTGCTAGATCTTCAATTAAATCTTCACCGTCTTCAATACCGACAGAAATACGAATTAATGTATCTGTAATTCCTAGCTCTTTACGACGATCTGCTGGGATTGATGCATGTGTCATTTGAGATGGGATAGAAATTAAACTTTCTACTGCCCCTAAACTTTCAGCAAGTGTAAAGTATTGTAAGTTCTCTAGTACTTTATTTAATGTTTCTTCACTATCTACATCAAATGAGATAATAGCACCAAATCCATTTGCTTGTTCTGTCGCTAGTTCATGGTTTTGATGTGATGCAAGACCTGGGTAATATACTTTATTTACTTTTGGATGGTTATTTAAAAACTCAGCAATTGCACGTGAATTCGTTTCATGCTCTTCCATTCGAATTCCTAATGTTTTTAAACCACGAAGTAGTAAGAAGCTATCTTGTGGGCCAAGAATGCCTCCTGTTGAGTTTTGTACAAAGTGAAGGTCTTCTGCTAATTGCGGGCTATTTACAACTACTAGGCCTGCAACTACGTCACTATGACCTCCTAAATATTTCGTTGCACTATGAAGTACAATGTCTGCTCCTAAAGTAATCGGCGACTGCCAATATGGCGTCATGAATGTGTTATCGATAATTGTTAATAAATCTTTCTCTTTAGCAAGAGTAGATATTTTCTTAATATCAGTAATTTTCAGTAATGGGTTCGTTGGTGTTTCCACATAAATCGCTTTCGTATTTGGACGAATCGCTTCTACAACTTCCTCTAGGTTTGTTGTATCTACAAATGTATGCTCAATGCCGAAGCGATTTAATACTTTCGTGATAACGCGGTACGTTCCACCATACACATCATCTGTTAAAATAACGTGGTCACCTTTTGAGAACAACATAATTGTAGCTGTAATAGCAGCCATTCCTGAACCAAATGCAAAACCAGCATGACCGTTTTCTAATACTGCAATCATTTCTTCTAAAGCTGCACGTGTTGGGTTGCCTGTACGTGAATATTCATATCCTTGATGCTTACCAACTGCTTCTTGTTTGTACGTACTTGTTTGATAAATCGGTACATTTACAGATCCAGTTGAAGGTTCTCCTATGCGAATACCATGAATTAACTTTGTCTTTGCTCTCATTTTTTATTCCCATCCTTTGTATATGTCTTTACTTAAATAACGCTCACTACTATCAGGAAAAATCGTTACAATATTTGTACCTGGCGCCGCTTTCTCTGCTTCAAGTAAACTTGCATGAAATGCTGCTCCGGAAGAGCTCCCAACGAGCAGTCCTTCTTTTTGCGCTAATTCCTTCACTCGTAAAAATGCATTTCGATCAGAAATTGTATGAATTTCATCAAAATAAGATGTTTTCAAAAATGGCGGGATAAATTCAAGGCCAATCCCTTCTGTTTCATGCGAACCAGCTTTACCACCATTTAAAATAGATCCTTCTGGTTCGACAATAACCGTTTTTATATCTATATTTTTTTCTTTCAAATAAGATGCAGTTCCCATGAATGTACCACCAGTTCCTGCTCCTGCAACAAATATGTTAATCTCTCCGTTCAGTGCATCCCACAGTTCAGGACCTAGTGTTTTGAAATAAGCACGCGGGTTTGCTTCATTCGCAAACTGACTTGGAGAGTATGAATTCGGTATTTCATTTACTAATTCTTTTGCTTTTGCAATTGCGCCGGTCATTCCTTGCTCAGTCGGTGTATGCACGACCATTGCGCCTAGTGCTTTCATTAATTCTTGTTTTTCAATACTAAATTTCTCTGGTACACAAACAATAACGCGTAAATCATGTTGTAACGCTGCAAGTGCCAGTCCAATACCAGTATTTCCAGCAGTTGGTTCAATAATTGTTCCACCCTGGGTAACAAGCCCTTTTTCTAGCGCATCTTCGATTAATTCTCTTCCTAAACGGTCCTTAACGCTTCCACCTGGGTTATAAAATTCAAGCTTTGCAAATAAACGGACCCCTTCTGGAAGTGAAAAACGAGTAATTTCTACAATTGGTGTATGACCAATCAACTCATGAACTCCACGATATACATTCATCGTGTTCTCCCCCTTATTTGCCAATAAAGAAAAGGCAACTGTATGTATTTTCTTTATATGAGACAGTTGCCTTTTTGTTACATTACTTTAACTCTTCTAGTACTTTTACGATAAAGTTTGTAGAATGAAGAGCTGCTTGATCTAAAAATTGATCAAATGAAACATTTGATTCTTTACCTGCAATATCAGAAAGCGCACGAATAATAACAAACGGAACTTCATATTGGTGGCATACTTGTGCAACAGCTGCTGCTTCCATTTCTACTGCATAAAGGTCTTCAAATTTATCACGAATTGCTGCAACGCGGTTCGGATCACTCATAAATGAATCACCTGTTGCAATCATACCTTTTACAACTTGAATATTTTCTTCTGCCTGCATACATTTCTCAGCTAATGTAACTAATGCTTCATCAGCCTTGAATCCAGGCGGCATTCCTGGTACTTGACCATACTCATAGTTAAATGCTGTTACATCTACGTCATGATGACGAACTTCTGTTGAAATAACTACATCTCCAACGTTTAGAGAATGATGGAAGCCACCAGCTGAACCAGTATTAATTACTTTTTCAGGCTTATATCTTTCTAATAAAATTGTCGTTGACATCGCTGCATTTACTTTACCAATACCAGACTTTAACAAGATTACTTCGTGTCCTGCTAATTGTCCTTTCGTAAATTCACAACCCGCAACCGTTTCTGTTTCTGCTTGTTCTAATTTGTCACGTAAAATACGTACTTCTTCTTCCATTGCTCCAATTACAGCAATTCTCAATCTAATCCCTCTTTCTATTGCTTAGTTGCCTCCATTACCCAAACGAAATGATTTGATCTCGTAAACGTTACATGGAAGCCATTGTTTTCAAAAATAGACTGCATGACTGGAATACGTGTATAGTATTCCGTTTGCAAATCGTTTGCTAACTGATGGAAACCTCTTTGTTTTGCTGTTTCAACAGTTTTATCATATGCATCTTGATCTGCAAATATCGTATCAGCAAACACTATTTTACCACCTTTGTTTAGCAATTGACTATACTTCGCAATCGCTACATTTTTTTCATCATCTGTTAAATGATGAAATGCGTAGGTGCTTACTATGGTATCAATTGAATTTGGGACTTCAAACGAAAGAAAATCACCTTCTGTAATGGACAATTCTTTTGGCAATTTCTCTTTTGCAATCATGCGCATTTCACGTGACGGTTCTATACCGTAAACTGTGCGTCCAGCAAACAATAATTTATTTGTTAAATTGCCAGTACCAACACCAAATTCTAATACATTACCAAATGACTTGTTAACTACATCCTCTAGAATGTCCTCATAATGGGCGAAAACTTCTTTATATTGTATATCTTCGCCTTGTACAAATGAGTCGTACGTATGAGCCCACTCATCAAATAAACCATTAAATTCTGTACCCATAAAAATTCCCCTTTTTCTTATCGGTTTTATCAGTATAATATGCCCTCTTTCTAAAAATGTCAATTGAAATGTACATGGTATTTCCTTCTTTTCTTTGTTACACTATAGTTGATTAAACAGGAGAGGGGCCGTCTTCATGTCATTTACCTTTGAAATGTTAGAAGATAAAGTAGAATTTTTTGAAGCGGGAGACTTAGCTTCTTTAGAACGAAAAATTAGTGAACAAATTGATAATAATAAAGCACTTATGCTTGAAGTTCATCACATCTCACATCAAATGGTTATGGATCCTGAAAGCAAAAGACCGTATTATAGCGCGGTTGTTCATTTTAAATTAAAAAAATTGCGTTAACAAAAAAGAGAAGCTCCTAAGGAGCCTCTCTTTTTTAGTTTAGAGTTTGAACAAGTACTGGTTTCCAGCCCTCATTCTCTACCCAATCAATATTTACATAATATTTTTTACCTGATTGTTTATCTTGTACGTTACCGTAAGCTTTATTTTTACCGTTATTTCCGATTCGATGAATAACTAATTGCTCTACTGGAACGTCAATTGCAGCTGAAATTGCTTGGTTCATCTCATTCCAATCTGCTGTACCTTTTTTAAACGTCATCGCAGGTGTTGCACCTTGCTCTGTACCTACTGGCTTCCAAGAAGACTTCGTATAAGCGTCAGTTGCCTTTGGCTGTGTTTTTTCAGCTGGTACTTTCTCGTTAGCTTTCGCTTCTTCTTCAGCTTTTTTCTGTTCTTCTTCAGCCTTTTGCTTCTCTTCTTCCTTATTCTTAGCCTCTGCCTTATCTTGCTCGTTCTTCTTCGTCTCTTCTTTGCCTTTAGCTTTCTCAGACTTATTCTCTTTTGTTGTTTGCTGAGCTACTTTTTTATCACTAGAAGACGCTTGTTCTTTTCTTTCAGGAACAAACAATTGATATGATACAATAGCTACTAATATTAATACAATTGCAATTGCAATATTTAAAACACCGTTTTGACGACGTTTTTGTTGTTTCTGTTGGAATCTAGATCCTCCTGCCATTCTTCAAACCTCCATGCAGTTTTTCATACTTGCTATTGTAACATTAAATCTAGAAAGGTTGAACATTTACAATAATATTTTCACGAAATGAAAACATTTCACTATGAATTGCAAGATTACTTTTCATTCTCTAATCGATAGATTGATTCTACGATAGCTTTGAAAATAGGTGTAACTTTATTTACATTGCTATTCGTTTCTATATCCACGACAACTAAAGCATATCTTGGATTTTCATATGGAAAATAACCCGCAAACCAACGATTCACTTTCATCCCTTTTCCTGTTTGCGCTGTCCCAGATTTTCCGGCAACACTTAGTGGTAACGACCTGAATGCTGCTCCTGTTCCTTTCTCCGTTGTTACAACACCCCTTAATAACTCTTGTAATGTTTTCACCGTTTCATAGGAAAGCTGTTTTCCACCTAATGTATGGTCTTCAAATGTATAGAAGTCCGTTCCATTTTTATACATTATTTTTTCCACAGCTTTCACTTCCATCTTTTCTCCACCTCTAGCAATCGTCGCCATCATATTTGCAATCGCTAGAGGTGACATACGTACATCTTTTTGTCCAATTGCTGTTTGCGCTACCGCCTTTTTACTATTCTTATTTCCTTCACTACCCCAAATCGTAACCCTCTTCTCCTCTGGCATTTGCTCAAAATGAGTTGTATGAAATACAGAACCTTTCCATCCAACCTTACTAGCGGCTCCTAACGCTGCTACGTAAGTTTCTAACACCATCTTATCCTTTTGTATTAGCTCATTACCTAACTCTGAAAATGTCCTGTTACAGCTTCTAGCAAAGCTCTCTTTAAAACTAAGTGTACCCATCATAACTTGTGGGTGGTCTTCACCATATAAATCTTGATTACAATTAAATGTACGATTAAACACATTTTCATTTTGATCAATCACTGCCGCTGCAACTATTGTTTTAAAAACAGAACCGGGAAAATGTGGTGTCAACATTTGATTTTCAAGTGTAGTTGTATATAAACGCTCATCCTTCACCTGCACAGATGGTTTACTGACCATCGCTAAAATTTCATTTGTCTTTACATCAAGTAATACTAATCCCCCCTTCTTTATTTCGCTTGCTTCAACCACTTCTTCTGCTTTTTGCTGTAACCTGTTATGTAAAGTTGTTTGAATCGTCACTGGATAAAACGGATTTCCAGGCGCAGTATATTTCGCTTGTTTTCCAAAAATCGGTTCCCCTTGTCGGTCCACTTGATACAATACTTTTGCCTCTCCATCGGTCAAAAGAAATTCATCAAATGATTGCTGCAATCCTGAAATACCAATTGGCGTTTGCCCTGAAATTTTTCTTACTTCTCCGTATCGTTTTTGAAATTCTCGTTCATTCTCCCCCACATCGCCAATTAAATGATTCACCCTGCCAGTTTGCCGTAAACGAACTTCAGCTGCTACAATACCTAATACATTTAATTGATTTACCTTCTCCATCTGCTCTCGTGCCAAGCGAAATGGACCATTTCCCCTTTGCATGATAAATGCACTTTTCTTGTCTTTCATTTGACTTTCAATCTCTTGTCTCGACACACCAATGATATGCGCAATTTTCTCTAACATGTCATTTTTTATTTGTAGAAATGGAAAAACAATTAAAACAGGATACTTTTTCTCACCTATTCCCTTACCGTTCCGATCTATAAAATGGCCTCGTCCATCATCTACCGTAATGGACTGCGTCCGTTGTGTAACACTTTTTTCAATTAAATTTATCTTACGATCTGTAAATGATTCTGTATCTATAATTTGTATTTGAATTAAACGACAAAGTAAAATAAACATGATACATATAAAAAAAATTAAAACAATTGTAATTCTCCGTTTTATTTTCATAAAAAAACACCTCGTCTATTATAGTTTGGACGGAGTGTTTCATCTTTTATACAAATAAAAAAATCACTCGCTTTTACACGAGTGATTTTTTATTATTTTACAGAGATAATCTCTACTTGCATTTCTCCACCTGGAGTTTGGATTGCTACCTTCTCACCAATTTGCTTACCTAATAAGCTTTTTGCAATTGGAGAATCGTTAGAAATTCTTCCTTCAAATGGATCTGCTTCTGCGCTACCTACGATTGTGTAAGATTCTTCATCTCCACCTGGTAACTCTTTAAATGTTACTGTTTTACCTAATGTAACAACTGTAGACTCTTCGCCGTTATCTGTGATGATAACTGCGTTACGAATCATGTTTTCTAATTGTGTAATACGTCCTTCTACGAACGCTTGCTCATCTTTCGCTGCATCATACTCAGAGTTCTCAGAAAGATCTCCGAAGCTACGTGCAATCTTAATTCGCTCTACAACCTCTTTACGTTTTACCGTTTTTAAATCTTCAAGTTCGTTCTCTAGCTTTTGCTTACCCTCTTGCGTCATAGGGTATGTTTTTTCTGTTGCCATATTTTCCACTCCTTTTATATACCAATCCCCCGAAAAAAAAGAGGAGTTCCATATGAAAACTCCCCCACTTATATGTATAGCGGAGGTTTCTAGCACGCCTGTACTAGCGGAGTTGTCACATACAACCCCGTATTCCCAATTCCTCTTTATATAAAGAAGATATGTATGGAAAGTTGATATAAATATGCCCTCACCTATATATAGATGAGGTTGCATGTTTCATTGTATTCGATAGGAAGGGAAAAAATCCCTTCCTATCGTATATCTTTTACTATGCTATTACAAATTTACTTTTTGTTCAAGAATTGTTGCAATTTTTGTCACCATAATATCAATTGCAACATGGTTTTGTCCACCTTCAGGGATAATAATATCCGCAAATTTCTTAGAAGGCTCAATAAATTGATTGTGCATTGGACGTACAACACTTACGTATTGATCAATAACTGAATCCATCGTACGGCCGCGTTCCTTAATATCACGCTGCATGCGGCGTAAAATACGAAGATCTGCATCTGTATCAACGAATAGCTTAATGTCCATTAACTCACAAAGACGTGGGTCTTCTAAAATAAGAATTCCTTCTAAAATGATTACATCTTTCGGCTCAACTGGAATAACTTCTTCTGAACGCGTATGCAATGTATAGTCATATACAGGCTTATCAATTTGCTCATATGCAAGTAACTGCTGCAAATGTTCAATTAACAGATCATTATCAAACGCAAGCGGATGATCATAATTTGTTTTTAAACGCTCTTCCATTGGTAAATGGCTTTGATCTTTGTAATAATAATCTTGCTCTAAGATTAAAATAGAATGACCTTTAAAATGGTCAAAAATCGCTTTCGTTACACTCGTTTTACCTGATCCCGAACCACCAGCAATTCCAATTACAACAGGCTTATTCGTCCCCATTCGACTATCAACTCTTTCTTATTGAAGTATGCTTTTGCGCATCATATTATTCACATACACTGGTTGATCCACTTTGAATTTCACGATTTGCAGCGGATGTCTCGCTGCATCTAATTCGTTTCCATCCTCATCCCAAATTTTCTCCACCGTCTGCGTAAAGTTTTCTATTTCTGGCCCAAAGAACTCCACTTCATGTCCTGGTTTGAAATGATTACGTTGCTCAATCGTTACGATGCCTGTTTCTTCATTATAATCTAACACTAAACCAGCGAAATCATACGTTGTTTTCTTACTATGATTTCCAAACATTTGCTCTTGATGTCCTGGAACCCCTTCAAAGAATGCGGGAGCTGTATCACGATTTGCACATTTATCAAGCTCATCTAACCATTCTTGTTTAAACTCAAAATTATCCGGATCCGCACAATACGCATCAATTACTTTACGGTATACCGTTGCTACAGTTGCTACGTAATGGATTGATTTCATACGTCCTTCAACTTTTAAGCTATCAATTCCAATTTCAATCATTTTCGGAATTGATAAAATTAAATTTAAGTCTTTTGGACTCATTGCAAAGTGAGCATCTTCTTCTTGGAATAGAGGAAGCTCTTTTGCATCTTTATGTTGTGATACTGTTTGAACTAAATCATAGTCCCAACGGCAAGATTGACAACAACCACCACGGTTAGAGTCACGTGCTGTCATATGGTTACTTAACGTACATCTGCCTGAATATGCGATACACATTGCACCATGGACGAATGCTTCAATTTCAATATCCACTTTTTCTTTAATTTCTTTCATTTCTTCATAGCTTGCTTCACGAGCTAATACAAGACGATGTAAACCTTCTTCTTTCCAATACTGTGCTGCTTTCCAGTTGGATAGTGATTGTTGTGTACTTAAATGCACTTCAACAGAAGGCGCTACACGTTTGCAAGTCTCAATAATAAGCGGATCAGCAACGATAATTCCCGTTACGCCAGCTTTTTCAATCCCTTTTAAATATTCCTCTAGCCCGTCCATATTTTCATTATGTGCAAAGATATTTGTTGTTACATATATTTTTGCTCCATATTTCTTTGCAAATTCAACACCTTCTGCCATTTCTTCCAGTGTAAAGTTACCTGCATTCGAACGAAGACCAAATTCTTGTCCACCTAAATATACAGCATCTGCCCCATAATGGATAGCTACTTTTAATTTTTCTAAGTTACCCGCAGGGATTAACAGTTCAGGTTTCTTCACAATAACGCGTTTGCCATCGATTACTCGTGAAATTTCTTGTACAGTCATTTCCTACACCCTCCTCGTTTAGTAAACCGTCTCTTTAAAGAAGAATCCTGTATCTAACGGACGATTTACTGGTTGCATTTCTTCTATCTCTTTATATAAATCGTCTTTCACGTCATAATACGCATCACGATCTTCTACACATAAATCAATTGCTTTACGATATTTCTTCGTTACCTCAATAATGTATGCAGAGCTTTTTAGTACACCATCAACTTTTAAGCTAGCGACTTCAGCGTCAATTAGTTCTTCTAACTCATCGATGAAACAAATATCGTTTGGACTCATAATGTGAGTACCATTTTCATCTTCATAAATTGGATATTTATTGTTACGCTCTGGGTCATATAAGAACATATTCTCTTCATATTTTTTCTTTTCAATGTCAAGATTACGTCCTTGATACTCAAAGTAGTTTCCTACTAAGGAACGCTTCGATTGGAACATACAAGTCATACCGTGAATTTGTACTTCAAGTTCCACTTCAGCATTTTCTTTTAATTCAACAATTTCATCTAAGCTAAGCTCACGAGCTAATACAGCGCGTTTTGCTCCTCTTTGTCCCCAGTAGTTACAAGTAAACCAGTTTGTTGCTGTTGTTTCTGTATTCCAGTGCAATTGCATATTTGGCGCTACTTCTCGGACCGCCATTAATACTGCTGGGTCTCCGAAAACAATTGCATCTACACTTACTTCGTTTAAAAATGCAACATAATCTGTTAATTCGTCTACTTTATCATTGTGGAACATAGCGTTCATTGCTACGTATACTTTCACACCATTTTCATGCGCAATCTTCACAGCTTGTTTCACATCTTCACGTGAAAATTCCCCTGCTAAACGTAAACCGAACTTTTGCTCACCGATCATTACCGCATCTGCTCCTGCTTTCGCAAGAGGTTCGATATCCACTACTGCTTTTGGCGTTACTAACAATTCAGGTTTCTTCATACCTTGGTCACCCTCTCTTTTTACTAACAGCTACTCCATCACCAATTGGGAAAATCGTTGTATCATATCCTTCATGGTTCATAAGCCATTCATTGTACGTCTTAATACGACGGATTAAACCACGTGTACGTCTGTTTTCAATTTTCTCTTTTGTCGTTACAAGGCCATGGTACATAACATTATCTGAAATAATTACCCCACCAGGGTTTAATAACGGTTCATATAAGTCAAAAAAGCGACGATATTGTCCTTTTGCTGCATCAATAAAAATAACGTCAAACGTTCCATGTTCTTCTACTTGCTCACCTGTTTCTAACGCATCACCGTAAATAACAGAAATACGCTCTTTAACTGATGAACGTTCTATATATTCAAGTGCTTTTTCATATCGCTCACGATTGCGTTCAACTGTCACAATGCGAGAATTTGGAATAGCTTGCATCATACGAATACTAGAATAACCAATTGCTGTACCAAGCTCTAAAATGCTTTTTGGTCCAATTAAACGTAAAAATTGCAACATAAATTCCATTCCAAGTCGATCCATAATCGGCACATGATTTTCTTTCGCATAATCTTCCATTTCAAGAATTAATTTATCTTTCGGATCAATAAATGATAATAGGTACTCGTTAACTGCATCCTCCATAATGGTCCTCCTTATTTACATGGAGAAGTGCCTCTATGACGTCTTTTCACACATAGAATGCAATAAAAATACAAGCCAGCTTCATCCTTAGCTTGTACGTCCCGTTTTGATATTAAAAACGATTCTTCTGCCAGTTTTTAACCCGATATATTTTACCACAAAAAAGAGGGATGTGCGACATTTTTCGCTATCCCTCCCCATTTCACTGTTTTTTCGTAATATATTTTTGCTTTAATGCATTATGCTCTTCCAATGTTTTCGCATAGTACACTTCACCAGTTGGTGCAGCTAAGAAATAATAATAATCTGTTTGTGCAGGCTCTAACGCCGCTTCCACTGAATGTTTACCAGAGTTTGCAATCGGACCAACCGGCAATCCTTTCACAACATACGTATTGTACGGTGAGTTTACCTTTAAATCTTCGTATAATACACGTTGTTTATGCTTTCCAAGTGCATATAATACCGTTGGATCAGTTTGCAGGGGCATACCTTTTTCCAAACGATTATAAAAGACACTAGAGATTTTTTGACGATCTGTAAAGCCTGTTGCCTCTTCTTCAATAAGTGAAGACAATGTTAAAAGCTGATGAACATCCCAGTTTTTCGCTTTCATTTTTGCCTCGTTTTGAACAATGATTGCATTCGTTTTCTCAAGCATTGGAATTACAATTTCTTCTAACGTCGTATCTTTTTTATAGAAAGAGTACGTCGCAGGATATAAATAACCTTCTAATGGATATTTAATATTGCTATCAAAGATTTTATCCGTTAACAACTTCGGATACTTTTGCTGCATTTTTTGAATAAATGCTTTATCGTTTAATTGACGTACGACATCATCTTTATTCCACTTTAATTCGTTTGCAACCGTTTCTGCAATTTCAGTTACTTGTGCACCTTCTTTTATCGTCACTTTATAAAGAGCTGGACGATGTACATTACCAGATGACATTTGTTCAATAACATCTGAGGCACTCATTGAAGGATTTAATAAATATGTACCCGCTTGTAAATTTTTAGATTTAGCCTTTGTATAAAAACTAAAAACTGTACCGTTTTTCACAGCACCTTTTTCTTCTAAAATCTCACCAATTTTACTAGTAGATGATCCTTTTGGAATTTCTACTTCAATCTCTTTTTTATTCCCGCTATCAACTGGTCCTAATGCGGATGAAATATACGCATAGACTGAACCACAAACTAAAAGCAGTGCAATAATCGAAAATAAAAAAAGACGTCTACGCTTTTTTTTCACTTGATTCTCTATCAACACTCTTCCTCCTTAATTAAATTGTAGACCGTATGTATATCTTTCTATACAACACGATATAAAAACACAATAAATTTATTTATCTTTTTTTAGATAGACATTTTATTTTTCTACAATCCGTCTCATTATACTACAAAGGATTACACGGTTTCGACAAAAAATCTTTCATTTTACATATAAAAAAAGGTGGACTATATGTCGTCCACCTTTTCAGTACTTATTATTCAGCTTCTTGCTCATCAGCTAGAGTGTTGAACATTTCTTGTACCATTTCCCACTCTTCTTCAGATTCGATTGGAAGTAAACTTCCGCCCTCTTCTTCATTTTGCTCATAAGCCATTGCATCATAAATTGGGTCTCCATCTTCGTCTACTTCACCGATTGGAGAGAAGACTACGTATGATTTTTTGCCAAATTTTTCAGCATCAAAAGTGAAAATAATTTCACATAAATGTTCGTTACCTTTTTCGTCTACAATTGTAATTTGATTTTCTTCCATTTTGGTCACCTCTTATTTACTATCTAAAAATCCTTGTAAGATTACGACTGCAGCCATCTTATCGATTACCTGTTTTCGCTTCTTACGACTCACATCAGCTGAAATGAGCAGACGTTCCGCTGCCATCGTTGACAAACGCTCGTCCCACATTACAACTTCTAATTGTAACAGATTTCGCAGGTTTTCTGCAAATTGCTGGCACGCTTCACCACGTGGGCCAATTGTACCATTCATATTTTTAGGTAAACCTACTACTATTTTGTCCACATTGTACTGCTTTACTAACTCAGAAATACGGTCAAAACCAAAGTGGCCTCGTTCTTCGTTAATCCTGATTGTTTCCAGCCCTTGCGCTGTCCAGCCCATTTCGTCGCTCATTGCAACTCCGACTGTTTTTGTACCTACATCTAAACCTAATATCCGCATAAACTACTCCTCACGATGATGTTTCAAGTACGACTTCACAAGCTCTTCAATTAACTCATCACGTTCAAGCTTGCGAATGATGCTTCGTGCATCTTTATGGCGAGGTATGTATGCTGGGTCTCCACTTAATAAATAACCGACGATTTGGTTAATCGGATTATAGCCTTTTTCTTGAAGTGCATCATACACAGTTAAAAGTACATCATTTACATGGACACTCTGTTTTTCATCTTGAATGCTAAACTTCATTGTTTTATCAAAACCGTCCATTTCAAGCACCTCACTTATATAGTAAGTATAGGGAGAAGAACTTCTCCTCTCCCTACCATTGTACACTACTATCTCTTTATTTTGAAACAGATTTAACGTACTCTTGTACAAATGCTAAAGCTTCCTCAACTTGCGCTGGGTTTTTACCGCCTGCTTGAGCCATGTCAGGACGGCCACCACCACCGCCGCCACAACGAGAAGCTACTTCTTTCACAAGTTTACCAGCATGGTAACCTTGGCTAATTAAATCTTTCGTTACGCCAGCTAAGATGTTTACTTTATCATCATTTACAGACGCTAATACGACAACTGCAGACTCTAATTTATTTTTCAGGTCATCCATCATCGTACGTAAGTTGTTCATATCTGCAACGTTTACTTTCGCTGCTAATACGTTTACGCCATCAACTGTCATTACTGAATCAGTTAAGTTTCCAGCTTCAATATTGCTTAATTTTGCAGCAAGAGATTCGTTTTCTTTTTGAAGTTGTTTTACTTCAGCAAATAAACCATCCACTCTTGTTAAAATATCTTTCGGGTTTGTTTTCATTTTTCCTGCTGCTTCTTTTAATAAACCTACTTGATCGTTCATTAATTCGTATGCAGATTTACCAGTTACTGCTTCAATACGACGCGTTCCTGCACCGATACCAGACTCAGCAACGATTTTGAAAATACCAATTGAAGCTGTGTTATCAACGTGACAACCACCGCAAAGCTCTAAGCTATAATCGCCTACTTGTACAACGCGTACAACATCACCGTATTTTTCACCGAATAATGCCATTGCGCCCATTTCTTTCGCTTCTTCAATTGCTTTTTGAGAAATCTCAACATCAATACTTTCCCAAATTTTCTCGTTTACGATACGCTCAATTTTTTCTAATTCGTCAGCTTGTACTTGACCGAAGTGAGAGAAATCAAAGCGTAAACGTTCAGAAGTTACAAGAGAACCTGCTTGGTTAACATGCGTTCCAAGTACGTCTTTTAATGCTTGGTGTAGTAAGTGAGTTGCTGTATGGTTTTTCACAACGCTACTACGGTTTTTCGTGTCGATAATAGCTTTCACAGCCGCATCTTTCGTTAATGTACCTTCTTCAACAACAACTTTGTGTAAGTTTTGACCATTTGGTGCTTTTTGTACGTCTTTTACAAGTACTTTCACGCCGTCAGCAAGAAGGTAACCACGGTCTGCAATTTGTCCACCGCTCTCAGCATAGAATGGTGTTACATCAAGCATTAATTGCCCTTCTTCACCAGCTTGTAAGCTATCTGTGTATTCGCCGTTTTTCACAAGTGCAACAACGTTACTTTCTGTTGCAACTGTACCGTAACCAACGAACTCGCTCGCTACTTTCACTTCTCCAAGGACACCGCCTTGAACTTGCATAGAATCAACTTCTTGACGAGCAGCACGTGCGCGCTCACGTTGTTTTTCCATTTCACTTTCAAAGCCTTCCTGATCAACTGTCATACCAGCTTCTTCTGCATATTCTTCTGTTAATTCAATCGGGAAACCATATGTGTCATATAGACGGAACGCATCTACTCCAGAAATAACAGTTGTTTTTTCCTCTTTTGCTTTTGTGATAACTTCAGCTAAAATTGCTTCCCCATCATGAAGTGTTTCATGGAAACGCTCTTCTTCATTTTTCACAACTTTTGCTATGAAATCTTTCTTTTCAAGTACTTCTGGGTAGAAGTCTTTCATTACCTCTCCAACAACCGGCACTAATTCAAACATGAATGGACGGTTGATGTTTAATTTCTTCGAATAACGAACCGCGCGGCGTAATAAACGACGTAATACATAACCACGGCCTTCGTTAGATGGAAGAGCACCGTCACCTACAGCAAATGTTACTGTACGGATATGGTCAGCAATTACTTTAAACGCCATATCTTTTTCTAAGTCACCATTACGATACTTCTCACCAGAAATTGATTCTGTTGCGCCAATCATCGGCATGAATAAGTCTGTATCAAAGTTTGTAGGTACATCTTGAACGATAGATGTCATACGCTCTAGACCCATCCCTGTATCGATGTTTTTCTTAGGAAGCGGTGTATATGAACCGTCTGGATTATGGTTAAATTGAGAGAATACAAGGTTCCATACTTCTAAGTAACGCTCGTTTTCTCCACCTGGATATAATTCTGGGTCACTAAAGTCATTACCATAAGCTTCTCCGCGGTCATAGAAAATCTCTGTATTCGGTCCGCTTGGTCCTTCACCGATATCCCAGAAGTTTTCTTCTAAACGGATGATGCGCTCTTTTGGAACACCCATTTTTTCATTCCAAATTGTGAATGCTTCTTCATCTTCTGGATGGATTGTAACTGATAGTAATTCTTTATCGAATCCGATCCATTTGTCGCTCGTTAAGAATTCCCAAGCCCAAGTAATTGCTTCTTCTTTAAAGTAATCACCGATTGAGAAGTTTCCTAACATTTCAAAGAATGTATGGTGACGAGCTGTTTTCCCTACGTTTTCAATATCGTTTGTACGAATTGATTTTTGGGCATTTGTAATACGTGGATTTTGCGGGATTACACGTCCATCAAAATATTTTTTTAATGTCGCTACACCACTGTTAATCCATAACAGAGATGGATCTTCATGCGGAACTAGTGATGCACTAGGTTCTACTGCATGTCCTTTTTCTTGGAAAAAGTCTAAAAACATTTGACGAATTTGTGCGCCTGTTAGTTGTTTCATTGTATTTTCCTCCTTAAATATAAAAAACTCCCGCCCCTATAAAAGGGACGAGAGTTAACTCGCGATACCACCCTAATTATGAATTGATTATTATAACAATCAATTCATCACCTCATGGTGCCGTAACGTGGCAAGACGGCAGTGATTAGCTGCTCTCAGGATTAGCTTTCTGTTACCCTTCATTTAAAGCTTCTTTCAGCCATATGGAAGCTTCTCTCTATAAATGGACTGTAACGTACTTTTTCCGTCATTGATTTAATGTATTATATGACTAAATATAATAGAATTCTCTTAAGTTTGTCAATGTAGATAATCATTTATATTGCATTAACCATAGTTATTCTACTATTCATTCTTAACAGCCTTTCAATATATTATGCATTTATTAATAAATTGTACTACCTCTATATTTTTTTCAGAATATTATTTTTTTTTTATAATTAAATTATCAATAATAAAGGAGTGAGCAAAATGACAACTTTATTGAACAAGGCTAAAAACATATTAACGACTGACGAAACGATATTATTTTACACTGCATGTTCATTAGATATATTTATTTATCGTTCCGTTGCAAGACCAGGACTGTTAATTTTAACGAACAAACGGCTCTTCTTTTATGGACCAGATGTAAGTAAGAACCCAATATTTGAAGAGTACTCTTTTGCAAACATTTCTAATCTAAAAGAGCAAAAGCGGCTTTTCAGCAATCAAATTATATTTATGTACGATAATGAATGGAAAAAAATAAAGCATATTCAAACAAATGATGTAAGCTCTCTCGTTCAACAAATACACGAGCAACTCTCTAAATAATGAAAGCCCTCTACTTTTATAAGTAGAGGGCTTTCATATTACACATCTTCTTTTTTCCAAAGAGGTCTTACATGAACAATCACTGTACGAATAACCGCTAAAATTGGAACTGATATTAGTAATCCTACAATCCCAGCTATCTCTCCTCCAACTAGTAATGCAAGCATAATAATAACAGGATGCATACGAAGTGACTTACCAACGATGTAAGGTGATAAAATGTTACTTTCCAAAAACTGCAAAATAGCAATCGTAATTCCCGCCTTAATGAGTAAACTCGTTGATACCGTTGCCGCAATCATCAATGTCGGTATCGCCCCTAAAATAGGACCGAAGTACGGGATTATATCCGTTACCCCAATAATAATGCCGAGTAATAGTGGATATTTCATACCGATAAACCAAAAGGAAAGAACAGATACTCCCCCTAATACTAAGCAAACAAATAACTGTCCTCGAATATAACTTCCGAGTGACTTATCAATTTCTTTCGCCAGCATTTGCCCTGTACTACGCCACTTACTTGGGACTAGTTTCCAAAAGATGTGATAAAATTCACCGTAATCTTTTAATATGTAAAATACAATGAACGGTATTAAGAAAATAATAAGCAACGAATCCAGTACGCCACGAGCCGTACTCATCACTTTATTTAAAAGTGATTGTATCTTCGTTTCTACACCAACAAAAATTTGTTTCACCTTTTCATGAATAAATGATGGGAAATTTGCTGTTTGTTCTGTGACGCCATCCATCCAAGAATCATACATTTTTGTAAACTGCGGAAATTGTTCATTAATCTCTTGTAACTGTTTAATAACAACTGGCGTTCCTTTATAAATCCCATAACCAATTCCGCCAAAGAAAAGGATGTAAATAAGCAAGATAGCAAGTGTACGTGGCATCCCCTCTTTATGAATTTTTTCAATTAAAGGATGCAATAAATACGCAATAAAGCATGCAATAAGAAACGGTGTAATTGCCACTTTAAATACAAAAATAATCGGTGCCCATAGCGGCTTAATTTTTAAAAAGACAAGTAAACAAAGAAATACAAGTAACAATAACCCTAAACGATATATCCAAATGATTTTAAGATTCTTCACACGAAAAACCTCCTCCACCTTTATTTTGAAAATAAACAGGGTAGGTTATGTGCAAAAGTTTTAAAATCTTTTCGTGCAGACCATACTGTTTTGTAAAGACATACATATACATAACATAACAAGGACAACCACCCCTGAGAATGCAGCATGAAACAATATAATCAGGAGGGCTAATAATGGTTTTATTTATGCTCGTATTATCAGCACTTTTTATGATTCTTGAATGGGTTTGTATCGGGTTTGGGATTTGGAAAGGTTTCTTTATTCGTTCCTCGCGAAAAGAAAGGGCGAAGCAGTTATTTCATTACGGAATGCTTGGCGTTGGATGTTACGGCCTATCGTATCTCTTCTCTGAAATTGGACTTTTATATTTACATACAAGTGCATAAAAAAACTCCCTTATCATGAAGGGAGTTTTTTGCGCTTATAAATAAGATTTAATCATCTTACGTGCTTTTTTCATATTGCGTTTTGAAAATACATCTTGCTTGCGAGCATATTGATATGCTGCCGCTCCAACACCTAATGCGATTAATGAATTGCGTAGATTCAAAGTAAATCCCCCTTTTCGTTATCCGATCGTTCTTTCGTTCTCATCAAATAAATCATCAAGAGAGCTTAATGAACCATCTTCCTCTACTTGATGCGTATGGATTTTCCCTTTTGAAACCGATAATTCGATATAACAATTCCAGCAATAAAATTGGTTGACACCTATTTTTCCAATGTCTTTCCCTTTGCAATTTGGACAAATGAACATATGGCTTTCATCTCCTTACAGTCTCCCAGATTCTATTCGCCATTATGTCCAAACCGCATTCATTTATACATTGCTGGAGCCTTTCAACGTTATACGTTTGAAAGTTTCACTATATAATTTCACCTTGTTACATGAAATCATACGGTGAAATGTTTTCCACGTCCATTTCTTCGCCATTAACTGTTACCATCTGTACTTCTCCTTGTGATTCTTGCAAACGATTCGCTAAAGTCGTTTGACGCATTGCATCATCAAGGCGATTTACACCAGATTGGAAAGCTGCTTCCTCCCCGCAAATAATGAGGAACTTTTTACTTCTTGTAATACCAGTGTAAATTAAATTACGACGTAACATACGATTGTAACTTTTCACTATCGGCATAATCACAATCGGAAACTCACTACCTTGCGATTTATGAATCGAACAGCAATAGGCATGTGTAATTTGATTTAAGTCTGGCTTTGTATACGTTACCTCAATTCCATCAAATGAAACGATAATCATATCTTGTTGTTCAACGTTCTCTTTCGCATAAAACACCGAAACAATTTCTCCGATATCACCATTAAACACTTGGCTCTCCGGTTGATTAACGAGTTGCAGTACTTTATCGCCTCTTCGGTATACAACATCACCGTAAGCAATTTCTTTACTCTTTTCCCTTTTCGGATTAAACACTTCTTGCAACGCTTCGTTTAGTACATTAATACCGGCAGGGCCACGATACATCGGGGCCAGTACTTGTACATCTCTTGCGCTAAACCCTTTTGTCTTAGCATTTTCACAAACCTTCTTAACAACCTCAACAATTTGAGCTCCTGTACAGCCGATAAATGAACGATCTTTTTGATTTTGCGCTAAATCTGGTGGAAGCGTTCCATTTTTTATCGCATGGGCGAGTTGAATAACAGATGAGCCTTCCGCTTGACGATAAATTTCAGTAAGCTTCACTGTTGGAACTGCACCTGCATTCAATAAATCTTTCAACACTTGTCCAGGTCCTACAGATGGTAATTGATCTTCATCACCTACAACGATAACTTGAATGTTAGTCGGCAATGATTTAAACAGCTGATTTGCAAGCCAAATATCAACCATTGAAAATTCATCAATAATAAGCAATTTCCCTTGTACCGGATCCGTTTCATTACGCTGGAAAGACCCTTCTGGGGTCCAGCCAAGTAAACGGTGAATTGTACAAGCTGGAAGCCCCGTTGATTCACTCATTCGCTTCGCTGCTCTTCCTGTTGGGGCCGTTAATAATATCGGAAATGGATTATCGTCACTGTATTCACTCGGATTTAACGATAGCCCGTGAAGTGACGCATACATTTCAACAATTCCTTTAATAACTGTTGTTTTCCCTGTTCCTGGTCCACCTGTCAATAACATCATCGGTTTATGAAGTGCCGTTTGAATCGCTTCTTGTTGAAACGGTGCATACTGTACATTCAGTTGTTCTTCAATTTGACCTAACGTCTTTAACACTTCTGCTTCAGGAAATGAGGGTGTTTCCTCCTGATTCATAAGCCTGCGAATAGACTTTACAACACCTTTTTCTGAGTAGAATAACGATGCTAAATACACTCGTTCTTCTTCTATGATAACTTTCCCTTCACTTTGCATCATTTCAACGCAAGCTACAATGTCTTCCTCGGTCACTCTTCCTTCTTGATTATTTAAAAGTGACATCGTTTCTCTTACAAGTTGATTTTTTCCCATATAAACATGACCAAGTTGCAAAGAAACATTCTCTAACGTATAAAAACAACCCGCACGTACACGGTCATCATGATTACCCGATATACCTAACGCACGTCCTATATCATCCGCTCTTCCAAATCCAATCCCGTCCACTTCTTCAATAAGCTTATACGGATTATTACGAATCACTTCTAATGTCATCTCTTTATATTGCTGGTAAATCTTAATAGAAAGCTTCGTTCCAAAACCGTAACCATTTAAAAAACTCATTACTTTCTCTAGTCCTTGATGTTCAACAATTGTCTCATATATTTCTTGAGCTTTTTGCTTATTGACAACACCATTTAACGCATCCGGATCATCCATAATTTTAGAGATGGCATGTTCCCCAAGATGATCCACAATTTTTTCAGCTGTACGCTTTCCTATCCCTTTAAATAAATCACTCGCTAAATATTGCACCATACCAGCTTTTGTTTGCGGCAATTCTTTCTTAAATGTTTCAACTAAATATTGTTTCCCATACTTCGGATGGTCTTTAAAATGCCCTGTCAATGTAAACACTTCATCTTCATGCATGCGGGGAAAATGACCGTTTATCATCACTTTTTTTTCGTCGTACGTTTCATTCGTCTCAATGACTTTCATACTGACAACGGAATAGAGGTTTTCTTCGTTGTGGAAAATGGTGTGAAGAACTTGCGCTTTTATAAACTTTTTATCTTCCTCAAACAAATCCATTGCATGTTGATTTCCCATCTTTCCTCTCCTTTCCGGTTCGTTTCACTTTAATGAGCAGTACATCCCCCACCTATTTAGATGAGGGATAACTACCCATTAAACTATATTTTCATCTTATTCAGCTTCTTGCTCCAATAAACGAACACCATTACCAGCTAAAAAGTGATCTGGCTGAATTTCAGTTGCTTTCTTAAATAAAGTAAGAGCCTTCTCGTTATTTTCTTCAAATACGTACGCAACACCTAAATTATAATACGCATCTGCATGCTCTTCATCCATTTCTAATACCTTTTCAAAATAAGGTTTCGCCTCTTGAATATGTTCTAAACGTGCAAAGCAAAGTCCGCACTGGAACACAGCCTCTACATCGTTTTCATCTAATTCTGTTGCTCTTTGTAAAAATGGAAGTGCAAGACGATCATTTCCAAGCTGCACATGTGTAATACCTAACATAAATGTTACATCAGCTGATTGTAATCCCGCTTGCATCGCTTGTTCAAATACAGCCTTTGCCTCTGCAAATTGCTCTTGACCGTAATATACATTTCCTAATCCATAATAAGCAGCCGCAGATTTATCATCTAATTCTAATGCACGTTTATAAAATAAAATTGCTCTTTCACTATCACCTAGTACATCTAATAAGTTCGCAAAATTAATGTATCCAAGCGCATCTTTCGGATTTTCTTCGATTGCTTCTGTGAAATTTTTAGCAGCTTCTTCCCAGTTTCCTTCTTGCATATATTGAATACCTGTTTCAAGTTTGTTTGACATGTCCTTCACCTCTACAACAAATTATAACAAAGAATGTATTTTCCAAGCGAACGAAAATTCGCTTTATGTAAAAGAAACCTCTAACCGCTAATCGGCAGAGGCTTCTCATTTTATCCTAAATAATCCAATTTCTTACCACTACGATATACTTCATCAATTGTAGCACCGCCTAAGCACTCATCTCCATCATAGAAAACAACTGCTTGTCCTGGTGTAATTGCACGAATTGGCTCATCACAAAGAATACGAACTGTATTTTCATCAACGATTTGAACCGTTACTTTATTGTCTTCTTGACGATAACGGAATTTCGCTGTGCACTTAAATTCTTTTTCTTTCGCTTCATTACTTACCCAGCCGATATTCGTAGCAATAACTTCATCACCATATAGAAGCTCGTTATGGAATCCTTGATCAACATATAAAATGTTTTCTTTCAAGTTTTTCCCAACAGCAAACCACGGATCACCGTTACCACCAATACCAAGGCCATGACGTTGTCCAATTGTATAGTACATTAAACCGTCATGCTTCCCTTTCACTTCACCAGATAATGTTTGCATCACACCTGGTTGCGCTGGTAAATAGTTGCTTAAGAAATCTTTAAAGTTACGCTCACCGATAAAGCAAATACCAGTACTATCTTTCTTCGCCGCTGTCGCTAAACCAGCTTCTGTCGCCATTTCACGAATTTGCGGTTTCTTTAATTCACCTAATGGGAACATTGTTTTTGATAATTGCTCTTGGCTTAATTGATTCAAGAAATACGTTTGGTCTTTATTATCATCAACGCCGCGAAGCATTTTATATTCGCCGTCCATATAAGCAACGCGTGCATAATGACCTGTCGCTACATAATCAGCACCAAGCGCAATCGCATGCTCTAAAAATGCTTTAAATTTAATTTCTTTGTTACACATTACATCTGGGTTTGGTGTACGACCAGCTCGGTACTCATCTAAGAAGTACGTAAATACTTTATCCCAGTATTGTTTTTCAAAGTTTACTGCATAATACGGAATGCCAATTTGGTTACACACTTCAATTACATCATTGTAATCTTCTGTTGCTGTGCAGACACCATTCTCATCTGTATCATCCCAGTTTTTCATAAAAATTCCGATTACATCATAACCTTGCTCTTTTAATAAAAGAGCTGCTACAGATGAATCGACGCCACCGGACATCCCGATGACAACGCGTGTTTCTTGAGGTAGTTTGTTCATCATGTCACCTCCCATGCTAATTTTGTGTTAATCGCTTCACGATTTTCACTGTTTCGTACGCCGCTTTCTCAATTTGCTCTTTCGTATTTCCAAGTCCGAAACTAAAGCGTACGGATGAACGTATTTGATCGGAGTCTTTTCCGAACATCGCTACTAATACATGTGATGGATCAATCGAACCAGCTGTACACGCCGAGCCACTTGACACTGCAATGCCAGCTATATCTAAGTTCACAAGGAACGGTTCAATGTTCATTCCTGTAAAACTGATATTAAGCACATGTGGTAAGCGATATTCTAAGTTTCCGTTTACCTCGAAAGTAATGTCTTCATTTTTGAAGACAGATACCATTATATCTTTAAACTCTTCATATTGGGCATTTTTTTGCTCACGAGTTTTTTCAGCTAACAAAATTGCATGTTGCAAACCAACGATACTCGGTACATTTTCAGTACCAGCACGGCGTTTTCTTTCTTGCTCCCCGCCTATTAATAACGGTTCAAATTTCACATTTGCACCAGCGTATAGGAACCCTACACCTTTTGGTCCATTAATTTTATGAGCTGAAATCGATAATAAATCAATGCCGAACTCTTTCACATCTATTTCTACTAATCCGTAAGCTTGTACCGCATCTGTATGAAAATAAGCTTGATGCTCTTTTAGCAACTTCCCTATTTCCGCGATTGGTTGCATCGTCCCGACTTCATTATTCCCAAACATAACGGATACGAGAATCGTCTCTTCTGTTAATGCATTTTGTATATCAGAAACTTGAACGCGTCCTGTTTCATCAACAGGTAAATATGTCACTTCAAACCCTTCGCGCTCTAACAATTCACACGTATGCAAAATTGCATGATGTTCAATTCGCGTCGTTATAATATGGTTACCTTTATGACGATTCGCACGTGCTACACCTATAAGCGCTAAATTATCAGCTTCTGTACCACCGCTCGTAAATATAATTTCATTCGGATTCGCATGAATGCTACGCGCTCCCGCGCGTCTCGCCTCATCTACTGCATGGCGCGTTTGACGTCCATAAAAGTGAATACTAGACGGGTTCCCGAATGTTTCTGTCATATATGGAATCATCTTTTCGACCACTTCTGGGTGAGTCGGAGATGTCGCAGCATGATCTAAGTAAATGCGTTCCATTAAATCTCCTTCTTTCCAAATCGTTTCACAAGGAATTAAATGTAAAACATATAGCCCCCGTGATTTTCTTCCTCATAACGTACTAAATCTTCTAACGTTGTACTATCTAACACTTCTTGCACCGCATCACGAACACGCATCCATAATTGGCGTTGTGCCGGTTCCTCTTCTTCTATCATTTCTACAACACTAATCGGACCCTCTAATACACGGATTACATCCCCAGCTGTAATGTTAGCTGGCTGATCAGACAATACATATCCGCCATATGCCCCGCGCGTACTCTTTACTAGACGAGCGTTACGAAGTGGTGAAATTAATTGCTCTAAGTAATGTTCCGATAAATCATGTGCCTGCGCAATTGATTTTAAGGAAATTGGACCTTCACCAAACTTTTTTGCAAGATCGATCATAATTGTTAAGCCGTAGCGGCCTTTCGTTGAAATCTTCATCTATTTTGCACCTCTTTTCAAATTTTCACTTCTATTGGTTATATCTTATTTATAAAAGAACACAATTTAAAATCCTATGAAATTATAGCATAATATAGTATTATAAGAAATTTCAACTTGTGTATCAAAATGATAACATAAAATCACATTGAAAAACTCGGAAATTATTACAATTGAAAGAAAAATGAAAATATTTATATTCATTTTTCCCACAAAACAGCATCCTATTTCAAATTCCACTAAAAAAAATGATACGATAGAAAGAGATTATACATTAAGGGAGACGGTAAAAATGAAACAGCCACTCGCACATCGAATGCGCCCTACAAATATTCAAGAAATTATCGGACAACAACATTTAGTTGGTGAAGGAAAAATTTTATGGCGAATGGTCCAAGCAAATCATTTTCAATCTATGATTTTATACGGCCCTCCAGGCACAGGAAAAACATCCATTGCGAGCGCAATTGCAGGAAGTACTGGAACCCCTTTTCGCCTTTTAAACGCTGTTACTCATAATAAAAAAGATATGGAAGTTGTTGTACAAGAAGCAAAGATGCATCGACACCTCGTTTTAATTTTAGATGAAGTACACCGTCTAGATAAAGCAAAACAGGATTTTCTATTACCTCATTTAGAAAGCGGACTCCTTACCTTAATCGGTGCAACAACGAGTAATCCGTTCCATGCTATTAATTCTGCTATTCGAAGTCGTTGTCAAATCTTCGAATTACACGCATTAACAGAAGATGATCTTTTAATTGGCTTAAAACGAGCACTTGAAGATAAAGAAAAAGGTCTTGGGGAATATGATGTAACGGTTACGCCGGAAGCATTACATCACTTTGCAAATGCATCTGGTGGAGATATGCGTTCTGCTTATAATGCACTTGAACTAGCTGTTTTATCTAGCTTTACAACAGACGAAAAAGCTGCGGTAATTACGCTAGAAATTGCAGAAGAATGCTTGCAAAAAAAGAGCTTCGTTCACGACAAAGGTGGAGATGCTCATTATGACGTATTATCGGCATTTCAAAAATCGGTGCGCGGAAGTGATGTAAATGCAGCACTTCATTATTTAGCACGTCTTATTGAAGCTGGTGATTTACAAAGCATTGGTAGACGTCTTCTTATTATGGCATATGAAGATATCGGACTTGCTAGCCCACAAGCCGGACCGCGTACACTAGCAGCTATAGAATCAGCGGAACGAGTTGGATTCCCGGAGGCACGCATACCACTTGCAAATGCTGTTATCGAGCTTTGCTTATCACCAAAATCAAACTCAGCTTACAAAGCACTTGATACTGCATTACACGATTTACGTAACGGTCAAACAGGCGACATTCCAAGTCATTTAAAAGATAGTCATTACAAAGGCGCAGAATCACTTGGAAGAGGCATTGGATACTTGTATCCACACGACCATCCAAATGGATGGGTACAACAACAATACTTACCTGATAAAATAAAAAACAAACAATATTATAAACCGAAAACGACAGGGAAATTTGAGCAAGCACTTTCTACTGTATATGAAAGATTACAAAGTTCGAATAAAACGAAAAATAAAGGGTAACCTAAGCGAAAACGTCACCATTATGGAGGCTTCGCTTATGAAAACACGTCAAGATGCATGGACAAAAGAAGACGATCTCCTTTTAGCAGAAACTGTTTTACGACATATTCGCAGCGGTAGCACACAAATAAAAGCATTCGATGAAGTCGGCGATACATTGAACCGCACTTCCGCAGCTTGCGGATTTAGATGGAATGCTGAAGTAAGACCGAATTACGAAGATGCGGTGCAACTTGCAAAAAAACAACGTAAAGAATTAAAACGCTCTGAAGCTAAAATAGAAAAAGAGCATTTCACGCAAACGAAACAACTCGTAATTGATGCCGAGTTTTCAGAAGATATTATGCCAAACAAACAGGATCTTACAATGCAACATGTCATCTCGTTTTTGCAAAACTTAGAGCATACCAACCCTTCACTCGCAAAGTTACAAACTGAAAATGAAGTATTACAAGCTCAGCTCACGACTTTGAAAAAAACGAATCATGAACTGGAAGCAAAATTAGCGGTACTCTCAAAAAAACAACAAGCAATCGAAGAAGATTATGCAATGCTTGTTAGAATTATGGACCGTGCTCGAAAACTCGTTTCGGTTGAAGAACAAGAGGAACAGATCGCTCCAATTTTCAAAACAGATCAAAATGGAAATTTAGATATTATTTATTCTGCAGAGAATTAAAAACAGGGACGTCACTTTTTTGACTAAGTGATGTCCCTGTTTGTTTCTTTGGTGGAGAGTATATATGTATGTGTCGGTAAATGAAATTACACCGACGATTTTTCAAATATATCTATCGTAACTCAAAATATATCAACGATTTTTTAATATATCGATGATTCGACAAGAAATATTCCTCCCTACCACACAAGAAAACTCTCGGTATAGATTGGATATTTTTCACTAAAATGTTATTATAAACATATATATTTTAAGGGCGATGGTTGCTATTTCATTAATAGTCTTCAAAATAACACTCGGTATTCTCGTTCTAATATTAGGTCTTTTTACCATTAAGAGTTTAAAAAAGACTTCCGCCTATAAGTCGGATAAATACGATTATTCTTTATTAGGATTACTTACATTCGAATTATTAGTATTGCAAATATATGCAATTCTTTAAAACATAATAGAAAAAGCATATACCCTAGACGGATATATGCTTTCTTTTTATTCTTGTCCTACACGCTTCACTTCAACGTTTTTAATACGTTCACGTACAACGTGACTTGCCATAATTAGGCCTGCCACAGATGGTACGAATGCATTTGATGAAGGTGGTAATTTCGCTTTACGAATTTTTGCATTTTCGTCTGGTACGATTTCTTTACGTACTTCTTCACGAATTACGATTGGGTTTTCGTCAGAAAAGACAACTTTTACACCTTTTTTAATACCATCTTTACGAAGCTTCGTACGAATTACTTTCGCAATTGGATCTGTATGTGTTTTAGAGATGTCCGCAATACGGAAACGAGTTGGGTCCATTTTATTTGCTGCACCCATGCATGAGATAATTTTAATTTTTCGACGTAAGCATTGTTTAATTAAATGAATTTTGAACGTAATCGTATCAGATGCATCTACTACGAAATCCAATCCATGTTTGAAGAACTCTTCATATGTTTCATCAGTATAAAACATTTCTAGTCCAATTACTTCACACTCTGGATTAATGTCTGCGATACGCTCTTTCATTAATTCTACTTTTGAACGTCCTACAGTAGATACTAACGCGTGAATTTGACGGTTTACGTTTGTAATATCTACAACGTCTTTATCGACTAATACGAGACGTCCTACGCCAGAACGTGCTAACGCCTCTGCCGAAAATGACCCTACGCCGCCAATTCCTAAAATACCGACTGTACTATTTTTTAATATTTCAAGTCCTTCTTTACCGAAGGCTAATTCATTACGTGAAAATTGATGTAACATTCAGCTCTACACTCCTATTACAAAAATGGTCTATCATGTATTCTAGCGTTTTTCCGACTATTTGTATAGAAAAAGTTATAGAATTCCTAAAAATACATATTTCGAGAATAAAAACATAGTGTAAACCGGACTTTTTAAACAACCTCTCAAAAAAAGTCTAGACGGCTATAGTATAACCATCTAGACTTTATTCTTACTTCTCTTCTTTTAAGCTTAATTTTAAGTTTAACTCTTCAAGCTGTGCTTCTGCTACTGGGCTTGGAGCTTCTGTTAATAAGCAGCTTGCGCTTGCTGTTTTCGGAAATGCAATTGTATCACGAAGGTTCGTACGGCCTGCAAGTAACATAACAAGACGGTCTAAACCTAATGCGATACCACCGTGTGGTGGAGTACCGTATTCGAATGCTTCTAATAAGAATCCGAATTGCTCTTGTGCTTCTTCTTGTGAGAATCCAAGTGCTTTGAACATTTTTTCTTGTACGTCACGCTCGTAAATACGAAGTGATCCACCGCCAAGCTCATAACCATTTAATACAAGGTCATATGCTTGTGCACGTGCTTTTTCTGGTGCCGTTTCTAATAACTCAACATCTTCACGGAATGGCATTGTGAATGGGTGGTGAGCTGCGAAGTAACGATCTGCATCTTCATCGTACTCAAGAAGCGGCCAATCCGTTACCCATAGGAAGTTAAATTTACTTTCGTCAATTAACTCAAGCTCTTTACCTAGACGTAAACGAAGTGCACCTAAGCTATCTGCAACAACGCTCTTCTTATCTGCTACGAATAGTAATAAGTCGCCAGCAGTAGCTTCTAATGTAGCCATTAACGCGTTTGCTTCTTCTTCACCGAAGAATTTCGCGATTGGTCCTTTTAAGCCGTCCTCTTCCACTTTAAGCCAAGCTAGACCTTTTGCACCGTATACTTTTACGAATTCAGTTAATGCATCGATATCTTTACGAGAGTATTTGCTCGCAGCACCTTTTGCATTAATTGCTTTTACTTGTCCGCCGCTTTCTACAGCACTTGTAAATACTTTAAAACCACAACCTACTGCAAATTCAGATAGGTCTGTTAATTCCATTTCAAAGCGTGTATCTGGCTTATCAGAACCGTAACGAGCCATTGCATCAGCATATTTCATACGAGGGAATGGTGCACTCACTTCTACACCTTTTGCATCCTTCATAACTTTCGTCATCATGCGCTCCATCATATCTAAAATTTCATCTTGTGTTAAGAATGAAGCTTCGATATCGATTTGCGTGAATTCTGGTTGACGGTCTGCACGTAAATCTTCGTCACGGAAACAACGTGCTACTTGATAGTAACGCTCAAATCCGCCGACCATAAGAAGCTGTTTAAATAATTGTGGAGACTGTGGTAACGCATAGAATTCACCATCATGTACACGACTTGGTACTAAATAGTCACGAGCTCCTTCTGGTGTACTCTTCGTTAAAATTGGTGTTTCCACTTCTAAGAACTCTTCTGTGTCTAAGAAGTTACGAATTGTTTTCGTTACGTCGTGACGCATTTTGAATGTGTTAAACATTGCAGGACGACGTAAGTCTAAATAACGATATTTTAAACGCACATCTTCTGATGCATCTGTATCATCAGCAATAATGATTGGCGTTGTTTTTGCTGCATTTAATACGTTTACTTTCGTTGCTTGTACTTCAATACGACCCGTTGCCATATTGTCATTAATTGCGCCTTCACCACGCTCAACAACTGTACCTTCTACGTGCAATACGTATTCACTACGAATAGTTTCTGCTATTTCTAACGCTTCTTTTGATGTTTCTGGGTTAAATACAACTTGCACGATACCTGTACGGTCACGTAAGTCGATAAAGATTAATCCACCTAAATCACGGCGTTTTTGTACCCAACCTTTTAATTGAACTGTTTGTCCAACTGCTTCTACTGTTACTTTTCCACATGCATGTGTTCTTTCAGCCACTGTAAGTTCCCCCTATATTAATTTCTCTGCTACGTATGAAGCAAATACATCTAATGCTACTTCTTCTTGTTCCCCTGTTGCCATATCTTTTAAGTTAATGATGCCTTTATCTAGCTCATCTTCCCCTAATACAGCTACAAATTTCGCCTTTAGACGATCTGCTGATTTAAATTGTGCTTTCATTTTACGGTCTAAATAATCTTTTTCAACTGATAATCCAGCTTTACGAAGATCAAACGCAACTTTCGCAGCATGGTCTTTCGCTTTTTCACCAAGCGCTACAACGTAGCAATCAATACTATGTTCAATTGGTAATTCGATGTTTTCAGCTTTTAGCGCCATAATTAAACGTTCGATACTCATCGCAAAACCGATACCTGGCATTTCTGGTCCACCGATTTCTTGTACAAGCCCGTTATAACGTCCACCACCGCTTAATGTAGTGATAGCACCGAAACCTTCTGCCTCACTCATAATTTCAAAAACAGTGTGTTGGTAGTAGTCTAAACCACGTACTAAGTTCGGATCTTTTTCAAATGGAACATCCATCATCGTTAATAGTTCTTGAACTTTGTCGTAGTATACTGCTGAATCTTCGTTTAAGTATTCTGTAATAGATGGTGCTGTTCCCATTAATTCATGGTTACGGTCCTTCTTACAATCTAAAATACGAAGAGGATTCTTTTCTAAACGAGATTGGCAGTCAGAACAGAACTCACCGATACGTGGCTCGAAGTGTGCGATTAACGCATCACGGTGCGCTTGACGGCTCGCCGCATCACCTAAGCTGTTTAATACAACTTTAATATTTTTTAAGCCCATGCCGCGGTAAAACTCTACAGCAAGTGCAATTACTTCTGCATCAATCGCAGGATCGTTACTACCGATTGCTTCAATACCGAATTGTACGAATTGACGATAGCGACCTGCTTGTGGTCTTTCGTAACGGAACATTTGACCAATATAGTATAATTTCGTTGGTTGTGTTGCATCACCGAACATTTTGTTTTCAACGTAAGAACGTACAACAGGTGCAGTACCTTCTGGACGTAATGTTAAACTGCGCTCTCCACGATCTTGGAATGAGTACATTTCTTTTTGTACGATATCTGTCGTATCACCAACACCACGTAAAAATAGCTCAGTGTGTTCAAAAATTGGTGTACGAATTTCTTTATAGTTGTAACGACGGCAAATTTCGCGTGCTTGCCCTTCGATATACTGCCATAACTCAACAGTGCCTGGAAGAATATCTTGCGTTCCGCGTGGGATTTGAATAGACATATTCAGTTCCTCCTCAAATTGTTTTAATCTTAATAAAAATAAAAAAACTCCCGCCTCTACTGTTTGAACAGTAGGGACGAGAGTATTATACCCGTGGTGCCACCCTAATTGAAGCACGTATGCTTCCACTTTTTTAATAACGCTTAAATGTGCGTTCATCCCTACTAAGCATATATGCCGTTCAAGTTGAAACCTCTAGAGTGTCATTCAATCAGTCATCATGCAGAAATGTTTTCAGCCTAAGACATTTCTTCTCTTTCCATGTGTGTCTCATTTACTCTTCTCTATCAACGGTTATATTCATATGTAAATATAAAATTACTATACGTTTGTTGAGTAGGATTGTCAAGTACTCTAAGAGCGTTCAATCTGCTTCTTTAGACGCTTTACATCTTGAAGAGAAATCCCAAACTCAGAAGCAAGTTCCATTGAAGTATTGTTTTGCTCTTTTGAAATAAAATCATGAAAATTCACGTTAAACAGTTGATTTGCACCATTTGTAACAGAATGCCCTTTTTCATTCATACGCATACGTATATCCCTCACATTCAATATGGATGTTTTACTTTTTATTGTTCCATATTGATGAAAGAGTTATACATAACTGAAACAGCTATTAATTCCAAATAAAGTAAAACTTTAATGAATAAGGGTTTTGTCCATCGCCACTCATTATTAGCCCTCACTAATCAGGCTTCGACGGGCAGTGGATCTCCCACAAATAGCGAGATAAATGAACAAAACATACAACAATGTATAAAAAAGAAGGGATTATATAATCCCCTCTTTTTTAAGCAACACTATTTACTATCCACAATTAAGGTCACCGGACCATCATTGATTAAAGAAACATCCATCATTGCTCCGAACTTCCCTGTTTCTACATGCAATCCTTGCTTACGAACTTCCTCATTAAAGAAATCATATAAACGCTCTGCATAATCAGGTTTGGCAGCATCCATAAAGTTGGGACGTCTTCCCTTGCGACAATCTCCGTATAATGTGAATTGCGAAATTGATAGAACTTGTCCTTCTACATCAAGTACAGAATGGTTCATCTTTCCGCTCTCATCTTCAAAAATACGTAAGTTCGCAATTTTTTCTGCAATGTAAGTTGCATCTTTTTCTGTATCTTCATGCGTAATGCCAACTAGTAATGTTAAACCGAACGGAATTTGTCCTACGATCTCACCGTCTACTGTGACAGACGCTTCTTTTGATCGTTGTAAAACAACTCTCATCTTTTCTACACTCCCTATTAATGCATCATGCGTCGTACTGCATAAATTTCTGGAACACGTTTAATGCGTTCTACTACTTTTTTCAAGTGCTGTAAGTTACGAATAGAGATTGACATATTAATTGTCGCCATCTTATTACGGTCACTTCTACCAGAAACTGCCGAAATATACGTTTTCGTCTCTGTAACAGCTTGTAATACTTCATTTAATAAGCCACGGCGATCGTAACCTGAAATTTCAATATCAACGTTATACTCAATTTCTTTTTCAGGACTACCTTCCCACTCTACTTCCAATAAACGTTCTATAGCTTCTTCTGTATGAACATTTACACAATCACGGCGGTGAATCGATACACCTCGGCCTTTCGTAATATACCCAACGATATCATCACCTGGTACTGGGTTACAGCATTTTGATAAACGAATTAATAAATTATCCGCACCACTTACTTTAACGCCAGAATCCCATTTTCGAATTTTCATTGGTTTACGAACTTCTTTAACTTCAACGATTTCTTCTTCTTCACGTTGCTTACGGAATTTGTCCGTTAGTCGCGTAACAATTTGCGACGCTGTAATCCCGCTATATCCAACTGCTGCAAACATATCTTCTTCATTTGCAAAATTGAACTTCTCGGCAACACGTTTTAAATTGTCAGGAGCTAACACTTCTTTCATCTCATACTCTAGGCTACGCACTTCTTTTTCAACAAGTTCACGGCCTTTTTCAATATTTTCATCTCTACGTTGCTTCTTAAAGAATTGACGTATTTTGTTTTTCGCATGAGATGTTTGAGCAAGTTTCACCCAGTCTTGACTTGGCCCATACGAATGTTTCGATGTTAAAATTTCAATGATGTCACCAGTTTTTAATTTATAATCAAGCGTCACCATTTTGCCGTTTACTTTTGCACCAATTGTTTTATTTCCAATCTCCGAATGGACACGATACGAAAAGTCAATCGGAACAGATCCAAGTGGCAATTCCATTACGTCGCCTTTCGGTGTAAAGACGAATACCATGTCAGAGAATAAATCAATTTTTAATGACTCCATAAACTCTTCTGCATTAGAAGCTTCATTTTGCCATTCTAATATTTGACGGAACCATGTAAGTTTCTTCTCTAATGTACCTGTTGTTTCTGCTGTTTTTCCTTCTTTATACGCCCAGTGCGCCGCGATCCCGAATTCTGCAATCTCATGCATTTCTTTCGTACGAATTTGCACTTCAAGCGGATCACCTTTCGGTCCAATTACAGTCGTATGAAGAGATTGATATAGATTTGCTTTCGGCATCGCAATATAATCTTTAAAACGACCTGGCATCGGCTTCCAGCACGTATGAATAATTCCAAGTACCGCATAACAATCTTTAATACTATTTACAACGACACGTACAGCTAATAAATCGTAAATTTCATTGAACTGTTTATTTTGCAGTGCCATTTTACGATAAATACTGTAAATATGCTTTGGTCTTCCAGAAATCTCAGGTTGAATTGCAACTTCTTTTAATTTCTCACGAATACCAGTCATTACTTCGTCTAAATATTCTTCACGCTCTGCACGTTTACGCTTCATTAAATTTACAATACGATAGTATTGCTGTGGATTTAAATAGCGAAGTGACGTATCCTCTAGCTCCCATTTAATAGTACTAATTCCGAGTCTATGTGCTAAAGGTGCAAAGATTTCTAACGTTTCATTTGCAATGCGACGCTGCTTCTCTTGAGGCAAATGTTTCAATGTACGCATGTTATGAAGACGATCAGCTAGTTTAATTAAAATAACTCGAATATCTTGAGCCATTGCGATAAACATTTTGCGATGGTTTTCTGCTTGTTGTTGCTCATGAGATTTATATTTAATCTTTCCGAGCTTTGTTACACCATCGACAAGCATAGCAATTTCTTTATTAAATTCCCGTTCAATATCTTCTAATGTAATTTCTGTATCTTCCACTACATCATGTAAGAAACCTGCTGATACTGTAGCTGGATCCATGTGTAAATCAACTAAAATACCTGCAACTTGAATTGGATGAATAATGTACGGTTCACCCGATTTTCTGTATTGTTCGCTATGCGCATCACGTGCATATTCATAGGCACGTGCCACTAGCTCAATATCTTCATCTGCTAAATATTGACTTGCTTTCTCGAGTACCTGTTCAGCTGTTAGTACCTGCTCATTTGCCATCGAATCACCTTTTATTGAAAATTGACTTTATCTTAATTAAGTAGAATAAATTATATTCTATCATTATAACCTAATGATTGTGAATTGTGAAAAGGAAAAGATTTTACTGACATTTCACCTTATTTTTTTGTGCAATTATACAAAAGTACCCGCTCCTCTCCAAGAGATTCACGGGTACTTTTTATCACCGTAGTTTTACCTATATAGTGATTAGTATTTTTCTAATACTAATACATCGTAACCATCTAACATTTTACGACCATCTAAGTAAGTAAGCTCTACTAAGAATGCAATTCCTGCTACAACTCCGCCAAGTTCTTCAACTAGCTTAATTGTCGCTTCAATTGTTCCACCTGTAGCTAATAGATCATCTGTAATTAATACGCGTTGACCTGGCTTAATTGCATCTTTATGGATTGTTAAAACATCTTTACCATATTCTTTACCGTAGTCAACTGTAATTACTTCACGTGGTAATTTCCCTAATTTACGAACTGGTGCAAAACCTACTTCTAACGCATAAGAAACTGGGCAACCGATAATAAAGCCACGTGCTTCTGGCCCTACTACAACGTCAATGTCTCTTTTCTTTGCATACTCAACGATTGCATCTGTTGCTGCTTTGTATGCTTTACCGTCGTTCATTAACGGTGTAATGTCTTTAAATACAATACCTTCTTTTGGATAATCCGGTACAATTGCGATATGTTGCTTGAAATCCATATTTCTGAATCCTCCTCAGATCTAAAAGGTTTGTAAATACAAATCCTTTACCCTAACTGTTCTACTTCTTTATGATTACGAATCGTTTCAAACCATGTATATAGTTGCTGATATGTGCTATAAACCAATTCTTTTTCTAATTGTAAGTGGTTCATTTTCTCACGATATGTGTTCGATTCAATTAAATCACGCTTTTGTTTTTTGTCTGCCATAAAAATGACGCCATCTTTTATTGTAACAAATTCTAACTCAAAAAACACCTGTGTCATGAAATTTACTGTATCTTTTGACCAACCTTTATGTCGACATAGTTGTTCTCCATATTGTCTTAAAGAAAATGGTGCTTTTTGGCTCAAGAACGAATAGTACCATTTAAAATGTTCCCTTGTTGGAACAGTACTAAATAAATGATTATTCTCTTGATAAAATAGCGTATAAATTCGCGACGGGAACCCCACTTTAAATAAATCTCGTAATTCATCTGTTCCTTTTGGCAAATCAAGTAACACGATGTATTGATCGTCTAAATGAGTTACTTCTGATGCATGCATTATATGCTCTTTAAAGTCTTCTAAAGAAAATTTATTCAATACCTCTTCAGAAAAATACACCATCGTTATTTTTTCTTTCGGAAGCTCTGATACATTCGCTTCTACGTTACGCATACTACGCCAATCAAATAATTGCCACGCCTCTACAGCAATATCTTGTACCATTAATTGCGGCTTCTTAAAATTATTCCATTCATTGATAGATGCTTCCCCTATTACAGATACCTTTGCAACTGGAGAAATTTCTTTCGCATACGCACCAAATCCAAATCCGATTGTATCCAGTGTCGCTTGTCCATCGCGAAGAGCCATTTTCAAATGAGAGCCATCTGATCCGATTGCACGAATACTTTCTAACTCTGCATCCTTCACTGCAATACGCGGTTTTGGATTTCCAACACCAAATGGCGCTAATTTTTGCATGTCTTCAATTGCTGCCAGTGTTACATCCTCCACTTTACAAAAGACATCAACAGCTGTAATTGGAATAAAATCTTCTTCTGTTAAAATTACCTCTGCTTGTTCATTTAAGCGGCGGCGCAATTCATCTACATCATTCATATGTAGCGTCATTCCCGCTGCCATCGGATGCCCTCCGAAGTGTGGCAATAACTCTCTACAATCTGACAAGTTTGCAAACAAATCAAATCCTGCAATACTACGTGCTGAACCTTTTGCTATTTCTTTTACAGGATCAATGCATAATACAATCGTTGGACGATAAAAACGTTCCACTAATTTAGATGCGACAATTCCAATTACACCTGGATTCCAGCCTTCTTTTGCCAGTACTAGTACTTTATTGTCTTCTGGGGGGAAATTATTTTCCACTTCAGCGATAGCTTCTTCTGTAATTTGCTTTACAATATCTTTTCGCAGTTTGTTCAGCTCATCAATTTCTTCAGCTAGCTCTTTCGCTTCTTCTGGATCATCTGATAATAAAAGATGTACAGCCGGCGTAGCATCTTCTAAACGGCCAACTGCATTAATACGTGGTGCGAGTGAGAATCCAATGCTCTCTTCTGTAATTTCACTTTGCGAAACGTTAGCAACTTTAAATAGCGCCTTTAGTCCGATATTTTTCGTCATGCGCATATGTTTTAAACCGCGCTTCACTAGCAATCTATTCTCACCATGAAGTGACACTAAATCGGCTACTGTACCAATTACTGCAATTTCTAATAAATGTTCTGGTACACGACCTAGTAGTGCATGTGCAACTTTAAATGCAACACCTACACCAGCTAAATAGTGAAACGGATATACACCGCCATCTAATTTCGGATGAATAATCGCAAGTGCTTCTGGCAATTCTGGTGGTGGCTCATGGTGATCTGTAATAATAAGATCTATTCCAAGCTCCTTCGCTACCTTCGCTTCATGTACTGCTGCGATACCAGTATCGACAGTAATAATTAGTGAGAATCCTGCGCTATGCGCCCAACGAAATGCTTCTTCGTTTGGTCCATAACCTTCTGTGAAACGGTTTGGGATATAAAATTCTACATTTGCACCTAATTCTTGCAAAGCAAGATATAACACAGTCGTACTACTTACTCCGTCCGCATCGTAGTCACCAAATATTAATATTTGCTCTCCATTTTGAATCGCCTTATTGACACGTCCTACCGTTCTATCCATTCCTTCTAATAAAAATGGATCATGAAATTCTTGATTTTCTGTATTTAAAAAATCTAAAATCTTATCTTCTGTATCTAGTCCTCTACCGAGGAATAACGAAACGACAAGTGGTGATAATTTTAATTTACTTGCTAATTCACTCACTCGCTCGTCATTATATTCTTTTTCTTTCCAACGCGTCTTCGGTTGTAACACGAAATCACCCCTTAACCTGTTCATTATACAAGACAGATTAAGGGGTGACAATATAATGCAAACTACGCTGCAATATCTATATACTAAAATGTTAATAATGTTTAATTTGGAGAATACGGATTTATATGTACAAACACATTTTGTACGTTATCTTGTTCCATAAGCGTTTCTTTCACATGCTTTCCAATGCGGTGCCCTTCTTCTACAGTAATGTATGGATCTACAGAAACTTTAATATCGACAATAACGTAATGACCATGCTCCCTTGCATATAAAGAACCGATTTTTTTCACACCATCTATTTGAAGTACTGCTTCTCTAAGCGGAACAACATCTTCCTCATGAAGAACATGATCAAGCGTTGCATGAATTGCTTCTGCCCCAATACTCCATGCCATTTTTGCAACAAGAAGTGAAACAAATAATCCTGCAATTGGATCGGCATATACAAGCCAATCTAACCCGAGCTTACCACCAATAATCGCTGCACAAATACCGATTAAAGCTGCAATTGAAGAAAATACATCCGAACGATGTTCATATGCATTTGCAATAATTGCATCACTATTTACCCTCTTCCCTAATCGGAATTTATATTGAAACATTCCTTCTTTCACGATAATTGAAAGAACAACAGCAAAAATCGTAATTCCCTTCGGTGGTTCTAGTTCCTGCGAAAAAGCTTTTATAGACGAAATCGCTATCTCGATTCCCACAATAAATAATAATACTGCAACAATAATCGCTGAAATCGATTCCGCTTTACCATGACCGTACGGGTGATCTTCATCGGGCGGTTGCTTCGCTGCTCGCAATCCAAACAATACAGCTAGTGAACCAATTACATCTGATGCAGAATGCACGGCATCCGCTAATAGCGCTTTACTGTTCCCAATATAACCAATTACCGCCTTTACAATCGCTAATATAATATTACCAACGATCCCGACAATAGCACCAAACTCGGCCTGTTTAAAACGTTCATCTTTTTCCATAATTAAAATCCCTTCTTTTCTTAACCTATCTTTTTATTGTAACAAAAACAGCGATAACAACACCAGTTTTTCCCATATCCCTTCTGCTAAAAAGTTGCTATCTTATTGTATCCACAAACGAAAAAAGAGATGCCTCATAAAGAGACATCATCTTTTTTATACTTGCGGTTCAGATTCTACTTTCTCAACCTTTTTCTTATTTTTTCCCTTTTTCAAACGACGGTTTTCAAGCATTAACCAAATTTGAGAAGCAACGAAAACAGAAGAGTACGTACCTACAACTAATCCGACAAGTAACGCAAACGAGAAGTTACGTAGTGACTCACTACCGAAGATAAGTAACGCAATTACCGGGAATAACACTGTTAATACGGTGTTAATCGAACGACCAAGCGTTTGACGAATACTTGCATTTACGATTTCTTCTAAGTCTTTTATATCGCGAACTCGTTTTTTCTGTTTGTATAATTCACGGTTTCTATCAAATGTAACAATTGAATCATTAATAGAATAACCGATGATTGTTAATACCGCAGCGATAAACGTTAAGTCTACCTCTAATTGGAAAATACTAAATATAACAACCATAACGAATGCATCATGTAATAATGCAAGTACTGCAGATAATGCGTACGTAAATCTGAATCGAATACTTACGTATAAAATGATAACCGCAGAAGCAATTAATACTGCGATAAATGCATTTCGTGCAATTTCTTTACCAATTGTCGGTGAAACTGTACTTACATTTGGATCTGTACCATATTTATCATGGAAGAATGTTTTTGTTTTCGCAATTTCATCTTTTGATAGCACACCTAATGTACGAACCGCGAATCCTTTATTATCATCTCCAGTCGGTACAATATTTTCTTCCTTCACATCAATTTTCAATTCTTTAAAATCTTTATTAACATCAGACACAGTAAGTGCTTGTTTTGATTGCAAGTCGATACGTGTACCACTCGCAAAGTCAATACCAAGGTTCAATTTGAAAATTGGCAGTATAATTGCACCTGCAATTACAACTACAATCGAGAAAACAAGGAATTTATGACCGATATTTACGAAGTTAATACGATCAAATCTTGTCGGTGGATGTACTACACCCTTTGTTAACGGAATAATATCCTTTTGTTTCACACCAAAGTATCCTGGCTTTTTATCGAAGTAACGGCTCTTTACAAGTAAACCTAGTAAGAAACGAGTACCGAATACGTTCGTAACGAAACCAACTAAAATACTTACGATTAAACTTGTTGCGAATCCTTTTACAGAGCTATTACCATAAACGAATAATACACCAGCCGCTGCAAGAGTCGTAACGTTTGCATCTAAAATTGTTGCTAATGAACGATGATTACCAGCACGGAATGCTGACATCATTGACTTACCAATTTTCAACTCTTCTTTCAGTCTCTCGTACGTAATAATATTCGCATCAACTGCGATACCTACCCCGAGCACTAATGCCGCAATACCTGGTAATGTCAGAACCGCATGCATCCAGTTAAATACGAGTAGCGTAACAAAAATGTATAGACCTAACATAATAACCGCTACAATTCCTGGTAAACGGTAGTATACAAGCATAAATAAGAAAATAAGAGCGATACCAATCGCACTAGCGAAAATCGTTTGCTCTAACGCTTGTTGACCAAATTTCGCTCCAACTGATGTTGAATACATTTCTTTTAAATCAACAGGAAGTGCACCTGCATTTAATAAAGATGACAGTTGTTTCGCACTTTCAACTGTGAAGTTTCCACCTACGATAGATACTTCAGCTTGATTAAACACTTGGCTTACTGTTGCTGCTGATAAGAACTTCGGATTCGGTTTTGCAGATTCTGCTTTGTATGAATCTTTTCCTTCTTCAAAATCAAGCCAAATTACCATTAAATTCGTTGGTGGTGGCATTTTTGAAATTTTTTCAGTTACTTCACGGAATTTTTCAGCGCTCTTTAGTGTAAGACCTACGCTCGCACGGCCTTGGTCATCAAATGTTTGCTTCGCTCCGCCGCCTTTTAAATCCGTTCCGTCCATAAGAAGGTTGTCATCTACATCACGGAATGTTAATTTCGCTTGTGTTGATAACATTTCACGTGCTTTTTGCTGATCTTGTACACCAGCAAGCTGTACGCGAATTCGATCTTGCCCTTCGATTTGAATGTTCGGCTCACTTACACCGAGAACATTGACACGATTTTCAAGAGCGCCTACTGTACTTACAAGTACGTCTCGATCGATTTTATCACCTTTTTTGGCTGGTTTTACTTCATATAGAATTTCAAAACCACCGCGAAGGTCTAGTCCTAGACTAATTCCTTTTGCTATGTCTTTTCCTGCCGCACCAATTACTCCACCGATTAATAAAACGATGAGGAAAAAGGCGGCAATTCTCGTACCACGCTTTGCCATATGTACCCTCTTTCTGCTACTAACACTTTAAATAAATCTCTTACGATTTACTTTTACACGTGTGCATACGCCTAGTTAGTAGACTTCCTTTCTATAATTTTGCTAGTTCATCACTAGCTGTGTCGGTAAGTTTTTCACAATACCTACACTTTCATTATTTATTTTTTCTCTTCACTACCCCCTTTATATATAATCTTAGACATAATTATTTCCTCATTATCAATACCTATCATTATACTGCAAAAGGAAGAACAAACCAATTGCAGTCGGTTATTTATTTTCATATTCATCAAATGACCAAAGTGGCGCTTGATATGCTTCAACAGTTAAATAATTCATATATTCATTAGTACTTACTCTTAATACATCATTTACTAATTCATATAATCTAACATCACCGTTTATTTTTTTCCACTTCTTCACTTTAAGAAACTTCCAAATATCATCATCTGTTACTCGGTCATAACCGAACATGTGAAACTCTTCTACTTTGCTTTCTAAAACGACTTGTAACTGTCCGCGGTATGATTCTACCAAAGCCTCTTTTTCTAACATACATAAACATCTCCTTCTTATTTCAGCACGAAAAGTCGCTTTTAATCCCGCTCTAATGGACAGCAATAACTACTTTCAAGAGCACTCTCATACTTCACTCTCTTAAATGCTTGTCATTCTTGTCTCATACGTGCATATAAATTATTGTAAATCATTCCACTGATTTTGAGAAGGTAGGAGAAGACCATGACGAGACAAAGCTTTTTAAAAGGTGCATTTATTTTAATGATAGCCGGCTTTATTACCAAAATCCTTGGATTTATTAACCGGATTGTAATGGCACGTATTTTAGGGGAAGAAGGTGTTGGCCTTTATATGATGGCCGTTCCTACATTCATTCTAGCAATTACATTAACACAAATCGGCCTTCCTGTCGCAATCGCAAAATTTGTAGCAGAAGCGGAAGCTGTGAACGATAAACAAAGAGTTAAAAAAATATTAACAGTATCATTAGCTGTTACATCCGTTATTAGTATCATTTTAACAATCGGAATTATGCTCCTCACACCTATTTTAGCAAAAACATTATTAACTGATGAACGAACGTACTATCCATTAATGGCCATTTTACCTGTCGTTCCTGTTATTGCTGTTTCTTCTGTTTTACGCGGTTATTTCCAAGGGAAACAAAATATGAAACCTAGCGCTTATGCTCAAGTTATAGAACAAGTTGTCCGCATTACAATTATCGCTATATGCATTCAGTTATTTTTACCTTACGGTGTAGAATATGCTGCAGCTGGCGCTATGTTATCAGCCGTTCTCGGTGAAGTTGCATCGTTATTATTTTTACTCACTTTATTCCAGCGCGAAAAACATTTATCTATACGCTCTGGATTTTTCACTACTGTAAAGGAGAGCAAGGGTACATTTTATTCTCTTATGGATATTGCCCTTCCAACTACAGGAAGTCGTTTAATCGGTTCCGTTTCATATTTTTTTGAACCTATCGTTGTTATGCAAAGCTTAGCGATTGCCGGAGTTGCTGCCTCTGTCGCAACCCAGCAATACGGTATATTAAACGGTTATGCATTCCCACTTCTATCACTGCCAGCCTTTATTACATACGCTCTTTCTACAGCACTCGTTCCATCTATTAGTGAAGCGATGGCTAAAAGACAGCATAAATTAGTGGAACACCGCCTCCAACAAGCTCTTCGGATCTCATTAATTACTGGTGGGTGGTCAGTCGTTATATTATACGTATTCGCTTCTCCTATTTTAACTCTTATGTATGGATCGGATAGTGCAACAGCGTTTATCCAGCTTCTTGCACCTTGCTTTTTATTTCATTACTTTCAAAGTCCACTTACCTCTGTTTTACAAGCTTTAAACTTAGCAAGAGCTGCAATGATGAATACATTTATTGGCGCCATCGTGAAATTAATCGTTATTTTTGTACTAGCTTCAAGGCCAGATTTTCAAATGATGGGGGTTGCCCTTGCAATTGCAGCAAATATAGTGACGGTAACATTCCTTCATTACGCTACTGTTTTAAAGAAAATTACATTTACCATTTACGCAAAAGACTACATTTTCGGCGGACTTGCTATCGGTATTGCAGGCGCTTTCGGTTTTTACCTTCATAAATATATAATTTTCTCTCATTCACTCGGCGTACAAACATTATGGGAAATCACTTTAACAACAATCGTTTATATTATCCTCCTCTTCACTTTCAAACTCATTCGAAAAGAAGAGTTGAGTCGACTTCCAATCATTCGAAAACTTTCATTTTTGAAGTAAACGGGCTTACTATTTCATATAGTAAGCCTCTAGTTTTCTTTCAAATCAACAAAAAATTGTCCGTTTTGAAAGCTGCAGTATAAAATTTGTGTGATATCGTTATAACCTAAGTTTTTTAATTTTCCAATGAGCCATTCGTCTGTATGTTCAATCATTTGTAAATGATTCAATTGAATTTCTCCATCAATAATAAGAGGAAGAGTAAACTGCAATGTATCCTGTTTACCTTTTTGTTTTTGAAAGACAGATAACTTCCCAGATGGTTCTAAAATAGCGTATTCTACATCTCGGATATCTCCAACTCCTTGCTCCCTTAATTGCATCAATAAATCATCTATATTATAACGCTGCTTTCTCATCTTCTTTTCATCAATTTTCCCCGCATTTACAAGAATAGCCGGCTCACCTTCTATTAAATGCCGAAATCGTTGAAACTTTAATGAAATGACTGACAGAATAATCTGTATACACATAAGAAAAGTCATCGGAACTAATTGGTGCCAAAGTGATTTATCGGTATTTTCAATTGCGACTACAGCCATTTCCCCAAGCATAATGAATACGACTAAATCTAATACACTTAACTCTCCAATTTCACGTTTACCCATAAGACGAAAAATAATTAATATGATGATATACAAAAGCATCGTCCGGCCAATGATTGATACCCATTCCATTTCTACATCTCCTTTTTTACGTATAGACTCCCCTATAAAAAATAAACTAGTCTAACTTGGGAAAAAAGAAAATATGCTTGTATTAAAAAGGGGGAATGTATAAATGGATGGAACGAAAAAATTATCAACCGCAATCGGCTTTGGTATCATTACCTTATTAATTTTCGCATCAATTATTAGCATGGTTATGGCTCTTTTATTAAAGTTTACAGATATGACTGAAGAGACATTAGCTGTTACTATTTTTATACTAGCTCTTTTATCTATGCTTATATCCGGATTTACTGCCGGCAAAAAAGCACAAGGGAAAGGTTGGCTAGTAGGTTTCACAACAGGTCTTACATTCGCTATACTTGTTTTTCTAGTTAACTATTTAGGCTTCTCTCAAACTTTATCGAACTCCCAGTTACTTTATCAATTAGCATTAATGGGCGCGAGTACACTCGGTGGTATTTTCGGGGTAAATATGTCAAAACAAAATAACTAAAAAAGGCCCTGCACATTTCATGCAGGGCCTTTCTCATTAGTTTTTCACAACTTCACGAATCGCATTACGATCGAAAGTTAAGTGTGAACCACCAGATTTAATAACGATTTTCGTCTCATCTACTGATTCGATTGTACCGTGTAAACCACCGATTGTTACGATAGTATCACCTTTTGCTAACTCATTTTGCATTTGAGCAACTGCTTTTTGACGCTTTTGTTGCGGGCGGATTAATAAGAAATAGAAAATCGCAAACATCGCAACGATCATAACGATATTCATCATACCTGGATTCATCTTTTGTTCCTCCTTTTAAATTATGTATTAGAAGTTTTTAGCATTCGGTTTATTAAAGCCATACTGTTCAAAGAATTCTTCGCGGAAATCGCCAAGACGGTCTTCACGAATAGCTTGTCTCACCTGCTCCATTAAGTTTAACAGAAAATGAAGGTTGTGATAAGACGTTAAACGAATTCCAAACGTTTCATCACATTTCATTAAGTGACGAATGTACGCACGAGAGTAATTTTTACATGTATAGCAATCACAATTTGGATCAAGCGGACCGAAGTCTCTTGCAAATTTCGCATTTTTTACAACTAGACGGCCTTCACTTGTCATACATGTACCATTTCGAGCGATACGAGTTGGAAGTACGCAGTCAAACATATCAATACCACGAATTGCACCATCGATTAACGAGTCAGGAGAACCTACTCCCATTAAGTAACGTGGCTTATTATCTGGAAGAAGTGGTGTTGTAAACTCAAGTACACGGTTCATAATATCTTTCGGTTCACCTACAGATAAACCACCTACAGCGTAACCAGGGAAGTCCATTGAAACAAGGTCTTTTGCACTTTGACGACGAAGCTCTTCGAACTCTCCGCCTTGTACAATACCGAATAAACCTTGATCTTGTGGACGTTCATGCGCTTTTAAACAACGTTCTGCCCAGCGGCTTGTACGTTCTACAGATTTCTTCATATATTCAAAAGTAGCCGGGAAAGGTGGACACTCATCAAATGCCATCATAATATCCGATCCTAATGCATTTTGAATTTCCATCGCTTTTTCTGGTGATAAGAATAATTTATCTCCATTTAAGTGGTTACGGAAGTGAACGCCTTCCTCTTCAATACGACGGAAGTCACTTAAACTGAATACTTGGAAACCACCAGAGTCCGTTAAGATCGCACGATCCCAGTTCATAAATTTATGCAAACCACCTGCTTCACGAATAATTTCGTGACCTGGGCGTAGCCATAAATGATACGTATTACTTAAAATAATGCCAGAATCCATTGCTTTTAATTCTTCTGGTGACATTGTTTTAACTGTTGCAAGTGTACCAACTGGCATAAATGTTGGTGTATCAAATGAACCGTGCGGCGTATGTACACGTCCTAAACGGGCACCTGTTTGTTTACAAGTTTTAATAAATTCATAACGAATTGCTGTCATAATTTACTCCTTTTATTTGTTTCCCATTTTAGCGTGAGATGCAACGAACATTGCATCACCGAAGCTAAAGAAACGATATTTTTCTTTTACTGCTTCATTATAAGCATGAAGTACATTATCTCTATTTGCAAATGCACTTACAAGCATAATTAATGTTGATTTCGGTAAATGGAAGTTTGTAATTAAACCATCAATTGCTTTAAATTCATAACCTGGGTACATAAAAATGTCTGTCCATCCAGAAGCAGCACAAAGCTTACCGTTATGATCTGTCGCAATTGTTTCTAACGTACGAGTTGAAGTCGTACCTACCGTAATAATACGTCCACCATTCTCTTTCACGCGATTTAATAACGCAGCTGTCTCTTCAGACATATGGTAATATTCTGCGTGCATATGGTGTTCTTCAATCGTATCTGCAGAAACTGGTCTAAATGTTCCAAGTCCTACGTGAAGTGTAATGAAAGCTAACCCGACGCCTTTTTGTTTTAACTTCTCCAGTAACTCTTCTGTAAAGTGAAGTCCCGCAGTCGGCGCTGCTGCTGAACCGATTTCTTTCGCATATACTGTTTGATAGCGATCGCGATCTTCTAGCGTCTCTTTAATATATGGAGGAAGTGGCATTTCCCCAAGTTCATCTAAAATTTCATAGAAGATGCCGTCATATGAAAATTCAAGATGACGTCCACCTTGATCTGCAGTTCCTATGCAAGTTGCTTTTAATTTCCCTTCGCCAAAAGAGATAACAGTTCCTTCTTTTACACGTTTCGCTGGCTTAACAAGCGTTTCCCACTTATCGCCTTCTTCTTGTTTTAGAAGAAGTACTTCAATGTGCGCGCCTGTATCTTCTTTCACACCGTGCAAACGAGCAGGCATAACTTTCGTTTCATTTAAAACTAAGCAATCCCCCTCATGTAAGTAAGAAAGAATGTCTGTAAAATGTTTATGCTCAATATCGCCTGTTTCACGATCTAACACCATTAATCTTGATGTTTCACGATCTTCTAATGGGATTTGTGCAATAAGTTCTTCTGGTAAATGAAAATCAAACAGATTAATATCCATAACTATATCCACCTATTTCTTATTTAAATCGATTTATTATATACATAATAAAAGATAATACAATACTTAACACAATACATGTAATGATAGGAAAATAAAAGGTAACGTTACCTTTTTTCACAAAAATATCGCCTGGAAGCCTTCCTATGAACTTCCAAGCTAATCCAACAACAATGAGCAAAATACCAGCTGTAATAAGCAGCTTTGGCATCTCCGTCATACTTTTGGCATCTCCATTCCGAAATGCTCATATGCAAGCGGCGTTACGATTCGGCCTCTTGGCGTTCGTTGTAAAAAGCCAATTTGTAATAAATATGGCTCATATACATCTTCAATCGTATGAGATTCTTCTCCAATCGTTGCCGAAACCGTTTCTAACCCGACTGGGCCACCACGGAATTTCTCAATAATACCAAGCAGTAATTTATGATCGATATGATCTAGACCTAATTTATCTACTTGCAGTAGTTCTAACGCCATTTGTGTAATTTCCATCGTAACCGTTCCGTTACCACGAACTTGTGCGAAATCTCGTACACGTCGTAATAAACGATTCGCAATACGAGGTGTACCACGAGCACGTCTTGCAATTTCTAGTGCGGCTAACGAATCAATTTCAACTTCGAATACTTCTGCTGTACGTTCAACAATCTCAGAAAGCTGATCTACTGTGTAATACTCTAATCTTGAAAGTACACCGAAACGGTCACGAAGCGGCGCTGATAATGCCCCCGCACGGGTCGTTGCTCCAACTAATGTAAATGGCGGTAAATCTAAACGTACAGACCGTGCTGATGGCCCTTTTCCAATTACGATATCAAGGCAAAAATCTTCCATCGCAGGATATAACACTTCTTCAATTGACCTATGCAAACGATGAATTTCATCAATAAATAATACATCACCCGGCTGAAGTGCTGTTAATACAGCTGCTAAATCTCCCGGCCTTTCAATTGCTGGACCTGAAGTTGTTCTAACATTTACGCACATTTCATTGGCAATAATATTGGCAAGCGTCGTTTTACCAAGTCCTGGTGGTCCATATAGAAGCACATGATCTAACGTTTCTTCACGCATTTTCGCTGCTTCAATAAACACTTCTAAATTATGTTTCGCTTTATCTTGGCCAATATACTGACGGAGCGTCTGTGGCCGTAATGAATATTCTAAATCCGAATCTTCATATGCAGATTCCCCTGAAAGGAGACGTTCGTCCATTATACTCACCTCTTACCATTTAGTAAAAGACTAAGTGCCTTTTTAATATACTGATCCGTCGTTAATGATTCTTTTAATAACTCTGGTACAACGCGAGAAACTTCTCGTTCTGCGTATCCAAGTGCGCGCAGAGCTTCCAGCGCCTCATCAAGCTCAACTGATGAACCTTTCTTCTCATCAAAACGTTCTGTGTCTGAGAATAAATCAACAAATGCATCTGGCACGACATCAGCTAGTTTTCCTTTTAAATCTAAAATCATTTGGCGTGCTGTTTTCTTTCCGACGCCTGGGAACTTCACTAAAAACTTCTCGTCTTCGTGTTCAATCGCTTGAACGACCTGTCCTGTTTGACCAGACGCTAAAATTGCAAGAGCGCCTTTTGGTCCAATACCAGACACACCTAACAACTTTGTAAATAATAAACGCTCTTCACGTGTTTTAAACCCGTAAAGTGCCATAATATCTTCTCTCACATAATGATATGTATAGACACGGATTTCTTGCTTACTTCTTTGAAATACATACGGATTTGGTGTGAAAATTTGATAACCAATTCCATTATGGTCAATTACGACATATTCCGGTCCTACATACTCCACGTAACCTGTAACATATTCAAACAAAATACGATCTCTCCCTCTTAAATCATGTATTCCATTTTAACATATTTAATGATAGAAAAGCGAGACTACCCCAACAAATGTTCCCTATTTGAAACTTCTGTTATTTTCCATTGACAGAAAGTATGAAGCACCTTAATATACAGAAGTCGATAATGATTATCAACATTAATTCAAGGGGTTACATCAGGATGAAGCAGAAGCTATTTATTTTATTTACTATTATGCTAGTTGTTCTTTCTATCGTTGGCTGTTCTTCTCAAAAAGAAGAATCGAAAGCGAAAGAACACCTGAAAACAAAAGTTGTAAAACACACTAAAGGGGAGGCTACAATTCCAGTAAATCCAAAGAGAATTGTTGACCTGTCTGGATCAACAGAAGAATTATTACTTCTTGGACACAAACCTGTTGGTACAACAAACACATATAAAGATAAAATCCAAAATCATTTAACAGAAAAATTAGACGGAGTAAAAGCAGTAGGGTGGTACTGGGCACCTAAAGTTGATCTAGAAGCTGTTACTGCATTAAAACCAGACTTAATTATTTTAAATAATCGTCAATTGAAGATCTATGATCAATTAGAAAAGGTTGCACCAACAGTTGTTTTAGAAACAAACTTAGAAGACTGGCGCGGTAAGTTTAAAGAAGTAGGTAAACTATTTGACGAAGAAAAGAAAGCAGACAAATGGATTGCAGACTACGATAAAAAAGCAGACTCTTTATCTAAAAAAATTAAAGAAAAAACAAAAGATGAGAACTTTATGTTCGTCGCAGTTACACCACAAAACTTCCGTGTATACGGTAGCTTCGGATACGGTGACATCATCTTTAATGACTTAAAACTTCCAGCAACAAAAGGTACAGATTTAAAACAAACGATGGCACAAGTATCGTTAGAAGGTCTTGTTGCATTCCAACCTGATCAAATGTTTATTGTAAACTTTGGCGGCGAAGCTGATAAAGTTTACGAAGACTACAAAAACAGTGCCGTTTGGAAAGACAATAAAGCAGTTAAAAACAATCACGTATATGAAGTATCAAATGAAATCTTCAATACGAAAGCTTTCAATCCAATCGGAAAAGATATGCTAATTGATGAAATCGCAAAACAAATTTTAGATAAAAACAAGTAAAAAAAGCAGCTCACCATGAGCTGCTTTTTTTCTTATTTTGCACTGCGTATTGCTTCATTTTTCCAATCGTCTTCACAAAACCTTCTTTTGATTTAATACGAATACCACGCTTCAACTTCGCACGCTCATAGCTCTCAAGCTTTTTCATATCAATTTGAAAGAAGGAATGAATCGCATTATCACTTTTCGGTACACCTTTGAAAATTTGTAATATCCCTTCCTCTGACACACCAAAATAACCGCTCGTCTTTAATAACGGAGAAATATCATCAACTTTCTTTTGTAATACAATTTGTACATCATCACGATCAACGAGCTGCCATTCTTTATACTGCTGTAAAAACTTTTCTAAGTCCGCTACTTTTTCTGTAAAGATTTCCTCACTTACTTCTCCATCAACATACATTCGCTCTAATAAAATTGTAACTTCAGGCTCTTTTTCTGTTACTTCTGGTACTGGCCCTTCCGCCTTCACATTCGTTTCATAAACGAAACAAAACATCATAACGAAAGCTTGCATCGTAATCAGTATCCATTTCATTTCCGTTCACCTCTTTTAGGCAAGATCAAACTTTCATTAGTAGTTTTTCCGGAAATGGAGGTTTTATCCATATAAATGACCATATTACATTTCTCTCGAAAATAAAAAAATGCAGATAAAGTTTTATCTTTATCTGCATTAGCATTTGTTTTTATATAAAATGAAAGACGCCTGCAAAGCAGGCGTCTTGATGCGTTTACGGCGAAAGACCAGGCGACCACATTCGCGTGTTTAGCACTTAAGCATATCTCTCGTCTTACGTAAATTAGCTCATCGCTTTGCTAATATAACATTAATAAAGTATAAGTGCAACATGTTTATAAAAATATTTTATTTCCTCTTTTACTCAAACGAACTTCGTATAAATTATAAATTGATAAATGCAATATATATATTACAATTAATATAATAGCGAAATCATAATAAACAGGAGATGGATATTGTGAAAAAAATAAAGGATGAACGTCTCATTCTGAAAACATTAAAAAACATACGTATTGCCTTTCTTTTTCAATCGCTTGGTATAATTGGCATTTTAGGATATATCGGATTCACTGAAGGAATGGATCAAACTACGAAATCTCCATTATGGTTATTATTTATCCTTACAAGTATCGTACTTAGTTATTTACAGTTAAGCGTTTCTATCGATGTAGAAGAAGGCGAAAAGGATATAAAGTTAACTCCTTATTACAAGCTTGTCTTACGCTCTCTTATTGTTGGAATTATTATAGCTATTATTTATATCATTTTCAGTCCAGAGAGACCTTTTTTCGAAGCTATTTTAACAGGTAGTATTTTCTTTATATGCTTTTTAATTTCTTATTCCACTAGTTATTTCATTAAAAAACGTCGTTTACAAGACAACGATGAATAAAGAGGAAGGGCTACCCCTTCCTCTTTCGTTTTGCTATCGCATAGTACCAGTTAAACCGTAACGAATGTCTCGGAACATATTTCCTATATCACGATTAAAATCGTTTGTAACAGTACCATTACGTAGACGTGTGCTCATTGCATCGACACGAGTAAACATATCATTTCTTACAGAAACATATACGTTTCTGTTTCCAACTTCATTTGAAACCGCTTGACGAATTTCGTTCGCCATCGCCGTTTCATTTGTCACTGTATTACGTGGTTTTACTGCAATCGCTACATCGTTTCCATATACAACTGTAGACACGCGGTCTACGTTATTCATACGTTTCACACGATTCGTTATTCTTTCAGCTGTTTTACCATCATTGTTAATGTATGAATTGTTCATTGTAATATTACGAGTTGGATGCGGATTAGCAATTTGTCCGTTGTAATTTACATCGCGGTAATAATTGTTATATCCTGTATCGTTACGACCATTTCTATATGTTACATAATCTGTATAGCGATCATTACGCGCTACATTATCACGATACTGGTGTGTATCATTATAAGATGTATGCTTATAGTTGTAGTTACGTCCATCCATTGCATTGTTATCTTTTGGTGTACCACATGCAGCTAATGCACTGGTAACTAACAAAGAAGCAGCAATCACTTTTACTTTCGTATTCAATACAAAAACCCCCTCTGTTAGAATGAACTTCTCTTCTGAAAAGCTCCCTCTTATGATGAGTAACAGAGAAGGTTTTTACACTGTTAATATTTCACTGGGGATTTTCTAACATTTGATGTAAATCTTCCATTTTCAGAACGACTCTACATACAAAAAAGGCGGGAATAATCCCGCCTTTTTTAAACTTCCTCTTCGTCCTCTTCTTCTGAAACCGGCTCCCCAAATACATTTGGTGGATCTGGTTGATAATACATCGTTCCTGGCTGTGGCGCATATGCCGATTGAGTTGGTTGATAATATAAAGGATTCGCGTATTGTGGTCCTCCAGGTTGCGGACTATATAGCCTACTCTCTCCTCCGCATCCACAATCTTCCTCTCCTTGCACGAGCGGTGGCATATTATTATCCATTGGCATCATATTTAGATTTGGCATAGACGTATATTGCGGTCCAAACGGTGCCCCTTGCTGATATGGCATTTGATATGGATTTTGTTGTTGATAATACGGATTTGGCGGCATCATAGGCTGTTGGTATGGTATTTGATATGGCATCATATTCGGTGGTTGATTATTATCCATTATCGGCATCATATTCGGCATTTGATTGTTATCCATGATTGGCATCATATTTGGCATTTGATTGTTATCCATGATTGGCATC